>NZ_CP026947.1:1255651-1883476 GCF_003065405.1 Corynebacterium yudongzhengii
TTGTCGGTGTGGTTGTTGATGCTCACGTAATTACTCCGTTGGGGTTTAAAAGAACCGACACTTATGTGCCATTAAATGCCAAGGGTATACCGCCGTCAAGGCTACGGCGGGCAACACGCCGAACCCTAAAGCTCGACTTTAACTTTAGGCTTTTTCGTCCCCGTTGTCATCATCAGCATCATCCGAATCATCCGAGTTATCGGAATCCAGGTCACGGAGCATCTCCTGGAACTCCTCGTCGATGCCGTGGGCCCCCTCCCCGACCTCAGCCGCGTCGCCGATATCCAGGTCGAGGTATTCCTCGAGCTCTTCCGGCGCGATGTGAAGCGCCGCCTGGTTGAGCACGTCTTCGTCGACGTCGATCGGCAGGCCCAGGATCTGCGACAAGATCAACACATCGGAGGCGCGGGCGTCGATATCCTCCCCGGACGCGGTACGGATCTCCCCGATGAACACCCCCTCGTAGTAGCTGGTCAGGGCGAGGCGTTCGACGCCGCCGTCGTAACGCGAGAGCACATCGGCGAGGACGTCGTGCGGGGTGGGCCGGCGCCTGCCCGAGCTGTCCTCGAGGGTGCGCTCGGCGAGCTCGGCGCCGTCGATCGGGGATAGCCACACCGGCAGCACGCGGGACTGTTCGTTCCAGACCAACACCGCGCAGAAGAAGGACTCGGGGCCGATGACCCGGACCCCGTGGTAGTCGACCTCAACATAGCCGGATTCCATAAGTTATCCCTCGAACTCCTCTCGCAACGCGGCCTTGACCAGCGAGGCATGCAGGGACACCACCAGCGCCGAGATCTGCTGGCCGTATTCCTCGGCGCGCTGCTTGGCGGTGTCGTCGCGGCCCTGCGCCAGCGGGCCGGCAACCTGGCTGATGAGATCCGCATGGCGGTGCGCGGCCGTACGCAGGCGCTTGAGCTGGTCGGCGCGGAACCCATAATCCTTCAGTGACATCGCGGTGGTGACCACGCGGACGTCGTCGGCGGTAAAGAAACCGGACACATCCGGTTTGATGAGGCCTGCGGCGACGAGGTCGGCGACGTCGGCCTCCGTGCACCCGGCCTGGGAGGCCACGTCCTCGCTGGTTAAGCGCGTGCGCACCGGCGCGGCGAAGTTCTCCGGCTTGATCATCGGCTCGGTGTCGCCGGAGCCCATCAGGCTGGTGACCTCGCCGCTGTCCATCGCCTCGAGCTGCTCGCGGATGACCTTCAGCGGCAGGTAGTTGTCGCGCTGGGTGGTCAGGATGTAGCGCAGCCGCTCGACGTCGACGTCCGTGAAGCGGCGGTAGCCCGACTTGGTGCGCTGCGGCGTGATCAGACCCTCGGATTCGAGGAAGCGGATCTTGGAGACCGTGACGTCCGGGAACTCGGCGTTCAGGTGCTCGAGCACCACGCCGATGGACATCGTTTTCTTTTTGGTCGTCCGCGCCGACTTCTGCTTACGTACTGCACTCACTAGGGAAAATCGATCTTCTTATCAGTCGGTGATTTCAAGGGCTAAGAATGTGGGTAGGCGCCATCCCCACGTAGACAACACGCGGCGGATGACGCCGGATAAGCGGTGTGACTGCGTTTACTCAGCGGTCAAAAACACCAGGCGGAATTTGCCGATCTGGATTTCATCACCACTCGAGAGCACCTGCGCGTTGCGCGGCTCGCGGTTGACGTAGGTGCCGTTGAGGGAGCCGACGTCGACGACCTCGAACTCACCATCGTTGATGCGGAACTCCGCGTGGCGACGGGAGACAGTCACGTCATCGAGGAAAATGTCGGCCTCCGGGTGGCGGCCGGCGGTGGTGGAGGGCTGATCCAAGAGAAAACGGGCGCCCGCGTTGGGCCCACGCTTCACGACCAGCAGTGCCTGTCCCTCAGAGAGATTCTCCGCGCCGTCAGTGGCGGGGGCTCCGGACGTGGTGGCACCGGACTCCATGTCCTTGAGCAGGTCGGAGCGGAACACCGACGTGGTGTCCACCTGGGCCTCGGGTGTGCCGTTGTTCTCACTCATGTGTGTACCTCCGTGCGTCTGGATATTGACTGTTTCCCATCATAGCGATTCGTTTCCCCCGCGCGGGAGTGAACCGACGATCTCACACTTACTCCGCTGGTACCGGCCTAGCTGAAGAAGCGCTCCATGGTCGCGAGCGCCCCACTGCCGCCGCCGGCGAGCGGGTTATCGGAGACCATATAGGTCCAGGTTGCCGACGGTCGCGCCAATCCATCATCGCCCAGGTGCACACCCTCGGCGTCGATGCGGGCGGTGCGGAAGGTCTCCACGGACTTATCGACGGCGCGCTGCGCCAGATCCTTGAACTCACGCACCGCGATGCGGTGGAACTCGTCGATCGGGGTCTCCTTGGCCACCGCGCGCAGGTGAATAGACTCCCGCACATCATCCATCGTGGCGAGGTGCTCCGCCCACTCATCGTCGAGGTGGAACAGCATGATTTCCCGGGCGGCCTGCTCTAAGACCTGGGCGTCTACGTCGGCGAGCTCTTCGGCGCGCTCAGGCGCACGCTCGCGCAGCTCTGCGACGGCCTTGTCGGTATCGAGCAAGTCATCGCGGCGGGTATCGATGATCTTTCGCTGATCGGCCAACAGGCGGTTGTACTTCCAGGTCTGGGAGTGGATGGTGAGCAGCTGGTTTTCGGTCACCCGCTGGCAGTGGTTGACGAAGTCGCGCACCTTCCGGTTATCCAGCAACCCGTCACCATCTGGCTGGGCGCTGACCGCGGTATCGGCCCCGCCAGTTTCGATGAGGTCGTCTTCCAGGCTCAGGTAAAATACGGACATGCCCGGATCGCCCTGTCGGCCGGCGCGTCCGCGCAGCTGGTTGTCGAGCCGGCTGGTGCGATGCCGCGACGTGCCGATGACCGCCAGGCCGCCGAGCTCTGCCACGCCCTCGCCGAGGCGGATATCCGTGCCGCGGCCGGCCATCTGCGTCGACACCGTGACCCGACCGCGCTCGCCGGCCTCGGCGATGATCCCGGCTTCCTCTTCGTCGTTTTTGGCGTTGAGCACGTTGAGCTCGATCCCCCGCTTGCCGAGCTCTTCCGCCAAGAACTCTGACTCCGCAACGTCGTGGGTGCCCACGAGGATCGGCTGCCCGGTCGCGTGAATCTCCGCGATGCGCTCGACGAGGGCGGCATTTTTATCCTCTAACCGGGCGTAGACGCGATCGTCTTCGTCGATACGTTGCAGCGGCCGGTTGCGCTCGATGACAGAGACCCTGAGGTCATAAAACTCGCGCAGCTGGTCGACGGCCTCGACGGCGGTGCCGGTCATGCCGCACAGCTGCGGGTAGCGCCCCATGAGCGCCTGGAGAGTGATCTGGTCCAGGATGCGCCCGCCGTCGGTGACGGTGAGCCCTTCTTTCGCCTCGACGGCGGCCTGCAGCCCGTCGGGCCAGCGCTGGAGGTCGGCGACACGCCCGCGGGAGGCGTCGATGAGGGCGACCTTGCCGTCTTCGACGAGGTAGTGAATATCTCGGATGAGCAGGGCCTTGGCGTGCAGCGCCAAGTTGACGCGCACGAGCGTGGTACCGATGTGCTCGTCCGCGTACAGCGAGTCGATGCCCAGCTCGCGCTCGAGGCGGTGGGCGCCGGCGTCAGTCAGAAAGACGTTGCGGTGATCGTCGTCGATGGTGTAGTGCTCGTGCTCGCGCAGGCCAGAGACGGCGGCGGTGATCTCTCCGGTCGTCTGCTCGCCCGCCACCGAGCCGGCGAGCACGAGCGGGACGAGGGCTTCGTCGACGAGGACGGAGTCGGCCTCGTCGATAAGCGCGACATCCGCCGGGGTGCGCACCATCTGGGCTCGGTCGGTGACCTGGTTGTCGCGCAGAAGGTCGAAGCCGAGCTCGTTGACAGGCGCGTAGACGACGTCGGCGCGATAGGCCTTGCGACGCTCGTCCGCGCTGAGCTTCTCGGTGACCGCGGAGACCGTCAGCCCGAAGAACTCGACGAGCGGGCGCATCCACTCCGCGTCGCGACGCGCCAGATAGTCATTCACCGTGATCGCGTGAACGCGGCGGCCGGTCAGCGCGAAGCCGGTCGCGGTCATCGCGCCGACCAAGGTCTTGCCCTCGCCGGTGGCCATCTGGATCACGTCACCTTCGAGCATGCGCAGCACGGCCTGGGACTGGACGCTAAACGGCCGCATATCGAGCGTGCGCGAGGCCGCCACCTGCAAGATCGCGAGGAACTCCGAGCGATCGCTTATTTCCCCGTCGCGGGTGATGGCGCGGGCAGCGGCGACAAGCTCTGTATCGCTGAGGCGTTCGAGCTCGGCGACCCGGTCATCCGCGACCGAAACCGTCTGCCGCGACTTACGGTCGTTGCGCTCGGACTGCGCGCCCAGCGCCTTCCAGAACCAGTCGAATGCTCCCACCGGGTTCCTACCTTTCTGCCGCCATACGGTGCATCGGGGTCGCGGACATCCATGTCCACCTTAGTGGAGGAAAACCGCCCGACGACGTTTATGCTGGGTAGTGTGCAGTCTGTCAACGTGTCTTTCGCCTCGTCCGCTGGCGTGAAGCTCGCGGGAACCATCGACTTTCCCGCCACCGAGCCAGTGGCCTACGCCATCTTCGCCCACTGCTTCGCCGGTTCCCGTCACACGCCCGGCGCCTCGCGCATCTCGAAGCGCCTGACTGACTACGGCATCGCCACCTTGCGCTTCGACTTCCCCGGGCTCGGGCAATCCGGGGGCGACTTCGCCGATACCTCGTTCAGCCAGAATGCCGACGACATCTGCGCCGCCTACGAGTGGATGACGCAGAACTACGCCGCCCCGCAGCTGCTCATGGGCCACTCCCTCGGCGGTGCGGCGGCCCTGAAGGCGGCGGGCTCGCTGCGGAAGCTGAAAGCCGTAGCGACGGTCGGCGCGCCCTTCGACCCCGCGCACTCGGTGCTGCACTACGCCGACAAGATCAGCGAGGTCGACGCCAACGGCGAGGTTACCGTCACCCTCGGCGGCCGCGACCTGGTGATCTCCCGGGCGTTTTTGGAAGACCTCGCCGACACGAACCCCGAGGTCTATCTGCGGAAGATGCGCAAGCCGCTGATGCTCGTGCACTCCCCCATCGACCAGACCGTGGGCATTGATAACGCCCAAACCATCTTCCAGCTCACCCGCTACTCGAAGTCCCTGGTCAGCCTCGACAAGGCCGATCACCTGCTGACGCGGGAGGGGGCGGCGACACGGGCGGCCGACATCATCGGCAACTGGGTGCAGTACCACATCGACCCCGCCTGGGTGCCGGTGCGCTTAGCGGAAAACCACGTCATCGCCGAATCGGCCCGCGGCCTGCGCTATGGCGTGGCCGCCCAGACCCGCCACGGTGACCTGAAGATCGACCGCACTCGCGCCGACGGCGGCAAGGGCCGCGGCCACTCCGCGATGGAACTCATCGAGGCCGCCCTGGCGGCGGCCACCACCCAGGCGGCCAAGGAGGCAGGGCGCAAGACCACGCTTCGCGACGTCCGCGTCTCCGTCGTCCACGTCCACAATCGCACCTTCCAACGCCACATCCACCTCGACGGCGAGCTCAGCGACGACGAACGCCAGGCCATCCTCTCGGCGGCGCGCGCCAGCGACATCGAAGAGCTTCTCGACGGCGCCACCATCGTCGATCTCAACGGAGAGCTAGGCTGACCTGCTGATTCGGGAAGCCGAGTCACACTGTTGTAAGGTGTTCGTGTTGCGCCTTAGAGGGTGCAACAACGGGCTGTGGCGCAGTTTGGTAGCGCACTACACTGGGGGTGTAGGGGTCGCAGGTTCAAATCCTGTCAGCCCGACCATCAGGAAGTCCCGCGGCATCGCTTCGGCGGTGGGCGGGGCTTTTTGCTTTGGGTTGTGGTTGTACCTCGGCACAGGTGGTGTTATCTGCGTAAACTAGGCACTGAGCCACATGGCAAGAATGGCTCGGGCAGCAACTCCAAAAACCCCACGCAGTGCGTGGGGTTTTGCGTACTGGGGCTAGGGGGAAAGTCGGGGGGACACTTGCTACTCGCATACATTGCCGAGATTGGCCGCCTTAGGCTAACTGCGGTGTCTCGCCGCACAAAGGCTTGAAGGAAGATGCGGCTTGTTGGTAGCGCATCTCCGGTAAGACGGTAGCGACGGTTTCCGGGTAGCTGGTAGCAGTCATCCGGCTTTGACAGTCACGTCCCCAGGCCCTGGCGGCGCAGACTTTCTAACCCTCAGCAGACTCCGAACGCGGAGGCAGCGGTGCTCGCCGCACGGCGCAGGTGCCAGGGAGTCCCTCATACCTATGAGTCCACCGGGATTCATCGATTTCCGATTACGCACGTGCGTAAAAGCACGGTCCCTACTATGCCGCGGCATAGTCGTTGCGACGGCCCCGTTATGGCTAGGAAAAGCAGCTGAGCGCGAGGAGATGAGGAGAATTGTTGAGCCACCTATGCATGTTGACAGTGAGCTCTCCTCCAACATTCAGTGTGCTGACTGGATATGTGCCCTCGCCAAAAGGGCAATCGATTATCAACTGGTTGAAGACACTCGATACCGGTGGGTAGTCGAGAGTACAGAATTATCGGCAGCCAGAGGAGCCTTCACCTACGAGTCGAAGCTGCACCTTTATCAGAGAGATATCGAGCACCTACATCACTCGGCAATTATGAACTCAAACAGGCCCGTCATCGCCTACGAACATCTCAAGTCGGAGAACAAGGAACGGCTGGAGGCAGTGAGGCGATCTTCTAGTATCTAATCATTCTCTAAACCGACGCTCCTGCCCCTGAAGGCCACCCTCATCCCGCAGCCGTCTGTGCGATCCCGGTAGCCACCCAGACTTTCCCGTCAGCAGGGGCCTTGCCACAGGAGGATACGACCCCTTCGACGGCCTGCTGTTCGAGGTCGACCTCCCAGCTGCGACCGTCGGCGTGGGTAATTATGTTGTCTTGGGCAGTCAGATCGGAAAAGGCGAGCTCCTCCCCTTCTACGATGAGCTGTTCGGCTACCGCGAGCTCGGCGACCTGACCGCGGGCGCCATATCCGCCGCAGCCGCGATTGCCCGGCAGGTAATAACGTCCCTCTTGTGCGTAGCGCACCAACGCTTCGGCTGCGGACTCGTTGAGCCGGCCAAAGCTATAGCCCCACGGCATCAAAAGGATCGACGGGGCGAAACGGTGACCCTTGGTGTGGGAGGTCTCCCAGACGATGCCGGTGTCGGGAAACGCGTCGTCGAGAGCTGCTGCCAGGGGCCGACCCTTCACCGCGCAGCAGACGTCGCGTTTGCCGTGCGTGCACACCAGGACCAGAGGGGTATCGATCATCTCGCCGCCGTTTCCGCCCGGCCGCTCGAGGTCGAGGTGAAGGAGGGCGGTGGGGTCGTCGACAAGCAATTTTTCGCACGTACGCTGGCGGGCATGGACGATGAAAAGGTGGCGCTTCGTGACGCTACGGCCCTCCCTCCCGGGATGCCGGATCAGCTGGAGGCCCGCGTGGCCTTTGAGCTTGGCGCGCAGCTTCTCGGTGAGCTCGGGGCCGAAGGTGTCTCCGTCGAGGATGTCGCGGCTCCAGCCCTGCGGATGTTCGAAGATGACGTAGACCGATTCCTCCTTGGCCGACCCGGCGAGGGGCTCGACGGGTACATCGGAACAGCGAACGGCGGAATGGGTGCTCATATCCCCTAAGGGTAGGCCACCGCGTGAGGCCGGTATACAGCACCTCGGCCATGTGCTCCTTTTCTCCGGTACCCTCTTTAGGGAGTTGCGTCACATAATGCAGAGGAATTCCCCTACAGTAGGGGAAGACGTCAAAGTCCCTGATCCGGGAATGTGACGACCAAAGCTTTACCCACAACGCTTACAGGAGGATGATCCGCATGAGCGAGCGCATTGCCCACTCCGGCCTCAAGAACAAGGTCATGACTGCTGACGAAGCCGCCCAGTTCGTCAACCACGGTGACCGGGTCGGTTTCTCCGGCTTCACCGGCGCCGCCTACCCCAAGGCCCTGCCCACCGCGATCGCAAACCGCGCCCGCGAGGCACACGAGCGTGGCGATGAGTACGCCATCGACCTGCTGACCGGCGCATCCACCGCCCCCGACTGCGACGGTGTCCTCGCCGAGGCCGACGCACTGCGCTTCCGCATGCCTTACCAGTCGGACCCGGAGATGCGGAAGAAGATTAACAGCGGCGCCATGCAGTACGCCGACATCCACCTCTCCCACAGTGGCCGCCAGGCCACCTCCGGCGTCTTCGCGGATATCGACGTCGCCGTGGTCGAGGTCACCCGCATCGACGAAGACGGCAACCTGGTGCCGTCGTCCGGCGTCGGCAACAACGTAGAGTTCCTGGACCAGGCCAAGAAGATCATCATCGAGGTCAACTCCTGGCAGTCCCTCGACCTCGAGGGGATGGCGGACATCTACCGCGTCCAGCCCAAGACCCCGATCCCGATCACTGACACCGGCGATCGCATCGGCACCACCTACATCGACATCGACACCGACAAGGTGGTCGCTGTCGTCGAGACCGACTCCCCGGACCGCAACTCCGCCTTCACCCCGCCGAGCGAGACCTCCGAGAAGATCGCCGGCTACTTCCTCGACTTCCTCGAGGGCGAGGTCGCCGCAGGCCGTTTGTCCTACGACAAGTTCTGCATGCAGTCCGGTGTCGGCAACGTCCCGAACGCCGTGATGGCCGGCCTGCTCGATTCCAAGTTCGAGAACATCAAGGCCTACACCGAGGTCATCCAGGACGGCATGCTGGACCTCATCGACGCCGGCAAGATGTCCGTCGCCTCCGCGACCTCGTTCTCCCTGTCCCCGGACGCCGCGGAGCTGATGAACCAGAAGGCGGATCACTACCGCAAGTACATCATCACCCGCCCGCTGCAGGTCTCCAACCACCCGGAGGTCATCCGTCGCCTCGACCTCATCTCCTCGAACGGCATGATCGAGGCCGACATCTACGGCAACATCAACTCCACCAACGTCACCGGTACCCGCATCATGAACGGTATCGGCGGATCCGGTGACTTCACCCGTAACGCCCTGGTGTCGACGTTCATTTCCCCGTCGATCGCCAAGGACGGCGACATCTCCGCCATCGTGCCCTTCGCCTCCCACATCGACCACACCGAGCACGACGCCATGGTCATCATCACGGAGCAGGGCGTGGCCGACCTGCGCGGCCTATCCCCGCGTGAGCGCGCTCCGAAGGTCATCTCGGTGGCACACCCGGACTACCGCCCGCTGCTCGAGGAGTACTTCGAGAAGGCGCAGACCGGCAAGCACATCCACACCCCGCACACCCTCAGCGAGGCCTTCTCCTTCCACCAGCGCTTCCTGGACACCGGCTCCATGCAGAAGTAGCTCGTTGAACTGATCGCTGGGCGCCGTGCGGGCTTTGCGGTTGCTGCGGGCCGTCTGGGCGCTCGGCGTGGCCTGAGCCCCGAGTATCTGGTTCTCCGCCAGTGCTCGGGGCTTTGGTGTTTTGGTTGGCGTTCTGGGGACATTGTTTAGGGGCCGGCGCAAGCAACTCACACGTCACATCAGCCGCTTTCGTTTACGTAATCGCGGTCCTAGGGCTGCACTACCGTGCTTAAACAAGGCGCAGGGTTCGCTTGGAGCGCTAGCGCTGGTCGAAATCAGGTCCATAGAAAGGGCTCTCGCGAGGTCGAGACCAGGACTCCTTTCGGAGCGACTCCTTTCGACCGGGAGAGCCAGCTAAACGGCGTTAAGTTCCTGCTGTGACGGGTGAGGTAGGAGCGTCGTTCCACGCGCATCGGAGAGCGCCTGCCGATCAGCCGCAGGGCCGCTGCCCAGGCACCTGATCGCGAGGTCGAGAGGACCCCTCCTTTCGGAGCGACTCCTTTCGACCGAGCGTGCGAACACGATAACCGTGTGAGGCTACTAGGGCGACTGGCATTCTAAAGGTTCGCTTTTCGGCGCGGGTCCGCGCTACTGCTACACAAACGCTTAAAGGAAAATGCTTGAAGGGCGCATCCTTCAAGGTTTTTCCTTCAAGTATTTGTGCTCGAGCGGCACGGGATGCCATGAAGTCCGCCCCTGCCAGGGGTTTGGGTGCCGTATCCGTATAGGTCGCCGTATAGGTCGCTACCGCCAGACCTACTCCCGGCTCGGCACGCGCACGCTCAAGGCCTTCTCCTCGAGGGTGACGCGGAATTCGCTGACCTCGCCGACGGTGTCGCCGTCGATTTCGAAGACGTCGGGCTTGCTCAGCTTCGCGTGGAAGGAACGCCCGGTGGCGTATTGCAGGCTGCGGTGCTCGTGTTCCCCGCCGGTCACGCGCGTGGAGCGGCCGATGACCTTGCGGATCGACTTGGTGATCATCTGCCCGATGATCCGGCCGGTGATCTGCACCCAACCCAGCAAATCCTGCGGGCGCAGCAGAACGAAGTCGAGCATGCCGTCATCAGGTTCGGCATCCGGGATGAGCTCAATGGTGCCAACCAGCTCACCACAGTTGCCCACAATCAGCGTGTGCGCGGAGCTCCGCTTGACCTCGTGGTCGTCGATCTGGTGCTCGACGTGCAGGCGGTTGCCCCCGCCGAGGGACTTGAAGATCGCCACCGCGTACGCCAGCGGACCGATCTTCTTCTTGAGGTCGTCGTCGGTGTTGACGATCATCTGCGCGTCAATGCCCACGCCCGCCATCACGGCGAAGGGGATCGTTTCGGTGCTGCCGTCGGGACGCGTGACATCGGCTCGGCAGAAGTCAATCCGGCGTGTGGTGCCGCCGTAGGCGACTTCGACAGAGTGATCGAGATCCAGCGGGATATCCAGGTTCCGGGCCAGAAGGTTGCCGGTGCCCTGCGGGATCACGCCGAGCGCGGTATCGGTGTTGTGCAGGCCGGCCGCCACCGAACGGACGGTGCCATCGCCGCCGCAGACCACCACGAGGTCCACGCCTTCCTCCGCGGCCTGGCGGGCCTGGTTTTCTCCCGGCTCGTCTTCGGAGGTCTCGACCCAGGAGACCTCTCCCCAGCCGTAGGTCTCGACGTAGGTGTCCACCGAGGCACGCAATTCGTCCTCGTCCACCTTGACGGGGTTAAAGATCACGACGGAGCGTGCCTGCTGTGAAGTCATGCATATATCCTAGTATTTCCTGGGGTCAGCTCAGGGCATCAGTTCCAGCGAATATCGAAGAAACGCAAGATACGGTACGTAGCGTACCCTGCCGGAAGGTTCGTGGAGCCATCTCCGGCACTTCCCGGCCACACGTGTCCCCCACCCCCGATGCGCACGTGCTCTAACGCCGCCTCGCAGCCGGGCCACCGGTAGCTGATCGTGCCCACATTTTCCCGGGTGACCCGCGCGTTCTTATGACAGCCGTTGCGTATCCGGGCGTGGTCGAGGACATCGGGAACCGAGTCATAAGCGGTCTCGTGGCGGGTGCCGCCGTAGTAGCCGATGATCGAATCGTTGGTGCCGTGCAGGTCGATAAGGGGTACGGGCGTATCGACACAATTCTCATGCACATTCTCGTAGTACGCGCCGCTGACGGTGCCCACGGCGGCAATGCGCTCCGGGATCCGGCAGCCGAGCGCGGCGGCGAATCCCCCGCCGTTGGAAAATCCCACCACGTTGACCGCGTCCTCGGCGACACGGTAGTGCTCGCTCACGCGCTCGACGATCTTCTCGCTATACGCGATGTCCTCGTCCATCGACGTCTTCGCATAGGGCGCCGGCGACCAGGCCCTCTGCACCCCACGCGGATAGGCCACCAAGGCGGCGGCATCGTCGAAATGGGTGATCTTTTCCAGCTCCTCGGGCGTTTCCTTATACCCGTGGCAAGCGAGGACTAATGGCCAGTCCTGGTCCTGCGAATAGCCCTCCGGCACGTGCAGCAGGAAATCGCGTGTCTTATCCCCCACCGTCACCTCGAGGCGACCGGTACTCCCGGGGGCGATGGGGCCGTCGATAGGCGAGGCCTCAAAGGTGGGAGCGGCGGGCTTCTCGACGGTCGACGGCGTGATAATCACCTTCTCCGGCACAGGTTCACCGCCGATGGTGCAGCCGGCAACGACGGTACTCGCCACGAGGACCACACCTAAAAGCGTGCGCCTCACTCCCGTCCCCTCTCCCAGGCGCTGAACATCGTGGCATACTCGCCGCCGTGGGCGAGCAGTTCTTCATGGGTGCCGGATTCGGTGATGCGGCCGGCATCCATGACGACGACGCGATCGGCACGTTCGGCGGAATCTAAGCGATGGGCCACCACCAAGGCGGAGCGGTTCTTCATGACCTCCTCGGCGGCGGCCTCGAGCTCGCCGGCGCCGGAGGAACCGGCCTCCGCGGTGGCCTCGTCCAAAATAACCACGGCCGGATCCAACAGCAGCATCCGGGCCAGCGCGAGTTGCTGGGCCTGCACCGGCGGCAGGCGCAGCCCGCGGGCGCCGACCTCGGTATCGAGGCCATCCGGCAGCTCGCGGAACCAGTCGCCGGCGTAGACGCGCTCGAGGGCGTCGATGAGCTCTTCGTCGCGCGCGGTGGGACGGGCGAGGGTGAGGTCGTCGCGCAGCGTGCCGGAGAAGACGTGGACCTCCTGGGAGACCAGCGCGAGACGGGCGACGCGTTCCTTGTCGGAGAGGCTGGTGACGGGGGCGCCGTCGACAAGCACCTCCCCGGAATCGGGCACCCGCAACCCGGCGACGAGCGCCGCGACGGTGGTCTTGCCCGCACCCGAGGCACCCACCATGGCGACGGTTTCGCCGGGGGCGATGCGCAGGTCGACGTCGCGCACGGCCCAGGCATCGCCGTAGCTGAAGGAGACGTCGCGCAGGATGACCTCACCGGTGCGCCGGTCGGTGACGCCGGAATCGGGCGTGGGGGTCGGCGGGTCGACGATGACGCCGACGATGCGGGCAAGTGAGGCGTAGCCGGACTGCACGGAATCGAGCACGCGCATCAGCTGCATGACGGGCCCGCGCAGCCGGATGAGCATGAGCATCGCGGCGGTCACGGCGCCGACGGTGAGATCGCCGCGCGCGACGGTCCAAAACCCGATGCCCAGGCCCATGACCATCATGAGCAGGTCGCCGAAGGTGAGCTTGACCTGCAGGGCGATCATGGTGCACCGCGCCGACAGTCCGTGTTCGACCACGCGGGCCGAAGCCTCGTGGGTGCGGTCGTGGGTGGCGTCTTCGCGTCGGAAAGCGCGGATCGTGGCGCGGGCGTGGATCGCCTCCAGCACGCGGCGGGCGCGATCGGCCATCGCGGCGCGCTCGGCGGCGTAGCGGCCAGGTGCGCGCTTCAGATAGGAGCGGGCGAACCAGAAATACAGCGGCGCCATGACCGCCGGGATGATGAGGAACTGCCACTGCAGGCCCACCAGGGCGATGGCGGTCGCGACGGTGGTAAATGACGCCCGGGACAGAAAAGGCAGGGTCTCGGTGACCGCGGAGGATAACTCGGCGACGTCATCCGTCGAGCGCGAGACTAAATCCCCGCTGCCGGCGTCTTCGACCCGATGCGCGGGCAGCCCCAGCGCCGTGCCGACCATCTGCTCGCGCAAATCCGAGATCACCCGCTCGCTGACCCGCGAGAGCAAGTAGAACCCAGCCGCCGAGCACACCGCGGCGATCACCGCCGCACCCAAAAGGCCGAGAGAGACAACGACCCAGTTTTGCTGGGCATCGCCGACGACCAGATCGACGATCCCGCCGAGCTGCAGCGGCACCGCCACGTTCGCGGCGGCGCCCAGCGTCAGCAGGATCAGCGCGATGAGCCCGGTGCGGCGAGCGTGTGGGATCGTGCGCAGACGCGCGGCCAGCTCGCGGCGGACTTCGGCGAGAGTCGCCAGTGGGAAACTCGTCTCAGCCACGATCTACCTCCCCTAAAGCGTTGTCGGTGACACGTCGCGCCACGGCCTGCCACGCCGGCGCGGTGGTGTAGACAAGCGTGGGACGCTCGCCGCGGTGCTCGGCGACGCGCTGAGCGATGCGCTGCTCGGTCACCGAATCGACCGCGGTCGTGGGATCCTGCAACACCAGAACTTCCGACTCGGCGGCAATCGCACGGGCCAAGGCCACGCGCTGGCGCTGGCCGCCGGAGAGGTTGCCGCCGCTTTCGCCCACCGGCTTGTCCGCGCCGCCGGGGATGTCCTCGACGCTGGCGATGAACATCGCCTCGGCGGCGCGCTCGGTATCGGGGTGGATGTTGTCGGAGACGGTGCCGTCGATAAGCTCCGCGTGCCGAGGGCTTATAAGCACCCGATCGCGGGGCGCGAGCAGCCACGAATCCGGGGCGGGGCCGGTCACCACGGTAAGGCCTGCCGGAAGGTCGGGGACCTCGCCGGAGTCCGGCTCCCAGCGCGCCGGGGCGCCGAGCACCCCGCGAATACGCCTCGCGCTGGCCTGCGCCGGTGCGAGGCGCGAGGCAATGTTACGGCCGAACATCGTCAGCGGCATGATGATGAACTGCGTCAGCCCGATGGCGGTGATGAGCTGGCCGACGCTGATCTGCCCGTCGGCGGCCAAGATGCCGGCGCCGAGCGCGATCGCGATGACGTAGAACGCGCCGGTGCCCTCGGTAATCGCGTTAAGACGCGCCTGGGCGCGGTTCGCCTCGACCGTGCGGGCATACGCGCGATCGGAGAC
The DNA here is from genome assembly GCF_003065405.1 of Corynebacterium yudongzhengii. Lineage (NCBI taxonomy): Bacteria > Bacillati > Actinomycetota > Actinomycetes > Mycobacteriales > Corynebacteriaceae > Corynebacterium > Corynebacterium yudongzhengii. Next base: position 1,270,237 of record NZ_CP026947.1, read on the forward strand.
CGCCCCGTAGCGCGAGTTCACGGTGGTCACCGCGCCGAGGCCCTTGAGGGTGCGCAGGCCTTCGACGACATCGGCAGCCATCGACGCCGCCTTCGCCAGCGCCTGCTGTCTACGCGCCGAAGCCTTGCGCAGCGGCACCGCGGCGCGCATCGCGATCGCCACGGTGATCGGCCCACCCAAAAGCACCGCGATGCCTAAGCGGATATCGATCGTGAGCATCACGATGCCGACGTAGAGGATCGAGGCCATCTCCGCGACCGGGAAGACGGTCATGAACACGGCGTCAGCAACCCTTTGGGTATCGGAGGACGCGATCGACAACAGCTCGCCGGCGGTGCGTTTCTTTCCACCCATGCCTTCGGGCGCGGAGATCCTATCGGTGGTGGCCATCCTCAGGTCGTGGCCGACGTTGAGGATCGCTTGTTGCATAAGAATCCGGCCGAACCACACCATCACCATGTTCGCGGCGAAGACCACCACGAGCACGCCCATCCAGAACAGGAGGCGGTGGGAATCGAGCGGGGCGATAGCGTCGTCGATCGCTCGGCCCACCAGCACGGGGACCACACCGTTGGCCAGGAAACCGCCGGCAACGAGGATGGCGGCGGGCAACGTCCAGTGCCAGCGGGAGAAGACAGTCTTCACCAGCCATCGACGATCGTCGGAGGCGGGCAGTCGGTTCATGGTGGTACATCCTACGGCAGGTATAGATTGGGCCTTAATGCCTGATTCCCTTTCCCGCCCCGCTTCTCGACGTGCCACCCCCGGGTTCAGCGACGCCGCCCACCGCGCCGGTCTCGGGGCGGCGTTTTCCACAGGTGCCGACGTCTACGCCCGCGTCCGCCCGGGCTATCCGCGCGAGGTCGCGGACCTGGTGGGCTCGGCGCGCCGCATCGTCGATCTCGGCGCCGGCACCGGCAAGCTCGCTGAAACTTATGTGGGCCGCCCAGACCGGGAGGTCTATGCCCTCGACCCGTCGGCGGATATGGTGCGCACGATCCGTGGCCGCCTCGACATCCCCGCGTGGCGGGCCACGGCGGAAGCGACCGGTCTCGCGGAGAACTCGATGGACGCCGCCGTGTGCGCACAGACCTGGCATTGGGTGGATACCGAGGCGGCCTCACAGGAGGCGGACCGCATCATTCGCCCCGGCGGGCGCCTAGTGCTCGCATGGAACGTCCTCGACGTCTCCCACCCCTGGGTGCTGAGGCTCTCGCGCATCATGCACTCCGGTGATATTCACCGCCCCGGTTTCTACCCGGAGGTAGGCGGCGACTGGCAGCTTGTCGACGAACTGCGCACCACCTGGGTCCAGCACCTGCGCCCGGCGGAGATCTACCTTCTCACCCAGACGCGCTCCTACTGGCTGCGGGCGAACGAGCGCACCCGCAAACGGGTCACAGAGAACTTGAGGTGGTATCTCTTCGACCGGCTCGGCTTCGCCGAGGACCAGCTCATCGCCCTGCCCTACCGCAGCGACGCCTTCGCCTACGAGCGCGCCGCAGAGCACACCTCAACCCGAAAGCCCGAAGAAGTCGGCGACTAGCTCGGTGCCGAAGCCTTCGGGGACATGCGGGTTCGGGTCGTCTGCGGCACCCGGCCAGTAGTGCATGCCGCCGGTGACCTCGACGAAGCGCAGCGGCACTACGCACTTTTGATAATCGATCGTGCGGTGCACGCGGAACTCTTCGGTTTCGCGCGTTTCTCCCGCACACCCGTTGCGCTCGGCGGCCTGTTCGACCAAGACCCGCGCTGGGAGGTAGGTTTCTCCGTGGCGCTGCCCGCCGTCTATGGAGATCGTCGTATCCGCCCCGCCGTGCACGGTGAGCTGCGGAATCGGTGCGTTACACTCGGAGCGCTCCGCGGGATAATACACCCCGGAAAATGTCGCCACACCGGAGATACGATCAGGGTTCGCGCACGCATACTCGGCGGCGAAACCGGCGCCGTTGGAAAAGCCCACGAGGTAGACGTCCTCGATCGCATGCTCTGCCTCAACTTCGGCGATGATCTCGTCAACGAAGGCCGCATCCTCGGCCACGGTGGTGCTCGCATAAGGCGCCGTCGACCACGCCTGGCCCGCTGCGGCCTGCTCCCCTTGCGGGTAGGCCACCACGGCGCCGGTGCGCACCAACTGGTTGCGCTGCCGGTTGTCTTCCGCATCCAGCCCGTAGCCGTGGAACGAGATGATCAGTGCCTCGGGTGATGGGTGCGAAGGGACGTCGATAAGCACTTCCCTGTCAGCGATGGTGTGACGCTGCGGGGCAGGAGTAGAAGCGGGATCGTCACTTGGCGCCCCGCAGGCACTCACACTCAGCGCGGCGGCAAGACTCAGGGCTAACAGGCGATGCGGCAGGAGGGATTTCATAACTCACCTGCCACGGTAGGCTAGAGTGCAATGACTTACAGCGTGAATGAGGCAGTAGAGCAAACCCTTCTGTGGGTAACGCACGGTGAACCTTCGGCGGATGACCTTCTCGATGTCGCCACCTCCGGGTTTGCCGTCATCGGCAAATACGGCGGCTTTCAGGCCAACGACCACGAGATCAAGGCGCTCGCCGACTTCCACACCGAAGACGGCACCTCCGCGTGCACTATCGAGGTCTACTCCCCCACCGAGCGCGTCGTGCTCACCATCGACGGCGAGGAGCACACCTACGACAGCCACGAAGAAGGCGTGCGCGCCTTCTACGAGTGGGCCGCGGCGGCAGAGGTTACGAGCTAGCGCTGGCGGCGTTCGCGCACGCGCACCGCGAAGCGCACCGGGGTGCCGTGGAAACCGAAGGTCTCGCGGAACTTGCGCTCCAGGTAACGCCGGTAACCGTCGTCGAGGAAGCCGGTGGTGAACATGACGATGGTCGGCGGGCGGGTGGAGGCCTGCGTGGCGAAGAGCACCTTCGGCAGGCGGTTGTTCTTCATCGGCGGCGGGTTCTCCGCGATCGCCTCCCGCATCCAGTTGTTGAGCTGCCCGGTGGGCACGCGCTTGTCCCAGTTCTCCAGCGCTTCGATCATCGCCGGCTCGAGCTTCTGCAGCGCACGGCCCGTCTTCGCCGAGATGTTGATCTTGCTCACCCAGGGCACGTGCGCCAGCATCTCGTCGAATTCCCGGTCGAAGAAGTACCGCCGGTCCTCCTCCATCAGATCCCACTTGTTGAAGGCGATGACCAGGGCCTTGCCGGCGTCGAGGATCATGCTGAGCACGCGCTGGTCCTGCTCGCCGATGGGCGTGGAGGCGTCGATGAGCAGCACGCAGACCTCGGCGGCCTCGATGACGTTCTGGGTGCGCAGCGAGGCATAGTACTCATGGCCTTGGGCCTGCTTGACCTTCTTGCGCAGCCCGGCGGTGTCGATGAAGCGCCAGGTGGCCTCGTCGAGGTCGATGATCGAGTCGACGGGGTCGACGGTGGTGCCGGCGACGTCGTCGACCACCGAGCGCTCGTGCTTCGCGAACTTGTTCAGCAGGCTGGACTTGCCGACGTTCGGCCGCCCCACCAGCGCCACGCGCCGCGGACCCTCGGTGATCGAGGCCTTGCGGGGTTCTTTCGGGAAGGAGGCGACGGCTTTATCGAGGACGTCCGCACCCCCGCGGCCATGCAGCGCCGAGACCGGCCAGGGATCACCGAGACCCAGGCCGTAGAACTCGGCCATGTCGGCGTACTGGGTATCGCTTTCGAACTTGTTGGACACCAGGATCACCGGCTGCTCGGCGCGCTGGAGGCGCTCGGCCATGACGGAGTCGGTCTCGGTGATGCCGACGGTGGTATCGACCACCATCACGATGACATCGGCCTCCTCCATTGCCGCCTCCGCCTGGCGCGCGATCGCGGCGTGAATGCCCTTCGTGTTCGGGTCCCAGCCGCCGGTGTCTTGCACCCAGAAGCGCTGCCCGTTCCACTCCGCGAGATAAGAAATTCGATCGCGGGTAACGCCGGGGAAATCCTCCACGACCGCCTCGCGGCGCCCGATGAAACGGTTCACCAGCGTTGACTTGCCGACGTTCGGCCGGCCCACAATAGCTACGGTGGGCAGGGTTTCGGTGACCACGTCGGGGCGGCTAATGCCCAGATCCTCCTCGATCCCGTCCCAGTCGGTCTCGAGGTAGTCGTCGTTGTTCTCGTGCTCGCTCACTGCTCGGACTCCTTGAGAAGGTCGATGAGGCGTTCCTGGACTTCGTCGCGGGTCAACTTCGAGGTATCGATGATCACGGCGTCCTCGGCCGGGCGCAGCGGGCTGGTCGCGCGCGAAGAATCCAGCTCGTCGCGGCGGCGGACATCCGCGAGCACGGTGTCGAAGTCGCTCTCCCGCCCGGCGGCGACGTCCTGGTCGTAGCGCCGGCGGGCGCGGACTTCGGCGGAGGCGGTGAGGAAGGCTTTGGCGGGGGCGTCGTCAAGCACGACGGTGCCGATATCGCGGCCCTCCACGATCGCGCGGTGCGCCCGGTGGGTCAGCTGGCGCTGCAGGGCGACGAGGTTCTCGCGGACCTCCGGGATCGCGGAGACCGCGGAGACGTTGCGGGTGACCTCGGGCCCGCGGATTTCTTCGGTGACGTTCTCGCCGTCGAAGATCACGTTGGTATCTGCGGGGTCGTCGTTGACCTCGAGCGGCAGGTTGCGGGTGGTGTCGATGACCGCCTCGGTATCGGCGGGGTCGACGCCGGCGCGCAGCACCGCCAGGGTGGCAACGCGATACATCGCCCCGGTGTCGATGTACTTCGCATCCAGGCGGGCGGCCAGGGCGCGACAGGTGGTGGACTTGCCGGTGCCCGAGGGCCCGTCGACCGCGAGGATCAGCCCGTTATCGCTGGTATTCGAGATCATCACATTCCCACCGCCTTGTAGAGTGCCGTCAGCTCCGCAGAGTTCAACGCGCGCATGTTGCCGGGTTTTTGATCCCCGAGCTGGACCGTGTGCAGCTTGGTGCGCACGAGGCGTTGGACCGGGAAGCCCGCGGCCTTGAGCATGCGACGCACGATGTGTTTGCGGCCCTCGTGCAGCTCGATGCGGATCAGCGAGTAGCCCTGGTTCTTATCAATGATCTGCACATAGTCCGCCTTCGCCAGGCCATCGTCTAGCTCGATGCCTTTCTTCAGCTCGTTGACCAGCTTGTTGCTGGCCTCACCGAGCACGGTGGCCAGGTAGGTCTTGGTGACCTCGTAGCGCGGGTGCGTCAGCCGGTTGGCCAGCTCGCCGTCGTTGGTGAGCAGTAGCAGGCCCTCGGTATCGGCATCGAGGCGGCCGACGTGGAACAGGCGCTGCCCGGAGACCACCTTGTCCGCGATGACATCGCCGACGCACGGGCGGCCCTGCTCGTCGCTCATAGTGCACAGCATCCCGCGCGGCTTGTTGAACAGGAAGTACTCGAGGTCTTCGTTGACGTTGATGCGCACGCCGTCGACCCGGATGATGTCGACGGCCGGGTTGACCCGGCGGCCCTGCGTGCGCACGACCTCGCCGTTAACCTCCACGCGGCCCTTCTCGATCATGACCTCGCTGTGGCGGCGCGAGGCCACACCGGCGCGCGCCATAACCTTCTGCAGGCGCTCGCCCTCGGCAGGGGCGTCGTCCCACCAGTTATCGGCGAGCGGGTTCTCGATGTTCTGCTTGCGGGCCGGCTTCGCGTTGGAGACGCGCGGGAGCTTCCGCGACTTCTGCTTTTTGTCCGGAGTGCCGTCTCGGCTTGCGGGGGGAGTCACTGTCGACTGTGTCCTTTTCTGTTGTCAACGTGGAGAAATGCTGCGCCCAGCCTAGCGCATAAGCCGGGTTTTCCTCACATCTAAAATCACCACTGCTCCTCGATCGAATCCACGTCCGGCAGAAGCGGTGCGAGATCCGGCAGGCGCTCCAGGCTGTCGATACCGAGCAGTTCCAGAAGCAGCTCGGTGGTGGCGTAGCGATGCGCGCCGGTCGCCTCGTCCGGGTCAACCTCCTTGACGAGCCCGCGCAGCAGCAGCGTGCGCATCACCCCGTCGACGTTGACGCCGCGCACCGCGCCGACCTGGGCGCGGGTCACCGGCTGGCGGTAGGCCACCACGGCGAGGGTCTCTAAAGCCGCGCGGGACAGGCGAGTCTGGGCTCCGTCGAGAAGAAACTTCTCGACGGCCGCCGCGTTCTCCGTGCGCGTATACAATCGCCAGCCCTCGCTGGTCTCTCGCAGATCGAACCCGGATCCGCGGGCGTCGAACTCCTCTCGGATCTCGCTGAGCACCTGGGTGATCTCGCTGCCTTCGGCCTCGAGGGCACCGGCGAGCTGCTCGACGGTCACCGGGGTGTCGATGACCAGCAGGATCGACTCTATCCGCGAGCGCAGCTGGGAGGACATGGGGAAGTCGGACATGGTGTGGAGTCTAGCTAGTCCCAGTTCGCGGACGCCACGACCGCCGGGTCCACCTCGGCACCGGTCCAGGAGACTTTGAGCTCGCTTAGGGCCTCCTCCTGTTCGGTCTCCACTGCGCGGGCTTTGTAGAGCTCGAGCAGGGCCAAAAAACGGCCGACGATCTCCATGCTCACCACGCAGTCGCGGGTGAGCGCCTCGAAGCTCAACCACCGGTTCTTACCCAGGATGCGCAGGGTATCGAGGAGCTTGCCGGCCTGCTCGGGCACCGAGACCGCCACCTGGTGGAGGTGATCCACCCCCACCTCCTCGGGCGGGCGGGGCCGAAACACCCCGGCGGCGACCTCGGCGAAGCCCGCGAGATCGGTGCCCAGGCTCACCGGGGGCAAAAGCTCCGCGTAGCGTTCCTCGATGCCCACCGCCCGCGGGTAGCGACGCTGCGCTTCTCGCTGCCAGGTGGCAAAGAGATCAGCGACCTGCTTGTAGGCCTGGTACTGCAGCAGGCGGGCGAACAGAAGATCCCGGGATTCGAGGATCGCGAGGTCTTCTTCATCCTCGACGTCTCCGCGCGGGAGCAGGCGGGCGGCCTTGAGGTCCAACAGCGTGGCGGCGACCAAGAGGAACTCGGTGGTCTCATCGAGGGCTTCCGTCTCGTTGAGCGCGCGGGTATAGGCGATGAACTCGTCGGTGACCTCGGCCAGCGCCACCTCGGTGACGTCGAGCTTCTTCTCGCTAATCAGCTGCAAAAGGAGATCGAAGGGGCCTTCGAAGTTGGCCAGCGCGATGCGAAAGCCGGTGATCTCCGGCTGGGTCCCCTCCCCTTCTGCCACCGCGGTGGATTGCCGGGGACCGATACTTTTGCGGGTTGCCACCTCTAGGTGGTGCGCTCGATGATCTCGAGCGCCAGGTTCCGGTACTGCTGCGCGCCCTGGGAGCTCGGCGCCCAGGTGGTGATCGGCTCGCCGGCGACGGAGGTTTCCGGGAAGCGCACGGTGCGGGTAATCACGCTGTCGAAGACCTTGTCATCGAAGACTTCGATCACCCGGGACATCACCTCGCGGGCGTGGGTGGTACGCCTATCGAACATGGTGACCAGGATGCCGATGATCTCTAGGTCGAAGTTGATGCGGTCGCGGACCTTCTCGATGGTGTCGGTGAGCAGCGCCAGGCCGCGCAGGGAGAAGTACTCGCATTCCATCGGGATGATCACACCGTGTGAGCACGCTAGGGCGTTGACGGCGAGCAGGCCGAGCGAAGGCCCGCAGTCGATGATGATGTAGTCATATTCCTTGCGCACCGGGCGCAGCGCGCGACCCAGCGTGTTTTCGCGGCCGACCTCGTTAACGAGTTGGATCTCGGCGGCCGAGAGGTCGATGTTCGCGGCGACGACCTCCATGCCGGGCACGTTGGTCTGGTGAATCGCGCCGTGGATCGACGAGGAGTTATCGATCATCAGGTCATAGACCGTGATCTCCTCCTCGCCGTGCGGAATCGCCAGCCCGGCGGACAAGGCGCCCTGCGGGTCGAGGTCCACCAAGAGCACCTTGCGGCCCTGCTCGGCGAGGCAGGCGCCCAAGTTGATCGTGGTGGTGGTCTTGCCGACGCCACCTTTCTGGTTGACCATCGAAATGATCGTCGCCGGCCCGTGCTTTTCCAGCGCCGGCGGCTCCGGCAGCTCGCGTACGGGTCGTCCGGTCAGGCCCACCTCGGGCTCCTCGAACAGGCCGCTATCGCTCACTGTCACACCCTCTTCCTTGACACCGGAAATTACAGCCGTGTTGTTTCCACACTACATCGCTTAATCGACTGGAGCTCACACCAGGATAGCGCTCACGCGCGCGGGTGGGCCTGCTGCCAGACCTCGCGCAGGTTGTCCGCGGTGACGTGGGTGTAGATCTGGGTGGTCGTCACCGAGGAATGCCCCAAAAGCTCTTGCACGGTGCGCACATCCGCCCCGCCGGCGAGAAGGTGGGTGGCATAGCTATGCCGCAGGGTGTGCGGGGAGATGCTCTTCTCAATGCCGGCGCGCTGCGCCGCCGTCTGCAGCACCTGCCAGGCGCTCTGCCGCGACAAGGCATTGCGCCGGGTGTTGAGAAAAAGCGCGTGGCTCCCGCCCGTCGCCAAGACCGGACGCGAGCGCACCAGATAGCCCTGCAACGCCTCGGCGGCCTTCGACCCCAGCGGCACGATGCGCTGCTTACCGCCTTTGCCCTGGATACGCAAGATGCCGTCGTGATCCGCGACGTCATCGAGTGTGAGCCCGAGCACCTCCGAGATGCGCGCCCCGGTGCCGTAGAGCATCTCGAGCAGCGCGCGGTCGCGCAGGTCCACCGGGGTGGCCGCCTCCCCCACCGGCACGGCCTCCAGCAGCTGGGAGACCTCGTCGATGCTCAAGGTATCCGGCAGCACGCGCCCCGGACTCGGCGGGGAGACTTCGGCCGCGACATCGACATCCAGCTCGCCTTCGGCCACGCCGAAGCGGTGCAGCCCGCGCGCGACCACCAGCGCCCGGCCGGCCGAGGACGCCGCCAGAGGCCGCGCCCCATGCCGCCCGGTGCGCAGATCAGTGATATAGGCTTCCAGGTCGCCGGCGGTCACCGCCGCCAAATCATCGGTGCCGGCCTCCTCCAGCCAGTGCACGTAGCGCTCGATGTCGCGCCGGTAGTTTTTTAAGGTGTTCTCGCTTAAGCCCCTTTCGACGGCCAAGTGCTCAAGCCAGGTTTCGGCCAGTGTGCGGGGGTTCACGCTCACCGGGAAATCTTCTTCATGTCCGGAGTGATGCCAGCTTCCCGACGCCGGCGCGGCAGCGACGTGGGCCGCAGCTCAAAGGGCGCGTCGGCGGCGCGGGGCGTACCGCCGCGCTGGAGGGCCTCGCTGGCGGCGAAGATGCCGGCCACGGCAATGGAGTTGGTGATCTCGCCAGCCAGGATCAGGCGGCGCGCATCCGCGAGATCCACCCAGTCGAAGGTGAGATCGGCTTCCTCGTCGCCGTAGCTGTCCACGCCGGTGACCTCGCTTAAGCCGGTCGCCAGGTAGACGCGGCAGGCCTCCTCGCAGAACCCCGGCGAGGTCACCAGATCCGCAAGAACCGACCAGTTTTCGGCCGCCAGGCCCGCCTCTTCGGCGAGTTCCCGGCGGGCGGCCTCAAGCTCGTCCTCGCCGTCGATATCTAAAAGCCCGGCAGGAAGTTCCAGCAGGCGCTGGCGCACGCAGTGCCGGTACTGTCGGATCAGGCCGATGCGCCCGCGGTCGTCGACAGCCGCGATCGCCACCGCCCCGAAGTGCTCGACGACCTCGCGATCGGCGGTGTGCCCGCCCGGCATCACCACTTCGTCGCGGCGTACGGCGAGGATCGGGGCGTCGAGAAGCACCTTAGAACCCTTCACGGTGAACTCGTGCTGGCCGCGGGTCACTGCGCTTCTCCTTCTGGCTCGGGGCTGGGGATGGTGGCGTCGGCGTTATCGGCCACGCCGTAGTGGCCGAAGCCGCCGCCGATCTGCTCGGCGAGCGCTAAGACGGTAGAGATCTGGGCCCAGGACTCGTTGGCGGTATCGACGGTGGACACGGGCGTATCACCGGAGCGCACGGCGGCGAGCGCACCGTCGTCCGCGTCCTCGAAGGGGCCGGCGACCACCACGGCCGCGCCGCCGGAGTCTAAGGCGAAGGCGAACTCGCTCTGCGCGCCGGCGACGGTGTTATCCGCGGCCCCGCCGGTGAGAACGATGATGCCCTGGGCGGGCAGGATGGTGCCGTCCTCGTAGTCGATGAACCCGGCCTCGCGCAGGGAGGTGAGGATCTCGGCGCGCTTGTCAGGGGCCACTCGTGGCTCGGCGGTGTCCGGATCGAGCAGCAGCGCGTTGGCGACCATCTCACCGGGGCTGGTGGCTACCTCCGGCAGCGTCTCGGCGACGATGTTATCGAGCTCTTCGGCGGCGGCCGGGTCGAAGAACTTCTCGGTGAGCGTGATCGCGCCTGCGTCGATGGCACCGGCCTGGGCGCTCAGCTCGCCGATTTCGGTGGCGACCTGCGGATCGGCGGGCTCGGCGCGCAGGATGATCACCGGGCGCTGGTTGAGGCTGTTGGCCACGAGCGCCGGGGCCACGGCGGCGACGGCGTCGTTCGCCGCGGCGGCGCTGTCTTCCTCGACGGTGTCGGGGCCTTCCGGCTCGCCTGCGGGAGCCTCCGAGTGGGCAGCAGTATCTGCCGAGGGGCCGAAGCCCGGGGTGTTCGGGGCGAGGACGAACATGCCGAGCGCGGCCCCGAGGGCCACGCCGAGGCCTACTCCGGCGACGAGGATGGGCCCTCGTCCGGACTGAGTCGAACGCATGAAAGCTTTGGGTCTCCTTCCCGGGCTTTAAGTAAACAGGGACTGAACCGACAGGGCGAAGGAGTTCCAGGTGTCGATGAGGTTATCGGCAAAAGAGCCTTCTCCGCCCAAGCCCACGATGAGAATGACCGCGGCGACGGCGACTAGGATGCCGAGCAACGCCCACAGCCACGCCATGCCCGCACCGCCGGAGACGGTGTACAGATCGCGGATGGCGGTCGCATCGACGAGGCGTCCACCGAGCTTGACGCGAGTGAGCAGGGTCTCGGGGGTGGCGCCGTCGTTGTTGGCGAAGACATCGTCGAGATTGAAGGGCGCGCCGGCGATGACCACAAGCTGGGCGTCGTGATGCCCGGCGAGCAGCAGGGCGAGCTCGGTCGGCGAGCCCAGCGCCGTCGGGAAGGTCGTGGCGCCGACGCCGAGTTCCTGGATCCGATCAATGCCCACGGCCGCGCCCTCGGGGTCCGCGGGCAGGATCACCCGGGCACCCCCGCGCAGGGTGGAATCGCGCACCTCAGCCGGATCGCCGACGATGAACGCCGGCGAGTAGCCGGTATCGACCAACGTGTCCGCGGCCGCGCCGACGCCGATGAGCACCGGGTCGTATTCCTGGATGAAGTTACGCAGATCGCGCAGCTCCTGGGCATGATCGGGACCGTCGCTTAAGACCACCACCTTGCGGCCGGCAAGTTCATCGCCGACGTCCGGGATGCCCACGCCGTCGATCATCAGCGGGCCCTCCGAGTGCAGCAAACGCGCCGCGTCGCCGAAGTAGGAGTCCATGCGCCCAGCCAGGGCCTTCTGCGAGGACTCGAAGTTCTTCTCGATATCCTCGCGCCCCAGGGGCGTGGCCTGCGCGATCGTGCGATTGCCGTTGTGCACGGTGCCGTCGGAGTCGATGGCACCCTTCTTCGCGCCGTCACGGAAGCCCTCGCGCAGCTCGGGGCCGGCGGCCTCGAAGAGGGGGATGTCGGCGTCGATAAGCATCAGCGGCCCATAGTTGGGCACGTTACCCGAGCTGAACTGCGCGATGTTGAGCACCGCGGAGGGCTCGTGATCGATGAGGAACTCCGCTTCCCGACGGCTAATATCAGGCGCATCAATCACCGCGATGTCGCCGGCGCGCAGCTTGCGTCGGCCCTTACCAGTGGGCGTGCAGTCGCGCAGGCGGCCGTTAACTTCCGTGAGATCGGCTGAGGACAGGCGGGTCGAGAGGCTCATAGTCAGTGATTCTCGCGGCTAAGCTCCCCAATGTGGTGGAGGCGCGCCGTCAAGCACCCCGTAGCTCGCGCACTTCGGCCACCGCGTGGCGGCGCAGCTCGGCGGCGTGGGCCCGGCCGGTCTCGGTATCGTCGAGACCCGCGAGCATGCGGGCGAGCTCCTCGACGCGCGCCTCATCGTCCAAGGTGAGCACGCCGGAGGTGACGTCGGTATCGCCGACGTTTTTGGCCACGTGCAGATGCGTATCGGCATAGGCCGCCACCTGCGGCAAGTGCGTGACGACGAGCACCTGGTTGTTACTCGCCAGACGCGCCAACCTCCGGCCGATCTCGACGGCCGCGCGACCCCCGACACCGGCGTCGACCTCGTCGAAGACCATGGTCGCGCCCCGGGTGTCGGCGGCGAGGATGACCTCGAGGCCGAGCATGACGCGCGAGAGCTCACCGCCGGAGGCCGCCGAGGCCAGCGGGCGCGGCTCGGTGGCGTCATTGGGCGCGAGCTGCAGCTCGACCTGATCCGCGCCCTGGGGCCCCGGGTCGGTGGGGCTGACGTTTACGTGCAGGCGCGCCTTCGGCATCGCCAGGCCCCGGATTTCCTCAGTGACCTGCTCCCCCAGCTGCGCCGCCGCGGCCGTGCGGGCTGCCGTGAGTGCGCGCGCGTGGGTGCGCATCTCTTTTTCGGCCGCCCTAACCTCGCGGGCGAGCTCTTCGAGGGCCTCGTTCGAGGTGTCGATCGACGCATAGCGCTTCCGCGCGGCATCCCGGTAGGCGATGACGGCATCAATATCCGCCCCATACTTGCGGATCAACCCCTTGAGATCCTGCTGGCGGGTCAAGAGCTGATCGAGCTTGTCCGGATCCGCATCTAAATCGGCGAGGTAGCTGCCCAGCTCCCCGGTGATCGTGGACAGCCGGCCGGTGATCTCGGCGAGCTCAGCGCCGAGAGCCTGCAGGCGCTCATCACCAGAGCCGGCAAGGGCCTCCTCCGCGCGGCCGATGAGGCCGGAGGCCGGGTCATCATCCCCGTAGCCGCCCATGGCCTCGGGACCGTCGATGCTGGTCAGGGCGGTAGCGGCGGCGTCGCGCAGCGTATCGACGTCCTGTAGCCGCCGGATCTGCTCCACCAGGACGACGTCTTCTCCGGGGCTGGGGTCGATCTCGTCGATCTCACTGAGGGCGAAGTTGAGCTGGTCAGCCTCCCGGGCGAGCTCGCGGCGCGAGGCGGTGCGCTGCTTGAGGTCTTTCGCCAGGCTGCGCCAGCGCTGATAGGCGCGCTGGTAGTCGTTTTTGAGCGGGGCGATGGAGGAATCGAAACGATCGAGCGCGTCGAGCTGCTGCTCGGGGGCCAAAAGGCGCAGCTGGTCGTTTTGGCCGTGGATGGTTAAAAGCGGCGCGGTGAACTCTTTGAGCGTCGCCGCCGGCACACTGCGCCCGCCCAGGTGCGCGCGGGAACGCCCGGAGGCGTTGACCGTGCGGGAGGCGGTGACTTCTTCGCCATCGGCCGCACCGCCGGCCGATTCCAGCTGTTCCAGCAGGCGCTCGCGGGTGGCGTCGTCGATGCCGGAGAGGTCGAAATGGCCGTCGACACCCGCCTTGTCCGCGCCCGCGCGCACCCGCGAGGCGTCCGCGCGGCCGCCGGTGAGCAGGCGCAGGCCCGTGACCACCATTGTTTTGCCGGCGCCGGTTTCGCCCGTGAGCACCGTTAACCCGTCCGACAGTTCGGCAGACGCCTGGGAGATGACGCCGAGGTTGTCGATCGAGATGTCTGCGAGCATGACACGCATGCTACCGCAGTGTCGCTTTAGTTTTGGTGCGGGTGCGTGCCGATGGTGTGCGGGCCCCGCCACCCGGCGACCGGGAGGCGCAGCTTGCTCACGAGGCGGTCGGTAAAAGGTCGGTCATCGAGACGCACCCAGCGCACGGAGCGCTCGCCGCGCACCACCTCGATGCGGGCGCCGGGCGGCATGGCCACGGGCCGGAAGCCGTCCATGACCGCCATCGCCGGTGAAGTCGACGAGAGCGACTCCACCGCCACCGTCGAGCGCGGCGAGACGACCAGCGGCTTCGTAAACAGGGCGTGGGCGTTGTTCGGGACGACCAAGATGGCGTCGAGTTCCGGCCAGAGGACAGGCCCGCCGGCGGAGAAGGAATAGGCCGTCGAGCCCGTCGGGGTGGACACCAGCACGCCATCGCAGCCGAAGGAGCTGACCGGGCGGAAGTCGACCTCGAGGATCGCGTCGAGCACGCCGCGGCGGTTGAGGTTTTCGATGCTGACCTCGTTGAGCGCCCAGCTGGTGCCGAGCACCTCGCCGTTTTCGCCGGAGACCGTGACATCCAAGGTCATGCGTTCCTCGATGCGGTAGTCGCGCTCGATGACGCGCTGGATCGCGATGTCGAGGGAATCGGCCTCCCACTCGGCGAGAAAGCCCACGTGGCCGAGGTTGATGCCGAGCACCGGCAGGTCCTGGGCGTGGGCGAGGTCGGCGGCGCGCAGGAAGGTGCCATCGCCGCCGAGCACGAGCACGAGCTCGCAGCCGGCGGCGGCCTGCGGGGTGTGCTCGACGCGCGGCAGCGGGCAGAGCACGGGATCGTCGTCGAGCGGGCGCGGGTCGTGCTGCGAGAGCACGCGGACCGTGATGCCGGCGGCGGTGAGCAGCTCCGCGGTACGCGACGCGGCGGAGACGTTGCTGGCCCTCCCGGTGTGCGGGACGAGCAGGATCTCGCGATCGGCGGTCTCGGTCACTGCGGTCCCTCCTTGACTGCGGTGTGCACCATCTGCTTCAGCTGGTCCCCGGTGCGCGCGCTCGCGCCGCCGTCTTTGACCAGCCACAGGAAATACTCTACGTTGCCGCTCGGCCCGGGCATCGGCGAGGCCGTGACCTGTTTCAGGCTCAAACCCAGCTCTTGGGTGAAGCGGGCGATCTCTGCCGTCACCTCGGCGCGCAGCTCCGGCGAGCGCACCACCCCGCCCGAGCCGAGGCGCTCCTTGCCCACCTCAAACTGGGGTTTGACCATCGGCAGCAGGTCGGCGCCCTCGCTTAAGACTTCCGCGATGGCCGGCAGCGTGAGCTTCAGGGAAATGAACGATAAATCGCCCACCATGAGATCGCATGGCGTGCCGATCATCTCGTCCGTCAGATGCCGGATGTTCGTGCGATCGAGGACGGTGACCCGCTCGTCGTTTTGCAAACGCCACACCAGCTGGCCGTAGCCGACGTCGACGGCGACCACCTCGCGCGCGCCCTTGCGCAGCACGACGTCGGTGAAACCGCCCGTCGACGCCCCGGCGTCGAGCACTCGTCGGCCCTGCACGCTGAGCCCCTGCGGCTCGAAGGCGGCGAGCGCGCCGAGCAGCTTATGCGCCCCACGCGAAGCCCACTCCTCTTCCTCGGTCTCGGCGACCTTGATGGAGACATCCGGATCGACCATGGTGGCCGGCTTCTTCGCCACGAACCCACCCACCGATACTCGCTGGGCCTTGATCATCTCCACGGCCTGCTCACGGGAGCGGGCGATCTTGCGACGCACCAGCTCAGCATCCAGTCGGCGGCGGGCTACAGCCATGGCTCTCTCTTCTCTACGGTCAGTTGTTCTGCAGGGCGTCGTTTAAGATCCGGTGGGCGGCCTCGAGCTGTTCGGCCTCGGCGGCGAGGCTCCCGGCAGGCTCGTCGAAAATGCCGTCGAGTTTCTCCGCCAGCTCCTCGGGGCTGATCGACGGGCGCGAAGGGTCCTGCGGTTTCGGCGCTACCACCAGGCGCTCGCCGCCTTCTCCGCGGCCGCGGACATCGGCCGGATCAGCTCCGGCGGACGGCGCAGCGACCACGCCACCTCGAGCACGGTGCGGAGGGCGGCGAGAGGGTCGGCGGCGTCGTCGCCACGCTCGAGGAGGACGTCGGCGCCGTCGACGCGCGCGGTGAACCCGCCCTGAGCGCCGGGCACAAGCTCCTCGGGCCGGCGGTGCAGATCCCGCAGGTCCTGGGCGATATAGGTGGGGCGCTGCTCCGCTGGGGCTTCGAGCAGCGCGATCGGCCCGGAGACGCCCGTGAGCACATGGAAGGTGGGCATCTTCGCGGCGTTGCCGCCTTCAATGTCGGTATCCAGGCGGTCCCCGACGGCCAGTGGGCGCTGCGCGCCAAGGACTTTGGCGGCCTGCTGTAACATCGTCGGCTGCGGCTTGCCAGCAGCGGCCGGGCGCACGCCCGTCGCCGAGACCAGCGCCGCGACGAGCGAGCCGTTGCCCACGGCCAGACCGCGCTCAGTCGGCAGCGTGGTATCGAGGTTCGAGGCGATATAGGTCGCGCCGGCGTGCAGGGCATACGCGGCCTCCGAGAGCACCGCCCAGTCGGTCTCCGGGTTGTGGCCGTGCAACACGACCTCAGGGTTCTCATCTGCGGAGTCCACGACCTCAAGCTCCGCCGCCCGCGCCAGGTCGCGGAAGGATTCGGAGCCGACGATTAAGACCTTCGTGCCGGCCGGGTAGCTCTCGCGTACCAGGGACACGGCCGACTGCGCTGAGGTCAACACCTGCTTGTCTGTGACCTCGAGGCCAATGGTCTGCAGGCGCTTGGCCACGTCCTCCGGCGCCCGCGAGGCGTTATTCGTGATGTAGATGGTGTTCAGCGACGAGGCGGTGAGGGTCTCGACCGCGTGCGGGATGGCGCGGCCGCCCTCCCATACGGTGCCGTCGAGATCCAGCAGCAATGAGTCGTAGAAGTCCAGCAAGCTCATGGTCACTCAGTCTATCGGTACTTTAAGGAGGCGCTTAGTCGGCCGCACGTTCGGCCGCGTCGGTCACCCCGTCAGTATCCTGCGCTGCCGCGTGCTTGAACCAGCGGCGGGCTTCTTCGGTGCGCCCGAGCTCCTCCAACGCATCCGCGTAGGCATAGGACAGGCGCCCGGCGCTTTCGCCCGTGGCATCCAAGGAAGGCTGCAGGCGCTCCAGCGTGACGACTGCCGACTCCACCTGCCCCAAATCACGGCGCGCACCGGCCACCACGATGCCCAGCTCAATCCGGGAGGCCGGATCGAGCTCGCGCGCCTCTTCACTGCGGCTGAGCTCGATGGCTTTCTGCGGGCGGCCGAGGCCACGCTCGCAGTCCGCCATGACGGCCAAAAGACCCGGCCCGCCGGAGATACGCCGCGCCGCGCGCAGCTCGGAGAGCGCCTCCTTCCACTCCCCTGCCCGGTAGGCGACGATGCCGTTCGACTCGCGCACCACGCCGACGCGACCGGCGCGGTTCTTCGCCGCCCGCGCGTGCCGCAGGGCGAGCTGCGGGTCGTCGTCGAGAAGATCGACCGCCATGATCATGTGCTTGGCGACGGCCTCCGCGTTCTCCTTCGACAGCACCCGTAGATCCTGGCGCACCAGCGGATCGAGGTCCTTGATGTTGATGCCCTCCGGGATATCGGGCTCATTGTCGCGGATCTGGTCGCGTTCCTCGCGGAAGTTCTTGCGCGAGGGCCCGAAGCTGGTGTTCTGGTTGCGTTTCGCACCGCCTCGCTGGGAGTGCTTCTTGGAGCGCTTCTTGTGGTGGGGGCGTCGTCCGCCGGACTTCTCCGAGGCGTGATCTTTCGCGCGGGGCTCTTTCGCGTTCTGATCGTCCGGTTCAGTCATGCGGATCCTTTCTGCACCTAAATGTGGCTCCTGCACGGAGGGCTCCTCGATCTTTCCGATCATAGCGCCCGCACCACACCAAGCGTGATTCTGGCTGGGCTCATAGCAGAGCAATTCCCTAAGGTATAAGTCGATGGAGACCTTCCTCTTCGACGCCGGCACCCTGATACCAGCTTGTGCCCCCACCGGCACTGTGCGCGTTGCCGATTCCTGGCGCCAGGTCGACGGTCACGTCCGTCGACTCGATCTGCACCGGGAGCGTTTCGCCAGTTCGGTCGCCCGCTACGCACCGGGCCTCGATGCCGACGCTCTAGTCGACGCCGCCGCCCGGAAGGTACCGGATGTTGGCGAGTGGTTTCCCCGGGTGCGGCTTATCGACGACTGCCTCTACTGTGATCTGCGCCCCGGACCACCGCGGCGGCCCACGGTGAAGGTAGCGGTCCTCTCCCCGGGGGATCCGCGCTCGAACCCGCGGGTCAAAGGCCCGGATCTCGGCCTCGGCGGCGAGCTAATCGCTCATGCCCGCACCCGTGGTGTCGACGAGGTCCTGCTGCGCAGCGCTGAAGGACTCCTCCTCGAGACCGCGTATGCCGCCCTCGTGTGGTGGGAGGGCGATACTCTGTGCGCCCCTCATCTGGACCTTCCGGTGCTTCCCAGCGTGACCCGCCGGCTGGTCGAAGACCACGCCGCGCAGCTAGGTATCGAGGTGCGTCACGTCCACGCGACCCTCGCGGATCTCGACGGCCGCGAAACCTGGTTACTCAATGCGTATCAGGGCCTGCGCCTCGTCACTGATTGGGTCGGCGCAGACCTCATCCCCGGCCCACCCCACCGCTTCCAGGCGTGGCGTAAGGCCCTGGACGAGACCTAAAAGGCGTTGAGGTGATCGTCGAGATCCATGCCCAGCGCCACGCCCAGCGTGCGGGCCTTGACCAGCGTTTCCTCCCACTCCTCGGCGGCGTCGGAACGCGCGGTGATCGCCCCGCCCATGCCGAACTCCAGGTGATCGGCGTGATGGACGATGGTCCGGATGACTATCGATAAATCCACCGTCCCATCGACGGAGATATAGCCCAGCGCCCCCGAATACACCCCGCGCGGGCCGGCCTCGAGCGTGCGCAGGATCTCCATCGAACGCTCCTTCGGAGCACCCGTCATCGAGCCGCCGGGAAACGCCGCGCGCACCGCGTCGAGAGCTCCATAGGGTTTAGCCAGCGTGCCGCGGATCGTGCTCACGAGCTGGTGGGCACCGGTGTGCGTTTCGACGTCGAAAAGCAACGGCACATGGACGCTGCCCGGCACGCAGACGCGCGAGAGGTCGTTGCGGAGAAGATCGACGATCATGAGGTTTTCGGCCCGCTCTTTCACGGAGCTTAAGAGCTCTCCGGCTAGGCGTTTATCCTCGGCCGTATCCTCCGAGCGCCGCCTGGTGCCTTTGATCGGCTTGGCCTCGACGTGGCCGCGCGCGTCCACCTTGAGGAAGCGCTCCGGCGACGCCGAGAGCACGTGGCAGCCCGAAAACGCCAGGTAGGCGGCGTAGGGGCGCGGCGACAGGGTACGCAGGCGCCGATAGAGCTGCCAGGGATCGCTGCGCGTCTCGACGCGAATGTGGTTCGTCAAGCACAGCTCGTAGCTTTCGCCGGCGGCGATCTTCTCCTGGCACTTATCGATGAGCTCGAGGTAGTCCGCACGGCCATGGCGAAGCTTCAGCTCACCGATTGCGGGAGGGGCCGGAAGTGTAGGCGGCTGCGCACTCATGCCGCGCAGCCTCTCGGCTGTTGCGTTTACCCATTCATGCTGGCAGGTCTTCACGTTCTCGTCGCTGAGCGCCAGCACCCAGGCCTGCGCATCGACGACAGCGACGGCGCGATCCGCGAAGACGAACACGCTCGCCTCGGCCTCGTAGCCGAGGTATCCCACCCAGCCGGGGGTAAACGGAAGATCCGCTGCTTCTAGGCCTTCGTCGCCGAGATCGATGACCTGCACGGCCCCCAACGTCTGCTCGATGCGATCCAAAACGCCATCTGCCTCGACGACACGCGCTAACGGGCCTACCCCCGAGCCACAGACCGACACCCCGTCGCCGGTGGCAGTATCCAGCCACCACGCGTAATCGTCGCCGCGAAAGAGCTGGTCGAAGATGGTTTCGGCGCAGGCGGGCGTCGACACGCGGCGAGCGTAGAGCCGCCACGGCGCAGGTGCCGCTTGTCGACGACCCCACGCCTCAGCCTGCGCAAAAAACCGAGCGAGAAGCTCACGGCCGTGCTCCGAGCAGATGGACTCGGGATGCGTCTGGATGCCCCACTGCGGGCGACTGATCCGGTGCAGCCCCATGACGATCTCGCCATCACGAGCGTCGATGACGAGGTCATCACAGGCCGCGCAGGCATGGGGATCAACGATCAGCGAGTGGTAGCGCACCATGGCCACCGGCGAGTCGAGAGTATCGAACAACCCCGTGGATTCGTGGTGGATCTCCGCGACCTCGCCATGGACCGGGCGTGGGGCGCGGATGATGGGCACCCCAGCGTCGTAGGCGATGGCCTGCATGCCGAGGCAGATGCCGAGCACCGGGACCTCAGCCTGCTCGATCGCGTGCCGGGAGATCCCCAGATCCGCGGCGCACTCAGGATTGCCAGGCCCAGGCGAGACGACGATCGCGTCATAGGTGCTCAACCACTGCGGGACGGCGGAGTCTTCGACGGGCGGGGCGTCGTTAAGGACAATGTCAGGCAATTGACCGGTGATGACCGCAATGTCATGGGCCACGTTGTACGTGAAAGAGTCGTGGTTATCGATGAGAAGTACCCGCACGGACGTCCACCTTTCCCCTTTTTGTCCGGCCGACTGGAGCCGATTAGGGACAGTACCGTTAAGGCGCGGGTGGACGGTGCGCGGGGGTGCTACTACCGCGGGAAGTGGCCCCACACGAAGTCGGCTGCTCGGTCGAGGTTTAAGACCATAGCCAGGGCGTGGTTGGTGGCGGACTTGGGCAAAATCGGGATCGTCTCATCGGCGTGCCAGGTCAATTCACTGAAGCCGAGCCCCTCCCAATCGTTGCGTAGCTGGGTGGCCGATTCGAAGGGAACGATGTCGTCGTTGACGGCATGGAAGAGGAAGACTGGGGCGTTCGGAACGAACTTGCCGACGCGCTGACGCTCAATCTCCGTGGTCAGCGGCGCGTAGCGCTCGATCACAGCGGTAAGCCGTTCGCCTTGGGCGGTCCAGGTGTCGTCGGTCTCGAGGCCGTAGTGTCCCACTAGGCCGGGGACGCAGTAGTGGCGGACGTCGTCAAGCGCTTGTTGCCCGGTGGCGCTCAGATCGCCACGCACGACCTCCTTTAAGGCAGGATCCTTATCCAACAGGGTGTTGAGGGCTAACAGCGAGTAGGAACCGGCGCCGGTACCGTTGAACTGATCGATGGTGGTGCCGGGGCTGACGGTGGGGCCACCAGCGGCTGTGGCGACAATGTTGAGCTCGGGGGCGTAGACTTCGGCCCGCTCGGCGGCCGCCGCAGCGGCACCGCCGCCTTGCGAGTAGCCGTGAATACCCACCGGAGCCTCGGGGCTCACGCCCAGCTCCTGTGCCGCGGCGATCGCATCCAGGGTCGATTGTCCGGAGGCGATGTTGTCGAGGTAGGCTTGGTGGCCATCGGCGTTGCGATGATGATCGATCAGCACGACGGCGGCACCGCGCTCGAGGTGGACGCCCACGGGGATGGCCTCATACGGGAAGACCATATCGAAAGGATCGATGCGGATCTCCGGCCCGCTTTGGATGGAGAGCGACGGGTCGCAGTGCTGGCCGGTTCCCTGGGTGCCGGCAGGCACAGCGACGAGCGGGCGCTCGCCTGGGCCGGTCCACGGCTTGTTCGGATCGATGTAGATGGCAGTGTCTTCGCTAGCGTTGCCCAGCGAATCCGTTGAGCGGTACTGGTACCGAGTCGCCTTCGCGTCCCACAGGCGATCGTCGATCATGAGTGAGGCCTCTTCCGTGTTCACGACGGTGCCAGCGCCCTCAGCGCGCGGTGGGGCCTCGGGCAGGTGGTTGAACGGGGAGTCGGCCACGATTGCTTCTTCCTCGGGCGTGAACTCGGGTGCCGGCGCGTAGTCGGGGCTTCCTGTGATGAGGTTTTCGGGATTCGGGTTAGGAAGCCGACCGTAGAGGGGCACCTCGGCGGGTTCCGACGACAGCGTGGTCGGGAGTTCCGGCGCGGCCGATTGTGCGAGCGCAGCGGGCGCGGAAGGGACGAGCAGTGCGCAGCTGAGTGCACTCGCAAGGGCGAGGCGTGCCGGTTTGGTCTTGGAAGAAGATCGCTTGTGATCGGATAGAATTATATGCCCCTCAGCTTTTCCTTTAACTTACCTGTGTTATAAAATTATTAACATATAAACGTAGCTGAAGGTATCCATGGTCACAAATCTACTCTTAATGTCGTATACGCCACGATCTGGAGGCGTTGCGGGGTCGTGGCATGTCGGTCGTGCTGGGGCCAGTGGGATGCAGAGCCGTAGAGTTGATGGAGCTCTCCCAATGGAGATTCGGCTTCGCGTGATCGGCCTGTATTAGGGCGCCGTGACTTCCGATTACGCACGTGCGTATTGGGGGCGCGGCCCAATCCACCGAACCGCAGTCGTAGGCTCCACCACTATGCCGTGGCATAATCCCAGGGCACATTACGCACGTGCGTGAAATTCTGAGGCTTAAGGTGACAGTGCACCTCGGTCGCCTATGAGTTCCTCTGGATTAATTGATTTGCTTTTACGCACGTGCGTAAAAGCAGAGGTCGACTCCGTAACTCCACCAGAGGGTTCTCGTGTACCTTTGCGTATCCCGGAACCCATTGAATCCGGCTTACGCACGTGCGTAAAAACCAGAGGCTTCAGGTGACAGCGTGTGTCGTGCGCCTATCAGTTCCCCGGGATTCATCGCTTCCCGATTACGCACGCGCGTAATCGGGCGCATTCTAATCCCAGAACCGCATTAGCGACGACTGACGGCGGTCACCCCGCCGCACGACGACCCTTTATGCCACGGCATAATCCTCAACATCATTACGCACGTGCGTAAAGCCTTCGGCCCGCACTATGCCGCGGCATAAGGGTTCTGCGGTTGTTTCCGTTCGCATGTTAAGAACCTATGAGTTTTTCGCGATTCATCGATTTCCGATTACGCACACACGTAAACCCCCACACACATAAAAAGAGTGTGGTGACCCACCCAACCCCCAACAAGAGGTACACAGGCAGACCACCACACACACATTTACTTATCCATACCACAATTGTGGCCGGCGGCAACCTACTCTCCCACACCCTCCCAGGTGCAGTACCATCAGCGCGCACAGACTTAGCTACCGGGTTCGAAATGGGACCGGGCGTGACCCTGACGCTATCAACCACCGACACAACCACAAGACAACACAAACCCCACACCACAAGGCAGGCGGTGTCATGCCAGACACTGCACAGCAGACACAAACAACAACAATCTCACTAGTATTTCTTGCTCACTTAGCGGCGTACACACCACGTGTGTGTTATTCGGTTAATTAGTACCAGTCGCCTCAACACCTCACAATGCTTACAACCCTGGCCTATCAACCCCATCATCTACAGGGAACCTCACACAAGACCTCATCTCGAAACAGGCTTCCCGCTTAGATGCTTTCAGCGGTTATCCCTCCCGCACGTAGCCAACCAGCCATGCCCAAGGCAGAACAACTGGCACACCAGAGGTACGTCCATCCCGGTCCTCTCGTACTAGGGACAGCCTTCCACAAGTCTTGAACGCGCGCGGCGGATAGAGACCGAACTGTCTCACGACGTTCTGAACCCAGCTCGCGTGCCGCTTTAATGGGCGAACAGCCCAACCCTTGGGACCTACTCCAGCCCCAGGATGCGACGAGCCGACATCGAGGTGCCAAACCATCCCGTCGATATGAACTCTTGGGGAAGATCAGCCTGTTATCCCCGGGGTACCTTTTATCCGTTGAGCGACACCACAACCACAAGTAGATGCCGGATCACTAGTCCCGACTTTCGTCCCTGCTCGAGAAGTCCCTCTCACAGTCAAGCTTCCTTGTGCACTTACACTCACCACCTGATTACCAACCAAGCTGAGGAAACCTTTGGGCGCCTCCGTTACCATTTAGGAGGCAACCGCCCCAGTTAAACTACCCACCAGGCACTGTCCCCAACCCAGATCATGGGCCAAGGTTTAGACATCCAACACAATCAGAGTGGTATTTCACCAACGACTCCACAACCACTAGCGTGGCTACATCAACGTCTCCCACCTATCCTACACAAACCATGCCGAACACCAATACCAAGCTATAGTGAAGGTCCCGGGGTCTTTTCGTCCTGCCGCGCGAAACGAGCATCTTTACTCGTACTGCAATTTCACCGGGCCTGTGGTTGAGACAGCAAGGGAGTCGTTACGCCATTCGTGCAGGTCGGAACTTACCCGACAAGGAATTTCGCTACCTTAGGATGGTTATAGTTACCACCGCCGTTTACTGGGGCTTAAATTCTCAGCCTCGCACACCAAAGCATGCTAACTGGTCCTCTTAACCTTCCAGCACCGGGCAGGCGTCAGTCCGTATACATCAACTTCAACGTCTTCGCACAGACCTGTGTTTTTGATAAACAGTCGCTCCCTCCTATTCACTGCGACCACCAGAAGCCAACCCACCGCAACGAGTGAGCAACCACCAGTGGCACCCCTTCTCCCGAAGTTACGGGGCCAATTTGCCGAGTTCCTTAACCACAGTTCACCCGACCGCCTTAGTATTTTCTACCTGACCACCTGTGTCGGTTTCGGGTACGGGCCGTACATGTACATCGCTAGAGGCTTTTCTCGACAGCATAGGATCACCACCATCACCCACAAAAGGGCTACGCATCACGCCTCACACTTTAAAGGTGTACGGATTTACCAACACACCGTGCTACACGCTTGCACCACAATCCAAATAAGTGGCGTAGCTACCCCACTGCGTCACCCCATCACTTGACTACTACCAGATCAGGCCCCACCACACACCACCAACACCAAACATTAAAAATGCTTAGCTAAAAGGCAGCATGCGGTGGTTAGTATCACCGATTCATCAGGGTCGCACACACACGGGTACGGGAATATCAACCCGTTAACCATCGACTACGCCTGTCGGCCTCGCCTTAGGCCCCGACTCACCCTGGGAAGACGAACTTGACCCAGGAACCCTTAGTCATCCAGCGGTAAGGATTCTCACCTCACACTCGTTACTCATGCCTGCATTCTCACTCGCACACAATCCACCCCACCTCACAGTAAAGCTTCACCTCATGCACGACGCTCCCCTACCCAACAACACAACTGTTGCTGCCGTGGCTTCGGCGGTGTACTTGAGCCCCACTACATTGTCGGCGCACGACCACTCGACCAGTGAGCTATTACGCACTCTTTCAAGGATGGCTGCTTCTAAGCCAACCTCCTGGCTGTCTTCGCGATCACACATCCTTTTCCACTTAGTACACCCTTAGGGGCCTTAGCCGACGATCTGGGCTGTTTCCCTCTCGACTATGAAGCTTATCCCCCACAGTCTCACTGCCATGCTAAAACTTCACCGGCATTCGGAGTTTGGCTGGTATTGCTAAGATGATCGTCCCGCTCAACCAACCAGTCGCTCTACCTCCGGCAAGCACACACAACGCTGCACCTAAATGCATTTCGGGGAGAACCAGCTATCACGGAGTTTGATTAGCCTTTCACCCCTACCCACAACTCATCCCCTCAGTTTTCAACCTAAGTGGGTTCG
The DNA here is from genome assembly GCF_003065405.1 of Corynebacterium yudongzhengii. Classification (NCBI taxonomy): domain Bacteria; kingdom Bacillati; phylum Actinomycetota; class Actinomycetes; order Mycobacteriales; family Corynebacteriaceae; genus Corynebacterium; species Corynebacterium yudongzhengii. Next base: position 1,295,532 of record NZ_CP026947.1, read on the forward strand.
CGCCTCCACAAAGTCTTACCCTTGCTTCACACTGGCCATGGGTAGATCACCCCGCTTCGGGTCCAGAACATGCCACTTAAAAACACACAAAAAGTATTCGCTTTCGCTACGACTACCCCACACGGGTTAACCTCGCGACATGCCGCTGACTCGCAGGCTCATTCTTCAAAAGGCACGCCATCACCCCAACAAAAAAGGGCTCTGACGGATTGTCAACACACGGTTTCAGGAACTCTTTCACTCCCCTCCCGGGGTACTTTTCACCATTCCCTCACGGTACTCAATCCGCTATCGGTCACACTGAGTATTCAGGCTTACCGGGTGGTCCCGGCAGATTCACAACAGATTCCACGAGCCCGTTGCTACTCGGGCACACAACCAATGCCACTGATCATGGTCTTCATGTACAGGACTCTCACCTACTCCGGTCACCCATCCCAAGGCAGTTCCACTAACCACACCAGCAACACCACACAATGACAGTCGCATGAACAGTCATGGCCCACAACCCCGCATACGCAACCCCTGCCAGGTATCACACGCACACGGTTTAGCCTCATCCACGTTCGCTCGCCGCTACTAACAGAATCATTATTATTTTCTCTTCCTACGGGTACTGAGATGTTTCACTTCCCCGCGTCACCCCCAACACACTATGCATTCACATGTTGGTGACACCCCACAACGAGTGCCGGGTTACCCCATTCGGACATCCTCGGATCAACGCTTTGTTGGCAACTCCCCGAGGCATAACGCAGCCTCACACGTCCTTCATCAGCTCAGCATGCCCAGGCATCCACCATGCGCCTAAAACAAACACACACAAGATACGCCAGAACAAAAAACACTAAGAACAACACACCCACCCACCAAAGCAAGCGAGTGTGCCTTAATAGAAGAAAATCATTATTGCTCGCGTCCACTATACAGTTCTCACACAACACCACCACCAACAACCAACCACCCACAACAAGGCAATCAATCATCAATGATGCACAACAGGGAACAATGTTGCCCCAGACACCCAACAGCATGCCAACAGTCACTTAAAAAACCCTTTGCTGCCCCCACACATGACATGACACCCCACCAGCACGCAACAAACGCACCCAGGTGTGTTTCACACGCCGAAAAACAATAACGTGGCAGCAACACACACGGTCACTCAACCACACACCCACAAAAGCCTGTGGGCACACAAAAACTCCTTAGAAAGGAGGTGATCCAGCCGCACCTTCCGGTACGGCTACCTTGTTACGACTTCGTCCCAATTGCCGATCCCACCTTCGACCACTCCCCACCAAAAAGGTTTAGGCCGTGGGCTTCGGGTGTTACCAACTTTCATGACGTGACGGGCGGTGTGTACAAGGCCCGGGAACGTATTCACCGCAGCATTGCTGATCTACGATTACTAGCGACTCCGACTTCATGGGCTCGAGTTGCAGACCCCAATCCGAACTAAGGCCGACTTTAAAGGATTAGCTCAACCTCACGGCATCGCCACCCGTTGTACCGACCATTGTAGCATGTGTGAAGCCCTGGACATAAGGGGCATGATGATTTGACGTCATCCCCACCTTCCTCCGAGTTAACCCCGGCAGTCTCTCATGAGTCCCCAACCAAATGCTGGCAACATAAGACAAGGGTTGCGCTCGTTGCGGGACTTAACCCAACATCTCACGACACGAGCTGACGACAACCATGCACCACCTGTACACCGACTCCAAAGAGAAACTACATCTCTGCAGCGATCCAGTGCATGTCAAGCCCAGGTAAGGTTCTTCGCGTTGCATCGAATTAATCCACATGCTCCGCCGCTTGTGCGGGCCCCCGTCAATTCCTTTGAGTTTTAGCCTTGCGGCCGTACTCCCCAGGCGGGGCGCTTAATGCGTTAGCTACGGCACGAGAAACGTGAAAGCCCCTCACACCTAGCGCCCACCGTTTACGGCATGGACTACCAGGGTATCTAATCCTGTTCGCTACCCATGCTTTCGCTCCTCAGCGTCAGTCACTGCCCAGAGACCTGCCTTCGCCATCGGTGTTCCTCCTGATATCTGCGCATTTCACCGCTACACCAGGAATTCCAGTCTCCCCTACAGCACTCAAGTATTGCCCGTATCGCCTGCACATCCGAAGTTAAGCCCCGGAATTCCACAGACGACGCGACAAACCACCTACGAGCCCTTTACGCCCAGTAATTCCGGACAACGCTCGCACCCTACGTATTACCGCGGCTGCTGGCACGTAGTTAGCCGGTGCTTCTTCTCCACCTACCGTCACCCCAAAAGGGCTTCGTCAGCGGCAAAAGGAGTTTACAACCCGAAGGCCGTCATCCCCCACGCGGCGTCGCTGCATCAGGCTTGCGCCCATTGTGCAATATTCCCCACTGCTGCCTCCCGTAGGAGTCTGGGCCGTATCTCAGTCCCAATGTGGCCGTACACCCTCTCAGGCCGGCTACCCGTCGCCGCCTTGGTAGGCCATTACCCCACCAACAAGCTGATAGGCCGCAGGCTCATCTCATACCGCAAAAGCTTTCCACCACACCCCTACAGTGCAGTCCTATCCAGTATTAGACCCAGTTTCCCAGGCTTATCCCAGAGTACAAGGCAGATCACCCACGTGTTACTCACCCGTTCGCCACTCGAGTACCAGTGCAAGCACTAGCCTTTCCGTTCGACTTGCATGTGTTAAGCACGCCGCCAGCGTTCATCCTGAGCCAGGATCAAACTCTCCACAAAAACAAAAGGCTCGTGAAAAGCCCAAACCTGACAAACACACACCACACAACAAAACAGTCACACAGTGTGTGTAAATCCAAAAATTACATGAACAAACACGCATGATCATGCCATCGACGAGACAAACACAACCACACGCTAAAAATCCCCACCCACAAAAAGTGAGCAGACACAACATCCATGCGCCAAAAACAAAAAGCCAACCAACCCCCAGGCAACGAGAGCACACCACACACGAAACAAACGCATGCAGCATCACAGTGGTTGACCCCGGCACACACCCCAAAAAAGGGCAAGATGCCACACCACACACAAAGGCGGGGACAACAAAAACTATTGGCACACTATCGAGTTCTCACACAACATTCGCACACCCCGAACACGAACCCTAACCAGGTCCGGCCGAAAGCGGCTTGAAAGAAGCTACACACCAAACCAACCGAAGTCAAGCCCGGCGTATGAAATTCTTCCCTGTCACCGCCTCGTAACCTCCCGGCTACCTCCTCGCGGCGACTCGTTTCACTTTAAGATAACGCTCGATTCAAAGGCAAATCACCGCTCTACGCCGAGGCATTAGCACTGCTCACACGCGCTTTTCGAACTTCGTCGGCACCCACAGTCTCCCAGATCTGCCCCGCGACACGATCGTTGTAGCGGAAGATCGACGCATCGATTCCCGGCCGCGCGAAAGCACCCACGGGGTCTTCTGCGGTATGCGGCCCCGCCGCCCAGAAGGTCTCATGGGCACGGCCCGAGTGATCGAGAACTCGGTACGTCGCCCGGTCGATCGCGAGCTTTCCTGTGCGGGTATCCACGGAGGCGAGGCCGTCGTCGACAAGCTGGGCCTGTAGCCGGTCGCCACCGTGGCCGGCGAGCGGCTTCGGTAAGTGAGCCTGGACCAATATGCGAGATTCCACGGCCGGTACGTCCGCCGAGCAATCCCGAGACCCCGCAGCAAAACCCGTCTCGTTCGGGCGAATCCACATCGAAGGACCCACAAACCGGACCACCCCTTGGCGGTGAAGGGCCAGGATCTGGCGCACACGATGTGGCGGCGGACCAGACGCATGGAAGCTGAACAGCCAGTTCCAATAAGCGGGAAACTGCCTTCGGCTCGGCTCGTCGAGCCAGTCCACGGGCAGGTGCTCGCTAAGAAAGACGTGCGCCTTCAGCAGTACATCGAAGACAATCGCGGTTTCCTGATTAGAACTATTCACGGAGTACTCGAGGTTATCGGGGGTGTAATCGACCACCGCCTTTTCCACCTCGGCGGCAGTTTCACAACGATGCGCGCTCAAAGGCTGGTTCGCCTCCCTCAGTCTCTGGTAACGCGAGCGCCCTTCGGTGGGCAGGCCCGCATCGGCCACGGCGGCGTAGACATCGCACTCGACTAGATCCATCACGTCATCGTCGAAGCTCAAGGGCCCGCGCTCACTATAGAGCGACTCAAGTTTTGCCAGCGTCAAGTGCTGCAACACCGGCCGAGGCCCCTCGAGTGTCGCGGATTTCTTGGACTGATACAGCACGCCGCGACCGGATCCGTCCCAGATGACCGGCTCCTTTCCGGAAGGCTCATACTCCAGCGAACCGGACTCGCCTTCACGGAAGCGTCCCCCTCTGCCCTCGGTCACTAGTGACACGAGGTCGACGAAAGCCAGGCCCATGCCCTCGACGAGCACGTCCTCGCCCGCCGAGAGTACGTCAAGGTCAGCGTCTTGAGTATGCGATGGCGGGATGTGGATCAACCCGTGTCGCCGAGCATGCTCACTCCATCGCGCAGCGCGCTCATCGATCTCGGGTACGACGTGGCCGACCGTTGCTACGAGGAGGTTGGCTGGGAGATGCGTGCCGTCGTCAAGCGTGACCAACCAGTTGCCGTCGCTGCCGGTGATCCGCTGAGCAAGAGCCGCATGGTGCTCAATGGCCACACCTTCGGGTGCCGCGCCAGTGACCTGCTCGAACGCCCAGTGTAGGTAGTGCGCGTTGAGCCGGCGCGAGGCAAACCTCCGGGGATCGGAGGCGATGCGCGCGCATTCCGCGGCGAGTTCAGGCGCGTTCGCCACTGCCTGCGCACCCTCGCCTTGCGCCCACTCCGCCAGGCTCGGGCCGCGGCGCACTGGCCCGGAACCGGTGAAGGTGTCGTCGGTGAAGATCGTGACATCGCTGGCGCGGGAGTTCATCAGCAGGTGCGGGTCCTGGTCCTCGCGCCAGACGTGGCCGCCGCCGGGTGGATAAGGATCGACGATGTGGATGGATAGACCGGCCGGTTCGTTCTCAAGCATCTCAGGCGCCTGGGCGAGGACTCTTTCCAGGATCCCGAGCGCCCGCGGACCCCCACCAATCATGACGAGTGTCACAGTCCCCGAACTATTTATATACATAAAAATCATGCTCCCTAGCTGCGCTTTTACCTTGAGGTATTGTTTTCTCCAAAACCTACCGTACCGTTCGGTTCACTCGTTCTAGACCACTCAGTCTTTTCTAACTAAGCCTCAGACTAGGGAAAGAAGAAAGCTATGTCCACCCTCACATCACCGCCCCTTCCGCGGCGTGACACCAGTCCCCCGCGCTCGATCCGCGATTTCACCATCGCGCCACGCGTGCATGTCGGACGTATCGCGCTGACCGCCTTCGTCCTCGTCCTGCTCGCCGGACTTGCGTGGTCCTTTCTCACCAACCCGCGCTGGCAGTTCGACGTCGTCGCCGAGTGGCTCTTCGCCCGGTCCATCCTGCTGGGCCTGTGGGAGACGCTGAAACTGACCATCGTCTCCGGGGCCATCGGCTTCGCCTTAGGTTTCGTCCTCGCGCTGATGCGCCTGTCGCCCGCGCGGGTGGTCAGCGGCACCGCGTGACTCTACTCCTGGGTGTTTCGCTCCACCCCGCTGCTGGTCCAGCTGCTGCTGTGGTTCAACCTCGGCTACCTCTACGAACGCATCACCATCGGGCTGCCAGGCACCGGGATCACGCTTGTCGACGAACAAACCTCCCAGCTCATGACCCCCTTCCTCGCGGCGATCCTCGGACTCGGGTTGCACCAGGCGGCGTATGCCGCCGAGATCTTCCGCGGCGGGATCATCTCCGTCGACGACGGCCAGATCGAAGCCGCCCGCGCCCTCGGTATCCCCGCCCGCGACCGCTGGGCCCGCATCGTCTTCCCGCAGGCCATGCGCGTGGCGCTGCCGCCAGCGTTCAACGAGATCATCACCCTCGTCAAGGGCACGGCGATCGTCTACGTCCTCGCCTACCAGGAGCTCTTCCTCACCGTCCAGGTGATCTACTCGCGCACCCAGGAAGTTCTGCCCATGCTCTTGGTGGCCACGATCTGGTACGTGGTGATCACCTCGCTTCTCTCGGTGGCGCAGCAACACGTCGAAAAGCGACTCAACCAGGGCAGGAAGTGAGGCCTGCCATGACTGGACACGTAGTACTCACCGACATTCGCACCTCCTACGGGGACACGGAAGTCCTCCACGGCGTAAGCCTCGAGGTGGCGCCCGGCACGGTCACGGTCATTATTGGGCCGTCGGGATCCGGCAAGTCGACGCTTCTACGCACCATCAACAAGCTCACCGACATCGACTCCGGGCTGGTGCGCGTCGACGACGAGATCATCGGCTACCGCATCGACGAGACCAACCCCGGCGTACTCCACGAGCTCAAGGAAAAAGACGTCCTCCGCCAGCGCTCGCAGATCGGCATGGTGTTTCAGAGCTTCAATCTCTTGGCCCACCTCACCGCGCTCGAGAACGTCATCGAAGCTCCGCTGCGCGTGCACAACACCCCAAAAGAACGCGCCCGCGCCGAGGGACTGGAGCTGCTGGAGCGCGTCGGCTTGAAAGACAAGACCGACTCTTATCCCGCGCAGCTCTCCGGCGGCCAGCAGCAACGCGTCGCGATCGCCCGCGCGCTCGCCCTCAAGCCGAAGGTGTTGCTTTTCGACGAACCCACCTCCGCCCTCGACCCAGAGCTTGTCGACGAAGTCCTCACCGTCATCGCCGATCTCGCCGACAGCGGAACCACCATGATCGTGGTCACCCACGAGATGCGTTTCGCACGCCACGCGGCAGACACGGTGGTGTTCATGGCCGACGGGGTGATCGTCGAGAAGGGCAGCCCGGAGGACATCTTCCGGCACCCGCACCACGAGCGCACCCGCGACTTCTTGGCGCGGGTCACGGGGGTGGGCGCATGAGTCTCACCCCGCGCCGGCTCGCACTCAGCGCACTCGCCGGCATCGTGTCCTTGACCGCGGTGGCCTGCGTCGATCCCGTCGATCACGGGGCGATCGCACGCGCCGGGGTCAACCTCGATCCGCAGCAGGAGCGCATCAACAGCGAGATCAACCCCGAGGTCGCCGCCTTAGTGCCCGAAGAGATCGCCGAAGACGGCGCGCTGGCCATCGGCCACGGCAAGACCTCAAGTCCTCCGCTGGCCGTGACGGCTTCCGATAATCGCACGATGCTCGGCGTCGAGATCGACCTGGCGCGCAACATCGCGCAGACCATGGGCCTAGAGCCGGAGCTCGTGCCCATCAGCTGGGATGCGTGGCCGATGCGCCTGGCCACCGGGGATGTCGAGATCATGCACTCCAACATCGGTATCACCGAGGAGCGCATGGAGCGCTTCGACTTCGCCACCACGCGCGCCGGCTACCTGGCCATCGACCGGCCCACGGGCAGCGATGTCGAGGTGCACGACTATGAGGACATCTCGTCTCTGCGCATCGGGTTGGTGCCGGGAACCAATCAGGAAAGGATCATGAACCTCTGGAACGAGCAACTGCTCGCGGAAGGGCAGGAACCGGCGGAGATCTACTACTACAGCCGGGATACCGATTACATCCTCTCCCTACTGGCCGGCCACCTCGACGTCTCCGTCTCCCCCTACCCTTCTGCCCGCTTTCGGGAAAACACCCGCAGTGACCTCGAGGTGGCCGGGCGGATCAACGCCGGATGGCCCGATGATTCCCTGGTGGGTTCGGTCACCCAGCGTGGCAACGGACTCGCCCCGGCTTTGGCTGCGGCGGTGAACTCGATGATTGCCGACGGCACCTATCAGGAGATCCTCGAGACCTGGGGAATCAGCGATGAAGCCATCGATCTCTCCGAGGTCTACTCGCTCGACGAAAGGACATCATGACAGAGAAACTCTTCTTCTACCGGCTCCCGCACGTCACCAGCGCCCGAGACCTTCGCGACGCCCTTACCCGCGCCCGCGACGCCAGCGTGGTGGGCATCTATTTCGGACCCGCGACCACGGGCCTTTATCCCCTCCACCAGGCAGCCTTCGGCGCGCAGATAGCGCCGGAGGTTTTGTTGCTCGCGGCCGTCGAGCCGGTATTTACCGAGCCCTATCACGTCACCCAGCAGGCACTGACCCTCGATCACGCCTCCCGCGGCAAGGCCGGCCTGCATATAGTGCCCGCCCCGCCGGAAGCGGCCGCCGAGGTCGGCCGTCCGGAGCCAACTGCCGCGGAGATCGATAACGAGGTCGCTGATGCCATCGAGGTCTACCAGCGGCTTTTCGATTCCTGGGAGGACGACGCGGTGATCCGCGACGTGGAGACCAGACGCTTCCTCGACAAAGACAAGATCCACAACATCGAGTTTTCTGGTGCCCCCTACTCGGTGTATGGCGCCTCCTTTACTCCCCGCGGGCCCCAGGGGCAGATACCGATCTTGGACCACGACCAGACCGAGATCGAGATCGTCGACGATATCGACGCCGCCACCAGCGCCGGCGAGGCCACACGCCCGGCCACCTTCCGGGAGACCCTCGGCCTTGGCCACGCACCCAGCCGCTACGCACGCAACTAGGAAGGAGCAACACCTCAGCTATGACGACAGAATTCTCGCCCACCGGCACCATTCAATTTGCCACGCTTTTCCAAGGTGTAAACACCACCACGATCTGGAAGCTGGAGGAATCCGGCTCGCAGATCGACTTCGAGTCCTTCCGCCGCATCGCCCAGACCGCAGAACGCGGACTGTTTTCCCACTTCTTCCTCGCCGAGGGGCTCCGGCCGCGCGAGCTCAACGGGGAGATCTACGACTTGGATGTCGCCGGGCGCCCCGAGGCCACCACGGTGCTGGCGGCGATGGCGGCCGTGACCGAGCGCCTCGGGCTCGTCGCCACGCAAAATACGACGTATACCGACCCGGTGGAGCTCGCCCGCCGCATGCAGACCTTGGATCTGCTCTCCGAAGGCCGGGCCGCCTGGAACGTCGTGACCACCGACAACGCCTGGACCGGGGAGAACTTCCGGCGCGGCGGCTACCTCGATCGTGAGGATCGCTATACCCACGCGCTCGAATCGCTGAGAATCGCCCGCGCGCTCCAGGCCGGCCAGCCCGTGAACGTCGACGGCGGCTACTTCTCCGTGCGGGCCGAGCCCACCCTTCCCGCCAGCCCGCAGGGCGGGCCGGTGATCTTCCAGGCCGGCGTCTCCCCGCAGGGCAAGGACTTCGTCTCCCAGCACGGCGACGTGGTCTTCTCCCCCTTCGGCGATCACCCGCGGGCACTCGAGCTGCGCCAGGACATCACCGCCCGAGCCCGCAGCTTCGGGCGCGATCCGAACGAACTGAAGATCTTCCCGGCCGCCGAGTTCATCATCGCCGATACCGAGGCAGAGGCCCCCGAGAAGCTCGCCTGGGTCCGCTGCCTGCAGGTGGGCCCGGAGCAGACGATCGCCTACTTCGAGCAGTACTGGGGCACGGACTTATCCCACTATGATCCCGACGGCCCGCTGCCCGAGATCGACCCGGTGGTCGAGGAAACCGGCGTGACCCGCGGCGTCGCCTTCACGGGTGGCGGCAGCGCGGTGGAGCTGGCCCGCCAGTGGCGCCAGGAAGCCGAAGAGAAGGGCCAGTCCATGCGCGACTTCGCGACCGAGAAGCTCCAGGGCCGAGGTCAAACCTTTAGCGGCACGGCCTCCTCTATCGCCGACGAGCTCGCAGAATATGCCCGCTCGGGGGCGGTGAGCGGGTTCCACGTCGTGCCCTGGCTGATTCCCTCCGGGCTGGACGACGTCGTGGATCACCTCGTCCCAGTCTTACAGGACCGAGGCATCTATCCCACCGAGTACGCCGGAAAAACACTGCGCGAAAACTTAGGGCTGGCGCCCGTGCCGGCGAACTAGCCGGTGATGCGCACGCCGGCGAAGTTCTTCTTGCCCTTGCGCAACACGAGCCAGTGCCCGTGCAGCAGGTCCTCGCTGGCTGGCTCCCACTCGGCGTCGGTGATGCGCTCGTTGTTGACGTAGGCGCCGCCTTCCTTGATGGAGCGGCGTGCCTCGCCCTTGGACTTCGCCAGGCCGGCGCCGACGAAGAGGTCGACGACCGTGCGGGCATCACCGGCGGCCACCCGGTGGACCTCGGTCTCGGAGAGGGCGGAGGCGAGGGTCTTTTCGTCGAGATCTTTCAGCTCCGCGCGGCCGAACAGGGCCTGGGAGGCCAGCTCGACGGCCTCGGTGGCCTCGGCGCCGTGGACCAGCGTGGTCATCTCCTGGGCGAGCCGGCGCTGGGCGGCACGCTTGTAGGGCTCCTCCTCGACGGCACGGGCGTACTCGGCGATCTCCTCCTCGCTGAGGAAGGTGAACCACTTGAGGTAGTCGATGACCACCGCGTCGCCGGCGTTGATGAAGTACTGGTACCAGGCATAAGGGCTGGTCAGCTCGGGATCGAGCCAGAGCTTGCCACCGCCGGTGGACTTGCCGAACTTGTTGCCCTCCGCATCGGTGACCAGCGGCACCGTCAGGGCGTGGGTCTTCGCGCCGTCCATGCGGCGGTTGAGGTCCACGCCCGAGACGATGTTGCCCCACTGGTCGCCGCCGCCGATCTGCAGGACGCAGTCATAGCTGCGCCGCAGCTGCACGAAGTCGTTGGCCTGCAGGAGCATGTAGGAAAACTCGGTGTAGGAGATGCCGTCGGATTCCAGGCGCCGCTTGACGGTGTCGCGATCGAGCATCGTGTTCAGCGAGAAGTTCTTGCCCACATCGCGCAGGAACTCGATCACGTTGGTCTGCATGGTCCAGTCTGCATTGTTGACCATCAGCGCGTGGTTTGCGCGATCCTCCGAGAAATCGACGAACATGCGCAGCTGGGTCTGGATGGACTCCATGTTCGCCGCGATCTCCTCTTCGGTGAGCATGGAGCGCTCCCCCACGTCGCGGGGATCGCCGATCATGCCGGTGGCGCCGCCGGCGAGCGTGATCGGGCGGTGGCCGAACTCCTGGAAGCGGCGCAGCATGATCATCGGCACCAGATGGCCCGCGTGCAGCGAATCACCCGTCGGGTCGAAACCGCAGTACAGGGTGATCGGTTCCGCGCACGCCTCCCGGAGGGCGTCGAGGTCCGTCGACTGGTTGATCAGGCCCCGCCAGCTGAGTTCGTCAATGATGTTGTCGGTCATAAAACTCCTTGCGCTCTCTTTTAGGCGGGGTGGTCGACGGCTTCGTCGATAAGCAAAACCGGGATGCCGTCCTCGATCGGGTAGGCGATGTGCAGGCGTTCGTTGATCAACAACTGCTTGTCCTCGTCATAGACCAAGGGCCCTTTGTCGCGGGGGCAGGCCAGCACGTCCAGAAGCTTCGGATCGAGACTCATGGCGTTTATCCTAGCGCTCGCCCGCCGCAGCCTCCGGCATGAGGTGATCTCTGCGGAGGCTGCGGGAGCAGCGTTCTACCCCCGGACAGGGGTTTTCGCCCACGCGCGGTGATCACGGGCGGCGGCGATCACCCGCTGGCGTTGCTCGGCGACGCGCGGGCCGGCGGTACCGCCCCGGGTGGCGCGAGAAGCCACGGCGCCTTCGACGGTGAGCACCTCGCGCACCTCTGGGGTCAGTCGCTTATCGACGCTCGCCAACTCGTCGTCCGTCAACTCGTCAAGACCCACGCCTCGGGCCTCGGCGATGCGCACCGCCGAGCCGGAGGCCTCGTGGGCCTCACGGAAGGGCACGCCCTGGCGCACCATCCACTCAGCCAGGTCCGTGGCCAGGGTGTAGCCAGCCGGGGCCAGCTCGAGCATCCGCTCGGGGTGGAAGGTCAGCGTCGAGATCATGCCCGTCATCGCGGGCAAAAGAAGGCGCAGCTGGGCCACCGAATCGACGACCGGCTCCTTGTCTTCCTGCAGATCCCGGTTATATGCCAGCGGCAGGCCCTTGAGCGTGGACAGCAGCCCGGAAAGGTTGCCGATGAGCCTTCCGGTCTTACCGCGGGTCAGCTCGGCGATGTCGGGGTTCTTCTTCTGCGGCATGATCGACGAGCCGGTGGACCACGCGTCGTCAAGCGTGGCATAACCGTACTCCGGGGTCACCCAGTAGATGACCTCTTCGGACAGCCGCGACATGTCGACGGCGAGCTGCGCCATGACGAACGTCGCCTCGGCGGCGAAGTCGCGGGCGGCGGTGCCGTCCAGCGAGTTATCGGCCGCGGAGTCGAAGCCGAGCTCCTCGGCGATCGCCTCCGGATCCAGCTTCAGCGAAGAACCCGCCAGCGCCCCGGAGCCATAGGGGCTCACAGCCAGGCGCTTATCCAGGTCGCGGAAACGCTCGAGATCGCGCAGCAGCGGCTGGGCGTGGCCCAAAAGCTCGTGGGCGAGCAGGATCGGCTGGGCGGCCTGCGAGTGGGTCTTGCCCGGCATGATCGCCTCCGGGTACGCCTCCGCCTGCTTCGCCAGGGCGTCGATGAGATCCGCGGTGTCGGCGGCGAGGTCGCGGATGGCGTCGCGTAGCCACATGCGAAACAGCGTGGCCACCTGGTCGTTGCGGGAGCGTCCCGCACGCAGGCGACCGCCGACCTCGGGGCCGACGCGGCCGATGAGCCCGCGCTCCATGGCGCCGTGGACGTCCTCGTCGGTCGGATCCGGTCTAAAAGAGCCATCGGCCACGTCGCGGCCCAGCTGGTCTAAGCCCTCGAGCATGGTCTCCAGATCCGCATCCGAAAGCAGGCCCGCCCGGTTGAGCACGCGGGCGTGCGCCTTCGAGGCCAGCACGTCGTAGGGCGCGAGCACCCAGTCGAAGTGGGTGGAGACGCTCAGCGCGAACATCGCCTCGCTGGGACCGCCGGAAAAGCGCCCGCCCCACAGCGCGCCTTCGTTGGTGGCGTGCTTGTCGAATTCCGCCATGGCTTACTGCGCCTCGCGGTTGCGCTTGTTGGCGATCTTGGAGCTCAGGCCGTGCAGCTGGACGAAGCCCTTGGCCAAAGACTGGTCGAAGGTATCACCCGAGTCGTAGGTGGCCAGGTTGTAGTCGTAGAGCGAGTGGCCGGAGCGGCGGCCGTTGACGGTGGCCTTACCCGCGTGCAGCACCATGCGGATATCCCCAGTGACATGAGTCTGGGTGTCGCGGATGAACGCGTCCAGGGAGTTCTTCAGCGGGCTGTGCCACAGGCCGTCGTAGACCTCCTCGGACCAGCGGGCGTCGACCAGGCGCTTGTAGCGGGCCTGCTCGCGCTCCAAGGTGACGTCCTCGAGCGCCTTGTGGGCGGTGATCAGGGTCATCGCGCCCGGTGCCTCGTAGACCTCGCGGGACTTAATGCCCACGAGGCGGTCTTCGACCATGTCCAACCGTCCCACGCCCTGGGCGCCGGCGCGGCGGTTGAGCTCCTCGATCGCCTCGAGCGGGGTGACCTTGCGGCCGTCGATAGCCACGGGGATGCCGCCCTCGAAGGAGATGATGACCTCGTCCGGGGCGTTACCGATGCCCGGGTCCTCGGTGTAGGCGTAGAGGTCCTTGGTCGGCGGGTTCCACAGATCCTCCAAAAAGCCGGTCTCGACGGCGCGGCCGAAAACGTTCTGGTCGATGGAGAACGGAGAGGACTTGGACTGCTCGATCGGGATGTCGTTCTCCTCCGCGAAGGCGATGGCCTTGTCGCGGGTCCAGGCGTAGTCGCGGGCCGGGGCGATGATCTCCAGGTCGGGGGCGGTGTTCATGAAGCTGACCTCGAAGCGGACCTGGTCGTTGCCCTTACCGGTGCAGCCGTGGGAGACGTGAGTGCCGCCGTGCTCGCGGGCCGCCTCGACCAGGTGCTTGACGATGAGGGGCCGCGAGATCGCGGAGACCAGCGGGTACTCCCCCATGTACAGGCCGTTGGACTGGATGGTGGGCATGCAGTAGTCGCGGGCGAACTCCTCCTTGGCGTCGACCACGATGGATTCGACGGCGCCGGAGTCGAGGGCGCGCTGGCGCACGGACTCCATGTCCTCTCCGCCCTGGCCGAGGTCGAGGGAGACGGCGACGACCTCACCGCCGGTCATCTTGGCGAGGTACGGGATGGCGATGGTGGTATCCAGACCACCGGAGTACGCGAGAACAACGCGAGCAGTCATGAGAGTTCTCCTTCACTACCAGTTGAATTTTGCTGTGTATAGGGTACCGCCGGGCTTAAAGGCCTCTTAGCGGTGGGTGAATAAGTTGGCGAGTTCTTCGCCGGTCAGAGGTTCGCGGGCGAGGACGAAGATGGTGTCGTCGCCCGCGATGCAGCCGACGACCTCCTCGAGGCCCACCCGGTCGATGAAGCTGGCCAGGTATTGCGCAGCTCCCGGCGGGGTGCGCAGCACCGCCAGCGAGTGCGAGTGATCGACGTGCACGACAAGCTCGTCGAGCATGCGGCGCAGCTTCTCCCGCGGCCCGCCGGGGCGGGTGTGAGGCTCCGCCTCCGTACCGGCGAGTGCATAATATGCTCTGCCCTTGTCGGGGCGGATCTTGCGCGCGCCGAGCTCGTCGAGATCCCGCGACAGGGTGGCCTGGGTGATGTCGATGCCTTCGTCGAGAAGCAGCTCAGAGAGCTGCACCTGGGAAGACACCCGGGTCTTGCCGAGGATTTCGAGGATCTTGCCTTGGCGGGCGGTGCGGGTGATCGAGGAGGTCACGGCACTTACTCGCCTCCTTTATTCGCGGGTTGGTTGTCGAGCAGCCAGACTAGCAGCGCCTTCTGGGCGTGGAGGCGGTTTTCGGCCTCGTCGAACACCCGCGACGCCGGCCCGTCGATCACCTCGGCGGTCACCTCGTTGCCGCGGTACGCCGGCAGGCAGTGCAGGAAGATGGCCTGCTCGCCGGCTTTCGCCATGAGCTCGGCGGTGACCTGGTAGGGCATAAACGGGGTGCGACGGTCCCTGCCGTCGTCCTCCTGGCCCATGGAGACCCAGGTATCGGTGATGACGACGTCCGCGCCGTAGACCGAGTCGACGTTGTCGGTCACGGCGATCTCCGCGCCGGTCTCGGCGGCCCGCGCTTGCGCCCGCTCGACGAACTCGGCGCGCGGCTGGAAGCCTTCCGGCGCGATGATCGTGAGGTCCATGCCGGCGGTGGCGAAGCCGAGCATGTAGGAGTTCGCCATGTTGTTATCGCCATCTCCCAGGTAGACCGCCTTTTTGCCCACCAGCCCGGCCGGGCCGTCCTCGGGGCACAGGTTCTCGACGCAGGTCTGCAGGTCGGCGAGGATCTGGCACGGGTGCAGGTCGTCGGTGAGCGCGTTGACGACGGGCACGCTCGCGTTCTCGGCGATCGCCGCGAGGTTGGCGTGCTCGTAGGTACGCCACACGATGGCCTCCACATAGCGGCTTAAAACCGCGCCGGTATCGGAGAGGGTCTCCCCCTTACCGATCTGCGAGGAGCCCTTCTCCACCACGATCGCCTCCCCACCGAGGTGCGCCACGCCGGTCTGGAAGGAAAAGCGTGTGCGCGTCGAGGTCTTGTCGAAGAGCACCGCGACCGACTTCGGACCCTCGAGCGGGCGGCGCGAAAACGGCTCATTCTTCAGCTCGGCGGCAAGCTCGAGGATCTCGCGCTGCTCGGCGGGGGTTACGTCGTCGTCGGCAAAGAAGTGCCGGACGTTGTTGATGACGGTCAATTCCTTACTCCTTAACTCTCACTGTCGGTGCCCACGACTGCCAGCGTGCGCTCGATGCGGCGAACGGCCTCGTCGATCTCGTCGTTGGCAATAACCAGCGGCGGCGTTAAACGCAGCACGTTGTCGTGCGGGGCGTTGAGGATGACGCCGTGGCGGTGGCCCTCGGCCACGGCACGCTTGGCGACGGGCGTATCCAGCTCCACGCCGAGCATCAACCCGCGCCCGCGCACTCCACAGACGCCGGTGATCTTCGTGAGCTGCTCGCGCAGGCGCTCGCCCTTGGCGGCCACCTCGGCGATAAAGGCGTCGTCGATCGTGTCGAGCACCGCCGTGGCTGCCGCGCAGGCCACGGGGTTGCCGCCGAAGGTGGTGCCGTGCGAGCCGGGCCCGAAGAGCTCGGCGGCCTTGCCGGTGGCCAGCGTCGCGCCGATCGGCAGGCCTGCGCCCAGCCCCTTCGCCATGGTGATGACATCCGGGATGACATTGTCGTGCTGGAAGGCGAAGAAGTCGCCGGTGCGGCCCACGCCGGTCTGCACCTCGTCGACCACCATGAGGATGCCGTGGTGATCGCAGAGCTCGCGCACGGCCTTTAAGAAGCCCTCCGGTGCCGGGATGACGCCGGTTTCACCCTGGATGGGCTCTAAGAAGATCGCGGCGACCTCCTTCGGGTCGGTCTCTACCTGCTTGCGCAGGAAATCGATATCTCCATAGGGGTAGAACTCCACCCCGGCCGGCAGGGGCTCGAAGGCGCGGCGCTTATCCGGTTGACCTGTTAGGGCCAGCGCGCCCATGGTGCGGCCGTGGAAGCCGTGCTCGGCGGCGAGCACGCGGCGCCGGCCGGTGGCGCGTGCTAGCTTGAAGGCGGCCTCGTTGGCCTCGGCCCCGGAGTTGGAGAAAAACACCCGGGCGGAGTCCTCGGCGCCGAGGCGGGCGATGAGCTTCTCGCCGACCTTCACGACTGGGGCGGAGACGAACAGGTTCGACAGGTGCGCGAACCGGGCGACCTGCTCGCTCACCGCCTTCACCACGGCCGGGTGGCCGTGTCCCAGCGAGTTCACCGCAATGCCGGCCAGCATGTCGATGTGGCTTCGGCCTTCGGCATCGATGACGGTGGCGCCGTGGCCGTCGACAATCTCGAGCGCCGGGTGGCCGTAGGTGTTCATGAGCACCTGAGGCCACTTGTCGTGTGCGTTCGTCATTGACTCAGTCATCCTTCCTGAAGACAGTTCCCTCGGGGTAGTTCGAGCGCACGTAGTTATCCGGCAAAACCATCGTGCCGATACCGCCCATGGTCAACAGCTCAAGCAGCACCGAGTGGGCGGTGCGGCCGTCGATGACGTGGGCGGCGTTGACTCCCCCGTTGACCGCGGTGAGGCAGGCCTCCATCTTGGGGATCATGCCGGAATCGAGCTCGGGCAGCAGGCGGGTCAGCTCGTTGGCCTCGATCTTGGAGACCAGCGAGTCCTTATTCGGCCAGTCGGTATAGAGGCCCTCGACGTTGGTGAGCATGAGCAGGCGCTCCGCGCCCAAACCCGAGGCGATCGCCGCGGCCGCGGAATCGGCGTTGATGTTGTAGACCTGCCCGTCCTCGTCTGGGGCGATGCCGCAGATGACGGGGATGCGGCCGGCGTCGATAAGCGATTCCACCGACTCCGGGTTCACGTCGACGATGTCGCCGACCAACCCGATGTCCGTCTGCACGCCATTGACATCGACGAGCCGCTTCTCTGCCCTGAAAAGGTTGGCATCCTCGCCGGAACAGCCGACGGCGAAAGGCCCGTAGGCGTTCATGAGGTTGACCAGCTCGCGGCCGACCTGGCCGAGCAGGACCATCCGCACGATCTCCATGACCTCCGGGGTGGTCACGCGGAAACCGCCCTGGAACTCGCCTTCGAGGCCGAGGCGGCGCAGCATATCGGTGATCTGCGGGCCGCCGCCGTGCACGACGACGGGCTTGGCGCCGACGGTGCGCAGAAACACCATGTCGGCGGCGAAAGCGGCCTTGAGCTCCTCATCGACCATGGCGTTGCCGCCGTATTTCACCACCACGATCTTGTCGCGGTAGTGCTGGAGCCACGGCAGGGCCTCGGCGAGCACGTGGGCGCGCATCTCGGCGGTGAGGCCTTCTAAGACGTCTTCAGACATAGGGTGGTTCCTTCAAGCTTTTAGGACGAGTAGGCGGAGTTGATCTCGACGTAGGCGTGCGAGAGGTCCGTGGTACGCACGAAGGCCTCGCCGCTGCCGCCGGTGCCGAGGTCGACGCGGACATCGATATCCGCGCCGGAGAGATCTACCTCGCGCGCGCCGGGGGGGCCGGTGGAATCGATGCAGACGGGCTGGTCGTTGAACCAGACGCTGATGTGTTCCGGTTCCATGGCGGCATCGGCCATGCCCACGGCCGCGAGCACCCGCCCCCAGTTCGGATCGGAGCCGAACATGGCGGCCTTGAAGAGGTTGTCGCGGGCGAGCACGCGGGCGGCCTCTAAGGCCTGCTCGTCGCTGGCGGTGCCGGTGACGGTGACGCGCACGCGCTTGGTCACGCCCTCGGCGTCGGCCTGCAGCTGGTCCGCGAGTTCCGCGCAGGCGGTGGCGATAGCCTCGTTGAGCTCGTCCTGGGTAGGCCGGTAGCCGGAGGCGGCCGAGGCCATGGCGATCACGGTGTCGTTGGTGGAGGTCGAGCCGTCGATATCCAAGGTGTTGAAGGTGGCGGCCGAGGCCTTACGCAGCGCCTCATCGAGCATGGCCGGGGTGACGTCGGCATCCGTGGTCAGCAAAGCGAGCATGGTGGCCAGTGAGGGCGCCATCATGCCCACGCCCTTGGCCATGCCGCCGACGGTGAAAGACTCGTGGCGTACGACGGTTTCTTTGCTCACCGTATCGGTGGTCAGTATCGCCTGGGCGGCCTCGCTGCCGTGGTCTCCGAGCGAGCGCGGCAGGCTGGCGATACCCTTGCTCACGAGATCCATCGGCAACAGGTCGCCGATGAGTCCGGTCGAGCAGACCGCGACGTCCATGTTGCTGATTCCTAAGGCGTCGGCGACGTCGGCGGCCATCGTGGCGGCGTCCTCATCGCCCTTCAGGCCGTTACAGGCGTTCGCGTTGCCGGAGTTATAGATCACGGCCTGAAGCTGGCCGTCGGCAACGGTGGTGCGGGTGTACTTCACGGGCGCGGCGACGATCTTGTTGCGCGTAAACACCGCGGCGGCGGCCAGGGAGGGCCCGTCGTTGACGACGAGCGCCAGATCACTCTGGCCGGAGGGCTTGATCCCGGCGGTGGTGGCGGCGGCCCGGAAGCCTTCCGGGGCGGTGATACCGATGCTGCTCATGGAACTCTTTCTGCTGTCTCAAACGGGCTTTAAGGGGTCACGCCGACGCGCGGGAGGCCGGCGGTTTCCTCGTTGCCCAAGGCGATGTTCATGCACTGGACGGCGGCGCCGGCCGTGCCCTTGGTGAGGTTGTCGATGGCGGAGGTCATCAGAAGGCGCCCGGAGCGCTCGTCGACCTCGACCTGCACGTGGCACATGTTGGAACCGACGATGTTCTGGGTCTGCGGTTGCTGACCGGCCCCGAGCAGGTGGACGAAGGGCTCATCGTCATAAAACGCCCGGTAGGTGGCGGTGGCGGCCTCCTGGTCGACGCCGTCTACGAGCGGCGCGGTGGCCGTGGTGAGGATGCCACGCGGCAGCGGGGCGAGCACCGGCGTGAAGCTGATGGTGACGTCCTTGTCGGTGTACTCCGCGAGGTTCTGCTCGAACTCCGGGGTATGCCGGTGCTTGCCGGAGGTGTTGTAGGCCTTCAGCGAGCCCATGGTCTCCGCGCCGAGCAGGGAGACGTTCGCCTTCTTGCCGGCACCGGAGACGCCGGTGATCGACGTGATCGCGAGGTCCGGCTCCACGAGCCCGCCGGCCACGGCGGGCAGGATGGCGAGGGTGCCGCCCGTCGGAAAGCATCCGGGCACGGCGATGCGCCGAGAGTTGGCCAGTGCTTCGCGATGCCCGGGCATCTCGGGGATGCCATAGGGCCAGCTGCCGGCGTGCTCACTGCCGTAGTAGTGCTGCCACTGCTCGGCGTCGCGCAGGCGGAAGTCGGCGGCGCAGTCGATGACAAGGGTGTCCTCGTCGAGTGCGGCGCCGATGGCGGCGGAGTGTCCGTGCGGCAAGCCTAAGAAGACGACGTCGTGGCCGGCGAGGACCTCGACGGTGGTGTCTTCGATGACGCGGTCGGACAGCTCGACGAGCTGCGGCATGAGCTCGGCGACCGGCTGGCCGGCGTTCGAGGCGCCGGTGAGCGCGCCGATTTCCATCTCTCCGGACTGATAATGCGGGTGCCCGAGAAGCAGGCGAAGGATCTCTCCCCCTGCATATCCCGTGGCACCGGCAACGGCAATGCGGTAAGGCATGGCTCCTACCCTACCGTTTATGCGCTCGAATGCAAATTATGCACGCATGGTGGCGCCGAGTTCTTTCTCTGCGAGCTCGGCGGCAGCCAGGCGGTGCTCGTTGGCCTCCTCGTCGGTTAGCGTGCGATCATCCGCGCGGAACAAGAGCTTCAGCGCCAGCGACTTCTTGCCCTCGCCGAGCTGCTCGCCGCGGAAGATATCGAAAAGCTCGACGGATTCGACCAGGTCGCCGGCGCCCTTTTCGACGATCCGGCGCACCGTCTCCGCCGGGGTGTCCTCATCGACCACCAAGGCGATGTCCTGGTGCAGCGCCGGGAAGGAGCTGAGCACCGGCGCGGGCAGGCTGGTGGAGGCGGGCACGGCGTCGAGGTTGAGCTCCATGGCGCAGGTGCGCTCCGGCAGGCCGAGGTTTTCCAGCACCTGCGGGTGCAGCTCGCCGGCGTAGCCGACCACCTCGTCGGCGACCTTCAGCTGCGCACAGCGCCCCGGGTGCCAGGGCAGCTGCTCAGCGTTGGCGACCTCGAGCTCCACTCCGCAGGCGCGGGCGACGATGCGCGCGGACTCTACTGCCTCGGCCCAGGTGTAGCGGCGTCCCTCGCCCCACGGGCCGGTGGCGTCGATCTCCCCGACGCCGACGGTGGCGACGTGTAGCGGCTGGTGCGGCAGGGTCTCGACGAGCTCGCGCACCGTCTCCTCGCTCGGGCGGCGGGTGACATCGGGCATGGGGCTGGCATCGGCACGTCGGAACGCGACCTGCTGCACGCCGTAGAGCGAGAGATCGCCCCGTCCGCGGGCGACGTTGCGCTCCACCGCCTCAAGCATCGCGGGCAGAAGCGTGGTGCCCAGCTGCGCGTAGTCGGAATCCAGCGGGTTGCGCACCGCGACCGTTTTGCGGGGCTCGTCGGCGGCGTCGAGGCCCCAGTCGTCGAAAGTGGTGTTCTTGATGAACGGCGACGGCAGGATCTCGGTGTAGCCCTGGTACGCCAGCGCGTGGCCGACGGCGCGGCGCCGGCGCTGGGCGGCGGTGAGCCCGCGGCCGCCGCGCGGTGTCGGCAAAACCGGAACCACCTTGTCGAGGCCGTCGAGACGCACGACCTCCTCAATGAGGTCCTCGGGCATGGAGATGTCGGTGCGCCAGGTCGGCGGGGTCACGGCCAATACTTCCGCGCGATCGACGACGCGGGCGCCGATCTCCTCGAGGCGGCGCACGATGGTCTCACGCTCGTAGTCGACGCCGATGAGCTCGGAAGGGTGCTCCGGGCGCAGATCGATCGGCTCGGCGAGGTGGATATCGCCATAGAGGCTGCGCTCGTTGGTGACGGTGCCGCCGGCGATGGCCACCAGCAGCGCGCAGGCATAGTCGAGGGCCGTCTCGACGAGCGCCGGGTCGACGCCGCGCTCGAAGCGGCGAGAGGACTCGGAGCTGAGCTTGTGGCGCCGCGAGGTGCGCGCCACCGCCCGCGGGTCCCAGACGACGGATTCGAAATAAACGTCGGTGGTGGACTCGGAGATCTCCGAGGTGGTACCGCCCATGACCCCGGCGAGAGACTGGATGCCGGTCTCGTCGCAGATGACCACGTCTTCGGCGCTGAGGGTGCGCTCGACGTGGTCCAGGGTCTCGAAGCTTTCGCCTTCCTCCGCGTTGCGCACCGTCAGCCCGCCGGTGATCTGCGCGGCGTCGAAGGCATGCATCGGGGTGCCCAGAAGGAACATGACGTAGTTGGTCACATCGGTGGCGGCGTTGACCGGGCGGGCGCCGGTGAGCATGAGCTCGCGCTGCAGCCAGTAGGGCGATTCGACGCTCGGATCGATGCCGGTGACCTTGCGCAGGCCGAAGCGCTGTGCCTTTGTCTCCTCGCGCACCTCGAGATCCAACACCTCGGCCTGCGGCTCGGGCACGGCGGCTAGGTCGATGCCGGCGACCGTGGGATCCTGCGCCGGGTCGGTGTAGGTGAGGTCGAAGGCGCTGGCCAGCTCGCGGGTCAGCCCACGGGCAGAGAGCGCGTAGCCGCGATCCGGGGTGATGTTGACCTCGAAGACGGTATCGGCGAGCCCGGCGATCTCGCGGGCGTCATCGCCGGGCTGGGCGTCGCCGGCCTCGTTTTCGGAGATCACGATGATGCCGGAGTTCTGCTTATCGGTCAGCCCCAGCTCCGCGGCGGAGCAGATCATGCCGGCGGAGATGTGGTCATAGGTCTTGCGCGCGGAGATCTCGAAACCACCCGGCAAGACGGTACCCGGCAGGGCCACGATCACGAGATCGCCCTCGGCGAAGTTGCGGGCGCCGCAGATGATGCCCTGGTTCTCACCGGTGCCGTTGGCCTCACCGACGTCGACCTGGCAGTAGCGAATCGGCTTCTTGAAGCCGGTGAGCTCCTCGATCTCGACGACCCGCCCTAAGACCAGATCGCCGGTGGTTTCCGGGATAGGCTCGTAGCCTTCGGTTTCGAATCCGACGCTGACGAAGCCCGCGTCCATGCCTTCGGCGCTCACCGACCAGTCGCTGTGCTGCTCATCCATCAACTGCAGCAAGCCGGTCAACCAGTTCTGTGCGATATACATTGCTTTAAAAATCCCTCCTGGTGACCGTTGTTTAAGCCTGCACGCCAAACGGCAGGGTGAAGCGGACGTCACCTTCGACCATGTCGCGCATGTCGCTGAGCCCGTTGCGGAACTGCAGGGTGCGCTCGAGCCCCATGCCGAAGGCAAAGCCGGAGTACTCCTTAGGGTCAATCCCGACGGCCCTTAAGACGTTCGGGTTGACCATGCCGCAGCCGCCCCACTCGATCCAGCCGGCGCCGCCCTTCTTGTTCGGGAACCACACGTCGACCTCGGCGGAAGGCTCGGTGAACGGGAAATAGTTGGTGCGCATGCGGGTAGTGGTCTCCTCCCCGAAGAGCACCTTCGCCAGGTGATCCAGGGTGCCCTTGAGGTGGCCCATGGTCAGGCCCTTATCGACGGCCAAGCCCTCCACCTGGTGGAACACCGGGGTGTGGGTGGCATCGAGCTCGTCGGTACGAAACACCCGGCCCGGGCAGGCAATGTAGACGGGCACATCGCGCTCGAGCAGGGTGCGCACCTGCACCGGCGAGGTGTGGGTGCGCAGCACCTGGCGGGAGTTGTCCGCGCCGACGTGGAAGGTGTCCTGCAGGGTGCGCGCCGGGTGATCCGGCAGGAAGTTCAGCGCGTCGAAGTTGAAATACTCGGCCTCGATCTCGGGACCTTCGGCGATCTCCCAGCCCATGCCGATGAAGATGTCCGCGATCTGTTCCTGGAGCGTGGTGATCGGGTGCATAGCGCCGGTCAGCCGGCGGGTAGTCGGCTCCGAGACATCCACGCGCTCCGCGACGAGCCGGGCGGCCTTTTCCTCGTCTTCCAGTCGCTTCTGCACCTGCGCGTAGTGCTTTTCGACGCGACCGCGCGCCATATTCACGTTGCGGCCGGCATCCTTGCGCTCGGCTTTGGGCAGCGTGCCGATGGCCTGGCGGGCCCGGGGGATAAAGGCGGCATCACCGAGGTGTGCGCGGCGGGCCTGCGTCAGCTCCGCCGTGGTGGTGGCCGCGTCGAAGGCCGCGATGGCCTCGTCCGCCGCCTGCGACAGGGTCGCTTCGGTCAGATCAATCTCAGGGGTTTCGGACACTCTAGCTACCTGGACCCTTCATGTGCGACTGGACAATAATTTCGGACTCAACCACCATACCCGCGGGTTTAGTCTGCGCGCGCGAGGGCCTTAGCGGATTCGTACAGGCAGATCGAGGCGGCCGTGGCGAGGTTGAGCGATTCCGCCCTCCCCCGGATCGGGATGCTGAGGCGGTGATCGGCGCGGGCGAGTACGTCGTCGGGAAGCCCGTGGGCCTCGTTGCCGAAGAGCCAGGCGGTGGGCTGGGATAAGAGCTCGGCGGCGTCGTCAAGCTCGACCTCCCCGTCGGCCGCCGTGGCGACGATCTGCAGCCCCTTCGCCCGGGCCTGGCCGATGACGTCAGCGATGTCGGTGTGGCGCGCCACCGGGATGTGAAAAAGCGAGCCTGCCGAGGCGCGCGCGACCTTGCTGGACTGCGGGTCGACGCTCTCACCGGCGAAGATGCAGGCGTCGGCCCCATGGCATCGGAGACCCGGATAAGGGTGCCGGCGTTGCCTGGCTCGGCTGTTTCGACGGGGATCGAAACCAGCTGCGGCGCCGCGCCCAGGGCCTTGCCCGCCGTCCAGGTCACGGGCCGGCACACGGCGAACAGGCCGGTGGTGGTCACGGTGTCCGACAGCGAGCGGGCGGCCTTGTCCGTGATCGGGTGGACGTAGACATCCATGTAGCCGGCCGCGGAGACGATCTCCGAGAACTTCTCTGCGGCGTTCTCCGTGAGGTAGACGTCCGTGGCCGCGCCCGTGGCGACGGCCGCATCCACCGAGTTCGGCCCCTCGACGAGGAAGCGCTCGGCCTTGCGCCGCTCGCGGGCCCGGTGCAGCTTCGCCGCGGCCACGATGCGCGGGGTGCGTTCACTAAAGGCTTCAGAGAAATCCAGGTTCATGCCTTCTTAGGCTAGCCGGGGAAATAGCCAGCGAGGAACTTCTCGAGTCCTTCCGTATCGTCCAGCGGGAAGACGGCACTGACGTACTGGTCCGGGCGGACCACCACTACGACGCCATTGCGGGAGAGGCCGCGCTCGTCGAAGATGTCACGGCTCTCGGTCACGCCGAAGGCATTCTCGACGTTGGTCAACTCGAAAATGCCGACCTTCGGTTGAAAGGCTGCGGGGACCACGGAGATATCGAAGGTGGTGTAGTGATCCTGATAGGTGACTTTGGCGTCGATAAGCGTGGGATCCAGCCGCCTTTGCGCCCACCGCGCCCACCTGTGTAGGGCGGAGTCTGGAGAGGACAACGCCTGACTGTCGGCGAAGACGTAGGCACGCACGCGGCCGTCAGCGGTGGCCTGGTGGCCAAGGTGGAGCTCGTTGAAATCGCACACACGGCCGACGATGGCGGACTTGAAGCGCCGGCCGATCGGAAAGCCTTCGGCGAGGTGCTGGAAGCGGTCGTCCATCGTGATCGACGACGGTTCGTACTGGGTCATATACCCCGCGTTGAACTCGGAGTTGGCGCGGTAGAAATTCTCCAAGTCCTGCGCGCTGCCCATCGAGCTGCTGGGTTTGGCCATGAGTGAGGACCAGTTCTTGTCGTAGTCGATGAGCTTGTAGGCGATGTCCTCGCGTTCTTCGGCATAGGTGCGCAAGAGTTCGCGCGGGCTGTTGCCGCTGGCGACGTGTCCGAGCTTCCAGCCTAAATTGAAGCCGTCCTGCATGGAGACGTTCATGCCCTGGCCGGCCTTCGCGCTGTGGGTGTGGCAGGCGTCTCCGGCGATGAAGATGCGCGGGTGCTCGCCTATCGTTTTCTCGGAGACGCGATCGTCGAAGTGATCGGCCACGCGGTGGCCGACTTCGTAGATGGAGTGCCAGACGACATTTTTCACCTCGACCGTATAGGGCGCCATGATGCTATTGGCAGTGGCGATGACGTCCTCGAGCGGGGTGGCACGCACGGCCTTACTGCCGTCGTCCGGAACTTCACCGAGATCGACGTAGAGGCGGAAGAGGTAACCGCCTTCGCGGGGGATCAACAAGATGGTACGGCCCACGCTGAATTTGATGGTGCATTTCTTACGCACGTCCGGAAAGTCGGTGTGGGCGTGGATGTCCATTACTCCCCAGGCGTGATTGGCCTGCTTACCCTCCAAGCGGTAGCCCAGGGACTTTCGCACCTGACTACGCGCCCCGTCCGCCCCCACGAGGTACTTGGTGCGCACGGTGACCTCTTCACCCTCACGCTCACCACTGGTCCGGCGCAGGGTGACGGAGACTGGGTAGTCATCTACGTTCGCGTTGTCGGCGTCCTCGGCGACGGTGAAGTCGATGAACTCGTAGCCGTAGTCTGGTTCCATCCTCGTCGGCGAGTTCTTCATGAAGCGGTTGAAGTGATCGATGATGCGTGTCTGGGTCAGCAGCGCCATCGGGAATTCGCTGATGTGCTGCGGCAGCTCGCGGGTGCTGCTGTCTCGGATGATCTCGTCCGGGTTTTCTGGATTCGGCTTCCAGAACGCCATGTCGGTGATCTCGTGGGCCTCGGCCAAAATCTCGTGGGCGAAGCCGAAGGCCTGGAAGGTTTCAATGGTGCGCGAGTGCACTCCGTCGGCGTTCGCCAGTTCCAGGCGGTGGCCGCGGCGCTCGACGAGCCGGGTGACGACGCCCGGAAAGCGCGACAACTGCGCCGCGGCGATGGTTCCGGCGGGCCCGGCGCCGACAATGAGCACATCCATCGTCTCGGGTAGGTCCTTGGGCCGGTTGATGCCACTGCCTTCGGCGCGCATCTGCAGCGGGTCACCGGTGCTGTAGCCCTCGTAGTGGAATTGCATCACATATCCTCTCATCTGCTCATCGGGTGTGATGGTTGAACCCAGAAGGTAATTCAGCTCACACTGACCGCCTAGCGTGAGCGCGGGATATGTCCTGCTCGGTCAAAAACACGTCCGGCCGGGCACATATTCACGTCACATTCTTTTGACACATGTGAGTTGAAACATATACCTTCATGTGGACTGACCACAATGGTCCGACCACATCGCAGCGGATTTCCGAGGAGCTTTTTCGTGTCCACTTACACCACGCTGCCCGACGCAGTGGGCGACAGCTTGGCGCTGTCCGCACTGCTCGGCACCCTGCCGTTGATAACATTTTTCGTCATGCTTCTCGTCGTCAAGGCGCGGGCCCACACCGCGGGCCTGATCTCGCTGGCGGTCGCACTGATCATCGCTATCTTCGCCTTCGGCATGCCCTGGGATCTAGCGTTTCTCTCCGCCAGCCAGGGCGCGGTCTTCGGGCTCTTCCCCATCGTCTGGATCGTCGTCCTGGCGCTCTGGTTCTACCAGGTCACCGTCTTGGCCGGCCGCTTCGAAGACATGCGCACGATCTTCGACACCATCGGCGGCGGGGACCTGCGCATCCAGGCGATTCTCATCGCGTTCTGCTTCGGTGGCCTGCTCGAGGCCCTCGCCGGCTTTGGCGCCCCCGTGGCGATCACCGCGACGATGATCCTCGCCCTCGGGTTGAAACCGCTGAAGACCGCCACCGTGGTGCTCTTGGCGAACACCGCCCCCGTCGCCTTCGGCGCCGTCGCCATCCCGATTACCACCGCCGGTGCCCTGACTGGGCTCGACCCGGCCAAGATCGGCGCCGTCGTCGGCCACCAAGCCCCCTTCTTCGCCATCTTCGTGCCGTTCTTCCTGTTGCTCATCATCGATGGCGTGCGCGGGCTTCGCGACGCCTGGCCCGCCGCCCTCGCCATCGGCGGCTCCTTCGCCGTCGCCCAGTGGTGGTGCGCGACCTACTTCTCCTACGAGCTCACTGACGTCGTGGCCGCGCTCGTCGGCCTGGCGGCGGCCGTGATCCTGCTGCGTTTCTGGCGACCGCCGGGTGCTGATGACGTGCGGGAGCGTCTCGGCGTCGACAAGCCTGCCGCGCCCGAGACCCTCAGCGCCAGCCGGGTCTGGATGGCCGTGTTCCCCTACGTTTTGGTGGTGGGTATCTTCGGCATCGCGAAGCTGTGGACGCTGGGCGTGAATATCCCAGCCCTGCTGGCCTCCACCGACATCACCATCGCCTGGCCGGGTCTCGACGGGCGCATCCTCAACCCCGATGGCACCGCCTCGACGAACACCGTCTACAACTTCCAGTGGCTGTCGTCGCCGGGCACTCTCCTGCTGATCTCCGGGCTGATTGTCGCGGTGGTCTACTCGATTGCCGACGCCGGCGGGCGCTTCCCGCTGCGCGTTTCCGACGCCATCGCTGAGATCGGCCGGTGCTTCTACAAGATGCGCTACTCCGCGCTGACCATCGTCTGCGTGCTCTCGCTGGCCTACGTGATGAACTTCTCCGGCCAGACCATCGCGATGGGCACCTGGGTCGCCGACCTCGGCGCGGCCTTCGCCTTCCTCTCCCCCGTCCTGGGCTGGATGGGCACCGCCGTGACCGGTTCGGATACCTCGGCCAACGCGTTGTTCTCCAACCTGCAGAAGACCGCCGCCTTAGAGACCGGCCTGAACCCGTATCTGATGACCGCGGCGAACACCACCGGCGGTGTCGTGGGCAAGATGATCTCGCCGCAGTCCCTAGCCATCGCCGCCACCGCGGTCAACCTCGAGGGCAAGGAATCCGCCATCTTCCGCTCGGTGGTCTGGTGGTCCTTCGGCCTGCTCCTCGTGCTGTGCACCCTGGTGTTCCTGCAGTCCAACGTGCTCTCCGGGATGCTGCCGTTGTAGGCAGTGTGACTAAGATTACGGTATGTCCCGAAAACCGCGCGCTTATACTTCCGTCCTCGCCTGGCTAGAGAGCGAGCTGCGCGCAGGGCGGATCCGCATCGGGGACAAACTACCCGGAGAGAGGGTGCTCGCGGAGAAGTTCCAGATTTCCCGGGCCTCCGTACGCGAGGCCACCCGCATCCTCGACGCGATGGGGCTGGTGCGATCCTCGGTGGGATCCGGGCCTCATTCCGGGGCGATCGTAATCTCGGAGCCCTCCGAGGCGCTGGCGTGGGCGTTACGGATGCACGTGGCGACCAAAGCCCTGCCTGTCAGCGACGTGGTGGATACGCGTCTGCTGTTGAGACACAGGCGGCGTTGACGGCTGCCGATAAAACGCGGTGTCCTGATACCGCCGAGCGGATGGAGGTACTCGCGCGGGCACGCGAGCTTTTAGAGCAGATGGACGATCCTGAGCTGCCCGCCGACGACTTCCACGCACTCGATGCGCAGTTCCACATCCTGCTTTCCTCGCTCTCCGGCAACGTGGTGCTGGAGACGATGATGACCTCCATCCGCGAAGCCACCATCGGCTACGTCCAGGAGACAGTGGCGAAACTCCACATCTGGTCCGATGTGAGCCGCACGCTGCAGGCCCATCACTGGAAGATCTTGGAGGCAGTTCAGCGTCGCGACGGCGAGCGAGCGTGCCAGCTACTGCGCGAACACATCACGTGGTCTTCGGGGCTGGGCGCACGCGGAGCGCGCTAAGGCCTAGCCGTTGCGGTGAGGGGCAGCTCGAAGTCTGCAATCGTGTTTAGCAGTTCACGATTGTGGGTGAAGGGGGCCTTCACGTTGGAGGAAGCGAGCCCCGATTACGCACGTGCGTAAAAATCGGACGCACTCATGTTCCCTAGGGCTATACCCCGCCGTTTTCCAGACACGGACCGCACACAAACCCTTGAAGGAAGAAGCTTAAGGGACGCGTCATTCAAGGTTCTTCCTTCAAGTATTTGTGTTCGGGTGCCGCGGGATGGGCGCAAAACTGGCTGTAACCGGGGTTGGACGTCCTTGCATTCATAGCGCGCTATCGCTGGTCGAAAGCAGGTGCACCGAAAGGACTCCTCGTTTCGACCTCGCGGGACTCGTTTCTATAAGGGTCCTTTCGACCAGGCGTGGGAACGCGATACCGGGGTATGGGCTCTAGGGTGATTGGCTCTCCGTGACGCGCCTTTTAGTACGGGCTGGTGCTACTGGCGCACAAACCCTTGAAGGAAGAAGTTTAAGGGACGCGTCCTTCAAGGTTCTTCCTTCAAGCATTTGCGGCTCGCCGAGAAACAACCCCCCCCAGGAACAACCGCCCAGCCACGCCAAAAGCCCCGCCCACCAAAAGGTGAACGGGGCTCACACCTCTCACACAAGCGTGGAGAATACTCGTTTAGGCAACCTTCGGAGCGTTGACGTCCTCCGGCAGTGCGGCCTTGGCGGCCTCGCACAGTGCGGAGAAGGCACCGAAGTCGTTGACGGCGAGCTCGGCGAGGATCTTGCGGTCAACGTCGATCTCGGCCAAGCGCAGGCCGTGGATCAGACGGTTGTAGGTGATGTCGTTGAGGCGGGCAGCGGCGTTGATGCGCTGGATCCACAGCTTGCGGAACTGCCCCTTGCGAGCGCGGCGGTCGCGGAAGGCGTAGGTGTGCGAGTGCAGCCACTGCTCCTTGGCCTTGCGGTACAGGCGGGAGCGCTGACCGCGGTAGCCCTTGGCGGACTTCAGAATCGCGCGGCGCTTCTTCTTGGCGTTAACGGAACGCTTCACACGTGCCATGGGTGAATACTTCCTTCAATTGTTGGGAGTCGGTTGTGCTGATGCGAAAGACGGAAAAAGCCTGGGTTAGGCCTTGCCGAGAAGGCGCTTCATGCGCTTGGTGTCCGCCTTGGCGACGTCGGTCGAGCCTTTGAGGTGACGGCGACGCTTGGAGGACATCGACTCCATCAGGTGGCGCTTGCCGGCCTGGTCACGGCGCAGCTTGCCCTTGCCGGTGGTCTTGATGCGCTTAGCGGCGCCCTTGTGGGTCTTCTGCTTCATGGAGATAGTCCTTAATCGACGGTTGTCTTCGGAGACAGGTGCTACTTCTTACCCTTGCGGACAGGTCCCAGAACCATGGTCATGTTACGGCCGTCCTGCTTCGGGCGGCTCTGCACGGTGCCGACGTCAGCAACCTCTTCCGCCAGGCGGTCGAGGATCCGGAAACCGAGCTCCGGACGAGACTGCTCACGACCACGGAACATGATGGTGACCTTGACCTTGTTGCCCTTCTCGAGAAAGCGGACCACGTTACCCTTCTTGGTCTCGTAGTCATGCTCATCAATCTTGGGGCGGAACTTCTGTTCCTTGACCACAGTCTGCTGCTGGTTCTTACGGGATTCGCGGGCCTTCTGGGCCTGCTCATACTTGTACTTGCCGTAGTCCATGATCTTGGCGACCGGCGGTTTCGCGTTCGGGGCCACCTCGACTAGGTCGAGGTCAGCCTCGTAGGCGACCTTGCGGGCATCGTCGGTGCGCACGACACCAACCTGCTCGCCGGACGGGCCGATCAGACGGACCTCCGGAATGCGGATGCGCTCATTGATGCGAGCTTCAGAGCTGATGTGGACTCCTCAAGTTGATGTGGTAAACGAGATACGCTACCGCGTCGAAAGCGTGAGGATTCCCTTAACGGCAAAGAAAAACCGCCGGATCCTTCTTGGAAGGACCGGCGGAGATACTTCACCGAGAAAGACGCCACGTCTATGGCATCTACTCTTGACCCTTAACCAATCCTGGTGCGGACGGTATGGGGTGGGATGATCTCCGCTTGCGACCCGAGCCTCAATAAAGAGCTCACGGGTGGTAGTGGCTTAAACACTAGCACCCCGCACGGGCAGTACCAAATCAGCACTCGGTGCGTGTCGGGATGCGGTCGTCGTCAAGCATATCTTTGAACGCCGCGGTCAGCTCGTCGAGGGCGGCGCGGGCGGTTTCGTGGGAGCCGTCGTCGGGGTGCGCGATGATGGCCACGCCGACGGTGCCACTATCGGTGACCACCGCGCCGAGCTGTCGGTAGGTGTAGAGGTATTCGTTGGCGGTCTCGAGCTCATCTGACCAGCCACCTTTAACGTGGGCGTCGTCGAGGCCGGCGAGGCCGTCGGACTGCCACTCGACGATGTCGCCCATCGCCGCGTAGGTCGGCCCGGCCCCGTCGATGCACTCCAGGTTGGCGGCGAAGCGAGCCTGGTTGATCAGCGGCCAGCTCGCGTTTCCGAAAGACGAGCCGTAGTAGGTGGTCACGGTGTCGTAGAGGGTGCTGGGGCCGTTGCCTTCCACCATCACCTCCTCGGCCGCGAGGGCGGCGGTTTCGGTATCGCCGAGGAAGTTCCAGAGGATGCGGGAGGCGTCGTTGTCGGACTCGGTGATGGCCAGCTCGATGACGGAGTCGTCTTCTAGGCCGTTCTGGGTGGCGGCGATGGCGATGGGCACCTTGATCGTGGACCACGCGGAAGACTCCCCGTCGACGCCGGCGTGGGCGACGTGCTCGCCGTCGGAAAGCGCGATCCCGGCATCCACCTCATACTCGTCGTTGACCGAGGCGATGAGCTCCTCAAGCTCTTCTGCCAGCTCTGCGAAGGCGTCCTCGGGTGCGATACGAGAGGTGGTCGTCGCGGTCGGCAGCGCGGCGCTTGTGGCCGGAGCGGCGACCTCTTCACTGGCGGGAATCGTGCAGGCGCTGAGTGCCGCCGTGCACGCAATGCTTATCAGCCCGGTGAGACGCGTCTTCGAGTTCACCTGTGACCTGCCTCTCTAGATGTCCACTAGGTATGGCAGTCACTATAGCCCCCTCACTGTTGCCGGCGCCGGACAGCGGGACGTTTTCTACAGCGTTTTCTACAGCAGCTCGCGCAGGAAGCGGCCGGTATGCGAGGCCTCCACTTGGGCGACATCCTCCGGTGTGCCTTCGGCGACCACTCGCCCACCACCGGACCCGCCTTCGGGACCCATGTCGATAATCCAGTCTGCAGACTTGATCACATCGAGGTTGTGCTCGATGATGAGCACCGTGTTGCCCTTGCCCACGAGCGACTGGACCACGAGCATCAGCTTGCGCACGTCCTCGAAGTGCAGGCCGGTGGTCGGCTCGTCGAGGATGTAAATGGTGCGGCCCTTCGAGCGCTTCTGCAGCTCCGAGGCGAGCTTCACGCGTTGCGCCTCACCGCCGGACAGCGTCGTCGCGGACTGGCCGAGGCGCACGTAACCGAGCCCCACCTCGACGAGCGTGTTCAGGTAACGGTGGATCGATCCGATGGGCTCGAAGAACTCGGCGGCCTCGGAGATCGGCATCTCGAGGACCTCGGAGATGTTCTTGCCCTTGTACTTCACTTCGAGGGTCTCGCGGTTATAGCGCGCTCCCCCACAGACCTCACACGGGACGTAGACATCGGGCAAAAAGTTCATCTCGATCTTCAGGGTGCCGTCGCCGTGGCACGCCTCGCAGCGCCCGCCCTTGACGTTGAAGGAGAACCGGCCCGCGCTGTAACCACGCACCTTCGCGTCCTGGGTCTCGGCGAAAAGGTTGCGGATCTTATCGAACACCCCCGTATACGTCGCCGGGTTCGACCTAGGCGTGCGCCCGATCGGCGACTGGTCGATCTGGATGAGCTTATCCAGGTGCTCGGCGCCCTCGACGCGCTTGGCCCGGCCCGGCACCTGGCGGGCCCGGTTGAGCATGTTGGCCAGGTTCTTCGCCAGGATCTCGTTGATGAGCGTCGACTTGCCCGAGCCCGAGACACCCGTCACGCACACCAACAGCCCCAGCGGGATGGAGACATCCACGTTGTTGAGGTTGTTCTCGCGGGCGCCGACAATCTTGAGCTGGCGTTGCTTATCGACGGCCCGCCGCGACTGTGGCACCCCCAGCACCTTGCGGCCGGAGAGGTAGTCACCGGTCAACGAGTTCTCTACGTTTTCGATGCCGGCGGGCTCACCCTGGTAGATGATCTCGCCGCCGTATTCGCCGGCGAAGGGGCCGACATCGACAAGCCAGTCGGACTCGCGGATGGTCTCCTCGTCGTGCTCGACGACAACGAGCGTGTTGCCAAGGTCGCGCAGCTTCTTCAGCGTGGCAATGAGGCGTTGGTTGTCGCGCTGGTGCAAGCCGATCGAGGGCTCGTCGAGCACATAGAGCACGCCGGCGAGCCCGGCGCCGATCTGCGTGGCGAGCCGGATACGCTGCGCCTCGCCACCGGAGAGCGTGCCGGCGGCGCGGTCGAGGGTGAGGTAGGTCAGGCCGACGTCGATAAGAAACTGCAGCCGGGCCTGGACCTCCCGCAGCACGGGCTCGGCGATCATCTTCTCGCGGTGATCGAGCTCGAGCTCGGCCAGGTACGCCGAGGAGTCCTCGATGGACAGCTCGGTGAGCCCGGCGATCGAGAGTTCCCGGCCGCTGCGATCAGCGACCCGCACCGCAAGGATTTCCGGCTTGAGGCGGGTGCCGTTACACGTCGGGCACGCGACCTGGCGAGTATAAGCGAGGAAGCGTTCCTTCTGGTGCTCCGAGTCGGCCTGCTCGAGCTTCCGGCTCATCCAGCCGCGCACGCCCTCGAAGGGCGCGGACCAGTTGCGCATCCGCCCGAAGCGATTCTTGTAGCGCACCGAGACCTGGATGTCGATGCCGTTGACGATCGCCTTGCGCTGCTTGGCGCTCAGCTCCGAGAACGGCGTCGTGGGGTCGAAGCCCATTTCGCTGGCGAGGCCGTCGATAAGCTTCTCGAAGTACTTCTTGTTCGGCGAGGAGGTCCACGGCTGCACGCACGCGTTCGCCGGGGCGTCCGGGTCCGGGATCACCAGGTCGATGTCCACCTCGTTGCGGGTGCCGATGCCCTCGCACGCCGGGCAGGCGCCATAAGGCGAGTTGAAGGAGAAGGCGCGCGGCTCGTACTCGTCGAGGTCGATCTCGTGGCCGTTCGGGCACGCCATCTTCTCGGAGAAGATGCGGCTGCGCTCCGGGTCGTCCTCCTCGCGTTCGACCCAGTCGATGACCACGAGGCCGTCGGCAAGCTTGAGGGCCTGCTCGACGGAGTCGGTGAGGCGCTGCTTCTGGGAGGCTTTCACCGTCAGCCGGTCGATGACGACGTCGATGTCGTGCTTGATCTGCTTCTTCAGCTTCGGCGGGTCGGAGAGCTGGTGCATCTCGCCGTCGATCCGCACGCGGTTGAAGCCCTGCGAGGCGAGGTCGCTGAACAGGTCGACGAACTCGCCCTTGCGGGTGCGCACCACCGGCGCGAGCACCTGGAATTTGGTGCGCTCCTCGGCCTCTAGCACCTGGTCGACGATCTGCTGCGGGGTCTGGCGCTCAATGGCTTCGTCGCACACCGGGCAGTGCGGCGTGCCCGCGCGCGCGAAGAGCAGACGCAGGTAGTCATAGATCTCGGTGATGGTGCCCACCGTCGAGCGCGGGTTGCGGTTCGTCGACTTCTGGTCGATGGACACCGCCGGCGACAGCCCGTCGATGTAGTCCACATCGGGCTTATCCATCTGCCCTAAGAACATGCGGGCATATGAGCTTAAGGATTCGACATAGCGGCGCTGGCCCTCCGCGAAGATGGTGTCGAACGCCAGCGAAGACTTTCCGGATCCGGACAACCCGGTGAACACGACCATTTTGTCGCGTGGCAGTTCGACGTCGACATCCTTGAGGTTGTGCTCGCGCGCTCCCTGCACTGTGATGCGATCAGCCACGTAAGGGCCCCGCCTTTCTCGTCGGTGGCAAACATATCCGAACATACCAGCGATCGCCACGGTGAGGATATTCCCGGTGCTCGCTACGCTGGGCTTCATGACTGCCAATGAGGAACTGAAACTCGCCCATATCTCCGTCGGCGACATGGACAATAACGTCTATCTTTTGCACGACGACACCGAGGGGCTGCTTATCGACGCCGCCGACAACGCCGACGCCATCATGGACATGGCGAAGGAGGTCGGGGTGAAGATCACCAACGTGCTGACCACTCACCGCCACGAGGACCACACCCGCGCGCTGCCCGAGATCCTCGAGCGCACCGGTGCCCGCCACTTAAGCTCCTTTCTCGACTCACCGGCGCTGCCCAGCCCGGTCGACGTCGAGCTCGATCACGGCGACACCATCGACTTCGCAGGCCACGAGCTGCCGGTCTTCATCCTGCGCGGCCACACCCCCGGCGGTGCCGGCGTGGCGGCGCGTATCAACGGCGTGCCCTGCCTCTTCGTCGGCGACAGCCTGTTTCCCGGCGGCGTGGGCAAGACCTACTCCGAGGGCAACTTCATCCGCCTGTTCAAGGACGTCCGCGACCGCCTCTTCGAGGTCTTCCGCGACGAGTCCATCGTCTACCCCGGCCACGGGGATTCCACCACTCTCGGCGCAGAGCGCCCGAAGCTCGACGAGTGGTGGGAGCGTCGCTGGTAATTCCCGCACCCGCCGCCTCCGAAACAGGTACAGTGGGACGGCGAAACATAAGCAATGCAAGGAGCAACTGACATGATCCGTAAGATCGCCCGCCCGATGCTCGCGTCCGTCTACATCGTGGACGGCGTCGATACCCTGGCGAACACCCAGGCCCACGTCGATGAGACGCAGTCGGTGCTCGACAAGCTGCGTGCTGCCCTGCCGCGCGACTACGCCAAGCAGGCCCCCGACAACCCCGAGCTGATCGCCCGCATCCTCGGCGGCACCAAGGTCGGCGCTGGCTCCCTGCTGGCCATCGGCAAGTTCCCGCGCCTATCCGCCGGTCTGCTCGCGGCCACCACCGTGCCCACCATCGTGGGCCGCTACGCCTTCTGGGAGTCCGATGACTCCAAGGAGAAGTCCTCCAAGCGCAATGGCTTCCTCACCCACGTCGCCCTGCTCGGCGGCCTGGGCATTACTTCCATGGACACCCAGGGCAAGCCGGGCCTGGCGTGGCGCGCCTCCCACGCGGCGCAGGATGCCCAGAAGTCCATCCAGAAGGCGCTGCCCACCCAGTCCGAGTCCGAGAGCGCCTTGGACAACGCCAGCGAGTGGATCTCGTCCAAGGCCAACCAGGCCCAGGACGCCGCGCAGAAGGTCTACAGCGACGTCAGCGACTACGTCGATGAGAACAAGGACGACTGGAAGAAGCAGGCCCAGTCCGCCGCCGCCAGCGCCGGCCAGTTCTTCGACCAGGCTCGCGAGCAGGGCCGCGCCCTGGCCGACGACGTGCAGAAGAACGCCCCGAAGTGGGCCGAGACCGCCCGCAAGGACGGCCGCAAGTGGCTCGACCAGATCCAGGACGACTCGAAGCTCGCCAAGAAGGGCCTGGTGAAGAAGGCCCGCAAGGCGCAGAAGCGCGCCCAGGACGCCGCGCAGAAGGCGGAGAAGAAGCACGGCCGCGGTGGCAACCGTGCCGCCAACAAGGCCCTGAAGCTGCAGAACGAGGCCGACAAGGTCATCCGCCGCGCCATCAAGAAGTTCGAAGACTAACTCGCCCCTTCGGCTAGCCGCAGCCTAGCCACCCACCGCCCGCCTTTTGCGCCCTCTTCTTTCCGAGGGCCGCAGCCGGCGGGCGTTTTGTGTGGGGCTGTTAAACTGGAGGCCTTTGACGTCGAGAAGCGAGGTGTGGCATGGGCAAGCCGGATTCCGCCGAGATCCGCGCGGAACAGGCATATGTGGACGGCCTCTTCGCCCGCCTGGACGCGGAGGTCCGGCGTGCTAACGAGCGCCTCGCCGTTGTCCAGGCCGAGGTGGACCCGGCGAACCCCGATAACGTCGATGCGCTCATGCGCCGCGAGACCGAGTATCACTCGCTGAACTCCAAGCTCGACCGCCTCAACCTCGCCCAGCTCGGCCTGGTGTTCGGCCGCATCGACATCGAGACCGAGGAGGTGGAAAATCCCGCCGACGGCGACGAGAGCGTCGATCGCCGCTACATCGGCCGCATGGGTCTCGACGACCGCGAGGACAACTACCGCACCCTGCTGCTCGACTGGCGCGCGCCCATGGCTCGTCCTTTCTACTTAGCGACGACCGCCCAGCCCGAAGGCGTGCGCACCCGCCGGCACATCCGCACCCGCGGCCGGACGGTCACGGGTGTCGACGACGAGGTCCTCTCCGGTGCCGATATCGGTGACGATCGCGGCGGCGTGGGCAGCGAGGTCGCGCTACACCGGGCCATGAATGCGGCGCGTACGGGGCATATGCGCTCGATCGTCGAGACGATCCAGCGCGAGCAAGACGCGATCATCCGCGATCCCAACCGCGGGGTCATGGTGGTCAACGGCGGGCCTGGCACCGGCAAGACGGCCGTCGCGCTGCACCGGGTGGCGTATCTGCTCTACACCTACCGCGAGCGGCTCTCGTCGACCGGCGTGCTCATCGTCGGGCCGAATGCGACGTTCCTCGACTACATTTCTCGGGTGCTCCCGGAGCTCGGCGAGACGGGCGTGGTGCTCAGCACCGTCGGCGAGATGTATCCGGGGATTAGCCCTACCGCCGAGGAATCGCTGCTCTCGCGTGAGGTCAAGGGCTCGGCCGAGATGGTCACCATCCTCACCCAGGCGGTGCGTGACTACCAGGTCCTGCCCACACGTGCGCGCACGGTGCGTTCCGGGTCGATCGAGCTGCGCGTGGATGCCGCGATGGTCAAGGCCGCGCGCACGCGGGCGCGTCGCTCGCGGAAACCGCACAACGTCGCGCGCAGGCTTTTTGCCGAGCACCTCATCGACCAGCTCGCCCACCAGCTCGCCGAACGCATCGGCGCCGATCCTTTAGGTGGTGATAACCTGCTCTCGGGCGCGGATGTGGACCAGCTCCACGACGACCTCGCCGAAGAAGACCAGGTCAACGCGTTAATCGACGAGTTCTTCCCCGTGCTCACCCCCACCGGGGTACTCGCGGCGCTGCTCAGCGACAAGGACGCGATCGCCTCGGCGGCGGCCGGCTATGACGAGGACACCCACGCCGCGCTGTACCGGCCGGAAGGCACCGGGTGGCAGGCCTCGGACGCCGCGCTTCTCGACGAGCTGCGTGAGCTCATCGGCGACGCCCCCACCACGGTGACGGAGGAGGAAGGCGACGAGGCCCGCGCCGCGTGGCGCCAGGAGCTCGAGGACGCGGAGAACGCGATCGACATCCTCTCGTCTTCCGATAGCACGGACAATGACGATGACCTCTTCGAAGCCGAGATCCTCTCGGCCGCGGACGTGATCGATGCGGAAACGCTCGCGCGCCGGCAGGAGGTGCGGGATCAGCGTTCGACCGCGCAGCGTGCCCGCGAAGACCACGACTGGGCGTACGGGCACGTGATCGTCGACGAGGCCCAGGAGCTCACGCCTATGGAGTGGCGGATGGTGTTTCGGCGCTCGCCTGCCCGGTGGATGACGCTGGTAGGCGATACCGCGCAGACCTCGTCGCCGGCGGGTATCGAGTCCTGGGAGGAGGCGTTGGCGGACTTCGTCGGCACGCGTTTCCGCCTGCACGAGCTCACGGTGAACTACCGCACCCCCGTGGAGATCATGCAGGTGGCCAACCGGATTCTGGCCGTCATCGACCCGGAGGCCGCTCCGGCCGAGGCCATCCGCGAATCCGGCCGCGAGGTGAACTACCTGCCAGAGGACACGGACCCGGCTACGCTCAGCTTCGATGAGGGCCTGGTCAAGGTGATCGACGCTAGCAACGTAGCCGAGATCAAGGGCCTGGAGTTCGACCACGTGGTGGTGGTGCGTCCCACAGAGATCGTCGAAGCCTCCCCGCAGGGCTGGCAGGACCTCTACGTGGCGGTCACCCGCGCCACGCAGAGCCTGACGGTGATCGGGCCGCTGCCCGATGCGGTGTAGGGCCTTTACTTCCCTAGCGTTTTATTTGACCGTGTGCACGATCATGACGTCGCAGTCGGACTGACGCGCGACGTCCGCGGGCACGGAACCGAGCAGGCGGCCGGTCAGGGAGTTAATCCCGCGGTTGCCCACCACCAAAAGGTCCGCGTTGTTGTCGTTGACGATCGACATGAGCGCTTGGACCGGGGTGCCGGAGCGCACGGCCAGCTCGATGTTCTCGACGCCGAAGCTGCGCGCGTGATCGGCGCCGGCCTCGAGGTTCTTCTGGGCGTTCTCATCGCCGAGGATGGTCACGGAGTCCTGGCGCAGCGCCTTGTTCGCCTCTTCCTTGTTCTCGTAGTAGGCGCAACCGATGATCAGCCGGGCGTCGAAGGCCGCGGCGAGGCGGGCGGCGCGCTCGACGGCGAGCATGGACGACTTCGATCCGTCGGTGCCCACGACGATCCTGGCGTAATCACTCATGGTGATCCTTTCAAACTCCGTTCCAGCAACAGCTCGGGGATTACTTTAGCAATCAAGGACGCCGGCTTTTCACCCGCGGCGCCCGGGCGGGGTTACTTGTCCTCGGTCTGGACCAGGACAACGTCGCAGGTGGAGCGGCGAGCGATCTCGGTCGGGATGTTGCCGAAGACGCGGCCGGTCAAAGACGACATGCCCTTGTTGCCGATGACGATGGCGTCCGCGCTGGTGTCCTCCACCGCGGCGAGCAGGGCGTTGACCGGGGTGCCGGAGCGGCGCTCGAGCTTGATGTCGGTGACCTCTTCCTCGCGGGCGATGGCCTCGGCCTCGCGGAGGTACTCGTCGGCGCGGTTGTCGCTGACGACCGGCAGGGTGGAGACGTTCCGGTTCGGGGAGTTCAGCAGCGAGCCGGAGTTGCTGTAGAAGGCACACACGATAACCAGTGTCGCGTCGAAGGCGCGGGCCATGGCGGCCGCGTGCCGCACGGCGACGAGCGAGGTATCGGAACCGTCGGTGCCTACCACGAGGGTCTTGTAGCTGTACATGTTTTCGTGCTCCTTACACTGGCGCGCCGAAGCGCGCGAGACTTGCCTATTGATTCCTTAATAGCACAGCAGGTGCGCCGCGGCGGACTAGATTCCCGCTTCGCGCACCCCCCGCAGTTCCTTCTTCAAATCGGCGATCTCATCGCGCAGACGACCGGCCAACTCGAACTTCAGCTCGCGGGCGGCCTCCGCCATCTGGTTGGAGAGATCGTCGATGTAGGACTGCAGCTCATCCTGGGCCATGGTGGACGTATCGGGCTTATCGACGACCGCCGCATCCGCATGCACCGTCGGCGCCTCCTGCTCGTCTCCGGTGTTCTCGTAGACCTGGTCTAAGATGTCCGCGATCTTCTTGCGCAGCGGGGTCGGGTCGATGCCGTGTTCCTTATTGTAGGCCAGCTGCTTCTCCCGGCGGCGCTCGGTCTCGTCGATGGCGTACTGCATCGACTCGGTGATGCTGTCGGCGTACATGACCACCGCGCCGGAGACGTTACGCGCGGCACGGCCGATGGTCTGGATGAGCGACTTCGTCGAGCGCAGGAAGCCTTCTTTGTCGGCATCGAGGATGGCCACTAAGGAGACCTCCGGCAGGTCGAGGCCCTCGCGCAGCAGGTTGATGCCGACGAGCACGTCGTACTCCCCCAGGCGCAGCTGGCGCAAAAGCTCGACGCGCTCGAGGGTGTCGATATCCGAGTGCAGGTAGCGGACCTTGATGCCGTTTTCCAGCAGGTAGTCGGTGAGGTCCTCGGCCATTCGTTTGGTCAGGGTGGTGACCAGCACGCGCTCGTCGCGCTCGGTGCGGGTGCGGATTTCGTCGATAAGATCGTCGATCTGGCCTTCGGTGGGGCGTACGTCGACCTTGGGGTCGACCAGCCCGGTGGGGCGGATGACCTGCTCGACGAACTCGCCGCCGGCGGCCGCCAACTCGTAGTCGCCGGGGGTGGCGGACATGTAGACGGTCTGGCCGACGCGCTCCTCGAACTCCTCGAAGGTCAGCGGCCGGTTATCCAGCGCCGAGGGCAGGCGGAAGCCGTGCTCAACGAGGTTGCGCTTGCGCGACATATCACCTTCGAACATGCCGCCGATCTGGGGGACGGTGACGTGCGACTCGTCGATAATCGTGAGGAAGTCCTCCGGGAAGTAATCGACGAGCGTGGCCGGCGCGCTGCCCGCCTCGCGCGCGTCCATGTGCCGCGAGTAGTTCTCGATGCCGGAGCAGAAACCGACCTGCTCGATCATCTCCAGGTCATATTCCGTGCGCATGCGCAACCGCTGTGCCTCGAGCAGCTTGCCGCGGTTTTCGAGATCCGCCAGGCGCTCCTCGAGTTCCTCTTTGATGGAGTTGATCGCCTGCTGCATGCGATGCTCGTCGGCGACGTAGTGGGTGGCCGGGAAGATGCGCACCTCGTCGACTTGGCGGATGACCTCACCGGTTAAGGGGTGGATGTAGTAGAGCGCGTCGATATCGTCGCCGAAGAACTCGATGCGCACGGCGACCTCTTCGTAGGCGGGGATGATGTCGACGGTATCGCCCTTGACGCGGAAGGAGCCGCGCTTGAACTCATAGTCGTTGCGTTCGTACTGGATGTCCACGAGCAGGCGGAGGAAGCGGTCGCGGTCGATCTCTTCGTCGATACGCAACACCAGGGAGCGATCCAGGTAGGACTGCGGGGTGCCCAGGCCGTAGATGCAGGAGACAGAGGAGACCACGACGACATCGCGGCGCGAGAGCAGCGCCGAGGTCGCCGAGTGGCGCAGGCGCTCGACGTCGTCGTTGATCGAGGAGTCCTTCTCGATGTAGGTGTCCGTCTGCGCGACGTAGGCCTCGGGTTGGTAGTAGTCGTAGTAGCTGACGAAGTATTCGACGGCGTTGTTCGGCAAGAGTTCGCGCAGCTCGTTGGCCAGCTGGGCGGCCAGCGTCTTGTTGGGCGCCATGACGAGAGTGGGGCGCTGTTGCTTCTCGATGAGCCACGCCGCCGTCGCCGACTTACCCGTACCGGTCGCACCGAGGAGCACGACGTCCTCTTCCCCGTTGCGCAGCCTTTCGTCGAGCTCCGCGATAGCGGTCGGCTGGTCGCCGGCGGGCTCGTATTCACTGATGACCTCGAACTCGCCCTCCGTGCGTTCGACCTCGCCGACGGGGCGGAAATCGGAGTGCGGAATGACCGGGCGTTCAGCTGCAAATGCCATGGGATCCAGGCTACTCGGATTGGTGCGGAAGCGAATTAGGGTTCGCCGCGTGGATGTGGTGTGGGTTTCTCCGGCGTTTCCCTCTGTCTATGCTTTCGGCCAATCTGCTTACACATATTCGATCTGGCACATACGTGGTCCTCCATTCTCGGAGGTGTATTGGTCCTCTCAGCGGTCTTCATCCGGATACGAGTAGATTCGGATTCTTTTATTCGCTCAGGGATCCCACCCCAAACTTCGGGAATGGCTCAGTCGCCTCTGTATTCCCTGGGCACCCTCAGCGCAGCGGTGGTCGATGAGTTCACACATCTCCCCGCCAGCGGCCATCTGGCCGACTGCCCGCCGCCTTAGATAGCTGCCTTGGATGACGGGTGCCATATGCGGTTTGTTGCTAACGCTTCTCCGGCAAGACGGTAACCACGGTTTCCGAGTAGTTGGCAGCAGGTGTAGTTGGCAGCAGCCATCCGGTCCCGGCCGCCACAGCGCAGGTCCCGGCGACGCAGTGGGTTGCGTCAAGCTCCCCCCGACACTCAACAGACCTTCGAGTGTGGCGGCACCAGTGCTTGCTGTGCAAGCGGCAACGGGACGCTCGCGGCGCTACCAACCGGCGGAGGGTTTACGCGCGTGCGTAAAACTCGATCTCTCTGGTGAGGTGTGTCGCTTGCTCCTATGAGTTCGTCGGCATTCATCGATTCTCGATTACGCACGTGCGTAAAAACTAAAGGCCTCAGGCGACAGCGTGTTTCGCCTACCTATCAATTCTCCGAGATCTATCGATTTCCGATTACGCACGTGCGTAAACCCGACTCCGCACTATGCCGCGGCATAGGGAGCCTGGAACTGTTCTGGTTGCAGGGCCGTTGGGGTGGCCCCAAGAGGGCGGAGGGTGAAGAAGTCCGGTCCCGTTTTACGCACGCGCGTAAAACCAGAGATCTCTAGTGAGGTGTGTCTCGTTTACCTATCAATCCCCCGGAATCCATCGATTCTCGATTACGCACGTGCATAAAAACCGACTCCGCACTATGCCGCGGCATAGTCACCTAGGCGGATTTCCACCTCCGCGAGTAGTCCCCCATAGGCAACATAGACCACCGGTCGGGTGACTCATCGATGAAGATGGCGGCTATGGGGTAATGCAAACTGCCCCTGGAGGAACCACACTCGATAACAGCGTCAGGACGCCCAACCAGGAACGCGCTCGACATAATCACCCGCTATCGATCCTCGGTTTAATCCGTCGCCCGCCCCATAGCTTGTTTGCTATTCCCCTTACAACGCGGCCGCCTGCCCTAAACACCGATATCGAGCTCCCTCAAACCATGGCCACGCCTACAGCCGAGTCCCAGATCGAAGCGTGTTAGGGTTTCCATAACCAATCGTTGAACGTCGTTCAACAGTGAGGAGATCCGCGCACCCTATGACTCCCGAAGAGATCGCCGGCATCGACGCCGCGCACATCTGGCATCCCTACGCCGCCCCAGGCGCGGACACGCTCATCGTCGACTCTGCCCAGGGAACTCAGCTCACACTCACCGATGGCCGCATCCTTCTCGACGCCATGAGCTCCTGGTGGGCCGCCTGCCACGGCCATTCCCACCCCCGCTTGATCGCGGCCGCACGCCGACAGATCGATCAGATGAGCCACGTCATGTTCGGTGGGATCACCCACGAA
The DNA here is from genome assembly GCF_003065405.1 of Corynebacterium yudongzhengii. Taxonomy (NCBI): domain Bacteria; kingdom Bacillati; phylum Actinomycetota; class Actinomycetes; order Mycobacteriales; family Corynebacteriaceae; genus Corynebacterium; species Corynebacterium yudongzhengii. Next base: position 1,339,524 of record NZ_CP026947.1, read on the forward strand.
CCGGCCGCCCGTCTCACCGCTAACCTCCTGGATCTCACGGGCCAGAACTACGACCAAGTCTTCTACTCGGATTCCGGCTCGGTCGGTGTGGAGGTCGCCATCAAGATGGCCCTGCAATACTCCCGCGGCGCCGGCCACCCCGAGCGCACCCGGCTGCTTACCTGGCGCTCCGGTTACCACGGCGACACCTTCGAGGCCATGAGCGTCTGCGACCCCGACGGCGGCATGCATGCGCTGTGGGGCGATGCGGTGGCCACCCAACGCTTCGCCCCCGCCCCGCCGGTGCGCGGCAGCGATCCCGGCGACTACCTCGAGCGCTTCGCCGCGCTTATCGACGACTCCATCGCCGCCGTCATCATCGAACCCGTCGTCCAGGGCGCCGGGGGCATGCGCTTCCACGACGCCGAGCTCGTCCGCGGCGTCCACCGCCTCTGCCAGGAGCACGGCATCTTAATGATCGCCGATGAGATCGCCACCGGCTTCGGGCGCACCGGAGCGCTGTTCACCACCCTCGACAACGGCGTTGTTCCGGACATCCTCTGCGTCGGCAAGGCGCTTACCGGCGGATTTGTCACCCTCGCCGCCACGCTGGCCACTGAGCGCGTCGCCAAGACCATGGAGCCTTCTGCACTCATGCATGGCCCCACCTTCATGGCCAATCCTCTGGCCTGCGCCGTCGCCGCCGAATCCACCGCCCTCATCGCCGAGGGCGACTGGCGTCGGCAGGTGCCCCGCATCGAAAAGGAGCTTATCGACGGCCTCGCCCCACTTTCCGACACACCCGGCGTGGCCGATGTCCGCGTCCTCGGCGCCATCGGTGTCATCGAACTCGTCGACGAGGTGGACATGGCCGCCGCCACAGCCGCCGCCGTCAACCACGGCGTGTGGATCCGCCCCTTCGGTCGCCTCATCTACGCCATGCCGCCGTATATCTCGACCTCAGAGGAGATCGCCGCGATCACCCGTGCCATGCGCGCCGCCGTCGCTGGGAGCATCTCATGATCCTGATCGTGACCGGCACCGGCACCGATGTGGGCAAGACCGTCGCCACCGCGGCGCTGGCCTGCGTGTATCGAGCACGCGGCTGGGACGTCGTCGTCGCCAAGCCAGTGCAGACCGGTGAGCCCGAAGGCTCCGGCGACGCGTTCACCGTGGCCCGCCTCGCCCGAGTAGAGACCGCGGAGATGATTCGCTACCCCGAGCCCCTGGCCCCGAACCTCGCCGCCGCGCGCGCCGGGATGCGCCCGCCGACGCTCGCGGAGACCACCACCTGGATCCGGGCCCTCGATGCACCGGGGCGCGTCCTGCTGGTCGAAGGCGCAGGCGGCCTCCTGGTCCGGCTTGCCGACGACCTCACCCTCGCCGACATCGCCGCAGCGCTCCATGCCGACGTCGTGGTGGTCACCAGCGTGACGTTGGGCTGTCTCAACAGCGCGGAGCTGACCGTCAACGAGGCGCAGCGGCGCGGCCTTCGCGTCACCGGCCTGATCGGCGGAAGCATCCCGGCGGATCCGGATAAGACGATCCTCCTCAACCTCGACGAGCTCCCGCGGCTTACCGACGTGCCTGTGTGGGGCTGTGTGCCGGAAGGTGCCGGCGGGCTTAACCCCCGGGAGTTCGACGAGCTCGCGCGGCGGTCGATCACCATCCCCCGCTCGCACTCTTCGTGCTGCGTATAGAGCTTAGGCATGGCTACCCTACCCCCGAGACGGTGACCACGATGGTTAAAGATTGTTATATCTATTACTATTGCGACATGGCTAAGAAGAAGCGCACATGCAATTCGCGGAAGATCCAGCGCTACGGGTCTGCGCTCGACATTTATGATGCGAGCCGCCGCGACCCCCTCGAAGGCCTGCGCCAAGCCAACCTCACGCCGAAGAAGCGCTGCTGCAAGAAGACGGTGCGCTGCAAGAACTGCCCGCTCGTGGTGAACAAGCTGCAGCGCGCCCTGTATGCGGGCATGGTCGACAGCGAGGACCTGCTCAACTATTCCGACGAACTGCGCGGCACGGCTTAAAAAAAGGGTCACGATCCTCCCAGTGGATCGTGGCCCTATCGCTGTGGCTGCGGCGCTCGCTTAGGCGAGCTCATCGTCGACACGCAGGATTCCGGAACCGTCGTTGCCGACGATGCGGAGGCGACCGATGATGGTGCGCACCGTGTCTTCCTCGCTGATCTGCTCGGTCAAGAAGTCGTCGAGCAGCGGGCGGGAATCGACGTCGCCCTCCTCGTCGCACAGCTTGCGCAGCGCGCGGATGGACTTCGAGACCTCACGCTCGTGCTCGAGGGCGATCTCGAATGCCTCGACGGCGGAGGTGATCTTGACCTCCGGCTTGTCGATGACGCCAATCTGCGCCTGGTTGTCGCGGGCATCGAGGTGCGCGATGAACTTCTCGGCGTGCTCGATCTCCTCCGCGGACTGGCGACGCATCCAGGAGGCCATGCCGGTGAGGTCGAGCAGGTCGAGCTCGATGGCGAGCTGGCGGTAGACGCTGGACGCGGCGAGCTCCAGGGTGATCTGTTCGTTGAAGGCTTGCTCCAAGGTGTCGTTTAGCTTCATGCGACAAAGCCTACCGAAATTCGCGCTTGTGAGCACTTTTTTCGTTAAGCGGCCTGCGTCACATAAACCCACTGTTCAACGCAGGATTCGGGTCAGCCCCCGGGTGGCGCGCACCCACTCTTCGGCCTCTCCGGTCGCCTCCCAATGGGCGTAGAGCGAGGAGTGCTCCGCATCCAGAATCTCGCGGGCCTGTTTACGCAACCACGACCTGTTGAAGGCGGTGTCGATTTCCGCGAGCTCCGCCTCACCGATACCGGCAGGGCGCTCCTCGGGGCGGGTGAGCAAGGCGTTGAGGGCGATGACGACGGCGGCGTCGTCGGCATCTGGGGCCGCCGAACCGGCACAGCGGAAGCGGAACACATCGAGCGAAAAGCGCCCAGCGCGCAGGTCCTCGACCAACTCGAGGGCCGCGCTGTTATCGAATGGTCCCACATCCCAGAATCCCATGACTGCGCATATTAAAACGCGTGAATGAATCGGGGTTGGACAACACGTGAACACCACGCGACGAACATGCGGAAAATTGGTATTGCCACCAAACCTTTAACTCTTTTTGAGCTTATCGACGAGCCTATCCACCTGCTGCGCCAATTCTTCCAACGTCCCGGAATTATCGAGCACCACATCCGCCTTGCTTAACCGCGTCTCATCGTCGACCTGCGCGTCCATCCGCCGAGCCGCGTCCTGAGGAGAGATGCCGCGAGCGCTTTCCAGGCGCTCGATGCGCAGCTGCCGATCCGTATGCACCACCACGGTGAGATCCATCTCCTCATCCAACCCCTGCTCGATGAGCAGCGGCATGTCATAGATGACGGTGTGCGCACCGGCGTCTGCCGCCTCCTGGATGCGTTGCTGCTGCAGGCGCCGAATCGCCGGGTGCGTGATGGCGTTGAGCCGCTCGGTGTTCTCCTTGCTGGAAAAGGCCCTTTCGGCGAGCAGGCTGCGTCGCAAAGCACCCTTTCCATCGAGGATGTCCTCGCCAAACGCCTCGGCGAGCTCGCGGAGTGCCGGCATACCCGGCTCGACGACCTCGCGGGCGAGCTTGTCCGCGTCGATGACGGGAAAACCCGCCTCGGCGAGCATTGTTGCGGCGGTCGACTTGCCGCTGCCGATTCCACCTGTCAACCCGATGATGCGCATGACGCCATGCTACCCACCAGTGCCAGTGCTAGTGTGCGAGTTATGAAAGCCCTCGTCGCAGCGCTACCGCTGGCCCTCGGTGTCGCGGGGTTGGTTGCCGCGCCAGCATCTTCGGCGCTGTCTTCGGCCCCGATGAGCTCGCAGCTGGGCCATATCCATGAGACGATCCACTCCCCTGTCGCTGCGCCGGATGAGTCTTTCGCCCAGGCGCCGGTGGTGATCCTTGGTAACTATTTGCCGCCGGATGGACATGTACACCCCACGTTGGAGCGGCGTCTGGAAGTGGGGCTGCGCTGGGCGCAGGAGCATCCGGATGCACCAGTCGTTCTCACTGGTGGTGATAACGAACAGGGGCACAACGAAGCCCGCACGATGCGGGCGTGGCTGATCGAGCGCGGGATGGACGCCGAGCGCATCCTGATCGAGCCGGATAGCTGGTCGACGATCTCGAACGCACACAACACCCATGCGCTGCTCGGACCTCAGGACAGGCTCGTGCTGGTGACCTCTGAGTCGCATCTGCACCGCGCGGTGGTCAACTTCGCCGCGACCTTCGGAGAGGATACGCAGATCGCTGGGCTGGCGGCCGAGGACGTGTGGCCGGTCGAGCGCTCGCGGGTGGAAGAGCTCAGCTCGATCAGCCGGGACCTGGCCGGGTTGTGGCTGTTGCCTGACGCGGTACTGGACGGGACCTCGAGTATCTGAGGGGTGGAACGGTTGCAGGGGCGCGTTGTCCGCATGCTGCGCTACCGCTGGTCGAAAGCAGGTGTACCGAAAGGAGTCCTCCTTTCGACCTCGCGGGACTCCTTTCGGACCGACTCCTTTCGACTAGGCGTGCGAAACCGTACCACCGCATGCATCACCGGCGAGCCCAGCCCACACTCCCGGCCCACACGCCACTCCAACCCCACGAACAAACAGCACAAAGGCCCGCGACCAGACACATAATCCGGTCGCGGGCCTCGAACCCCAGCGGGCCTCAGCCCCTAGCGGGCCTCGAACCCCTAGCGGGCCTCCATAAGCCCCACAGGCTTAGTTGCCAGCGAGCTTCTCGCGCAGCTTCGCCAGCTGCTCGTCGGAGGCGAGGGAACCGCCGTCGTCGTGCGAGTCCGCCTGGCTCGGTGCGGATGCCGGAGCAGCATCTGCATCGGAGTCAGAGGAGTAGTTCGACGGCTGTGCGGCGGCCTCGGCGGCAGCGGCGCGGTGACGCTCGATCTGGGCGGCGTGCGCCTGGTAACGGCGCTCGGCCTCGGCGTAGCGGGCCTCCCATTCGGCCTGCTGCTGCTCGTAGCCTTCCATCCACTCGTTGGTCTCCGGGTCGAAGCCCTCCGGGAAGATGTAGTTGCCCTGCTCGTCGTAGGAGTCGGCCATGCCGTAGCGGGACGGGTCGAACTCCTCGGCGAAGTCCTCGTCGGCCTGCTTGAGCGACAGGGAGATGCGGCGGCGGTCCAGGTCGATGTCGATGACCTTGACCATGATCTCTTCGCCGACGTTGACGATCTGGTCCGGGACATCCACGTGGCGCTGAGCCAGCTCGGAGATGTGGACCAGGCCCTCGATGCCCTCCTCGACGCGGACGAAGGCGCCGAACGGAACGAGCTTGGTGACCTTGCCCGGGACGATCTGGCCGACCGCGTGGGTGCGGGCGAAGACGCGCCACGGATCCTCCTGGGTCGCCTTCAGCGACAGGGAGACGCGCTCGCGGTCCAGGTCGACGTCGAGCACCTCGACGGTAACTTCGTCGCCCACGGTGACAACCTCGGACGGGTGGTCGATGTGCTTCCAGGACAGCTCGGAGACATGCACCAGGCCGTCGACGCCGCCGAGATCGACGAACGCACCGAAGTTGACGATCGAGGAGACAACGCCCTTGCGGACCTGGCCCTTCTGCAGCTGGTGCAGGAACTCGGAGCGGACCTCGGACTGGGTCTGCTCGAGCCATGCGCGGCGGGACAGCACGACGTTGTTGCGGTGCTTGTCCAACTCGATGATCTTGGCCTCGAGCTCCTGGCCGATGTAGGGCTCCAGGTCGCGGACGCGGCGCATCTCGACGAGCGATGCCGGCAGGAAGCCGCGCAGTCCGATGTCGAGAATGAGGCCACCCTTGACGACCTCGATGACGGTACCGGTGACCGGCTCGTCCTTCTCCTTGAGTTCCTCGATGTGGCCCCAGGCCCGCTCGTACTGGGCACGCTTCTTGGAGAGGATCAGGCGGCCTTCCTTGTCCTCCTTGGTGAGGACCAGGGCGTCGATTTCATCGCCGACTTCGACAACCTCGTCCGGGTTGACGTCGTGCTTGATCGACAGCTCGCGGGTCGGAATGACACCTTCGGTCTTGTATCCGATGTCGAGCAGGACCTCGTCGTGGTCGACCTTGACGACGGAACCGCTGACGATATCACCGTCGTTGAAGTACTTGATGGTCTGGTCGACGGCGGCGAGGAAGTCCTCAGCGGTGCCAATGTCGTTGATGGCAACCTGAGGGGCGTTGGTGTTGGGCATATGTTCTAGTGCTCCGGAAAATATAGGAGATCGTAAGTGGACAGTTATGTCTCTCGACGGAAAATCAGGAGATGGAGCCGTCGATCTCTCTTCGCCGAGGGCCACGGTCCTCCTATCACGACAGTGGTCGACGGTCGAAGACTCGACACCCCGAACACTCTACGCTAAGCCTGACCTGCGGGCAAATATCGTTCCCGCAGGTGGCGCATTGGTTTTCACATCGACCACATGCTTTTCACATTCTGGCGTTTACAGTGGTCAGCATGGCTTCCGAAGACTCCGCCGCACACCGGCGCTTCTGGGACGCAGACGCCGCCCGCTACCACGCCGCCCACCGCTCATATCTGGACGGTTTCCACTGGTGCCCGGAGATGCTCACCGAGGCCGAGGCGGGTTTGCTTGGCGACGTCACCGGCCAGCACGTCCTCGAGATCGGCTGCGGCTCGGCCCCGTGCGCGAACTGGCTGGCCACACACCGCCGTCCGTCACTGATCACCGGCTTCGACATCTCCCGCGGCATGCTCTCTCGCGCCCATGGCCCCGCAAACCTCCAACAGGCTGACGTTCAGGCACTTCCCTACCGCAGCGAGTCCTTCGACATCGCCTTCTCCGCCTTCGGGGCACTGCCTTTCATCCGCGATCTCGATAGCGCACTGAAAGAAATCCACCGCGTGTTAAGGCCCGGCGGGCGCTTCGTCTTTGCGGTCAACCACCCGATGCGCTGGATCTTTCCCGACGACCCAGAGGTCATGGTCGCCGCCATTTCCTACTTTGATCGCGTCTACGAGGAGTTTTCCGAGGACGGCCACCTCACCTACGCCGAGTACCACCGCACCTTCGGCGACTGGGTGCGCGCCCTCAAGGCGGCCAGGTTGCTTCTCGACGACCTCATCGAACCAGAATGGCCCGAACGCCTCGAGGAAACCTGGGGCCAGTGGTCGCCGCAGCGGGGGCGCATCTTCCCCGGCACCGCCATCTTCTTAACCTCGAAGGGATAAGCAGCAGCCCAGATCAGTCGATACCCAATTCGGCCTTAAGGCGGTCGTGGGAGATGTATCCGTGTTCGTCGCGCGCGGCTTGAGCCTTCTGGATATTCTCTAAGTCTTCGAGCGCAGAGACGGCTCGATCAAAGAATGCGGGAGAGACGACCACGGCCCGTCGATAAGCTCCTGGACCGAGGATTGTCACCGGGCTACGCAGGGCAGCATCGAGAAAGCGGCCTATCTCGCCGCTAAACTCGCTTTCTGTCACAGTGATGCCCACGGCGTTCACCCTACCCATAGAGCCCCTCGAAGTCGATGGTGGCTATAGCTGCCAACTTCTCTGCCGGGATTTCGACCTTGAGCTCGCGCGATTGGCCGCCGACGATGTACCTCGGCTGATCCAGAACAGTGCTGTCGATGACCATACAGCGGGGCATGTCGGCCGCCGAGCTCGCCCGCCGCGCCGGTTTGAGCAAGGCGACGCTGTCGATGATCGAGGCCGGCGAAGGCAACCCCACCATCGAGACGCTCGCTGCCATCGCCGTGGCCTTGAGCATCCCGCTGACCGACCTCGTCGAGCACACCGTCTCCCGCTCCGACCTGCTGGTCCCGGCCACCGACGTCGAGATCACCCGAGAACTACTCAACCGCATCCCTGCCGGCGCGATGGTGGAGATCTGGCGGCTGCGCATGCCACCCGGGGCGCGTTTCGACGGCGTGCCGCACACCTCCGGCACCACCGAGACGCTCTATCTCGCCGACGGCGACCTGCACGTCACCACCGCCTCCGACACGCACGTTCTAGGCCCCGGAGACTTGCTCAGCTTCATCGGCGATCAACAGCACGGCTACTCCACAGATTCAGGTGCGGACGTCCTCGTCCTCCTCGCCACCACCTAGCGACGCACCAGCTCTTCCGGCAAGCGCGCCGCCGAGCGCACCTGGGCCAAAAGCTCGGCGGCGATCGGTTGGCCCTTGGAATAGACCGACAGTTCGCCGCTGCGCTCCAGGATGATCGCCGCGACGTCCTGGCGCGAGCGAATCCCCGCGGTACGGATCCGCGACTGGAGTTCGTGTTCGGTGATGTGGGTGCGGCGGAGTTCGTCGTCAAGGTAGGCGCCGTCTGCCACCAGCAGCACTGGCTCGTTGTTGATAAAGCGAAACAGCGAGGGCCGACGGCTCAGCGAGCCGAAGAGCCCCTCGAGCGCAAGCAAGGTGCAGACGGCGAGTATTGCGGCGCCGGCCGTCGGCACGTGCCCCATCATGGCGCGGCCGACCAACGAGCTCAAGGCGATGGTGAGCAAGATGTCGAAGCCGGTCATCTTGACGAAGACGCGCTGGCCGACGATTCGGGTCATCACCAAGAAGAAGCAGTACAGCGCGACTGTGGCGGCGAGAACGCCGAGCGCCTGCAGCGGAGTGAGCCCGATATAAAACCACAGCTGGGAAAGCCAGTCGCGGGTGTCGACATCAAACAGAGATTCCATGCCGACCATTCTCCCGGTTTAGTTAAAAACTTCTCCGGTTTCTGCCACAGCGCCTGCAAGCCCACCTGCAGGGCTGCCGCCACCAGGACGTTGCCGCCGGCCAGGCGCAGCTTCCGGGGTGCGGGGAGATCGTTGTGCTCGTCTTGGCGTTTGAGTGCCTGCACGATCTGCTTGAGGCCTTGGGGGTCGTCGCTAAACGCCTCGCCGGCGAAGACGCAGGTGGCGGGGTCGACGATGTCGATCGCCACGCTCAGCGCCTCGACGATGCGGCGGGCGCGCTCATCGAGGATCTCGCGGGCGCGCGGGTCGCTGTGCTGCTGCAGCTGGCTAAGCGAGCGGACCTCGAGACCCATGTCGCGGGCGCGTTGCAATGTATAGCGCGTGCTCAGGGCGTGCTGGCCGGCACCACGGGCGTCGTCGCTACGCAGCAGCTGGACCGGCCGGGAAGAGAAGCGCTGCTGGACCGCCCCGTTGAAGATCCAGGCGTGGCCGACCATCTCACGGATGTAGAAGTAGAGCGTGGAATCGCCGGCGGGGATGGGATCGGCGAGATCCGTCATGGCGAGTTCGTGGCCGGCCATGGCGGTGACGCCCGTCGAGAAGCTGATGGCCTGCTCGAAGCGCTGCGCGAGCAGGCGTGCCAGCGGCACGTGCTCGCAACCGAAGTCCTGGTTGTTAACCACCCCGGCCGGGTTGATGTGGGCGCTGGTGGCCACCCCGATGTTGACGGGCGCGGCGAAGGGCCGGCCGGGGGCGCGCATGTGAAAGGCGAGCGCGTCGAGCGCCTCGGTCGCCGGGGTCTGGCCGACGTGAAGGTCGACCGTGGTGTGGGCCAGGATCTCCTCGGCCGCCGTCGCGACCACGAGCTCCGTGCTGCGCAGGCCGATGTGAATGCCCCAGATAACGAGGTGATCGGCGCTGATCTGCAAGCCGGTCGAGGGTCTGCCGGTACGCGGCGCCTGCTCGACGGGCGCGGCGTCACGCACCCACCCGTTGGAGGCCAGGGCGTGGACGTAGCGGGTCACCGTCGGCTGGGAAAGCTGAAGATCCTTCTGCAACCGGGTGCGGGTAATCCCCGGATGCAGCCGAATTTGGTGCAACACGCGGGCGATTCCCGAGGCCGGTAGCTGGTAGATCACTGCCTGGTTGTCGTGCGTCACAGGCGATATCAAAGCACATATAGACCTAGTTGTCTATTTCCTCCCCTGGCCGCCTTGCAGCATAAAACTCCTTCCCACTAGCACCTTTAACGAGGACCTACCCGCAACGACGGGGGTTTAATTTAGCAAGAATCAAACCGTTGCCGAGATTCTGAACCGCATGGTCTACTTGCTCGCATGAGCGACACACTTCATCTTCACTGGTTTCTGCCCATCTATGGCGACTCCCGCCACATCACCGCCGGCGGCCACGGCACCTCGTTTCACTACGGCTCCCGGCCGGCGGATCTCGACTACTTAACCCAGCTCGCCCTGGCCTCCGAGCGCAATCACTTCGAATCCTTGCTCGTGCCCACCGGGATGTGGTGCGAGGATGCCTGGATCACCACCGCGGCGCTCATCGCGCGGACCGCGAAGCTGAAGTTTTTGGTCGCGCTGCGCCCCGGCCTGGTCTCCCCGTTGATCCTCGCGCAGCAGGCCCTGGCCTTCCAGCGGTTGTCCAATAACCGCCTCAATTTGAACGTCGTCGTCGGCGGCGAGGACCACGAGCAGCGCGCGTTCGGCGACTACTCCACGAAGGAGCAGCGCTACCGAAACGCCGATGAGACCTTGACCATCATCAATCACCTGTTGAGCTCCGAAGAACCGCTCGACTTCGACGGTGAGTACCACCGCACCGAGGGGGCGGTGCTGCGTCGTCGCCCGGAGAAGCTCCCGCCGATCTTCTTCGGCGGTTCCTCGCAGCCCGGCATCGAGGTCGCCGGCAAGCACGCGAACGTCTACCTCACCTGGGGTGAGCCGCCCGAACAGGTCACCGAGAAGCTCGATCGGGTGCGCCACCAGGCCGCCCAAAACGACCGCGAGCTCGACTATGGCATCCGCCTGCACATCATCGCCCGCGAGACCGAAGAGGAGGCGTGGGCTTATGCCCAGCAGCTTCTCGACGGCCTCGACCCCGACGAAGTCACCCGCCTGCAGGAGGGCCTGGCGCGTTCGCAGTCGGAGGGGCAGCGTCGCCAAAGTGAGCTGCACGGCCACGGTGAGAATTTCCAGGCCGGCGCCGATGCCCGCTCGCTGGAGATCTACCCGAACCTGTGGGCCGGCGTGGGCCTGGTCCGCGGCGGCGCCGGCACCGCGCTGGTGGGTTCCTATCAGCAGGTCGCCGAGCGCATCAAGGAATACGCCGATATCGGCTTAAACCACTTCATCTTGTCCGGTTATCCGCATCTCGAAGAGACCTACCAGGTCGGCGAAGGTGTCATCCCGGCGCTGCGTGAGCTCGGTTTAAAGATCGCCGGCGTCGACGGGCACTAAAGAATCAAGGATCAAATAACCATGACCACAACGACACAGCCGGTGACTGCGCAGGCGCCGACACGCGCGAGACAGACGCCGGAGCCCCCGGTAGCACCGCCCGCCCGGCGCACGCGCCGGCGCTGGCCGGTCCACCTGGGGTTTCTGGGAATCTTGGTGTTCGGCTGGTGGGCTATCACCGCGGTTTTCTCGCTGAACCCGCTGGTGCTTCCCGGCCCGCAGCTGGTCATCCAGGAGCTTATCGACGCTTCCCGCTGCGTCCCCCTCGGCGAAGGTAGCGCCCGCTTTAGCTGCGGTGAGCAGGGCTATTTCCTCTGGCAACACCTGCTCGCCACCGTCCAGCGCGTGCTGGTGGGCTTAGGCGTGGGCATCGTCCTCGGCATCGCCTTAGGCTGGCTGCTCGCCTCGCTGCCGAAGGCGCGCACCCTCTTAGAGCCGTATATCACCTTCATTCGGGCGCTGCCCCCGATGGGTTATATCGGACTGCTCATTGTCTGGTTCGGCATCGGCGATGGCTCGAAAATTATCCTGCTGATCCTGGCGACCTTCCCGATTGTCACCGTGGGCACGCTCTCCGGGTTCCTCGGCGTGCGCCAGGACTGGCTGCGCGCCGCCCACACCTTAGGAGCCGGCTCCTGGCAGATCTTTCGCACCATCCGCGTGCCCGGGGCACTGCCGGAGATCATGTCGTCGATCCGGCTGGCGTCGTCGACCGCGTGGGCGAGCATCGTCGCCGCGGAGATCAACGACGGCATCCCCGGCATCGGCGGGCTGGCGTATCTCTCCGGCACGTCGCTGAATACCGTCCTGGCGATTGGCTCGATCATCGTCATCGGTCTGGTGGCTCTCGCCTTTGACCAGTTCATCGTCTACCTGTCGAAGAAGGGATCCCCATGGCGCGGAAAGTAACGCTGGGCGTGCTCGCGGCCGTGTTCACGCCGCTGATGGCGAGCTGTGTGGGCGCTCCCGCCACCACCTATGAGCTTCAGGAGCCCAAGGAGTGCCCGATCGATGAGTCCTCCTATGACGGTGCGGTGCGCATCGGCTACCAGGTGATCCCCGGCTCCGCGCTGTTCCTGCGCGACCAGGGCCTGGTGGAATCCTGCTTCCCGCACGCCAACGTCAGCTGGGTGCGCTTCGCCACCGGCCAGGACGTGGTCCAGGGCTTCGCCTCGGGTTCGATCGACGTTGGTATCGCCGGCTCTCCGCCGGCGGCGAACGCCTTGAGCTCCCCGATCGATCTCGATCTGAAGGTCATTCGTACCAACGACATCACGGATTCCGGCGAGGCGCTGGTGGCCCGCGACGCCACCAGCATCGAGGAGCTCGCGGGAGAAAACATCGTCACCGCCGCCAACTCCACGGCCCATTACTCGCTGCTCAAAGCACTCGAGGCCGCCGGTATCACCGATGCCGAGATCACCTTCTTAAGCCCCGAGGCGCTCTTGAGCGCCTGGACGGCCGGCGACGTCGACGCCGCGTTCATGTGGGGGCCCACGCTCAGCCACATGCAGCAGGAGGGCAACACGCTGACCACGGCCGGCGAGGTCGCCGAAGAGACTGGGGCGGCCACCCACCTATTCACCCTCGCCACGAGTGAGCTCGTTGACAATAGCGACATCCATGCCGTCTGGAACGAGCTCGAAGACCACGCCCTCGATGTCTGGAATGAGGATTCGGAGCGCTTCGTCCAAGCGACATCTGTGCAGGCAGGCCTGGATGCGGAACTCACTCGGGAATTGATCGAGGGTAAAAAGCACTTGTACCAGAAGGAGGCCGAAGACATGGCGGAGGAGATTCGCAGCAACTTATTCGAGACCGCTGAGTTCCTCGACCAACAGGGCATCGCAGATGTCAAAGAACAAGACCACTACGACGAGGCGGTGATTGGCTAATGCTGGAGATCCTCGACATCAGCCACAGCTACAGCACCGACGACGGCGCACTCGTCCCCGCGCTCAGCGGGCTCAACCTGCGTATCGACGACGGCGAGTTCGTCGCCCTGCTCGGGCCTTCGGGCTGTGGCAAGTCGACGCTGCTCAAACTCATCGCCGGTTTCGAGCACGCCACCGCCGGTGAGATGTACTCCCACGGCGTGCCCATTACCGGCCCAGGCACCGACCGCGGGGTCGTTTTCCAGCAGGCGAACCTGTTTCCCTGGTTCACGGTGCGTGAGAACGTCACGGTGGCCGCCCGGTACCAGCAAAACCCCGAGTTTCGGCGCCGCGGCGAGGAGCTCATCGAGGCCTTCGGCTTGAGCGATGCCGTCGACCGGCTGCCCCATGAGCTCTCGGGCGGTATGCAGCAGCGCACCCAGATCGCCCGGGTGCTCGCGGCCCACCCGGATACGGTGCTCATGGATGAGCCCTTCGGCGCCCTCGATCCTTTTACCCGGGAGGTCCTCCAGCTGGAGCTTTTAAGCCGCTGGCGCGACTACCGACCGACGGTGGTGTTCGTGACCCACTCGGTGGAAGAGGCTCTCTTGCTGGCGAACCGGGTGGTGGTGATGGGCGATCGCCCGGGCCGCATCCTCGACGAGTATGAGGTACCCGATCACCTGCATCCATATCGCCGTAAGGACTTCGCCGAGATCATGGCTTCGGAAAGTTTCGTGTCCTTGTACTACGACGTCACCCGCGCCGTCCACGGCGCCCACGTCTAAGCCCACGTTTAAGTTTTAGGAGTTGATTGATCATGACCTCTACTTCTCTCACCCAGTCCCTGGACCTGCGAGCCGCCTACAGCCACATCCCCACCTCCTTAGTCGCACTCGCGGCCGAGGTCGACGGCGAGCGCGTCGGCATGACGGTCGGCTCTTTCGTCACCCAATCGATGGAGCCACCGCTGGTCACCGCCAGCATTAAGAACTCCTCGTCGACATGGCCGGTTTTACGCACCGCGTGGAACATCGGTATCAGCGTGCTTAACGACGACCACCTCCACCTCGCCCGCCAGCTCGCCGGGCCGGGCCAGCACCGTTTCGACGGTGTGCGAACCACCCGCCATAACGACGCCCTGTTTATCGACGGCGCCGGGGTGGCCCTGGATACGCGGCTGGTGGACGACATCGTGATCGGCGATCACACCGTGGCGGTCTTCGAGGTGATCGATCTGCACGCAGCCCCTTCCGGCGCCCCGCTGATCTTCCACAACCGCCAGATCAAGCCGGCGGCGTAACGCCGGCGATCAGCGCCATGGTCACCACCGCACCGACGGCATAGTTCAGCCAGAGGAAGATCCGCCAGCCGCGGTTCGTCTGCTCGCAGGTCCGATCGGTGACGTTCCAGAACCTCACGGTGTTGGCAACATAGCCGATACCTAAAAGGGAGACCACCCACGCCGGTGAGGGCAGAAAAGCCACCAAAAGCGCCGCGAGTGCGTAGAGGAGCACCGTCAACCGCGTGGTCGTGCGCGCACCGAACTCCGTGGCGATTGAGCTTAAGCCTGCGTCCCTATCGGCCCGGATGTCCTGGACCGCGCCGAAGGCGTGCGAGGCCGTACCCCACAAGAAGAACGCCGCCAGCGCGATCCAGAAGTTCTTCCCGATCACCGGGTCGACCAGGGTAGCGCCCACGAGCGCTGGGGTCACGAAGTGCGACGACGACGTGATCGAATCCAGCACCGGTTTTTCCTTAAACCGCAGGCCCTTCAGGGAATAAGCGATGACGGTGAACATGGAGATCGCCAGCCATACCGTGGAGGCCCAGGTTCCCCCGATGATGAGTGCGAGGAGGAAGGGGGACGTCGATAAGCCAGCCGCCCACAGCACCGGCGCGTGCCAGCGGGGGTGCAGCACAGCGCCCTCGAGCCCGCCCTTGCGCGGGTTGCGCATGTCGGATTCGTAGTCGAAGACGTCGTTGATGCCGTAGATGGCGATGTTATATGGGATCAGGAAGAACAGAGTGCCGACGATCAGCTGCCAGCTCAGCCCGCCCCCGGCCAGCAGGTAGCCGGCGGCGAAGGGAAAGGCGGTATTGACCCAGCTGATCGGGCGCGAGGACGCAATAATCACGCTCAGTAGTTGCATCACGCCTCCTTCTTCGGCGGCCAGAACGCGGCGATGATGAGGGTGGCGAAGATCGGGTAGAACAGGTCCTCGATCGGCACCAGGCCGAGGGAAATCCCGAGGTTCTGCTCCTCGCCGTAGTCGACGTTGCCGAAGTAGATCATCAGGTTGTCGAAGATGATCGTCAGCACTAAGACCACCGCGAGCACGGCCAGCGTGATACGCCCCTGGCGGGGATACGCGCGCCTACGGCGCAGCCACACCAGCGCCGCCACCAGCAGGAAAGGCAGCGAAATCACCAGATATGTCACGCGATCACCCTTCGTGCGCCCATAGTCAGGTTCAACAGCAGATAGACCAGGAAGAACAGGAAGATCGGCTCCTCGATCGGCATCTCGGGGCCTAAGAGGATGCCAGTCATGTAGGTGGCGTCGCCGCGGTAGAAGGTGCCCGTCGCGATGCCAAGGACATCCCACAACAAAAACGCTGCGACCAGCACCACGGAGATGACGGCGGCGCGCCGGGCGTCGTGGAAGAAGGCGAGCTTCCAGCGCCAATCGCAGAGCACCATGCACCCGATGACGGCGATCAGTGACAACAAGTAGAAACTACCCACTTAGCCCTCGATCCTTGTCAGCACGTTTTCTGCAGAGATCAAACACATCGGCACCCCGACCCCGGGCACGGTCGTCTGGCCGGCGTAATAGAGGCCCTCGACCTTGCTGGAGACGTTTTTGCCGCGCAAAAACGCCGACTGCGCCAGCGTATGCGCCGGCCCGATCGCCCCACCTGACCAGGAGAAGTAGCGCTGGGCGAAATCGGCCGGGCCGAGCGATCGCTTGACGACGATCCTCTCCCCCAGATCCTCAATACCCGCCCACTGGCTGATCTGCTCGATTGTCTGATCCAGGATCTGCTCCACGGCCTCGCTGGCCTGGCCCGTATAAGCATCACCGCCGCCGAGATCTGGATCCGGCGCCACCGGGATGAGCACGAAGAGATTCTCGTGTCCTGCCGGGGCCACCGACTCATCCGTGGCCGAGGGCTTGCAGATATAGATCGAGCGCGACGCCCCCGTGGGCCGGCTGGCGATCGGGCCGTCGTAGACGACGTGGAAGTCCTCTTCCCACTCGGCCGAGAACATCAGGGTGTGATGCGCCAGCTCCGGCAGCTCGCCGCGCACCCCGATGAGGGCCAACACGACTCCCAAGCCCGGGTCGCGGCGCCCGAAGTACTTCTCGTCGTAGCTGCGCCACTTCTGCGGCAGCAGGGAGGTCTCCGTGTGGTGCAGGTCGCCGGCACTGACCACGATGTCGGCGGGAAGCGTGTGGCCGTCGCGAAGCCTGACCCCGCAGGCGCGGCCGTCGTCCACCTCGATCGCCGTGACCTCCTTTCCGCACTCGATGCGCACGCCGTTGTCGCGGGCGAGCCTTTCCAGCGAATGGATGACCGAGGAAAACCCGCCTTGCGGATAGCGCACGCCGAGGGTGATGTCGGTGTGGCTCATGAGGTGATACATGCTGGGAGTTTTCGCCGGCCGCGAGGACAAAAACACCGCCGGGTACTGCAGGATCTGGCGCAGGCGGCGATCCCGAAAACGCTTATCGACGAACCTGCGCAACGACACCACCAACAAACCGACCAGCCGCAGCACGTTGCGGATGACGTCGCGGTGGAAGAACGGGCGCAGGGAGCTAAACGTGGTGTAGAGGAAGCGATCCAGCGCGATCTGGTAGACCTCTTCGGCGCTGCGCAGATACTCCTTGAGTTTTTCGCCGGCGCCTTCTTCGAGGGATTCGAAAAGCTCGACGACGGCATCCTCGCCGAAGGGGACATCGATAAAGTCCTGGCCTTCCGGGTAGACGCGGTAGCCGGGATCCAGCAGTACGAGATCCAGCTCCTTTTCCGTCGAGGTGCCCATCAGCTCATAGAAGCGGGAAAAGGCCTCGGGCATGAGGTACCACGAGGGCCCGACCTCGAAGCGGAAGCCGTCGACGGTGATCTCATCGACACGCCCGCCGACGTGCTCATTCTTCTCCAGCAGGGTGACTTCACAGCCGCGGCGGGCCAAAAGACCCGCAGTCGCCAGGCCTGCCACACCGGCCCCGATCACGACGGCGCTCTGCGGTTGAGTCATCGTCTCGCCCCCTTCACGGCGCGGGCTAGAAGGAGTGCTTTGCGACGCCCCGGCACCCGAATCCGCCGCCGGTGCAGCTCGGCGGCGTCCACCTCGGCGAGGCGGTCGGTGAGTTCCTCAAACAACAGGGTCGCCGCTAGCACGCCGGTGCGCGCGGAATCCGGCAGGTCTGGGATCACGGCGTGGGCGGCCTCGAGATCACCCCGGATGCTGGCGATGATCTCGTCTTTCGCCTGGTTATCGAGGATCTCGTAGTAGTTGCGCCCCAGCCGGGCGGTGTCTTCCCGGAAGTCGCGCAGGAAGTTCACCTTCTGAAACGCCGCCCCGAGGCTGCGGGCGCCGTGTTCGAGCTCGGCGTATTTCTCTTCGCTGACCTCTATGTCTGCGTAGAAGGCGGCCAGGCACAACAGGCCGATGACCTCGGCGGAGCCGTAGATGTAGTCCTCGAGGGAGTCATCGGAATACTCACTCTGGTGCAGATCTCGGCGCATGGAGGCGAAAAACGCCTCGACGTGGGCGTCCCGGAAATGGCACCGGCGCGCGGTCTGCGCGTAGGCGTGGATGACTGGGTCGGTGTGGAAACGCTGCTTAGGTGCCTGGCGAACCTGGTGTTCATAGGCGGCGAGGGCGGCGGGGATATCGTTGAGTTCTGCTTGGGCGGCGGTGCCGTCGACGATCTCATCGGCGATGCGCACCATGGCGTAGAGGTTGCGGATATCCCTGCGCAGAGGGCCGGCGAGCAGCCGGGTGGCCAGGCCGAAGCTGGTCGAGTACTTCGCGATCACCGCGTTTGCCGCGCGGTCCGCCATCTCGTCATAGCGAGTCAGATAATCACTGGGCACGAAATGGCCTTTCCCTCCGGTCAACCGTTGTCATGACAGTATCATTAACCCGCAATTAAATACTGCCTTATGTACGCAGGCGCGCCCAGCGCTCGGGCAGGCGTCGATAAGGCGGCGAGAACCGGAAGTTCTTCAGCATCGTGTGCATGCCCCGGCGAAAGCGTAAGCCCTGCCGGCCGCCCTGGCGCAGCGGTCGAGGATCCATCTCCACCACGATGTCCCGGGCGAAGAGCACCTTTTCTGCAGGGCGGACGGCGAACGAGAGGTGCAGGTCATCGTGGACCGCGGTATCACGGGGATCGACGTGCTCACGCACCCCGTGCCACCAGCTGGTGAGCATGGAATAGTTGGTGCCCCACAGAGGAGGATGCCCGAGTGCCGAGCCGGTCGTCCACAGATAGGCGCGCAGATAGATCACGGAGGCGATCACGTTCCACGGTGCGGGCAGCTCGAAGTGACCGTTGCCGGTGATGGCCACTAACTCGGTGTTGCGGTGCTGCGCCCATAGTGCGCGGTGTTTGTCTAGGAAATCCCGGCCGGCCCTTATATCGGCGTCGGTGCGGACGATCACCTCGCCGCGGGCCTCGTTGTACCCGCACGCCGCGGCCCACGTGATCCCCTGCCGCTTTTCCTCCACCACCCGCACCCCGGAAAACCCCTCCGCGATCGACGCGGAACCATCAGTGGAATTGTTGTCGACCACGATGATTTCGTCGTCACCCGAAAGCTGCGGCGCCAAGGACTCCAGGGCCCGTTCGAGTAAGGTGGCGTCGTTGTAGCACGGGATGACGACGGATAAGGCGGGATGCGACACCCCGTCAGTGTAGCTAATGCGCCGCGCTCTCCCAGTTCTTTCCGACGCCCGCCGACACCTCCAGCGGCACCCGCAAGCTGATGGCCTGGTCCATCTCGCGCTCGATGATCTCCTGGACCTCCTCGCGCTCGCCTTCGGCGACTTCGACGACGAGCTCGTCGTGGACCTGGAGCAGCACACGGGAGGCCAGGTCTTTCTCACGGAAGGCGTGGTCGACGCGGATCATCGCCACCTTGATGATGTCCGCCGCCGTGCCCTGGATCGGCGCGTTCAGCGCGGCGCGCTCGGCGTTCTCGCGCGCCACCCGGTTATCGGAGGTCAGCTCGGGCAGGTATCGACGCCGCCCGAACAGCGTCGAGGTGTAGCCGTCCTGGCGGGCCTTCTCGACGACCTCGTCCAAGTACTTCTTCACCCCGCCGAAGCGCTCGAAGTAGCTTTCCATGATCTCTTTCGCCTCGCCCGGCGAAATGTTGAGCTGCGCCGACAGGCCGAAGGCGGAGAGCCCATAGACCAGGCCATAGCTCATGGCCTTGACCCGGCGGCGCAGTTCGGGGGTGACCTCGTCGATAGGCACGTCGAAGACGCGGGAACCGACGTAGTTGTGTAGGTCCTCGCCGTCGCGGTAGGCCTCGATGAGTCCGGGGTCCTCGGAGAGATGCGCCATGACGCGCATCTCGATCTGCGAGTAGTCGGCGGTCAAAAGGGTCTCGAAGCCCTCGCCGACCACGAACGCGGAGCGGATCTTCTTGCCCGCATCGGTGCGCACGGGGATGTTCTGCAGGTTCGGATCGGTCGAGCTCAAACGCCCAGTCGAGGTGACGGTCTGGTTGAACGTGGTGTGGATGCGGCCGTCGTCGCGCACCGTCTTGATGAGGCCTTCGAGCGTCGACTTCATCTTCTGGTACTCGCGATGCGCCAACAGGTCGTCGAGGAAGGGGTGCGGGTTCTTCGCCGCCAGCGATTCGATTTCCTTCGCGGCGGTCGAATACCCGGTCTTCGTCTTCTTCGTCTTCGGCAGGCCCAGGGTGTTAAACAGCACCTCTTGGAGCTGCTTGGGGCTGGAGAGGTTGAGGTCGGGGGCGTCGACAAGCTCGCGGGCGTGCTGCTCAACCTCCGCGACCTGGCTGGTAAAGGTCTCCAGCTGCTCCTCCAACACGCTGACGTCGACGGCGATGCCGGTGGCCTCCATGCGCGCGAGGATCGTCGCCAGGGGCAGCTCGAGATCGCGGTAGAGCTCGAAGGAGTCAATGTCCTGCAGCTGACGAGTAAGCTCCTCCGCCAGCTCCAGCACCGCCGCGGCGGAATCGCTCAACGAGGTCTCCCCCATCAACGACATCTGCCCATCCGGCTCCGTGAGCTGACGCTGCAGGTGGCGCTGATACACATCCGTCAAGGAATAACCACGCTGGCCCGGCCGCAGCAGATACGCCGCCAAGGCCGTGTCATGCGCAATTCCGTGAAGCTCGAGCCCGCGGGCAGCCAGCATATGGATCGTCGCTTTAGCCTCGTGCAGATACTTCGGATCCTCGGAGGCCAGCCACTCGCCGAGGGCTTTGTCCTCGGCGGCGCTGAGCTCGGAAAACTCGCGGATCACGGCGTGGCGTTGCTTATCGACGATACCTAGCGCCAGCGCATCACCCCCGCCAGGAACGGCGTTTCCGACCACGTACAGGGCGAGACCGTCCGCCCGACGTTCGGGAAGCCAAGCATCGAGTGCGTCGTCGTCGACGACGACGTCGGCGAGTTCGACGACATTTTCCTCCGGCTCCGAGCCATCGGTGGGCAAGACCGCGAGGATGCGCTCGCGGAGGTTGCTGCCGAACTCGAGGTCGTCGAAACGCGCGGAGACCTCCGCGACGCTCGCTGGGCGCAGCTGAAGCTCGTCGGGGCCGACCTCTAGCTCCATGTCGGTGATCATCTGGGTGAGCTTCCGGTTCATGCGCACCTGCTCGATGCGCTCGCGGAAGTTGTTGCCGGCTTTGCCCTTGATATCGTCGGCGTGCTCGATGAGCTCATCGAGGGAGCCATAATTGACGATCCACTTCGTCGCCGTCTTCTCCCCCACCCCCGGGATGTTCGGCAGGTTGTCGGAAGGATCGCCGCGCAGCGCCGCGAAATCCGGGTACTGCTGCGGCGACAGCCCGTACTTCTCCTCCACGGCCGCGGGGGTAAAGCGGTGCAGCTTAGAGACCCCTCGCATCGGATAGAGGACGGTCGTGTGGTCGTCGACAAGCTGGAGATAATCCCGATCACCGGTGACGATGAGGATCTCGTAGTCCCCCTCGTGCGCCGCGGTAGTCAGGGTGGCGATGATGTCATCAGCCTCGTAATTTTCCACGCTCAAGGTGGTGATGCCGAGCGCCTGCAGCACCTCATCCAGGATCCCGACCTGTCCCTTGAACTCCGGAGGGGCCGCCTCGCGCTGCGCCTTGTACTCCGGGAACATCTCCGTGCGGAAGGTCTTGCGGCCGACGTCGAAAGCGACCGCCACATGATCGGGCTGCTCATCGTCCAGGATGCTCGACAGCATGGACAAGAACCCGTAGATAGCGTTCGTGTGCTGGCCACCGGTCGTCGAGAAGTTCTCCGCCGGCAGGGCATAAAAGGCACGAAAAGCCATCGAGTGCCCGTCGATCAACAGAAGTCGTTTCGTCTCACTCACGCCCAACCAGTGTAGCCATTTGCAGGCGATTGTTGCCGACGCCCTCGCCTGCGCTAAGATCTGCTCATCAGCGCATCAACAGCACTGAGCCCCAGTAGCCCAATTGGCAGAGGCAACGGATTCAAAACCCGTCCAGTGTGAGTTCGACTCTCACCTGGGGCACCGAAGCGGCAGGTCAGGAAGTTTTCACACCTGCCGCTACACCGCTATCCCCCCCGTTTGCCCCCCGTTTGATTTCACCGCTGTGCAAAAACGCAGGTCAGAGCAAGGTGACTTCCACGCCGAGATCGAGGTGTGCGTGGAGGTGATGTAAAGGTAGTTGACGGCACCGCGGGGGAGGGCGTGGGGGTGGTCACCGCCGCGGGTTGGAGTTAGCGGGGAGGTGATGTCACGTCCCCGCTCTGGAGAGTGAAATATGGTCGCGCGCCCTGGAAGGCGAGGTCTACTCCGCGTTGTCCTCGCCGAGGTACGCGGTGATGGTCGCGGCGCCGTCTCTCACCACGACGCCGTCCTTGATGTAGTGGCGGGCCGTCACCGCGACGCGAGCATGGCCCTGACCGCCGTTGGTACCGATCTTGGCGATGATCGCCAGAATCAGGTCCTTTGCGGTCACTCCCTGCGCGAGCTCGCCGGAGACCTCGATGGCCATCGTTTTGAAGGGCTTCAGCGAGAGCGTCTGGGTGGCCATGACGTGCTCTACCTCAGAGGTGCCGATGCCCATCGCAATCGAGCCGAAAGCTCCGTGGGTGGAGGTGTGCGAGTCACCACAGACGATCGTCATGCCCGGCTGAGTGATGCCGAGCTGGGGCCCAACGGTGTGCACGATGCCCTGCTTGACGTCTCCCATCGAGTGCAGTTTCACACCGAACTCGGCGCAGTTCTTGCGCAGCGTCTCCACCTGCAGGCGCGAGGTCGGCTCCTGGATCTCGAGCAGATTACCGGAGGAGATGCCCAAGGTGGGCACGTTGTGGTCCTCGGTGGCCAGGTGCTGATCAGGGTGGCGGATCTTGCGGCCCGACATGCGCAGTCCGTCGAAAGCCTGGGGCGAGGTGACTTCGTGGAGGAGCTGGAAGTCAATGTAGATCAGGTCGGGGTCACCGTTGTCCCCCTTGGTCACGACATGATCCCGCCACACCTTTTCGGCGAGTGTCAAAGGCTTGTCAGCCATCGCTATCCTCCTGAAGATAATCACCCAAATTCTCAATATGCGGGATGCTAGTATCCATCTTGTGAGACAGTATAGCGAAGATTCCGGCATCAAAGTGCTCGACCGTGCGATTGCGATCGTGAAATCAGTCGCGAGGGACGACAAAACACTCGCATCACTGAGCGAGGATACCGGCCTGCCTCGTGCGACCACGCACCGCATTGCATCCGCACTCGAGGTGCACCGCGTGCTCACCCGCAATCCCTCCGGCGAATGGGCGATCGGACCAGCCCTGGCAAGTTTCTCGGCGAAGGCCTCCCCCCGCCTCCTCGCCGCGGCCGAGCCGATCATGCGAGAGCTCGTCGCCACCACCCGGGAGTCCGTGCAGCTCTACGTACTCACCGGAGACACCCGTACCTGCATTGCCGCGGAGGAGCCCCCGAGCGGGTTGACTTACACCGTGCCGATCGGCTCCCAGCTGTCCCTAACCGCGGGCTCGGCCGCGCGCGTCTTCGCCGCCTTCGGGTTGATCCCGAACCCGGCGTTTAGCCAGGAGATCCTCGCCGACGTCCGGGCTAGCCGACTCGCCGAGTCGGTGGCCGAACGCGAGGTGGGACTGGCCAGCGTGTCCGCACCCATCATCGATTCCTCCCAGCTCGTCGTCGCCGTGCTGTCGGTTTCGGGTCCCGCGGAACGATTGGGGCCGCACCCGATCGCGACATGGGGCGCGGAGCTTGCCGACGCCGCCACCCGACTCGGCTCAGCGCTATAGGGCACTCCCCCCATCTTCACCACCCGAGGGAACTTCGGGCACACCCCCACCGACTAAATTCCTCCACACCCGCTCATCCATCCGGCCCCCAACGACCTCACTGAGGAGGCAACGCCGTGGAGCTCGATCTCGTTGATCCTTCACGATGGCAGTTCGGCATCACGACCGTCTACCACTACATTTTCGTGCCGCTGACGATTGGCTTGGCGCCGATCGTCGCGATCATGCAGACAGTCTGGCATGTCACCGGTAAAGAGCAGTGATACCGCGCAACCCGGTTCTTCGGCAACCTGTTCTTGATCAACTTCGCAATGGGCGTCGTCACCGGACTGGTGCAGGAGTTCCAATTCGGAATGAACTGGTCGGAATACGCCAGCTTCATCGGCGACGTATTCGGCGCCCCACTGGCGTTCGAGGGACTCGCCGCGTTCTTCTTCGAATCGGTCTTCCTCGGAGTCTGGTTCTTCGGCTGGGGCCGCGTCCCACGCCTGGCCCACCTCGCCTCGATCTGGACGGTGGCCGTCGCCGTCAACGTCTCGGCCTACTTCATCATCGTGGCCAACTCCTTCATGCAGCACCCCGTCGGTGCCCGATTCAACCCGGAAACCGGCCGCGCCGAGCTGATCGATTTCGTCGCGCTGCTGACTAACCCGACCGCGCTGCAGGCGGTGCCCCACGCAATCTTCGCCGCATGGATGCTCGCCGGAACCTTTGTCTGCGGCATCGCCGGTTGGTGGATGGTGCGGCAGATGCGCGCGGGCGATCCCGATGGAACGGCCGCCACCCTGTGGCGCACCTGCACGCGCTTCGGCGCCTGGATCATTCTCGTGTCCTCGGCCGGCGTCGCCCTGACGGGTGATGCGCTGGCAAAACTGATGTTTGTCCAGCAGCCGATGAAGATGGCCTCGGCCGAGGCACTGTGTCGCACCGAGACCGACCCCTATTTCTCCGTCCTGTCGGTCTCGACGATGAACAACTGCGAAACCGCAGTTCACGTGATCGACGTTCCCTTTGTCCTGCCATTTCTCGCGCAGGGCAAGTTCACCGGGGTCACCCTGCAGGGTGCAATGGACCTCAACGAGCAGTACCAGCAGCTCTACGGCGAGGGAAACTACATCCCGAACCTCTTTGTCACCTACTGGTCCTTCCGTTTGATGATCGGCTTCATGGCGGTGCCCGCCATCATGGCCCTTGTCGCGTTGTGGAAGACCCGCGCGAAGAAGGTGCCCTCGCAGCGCTGGATCCAGACCACCTGCCTCATCGCCCTGCCGGCACCATGGATCTCCAACTTCTCGGGATGGGTGTTCACCGAGATGGGACGCCAACCATGGGTGGTCCACCCCAACCCGGACTTTCAGGGTGCACCCGGCCCGAACGCGGAGGAGGCAATCCACATGACGGTCGATTTCGGCGTCTCCGACCACGCAGCCTGGCAGGTACTGCTGAGCATGGGCATCTTCACCGCCGTCTACGGCATCCTGGCGGTGCTGTGGTTCATGCTCATGCGTCGCTACGTCAGCCACGGGCTGGACCAACCGGGTATGGCCGCCGGTGATGCCGCCGACCCCGCCACGGCCTCCTATGAACCCGCGGGAGAGGCGGAGCTTGCACCCCTGCATTTCGGGAGCACCGATTCCGCCCCGCCCGCCGCGGATCGCACGCGGCATGACCGCGCAGTTGAAAGGGAGACACACTAATGGATCTCAACACCGCCTGGGGCGATCAGGTATGGAACTTCGCTCTCGACCCGGGTGAGCGATTGCTTGTTTCCGGTCCCACCGGGGCCGGAAAGACGACATTGCTGCAAACCATTGCGGGGCTGAACGCGCCGATATCGGGCAGTGTCTCCGCCCCGCAGAACACCCGCTTTTTCGCCGAGGACGCCTGGATATTCTCCACCACGGTGCGCGAAAACCTTCGGGTTGGCGCCCCCGAGCTAGACGACGCGCTGGCTAAACAGGTCCTCAAGGCGGTCGGTTTTCCCTTCGGGCTCGACGTCGTTGTGGACAACGGCGCCGAATCCCTCTCGGCAGGGCAGCGCCGCCGCCTCCTGCTCGCCCGCGCCCTGTGCGGCGACGCCGAAGTGCTGCTTCTCGACGAGCCCACGGCCCACCTCACCCCCGATGACTCGGAGACGCTGCTGCACATGCTGCTGACCCAGCCGCTGCCCGGCGCGCGGGCGCAGCGCACAGTGATCGTCGTCGCCCACGAAACAGGTGCTTAACGTGCTTTGCCGCAGGTCTTAACTGATCTGGTCAACCTGGTCGAGCTGGTCGATCGCATCGAGTGTGCCCGCGGGCCAGTCGACGTTCTTCGCCAGCGGAATCTGGTGGGAGGCCGATTCGAGGATGTGCATGAAGTAGCCGGCGGTGTTCGGAATCGCGATGATGTCGCCGGCGGAGACACCACGTGGGAAGCGGATGCGGCGGCGCAGGATCACCTCATCCTCGATGCAGTACGCCCCGACCAAGAAGGCCTCGAGTTCCGCGGAATCCGGGGTGCGTTTCACCAGGATCGGATCGACGAGATAATCGTCCGAGGTAGTGCGGCACTGGGTGCGGTTCATGTGCAGACCCACCAGGGGAAGTCCGTCACTGCGGGTTTTCACGAACGCCACCTGGGCGAGGATCAGGCCGCAGCCGTCGAGTAGCGAGCGGCCCGGCTCGAGGTGCAGGCGCAACCCGCGCTCGCTGAGAGCCTCGGCGATGCCGTCGGAGAGCACCTGCTGCAACCACGCACCACGGGTCGGCTGCTGGTGGAAGGGATAATGCGTGCTCAACGGGTCGGACTTCCAGGTAAACGGTGCCGCGTAGCCGGCACGCTGCGTGCTGATCGCGCTGCAGTAGTCCTCCCACTGCTCGGCGTCGTCGAGATAGCTCATCGGCACCCCGCCCCCGATGTCGATGAACTCCGGGACGTGGCCGGCTGCGCGCAGGCTGTCGGTCAACTCCATGCATTCGCGCAACGCCGCGGCCCGATCCGCCGCAGCGTAACCGTGCAGATGGGCGTGCACCCCGACAACCTTGACGCCCTCGACGGGGCGGGCAAGATGATTCTTCCAGGTATCGAGACGCTCGCCGAAACGCGTCGGGGGCATCATGGCGGGATCCGGGGCCAGACGTGGTGCAACATAGGCCGGGTTGCCGCCGGCGAGCTCGACGATACGGTCGTACTCATCACGGTTGTCGGCGGAGATGACCACACCCGACTCAATGGCCAGGCGCAGCAGGTGGTCGGTCTTGATCGCAGCCGAAACGATAATGCGCTCCCCCGGCACGCCCCGCATCAGGACCTGCCGCAACTCGTCGTAGCTGGCCACATCCACGCCGTGGCCGGCATCACGCACCGTGTCGACGAAGGCGATGCCCTTGTTCGCCTTGCGGGCGAAGAACACCTTCACCTCGACACCGCAGTCTGCCCCGGCCTGCACGAGCTCGTCGATGTTAGACACCATCGGTTCTGGATTGAGGATGTTGACCGGGCTGGAGTAGGTATCGAGCAGGCTCTGGCACCGTTCCGGATCCGCGAGCAGCTCATCGACCCATCCCTCCGTGCGCGCGGTCAGCGGCGGTGTGCCGTGCACCCGCTGCGGGTGCACCATCGCGGCAGCCGAGACGCGCTTGGCCCAGGCTGGAATGACGTCGTCCTCGCTGCGGCGCAGCGTGTCGTGGCCGAGGATCCATCCCTCGCTCATCCGCCCGGCCGCGGCAAGATGCTTCTGGCCCACGAGTGTGCCGTCTGGCTCGACGCGCAAGGCCCGATTGTTGCCGGTGTTGGTGTAGGTCTGCCCGATGCCCGCTTCCACCAGGAAGCCGACGAGCGTGCCCGGCACGACACCGGCGGGCGCGGTGACTGAGTCGACGATGACGTCCGCCCCCACCTCCGCGGCGAGTGCGCGCAGGTCCTGGTCACCGCGCTGCATGACGTCGACACGCACACGCCCGGAATCCAGTGCCTCGACCAGATCGCGGGCCGTGTCGGCGGGAGGCCCGAAGGCGACGCGCTCGAGCACGCGGGTGAGCCGGTAAAAGCGCTCGCCACCGAGGGTGTCGCGCCCGCCGAAGGAGGCGCGACGGATGATCTGCGGATAGAGGGTTCGGAAGGTGTATCCCACTGCCAGTGCTGCAGTCCACGGCCGGGTTGCCTCGGCCGCAGCCAGTGAGGTGCGCAGCTCGGCCACGGCATCCCCGGTGAAGTCGGTGCCGTCGATCACGGCCGCGACATCGCCGTCACCACCCTGGGCGCGCAGAATAGTCTGCGCGGCCTCGGTCAGAATCGCGCGGAACTGGTCGAAGCCCTCACAGCGCCGGATTTCCTCCGCGTGAGGCGCCAGAGCAGACGCACGTGCCGCCTCATCCTCGGGATAGGCCTTGACTTCCATGAACCGGCCGGTTCGGGTGACCGGGTAGATCCTTCGGGCGGGAACGTAGCGGACCACATCCATAAACGACAACGCTGCCCCGCGCACGAGCAGGACGTCGCCGCGCCCGATCGAGTCGAGATTCGTATGCGGGTAGGCGCTTTGCGCACCTACCACCGGTTCGGCGGGAGCATGGCCGGTGCACAGCAGGACCTCGGCAAACAGCTCGCCCTCGACCACAACACCGCCGTCGACGGGAGTGAGGTTTGAAACCTTGCGCTCAATCATCTCGAGAGTGCAACCGCGCGGGAGGTTCTCGCGCAGCGCTTCCCAGGAGGCGAGGAGGAATTGCCCCACCGTGCGGCGGGAGGGAAAGTCGTCGTCCGCGCCACGCCAGGTGTTGAAGGAACTCAATCGGGTCTCGATCACCCCGGAGGGGACGTTGAGCAGCCATTGCTCGGGCGTATCGGGCCGGAAGGCATCCGGTGCACTGAGAGCGTCGAGGGGGGCGTCGTTAAGCACCGACAACTCGATTCGCGCACCACGCTGCCGGGCACGTTCCATCAGCTCCTCAGCCGCCCAGAGTCCGCGCGGTCCTGCGCCGATGATTGCTACCTTCACGTCACGTTCCTTTCCACCCAGTCGTCGTTGTAGATCGTATCCAGATACGCACGGCCGTCATCATGGAAGATGGCGACGATCTCAGCGGCCGGATTCTGCTGCGCCAGCGTATCGACGGCCCAGGCCACCGCGCCGCCGGAGGCCCCTGGCAAAAACCCCGTTAAGCGCGCGGTGCGCCGTGCCGCCGCAACCGCATCACGGGCGGCGACCCGGATGACTTCATCGGGCTGTCCCAGGGTGGACAATTCCGTGACCACCCCCGCACCGTATCCGGGCAGGATGCGTGTGCCCCGAGTGCCGCCGAAGAGCACGGAACCCTCCGCATCCACGGCGACCACGCGGGTGGGCATGTCGTGTTCGCGCACGTAGCGCAGACACCCGCCAACCGTACCGGTCGTGCTCACCGCCACGGCGAGAATCTCAGGGGCATGGCCGAGCTGCGCGACGACTTCTCGCATCGTGCCCTGGCTGTGGGCGATGAATGCCGCCTGGTTCGAGTACTGGTCGAGATTGACCGCGCCAAGCGTTCGCTTCAGTTCCGCCACTTTGTCCCGGCGCGCCACGAGCCAGTCGCCACTTACTGGGTCGGGGTCCGTAACCTCGTGAATCCTCGCCCCGAGCGCGCGGATGTGGGCCAGGGTGGAGGCGTTGGTGCGACGATCGACAACGCAGTGGAACTCCCAGCCGCCGAGGGCCGCCTCACGTGCGAGTGCCACCCCGAGGTTGCCGGAGCTGGATTCGACCACGCAGGTGCCCGGTCCAATCAGCCCCCGCTCGGTGGCATCGCGGACCATCGCGCGCGCTGTGCGGTCCTTGGCGCTTCCACCGGGGTTAAAGGATTCGAGTTTGCCCCAGATTGGGCCTGCACCGGCCGGGCGTATCCCGTCCATTGTGATCAAGGGGGTGTGCCCGATCGTTGACAGGATCCCCTGTGACGAGTCAGTTGGCATAATCACAACCTTATGTGTTTGCGGGAAGAGCTGTCGCATACGGCCGGCCGCAGCTTAGGAGTGCGCATGTTTCGCGTTGCGTTCACGCACCCGCAAGGCCGTGTTCATCTCCCTTCCCTATGGTGTGACCAGCCAATTGTGATCCCTGCGCCGAGGAAGGTTCCCACGTGTCCAATAAGTCCCCCATGTCGCACAGGCTCTCCCGCCGTTCCCTGCTCATCGGCGGCGGGCTCGCGGGAGCAGTCGCCGCCGGCGCCACCACACGGTTCGGAGCTGCCCAGCCAGCCACTGCCCAGTCTGCCGCGGCCCGGCAGCAATCTGCCGCACTACCACTGCGTTTCGATGCCAACGGGCGATTCACAATCGTCCAATTCAACGACACCCAGGACGGTCCCTTGACCGACCGCCGCACCATCGAGTTCATGGGCCGGGTGCTCGATCAGGAGCGCCCCGGATTCGCGCTCATCAACGGTGACGTGATCGACGGGTCGCCGACGACGCCGGAGGAAGTGTTCCAGGCGATCAACAACGTGGTCATGCCGATGGAGTCGCGTGGCATTCCGTGGGCGATCACCTACGGCAACCACGACGAGGACTCCGTCTCGGACCACGGCACCGGGGTGATGGAGTCCCATATGAGTGAGTTCGTGCGCTCCTACAAGTACAACCTCAACCCGCCGGCGGGTGATCGGGCCTTCGGCCACTCCGATGCCCAGCTGCTCGTCGAGTCCGCCCGTAACGCCGGCAGTGCTGCCTTTGCGGTGTGGCTGCTGGACTCCGGTAACTACATGCCGGATCAGTTCCAGGACGCCGCCGGTGAGGATGTCCCCCACTACGACTACATCCGCCCGGCCCAGATCGAGTGGTACCTCGATCGATCCCGTGAGGCCGAGACCCGTTTCGGTGCGCCCGTGCCGGGACTGATGTTCTTCCACATCCCCACCTACGAACACCGCGACATGTGGTTCGGCGGCGCGGAGAAGAGCGGTGCGATCGATCACTCCGCTGCTGTTGCCAAGCACGGCATCGACGGGATGAAAAACGAGGACGTTTACTACGGTGCCTTCAACTCCGGAATCTACGCCGCCGTGCGCGACCGCGGCGACGTACAGGGCATCTACTGCGGTCACGACCACATCAACAGCTACTACGGCGATTACTACGGCGTGGAGCTCGGGTACTGCCCCGGCACCGGGTTCGCCCCCTACGGGCTTCACGACGGCACCCGCGACCAGCACACCCTGCGCGGGGCCCGGGTCTTCGAGCTGGACGAAAACACCGAGCGCGTCTATACGGCAACCCGCCTCATCTTCGCCAAAGATCTCGGCGCGGACATGGCTCCGGCCACGCAGCCCATCGATGCTCCGGCGCCGATCCCAGACTACGTCACCATCCCTGCGGTGACCCCGACGCCGGTGGCACCCGCCGAGCCAGCCACCTCGGCGTCGAGCGGGTCCTCCGGCTCGTCCGTCTAACCCCCACCCCACACATGCTGACCAGTACATGCTTGTTCATCGAGTTAAGCTGTCACACCGAGCGCCCTCCACTCGACTGACAAGCATGTACTGGTCAGCATCTGGCAGGAGTCAACCACGGCTCAGGCCAACTAGACTGCAGGTCATGGCCAAGGACATTGATTCACGTTATGACGACGGCATCGCGGTGCGTCGTGAGGTGATGGGCGACGGATTCGTCGACGCCGCCCTCGAGCGCGCCGCCGGTTCAGACGGTGAGGAACTGCAGAACCACATCACCGCCACCGTCTGGGGTTCGGTGTGGACGCGCGAGGGACTGAGCCGGCGCGACCGCAGTCTGCTCAACATCGGCATGCTCGTCGCCCTTCGGTCCACCGAGGAGCTGCGCGGGCATGTGCGCGGAGCACTGACCAACGGCCTGAGCCGTGAGGAGATCACCGAGGCGATCATCCACGCGAGCGGTTACTGCGGGGCGCCCGCGGCGTTGTCGGCGATGAAGGTCGCACAGGAGGTCCTCGAGGCGGAACTTGGGCCGCGTGAGTCTTGAATCACGGCGCCTGAGAATTAACCGCCCAAGTCGAGGACGCCGCGCACCCGCACGCTGACGCGCCCACCGACCCAGATTTGGTCGCCGTCGTCGCGGACGTCGATACGCCCCGCCCTGCCGACCTGCATCCCCTGGACTGCGGTATAGGACGCAGGTGCGATCTCGCGCGAGCGCATCCACTGGGCAAGCGCGGCGTTGAGGCTACCAGTAACCGGGTCCTCATACTCGGGTCTGAACCCGCGTACCTCGTAGAGGGGATCATCTCGCCCCGTCAGCGCAACGACCCCGAGCTTGAGCTCACCCGAGTACGACAGTGCACGAAGCGTATCGACGTCCGCCACCTGGACCATGATCCAACCTGGGCCGTTATCGCCCCAGGCAGCGGCGTGGATTTCCTTCATGCCGAGACCGAGGGACTTGGCCACCCGGTCCAGCTCTGCTGCGCTGAGCGGCCCGCACTTTGTTAACGGTGGCGCGGCGAACGCCAGCTGTTCGCCGTCGACACGCACGGCGACGGTGCCGGACTCGCATTCCTGCATTAAAACCCCGGGTTTTCGTGGGGTGCCGCCCAATTCGAGCCACGCTTTGGCCGTTCCCAGCGTGGGGTGGCCGGCGAAGGGCAGTTCGCGCGCCGGCGTGAATATGCGCACCCGGTAATCCGCGTTCGGATCGCGCGGGGTGAGGATGAAGGTGGTCTCGGAAAAGTTCGTCCACGATGCAATGCGCTGCATCATGGACGTATCCAGAGCATCGGCACCGGCGACAACGGCCAGTGGATTGCCGGTGAACGCACCAGAGACGAAGACGTCCAGTTCCAAAAAATCGAGCTGAGCTGCCATGATCTGGAACTCTACTCTGCAGCTGCAGAGTCAGCCGGTGCGAGCCTGTTTCACGGCCGGCACACTAGCGCTGGATGTTACCTTCGGCGTCGTACTTGTAGAAGCCCTCTCCGTCGCCGATGCCCGAGCGGCCCTCCTCGATCATCTTGGTGGCGATCTCGTTGAACTTCAGCTTCCACTCCGGCAGTTCGGCGCCGGAACCCTGCGCGACGTTGACGATGGAACGCAGGCCGATGACATCCATGATCTCGAACGGACCCTGGTCGGCGTTCATCGCGATGCGCCAGTCCTTGTCGATCTGGTCGACGCTGGCAATGCCCTCGACGTAGAGCTGCTGGGCTGCCTGGAGCAGCGGCACCATCATGGAGTTGAGCAGGTACTGGCGCTGCTCCTTGTCGATGATGATCGGCGCGAGGTTGGCCTCGTTGGCGAACTCCTCAACGACGTCGCGGTACTTCAGGTCCGTCTTCGGGTTGGGCATGATCTCAACAAGGTTGCGTGCCCAGACGCGGTTGGCGAAGTGGGTGTTGATGAAGCGCTTCGGGTCGCCGGAGGCATCCGCGATCTCGCTGCCCAGCAGCGACGAGGTGTTGGTGCAGAAGATGGTGTGCGACGGTGCTGCCTTGCCCAGCTTCTCCCAGGTGGAGCGCTTCAGGTCGAGCTTCTCCGGAACTGCCTCAATAATAATGTCCGCCTCAGCGACGGCTGCTTCCATGTCCGTGGTCAGCGAGAGGTTCTCGTGAGCCTTGGCGACGCTTTCCTCGCTAGCGGTGTCGAGGTCGGCGATCATGGACTTGCCAATGGAGTTAAAACGTCCCTTGGCGGCCTCAACCGCGTCGTCGTTGATGTCCCATCCGGTGACCTTAAACCCGGCGTGAGCGACGACGAATGCGATCTGGGCACCCAGGACGCCTGCACCGATGACGGAAACGTTCTTAATGTCAGTCATGACACTTCCTTTGCTGTAACAAAAATTTTCATTGTACGTGTCCAAGAATACACCGCTTACGGGGAAGTGCCAGGTTGCTCTATTGAGCTATAGCGCGATCAAACCGATGACGGCGGCGGCAATCACGACCGCCCACGCCGGCAGTTTCCACGCCTGCAGCGCGGTAAACGATGCCGCAGCCACAGCCATCGTGGCCGCGGAGGTTACACCGACGATGAAGACAGGGTCGTACAGCGCGGCGGCGAGGATGCCCACCACGGCCGCGTTCGCACCAGCGATTGCGCGCGCCGCGGCGGCGTGCTTGCGCAAGCCCTCCCACAGCGGCAACGCCCCGAGGACGAGCAGGGCGGCGGGGAGGAAAATCGCGATCGTTGCCACTACGGCCCCGATCGCCCAGTGCACCCCTTGGGCGGATGCGCCGAGGAAGGAGGCGAAGGTGAACAGCGGACCCGGCACCGCCTGCGCGGCGCCGTACCCGGCGAGGAAGGTGTCGTGGTCAACCAGCCCGGTGGGCACGGTCGCGCTCTCCAGCAGCGGTAGGACAACGTGGCCACCGCCGAAGACGAGCGCACCGGCGCGGTAGAAGGTGTCAGCGATAAAAGCTGTTGTGTTGCCGGCCGCGGCCGCGAGCACAGGAAGAAGCACGAGCAGGGCTGCGAAAACCGCGAGCGACGCGAACGCCACGCTCTTCGGCACCCGCGAGCTAAACCCAACGTCATCGTCTGCATCGGGAGTCGCCCGGAGCGCTGCGAGCCCCGCGAGCATACCAACGACGATCGCGCCGACCTGGACGAACGGGTTGGGGATTAAAAGCACAAGGATGAATGCCGCCAGGGCAATACCCGCGCGGATCTTGTCGGTGATCAGCGACTTTGTCATGCCGAGAACCGCGTGCGCAACGACGGCGACCGCCACGGCTTTCAGGCCCACCAGCCACCCGGCGTCGGAGATGTCCCCCATGACCGCGACCCCAAGGGCGAAGAGTACAAGCGCGATTACCGACGGCATGGTGAACGCGAACCACGCCGCGAACATGCCGAGGTAACCGGCGCGTTGTAGCCCGACCGCCATGCCTACCTGGCTTGAGGCGGGCCCGGGCAGGAATTGGCACAGGGCGACCAAGTCGGCGTAGGTCTTCTCGCTCATCCACGTGCGCCTGGACACGAACTCGTCGCGGAAGTAGCCGAGGTGCGCCGTCGGCCCTCCGAAGGAGGTCAGCCCGAGTCGGAGGAAGACGGAGAAGACTTCGGCAACGTTACCTTTAACCTGCTGTGTAGACATCGTGAGATAGCGTCCCACATTTCGCGGCGTGCTGCCGGGTTCGCGAGCTTAGTCCGGGTGGCGCGGGTTGATCAGGCCGGAACCCGCCGGCGCGTGGGCTGGGTCCTCGCCGAGTTCAACCTGCTTGTTGTTCTCATCGACGAAGATGACCCGCGGGCTGTAGTCCTTAAGCTCTTGCTCCTCGTAATGCGCATACCCGATGATGATGACGAGGTCGCCGGGGCTGATCAGGCGGGCGGCGGCGCCGTTGATGCCAATCACGCCCGTGCCCCGGTCGCCCGTGATGGCGTAGGTGCTCAGTCGGTTGCCGTTGTTGATGTCAACGACGTCGATCTGCTCCCCCTCTAAAATGTCAGCAGCCTCCATGAGGTCAGCGTCGATCGTGCAGGAGCCGACGTAGTGCAGATCGGCCTGCGTGACGGTGGCTCGGTGGATCTTGGATTTCAACATGGTGCGCAACACGGTTTAAGAGTCTAGCTGGCGGTGCATGCGAGGGGTTTTACGTGTCCTCGTCCAACTTCCGTCGCACGTCGAAGCGTAGCGCCTCCGCCTCAGCTATCGCGGCGAGTCCGCTTCCGGCATCCGGTGCGACAGAAAGCTTGGT
This sequence comes from Corynebacterium yudongzhengii, assembly GCF_003065405.1. NCBI lineage: Bacteria > Bacillati > Actinomycetota > Actinomycetes > Mycobacteriales > Corynebacteriaceae > Corynebacterium > Corynebacterium yudongzhengii. The sequence goes on from NZ_CP026947.1 coordinate 1,374,679, forward strand.
AATCAGGGCCTCAAGATCCCTTCTCAGAGGCCTTAAGGACGCTGGGTTTGCGAACAGTTTCTGCTCATAGGCCGTGCCGACACCACGAGTGCGGATGACCTCATCTAGGTCGACGAGGGCCTCAATCAGGTCGCGTTCGGTCTCAGCGGCAATGAGGGCAACTGACTCACCCATCTGCTCGACCTCCCGGAGTCCTTTGATGTGCTTCACGGCCCGGCCGATGATCCCCACACCAACCGCTGGGGTGGCCTAAGAATTCGGTCCAGTTGGTTTAAGCGTTGACCGTGTTTTCATATTTCCATTGTTCCGCATACTTCCGTGGACTGAGGTAGCCCAGAGGCAAGTAACTACCGGGTGAAGACCAAGTGTTTAGAGATTTCTCACAGGGAGTCTCTGATAATACGCAAAGCACTTTCCAGGGCCCTTTTGGAACCAGCCAGATGCCAATTCTCAAAGACTTGAACATCCCACTCGGGCTCCATTCCCCTAAGTAGCCCTTTGATAGAGAGCCAATCCCACAGCGGAACCTTACGATCACACAGAATGTGCACGCGTCCCTGTAGGAAGTCAGTTGCATCGAGCACGGGGCACCCACTAATCCTCACCTCACGCGCCTCGGCGAGGATTCCCAGCCAAGCACACCGATCTTCCGACGGGAAGCTTGTAGACACAACACTTTGCCCCAAGGAGTGTTCACCATCATTCCTGCAAAATCCTGGACTAGATGTACTGACCGGGGAGGTTAGTTAACCGGGACACCGGTGGAAGACCCCCACAAGTAATGCCCCTTAAGGTGGTGTAACTCGGTGGCCGAGATCGTCTGCAGATTCGTGTTGTGCACGGATGTAGAGCGGCCACCGTGTGATCCTTCGAGTCAACCGTCTAAAGAATCCTCGAATGGAGTCATCACGATGACCGCACCTCATATCGTCGACCCTGCCGGCCTTCTTGGCCAAGCCCTCGCCGAGGCGTCGCCGGATCTGATGCGCGAGCTGCTGCAGACCATGATCAACGCCTTGCTGTCCGCCGATGCCGACGCCGTCTGCGGGGCGGAGTGGAACGCCCGCTCTGCCGAGCGCACCAACTACCGAAACGGCTACCGCCACCGCCCGCTCGATACGCGGGTTGGCACCGTCGACGTGGCGGTGCCCAAGCTGCGGTCGGGGTCCTACTTTCCCGAGTGGCTGCTCGAGCGCCGCAAGCGTGCTGAGTCCGCGCTGATCACCGTCGTGGCGGATTGCTATCTGGCCGGAGTGTCCACCCGCCGCATGGACAAGCTGGTCAAGACCCTGGGCATTGACTCACTGTCGAAGTCGCAGGTCTCCCGCATGGCCACCGACCTGGATGAGCAGGTCGCCGCGTTCCGGCACCGGCGCCTGGATGAGGCAGGGCCGTTGACTTTCGTCACCGCCGATGCGTTGACGATCAAGGTTCGGGAAAACAAGCAGGTCGTCAAGGCCTCGGTGCTGCTGGCCACCGGGGTCAACGGCGACGGGCACCGCGAGGTGCTGGGCATGCAAGTGGCGACCAGTGAGACCAAGGCATCGTGGAACACCTTCTTCGCCGACCTGGTCGCCCGCGGCCTGGGCGGCATGCGGCTGGTGACCTCTGATGCGCACGCCGGCCTCGTGGATGCGATCTCGGCGAATCTGCCCGGAGCCGCCTGGCAGCGCTGCCGCACCCACTACGCGGCGAACCTCATGGCGGTGTGCCCGAAGTCCATGTGGCCGGCCGTGAAGGCCATGCTGCACAGCGTCTATGACCAGCCCACCGCAGACGCCGTCAACGCCCAGTTCGACCGACTATTGGACTACACCGAGCACCGGCTGCCCGAGGTCGCCGACCACCTCGGTGACGCTCGAGAGGACCTGCTCGCCTTCACCACGTTCCCCGACGACGTGTGGCGGAAGATCTGGTCCAACAACCCCACCGAGCGGCTCAACCGCGAGATCCGCCGCCGCACCGACGTTGTAGGGATCTTCCCCAACCGGGATGCCATCGTCCGCCTCATCGGCGCCGTCCTGGCCGAGCAGACCGACGAATGGGCCGAAGGACGTCGCTACCTCGGCCTCGAAGTCCTGAGCCGATGCCGACTCGCCCTGACCACCGACACCAGCTCGCAGACGGAGGTAAACACCGACCCACTGATGCAACTACCCGCCTGACCACCAACGAAGGATCAAAAACCAGTTACACCACTACCAGGGGCTTGACCTGAGTCACACCACCGCCCTCTCAGCGTTTGTGTAGAAGGTGTGCCTATGATGGCCACGCGCACATTGCTCAGGTGAACCCACCCGATCGCCAGGAGGCTTTGCTCATGTCCGGTGTCTTCAGCCGTCTTTCCGGTATGGCGGGCGCTTTGCGTCGCGGCGTCACGAATTGATGAAGGACGGCGTCGATAAGCTCTGGGAGATCCAGCGCGCCCCGAAGCGGGTGTTTTTGCACAACATCTCCCGCGACATCAACGTCCAGGAGGCGTGGTTTACTACCGACAGCGGCGATCGGCAGGCGCTCGGGCGGGTGCGCCCCGGCGAGCGTACGGAGATCCGCGCCTTCCGGCGGCGCAGCGGCGAGCCCATCTCCGGCCGCCTTGAATGGCGCGTACGCTCGATGCTCATTCCCGCCCGCAGCATCTGGCGTTCGGAGAAGCTGCAGGACCAGCCCACGGCCGACCCGGTGTCTTAGAGCACCAGCCCGATGAGCCCGCGGGCCACGGCGATCAGCCCGCCGAGCACGGCGAGCGTCAACGCGATCGTGCGCCCCGCCGAACGGGAGACCTGCGGGGCGGCGCGCACCCCGGCGAAAAGCCCGATGGCCAAAGCAACTACGCCGGCCACCCAGACCTGCCAGCTGGTCGTCGCGGACGCACTCGCCCCGACGGCGATCTTCGCCGTGAGTGAACCGATGCCGGCGATGAAAAACAGCGGCTGCAAGGTAGCCGCATAGAGGCGCTGATCCCAGCGTGCGGCCTGCGCGTAGACGGTGATCGCCGGGCCCGCCGCACCGGCCAGGGTGTTCATGAACCCGCCGATCGCTCCGGCCGCGGCCGCCGGCAGCCGCCCTGAGATCCGCGGGACATAGCGCTTGCCGATGGTCACCACCGACAACGCCACAAGCAGCATCACCCCGACGAGGATGAGCAGCGGATCCGCCGGGAGCTCACGCACCACGAACGCGCCGGGAATAATGCCGATGAGCAAGGCCGGCCCGATCACCGCGACTTGGCGCCAATCCACATTCGCCAGCACCGTCGTCGTCGAGGCGAAGGCGTTCACCGCGGCGAGCACGTTGACGATGAGGATGCCTTCGACCGGCCCGAACAACAGCATGAGCACCGGGGCCGTGACCAGGCCTAGGCCCATGCCGGAGATGCGTTGGAGGAAGGCTCCGAGAAGAACCGATAACGTTTGAAGCGCTATCGTCACGCAAATTTCTCCCGCATCGCCGCGATGACGCTCTCCGGCACGAGCCCGCTGACATCGCCGCCGTATTTCACCACTTCCTTGCACAGCGAGGACGAGACGTAGCCGAACTTCTCGTCGGTCATGACGAAGAAGGTCTCCACCCCGGACAGCCGGCGGTTCATCTGCGCCATCGGCAGCTCGTAGTCGTAGTCGAGCGAGGAGCGCAAGCCCTTGATCAAAACCTTGATGTTGTGCGCGGTGGTGTAGTCGACGAGCAGTCCGCCCCAGTGATCGACGGTGAGGTTCGGGATATCGGTGGTAACCGCCCGGATGAGTTCCTTGCGCTCCTCGATGCTAAACAGCCCGGAGGTCTTCGCCGGGTTGCCGGTGACTAAGACGGTGACCTGGTCGAAGTGTTCGGCGGCGCGTCGGAAAATATCGAGATGCCCGTTGGTCACGGGGTCGAAGGATCCGGGGCAGACGGCGATGCTCACAGCTTGTTCAGTCCTCTCTGGAGAAGGTGGCCATATCCATGCGGGTGCGGGAGTAGGTGCGTTTCTTCAGCTTCTGGCCGGTCGGGGTGAAACCTTCAGGCCAGTCGGTCTCTTCCGAGGCACTGTGGCGCTCCACCACCACGGCCGCGCCCTCGCGCAGGACCGGTACCAAGGCGTTGAGGATCTCGACGACCGTCTCCCCCGCCATCTCATAGGGCGGGTCCATGAGCACCATGTCATAGCTCTCCTTCTGCGCCCCCGCTAGGAAGCTGGAGACTTTCATCTCGTGGACATGGACGTTGGGATGCTTGACGACGTCAGCGTTCGCCCGAATCACCGCACAGGCGGAAGCATCGGATTCCACGAGGTCGACGCGGGCGGCACCGCGGCTGGCAGCTTCGAGACCGAGGGCACCGGAGCCGGCGAAGAGGTCGAGGACGCAGGCGTCGATGAACCCGAAGCGCACCTGCAACGAGGAGAACACGCCCTCGCGGGCGCGGTCGGTGGTCGGGCGGGTGACGTGCGGGGGCACCTTGATAATGCGCCCGCGGGCTTCCCCGGAGATGATGCGCGTCATGATCCCACCTCGATTACCACTTCGCCGCCGATAACGTCCGAGTAGTTCTCCCGGTGCAGGGCGGTCACGGTGCCGGGCCCAGGGGCCGGGACCGGCGCTTCGAGTTTTACGGCCTCGACGGTGGCGAGCACGTCTCCGGTGGTGACCTTCTGGCCCTCTGCGACGTGATACCGGATGATGCCGGCAAACGGTGCGAAGATCTTCATGGCCCAAAGTCTAGCGGTCTTAGCTTTTATCGAGGAACGCACGCGCGTCCTGCGTGATGTCCGAGACCAGGTGGATGGCCAGCTCGCGGTCGCGCTGCACCAGTTCGGCGGCATCGGCGTTGGCGCGTTCGATGAGCGCGTAGTCGTCGAGAAGGTTGAGCAGCTTCACGCTGCGGCGCGTGCCGGACTGGCTCACCCCCAACACGTCGCCCTCCTGGCGTTGGGCGAGATCCAGGTTGGCGAGTTCGAAGCCGTCGCTGGTGGCCGCCACCGCGGCGACGCGCTCGAGGGCGGGGCTGCCTTCGTCGGCAAGCGTGTGAAGCAAACAGAGCGAGGCGTGGCCGCCGCGACCGACGCGCCCGCGCAGCTGGTGCAGCTGGCTCACCCCGAAGTTTTCGGCTTCGCGGATGTACATGACGGTGGCGTTCGGGACGTCGACGCCGACCTCGATGACCGTGGTGGACACCAGGATGTCGACGCCGCCGCGCGCGAAGTCGTCCATGACGCGGTCTTTCTCCTCGCCGGGAAGGCGCCCGTGCAGAAGCCCGACGCTGAGATCCGGGAAGCGCTCGGTAGACAGGTAGGCGAAGACCTCTTCTACTCCCCCGTCGCCCTCGATGCGCGGGCAGACGACGTAGGCCTGCCTGCCGGCGGCGATCTCCTCGGCGATGCGCTCCCAGGCGCGTTCGACCCACGCCGGGCGGGCCTCCGGCACGATCGCCGACTGGATCGGGCGGCGCCCGCCGGGCAGCTGCTTCAAGGTGGAGACCTCGAGATCGCCGAAGACCGTCATGGCGATGGTGCGCGGGATCGGGGTGGCGGTCATGACCAAAAGGTGCGGGGTCAGCCCGTTTGCGCCCTTGTCGCGCAGCTGATCGCGCTGCTCGACGCCGAAGCGGTGCTGCTCGTCGACAACCACCATCCCGAGGTCGAAGAAGTCGACCGTGTCCTGGATGAGCGCGTGCGTGCCCACGACGATGTCCACCTGCCCGGAGACGATATCCAGCAGGACCTGGCGCTTGCGCGCGGTGGTCATGGACCCGGTGAGTGCTACCACCGTCGCGCTCACCCCGGCGGCGGCGATCGTGGTGGTCAGCGAGCGGGCGTGCTGGACGGCGAGCACCTCGGTGGGCACCAGCATGGCGCACTGGTGGCCGTTGTCGACGGCGCGCAGCATCGCCAGAAGCGCCACGATGGTCTTGCCGGAGCCAACCTCGCCCTGCAGCAGCCGGCTCATGGGATGGGCTTCGGCGAGGTCGCGGTCGATCTCGGCCAAGACCTGCTGCTGGCCGTCGGTGAGCGGAAAAGGCAGGCTATCCATGAGGTGTTGCCGGTGCCCGTCGGGTTTCTCGGCGAGTACGGGAGCGCGGCGCTCCCAGTGGTCGTGGCGGCGCAGCGCCATCACCAGCGCCAGGCCGAGGGCCTCGTTGTATTTCATGCGGCTTATCGACGCCGCCGGCCCCGCCTCGGGCGGGCGGTGGATGCCGCGGAGGGCGGCGTCGAAACCCGGCATGTCGCGCGGTGGCTGATCCAGCGGCTCCGGGATCTCGGCGAGGGTGTCGAGGATCTCCCAGATAGCGCCCATGATCCGCCAGGTGCTGAAGTTCTTGGTCGCCGGGTAGACGGGCATGTAGTCCTGGGCGCCGAGGAGGTCGCTGAGCGCGCCGTAGTCGGCCAGCGCTTTGAGCGAGCCGGTTCCCTGGCCTTTGCCGGAGGCATCGAGGACGAAGAAGTCCGGGTGCTGCAGCTGCGGCAGGCCCCGGAAGTAGGTGATTTTGCCGCTGAAGATCGCCACCGTGTCGGGTTTTAAGGCGCGCGCGGCGTAGTGCGAGTTGAAGAAAGACGCCGGCACGCTCATGCCGGAGTCGTCGACGATGTCGAAGCGGTTGATGAACTTCTTCGCGGATTTCCTTATCGGCGGATGCACGTTGACGACGGTGCCGACGAACGTGACTACCTCCCCGCTGTCCGCCCCGTCGAGCCCGGTGAGGTCCCCGTGACGACGATAGCGGCGCGGGTAGTGCTCTAAAAGCTCCTGGCAGGTGGTGTAGCCGAAGGCGCGCTTGATCGCCCGCGCCTCCTTGGCGGGCAGGACTGCCTTAAGGGCACGGTCGTCGCTGTAGCCCAGCACGCGCTACTCCACCCCGATCTCGGCGACCAGCCCGGTCGCGGTGAGCCCGGTGCCGTCGAAGACCATGACGTCGGCACCTAGGGCCTCGGAGAGCTTTTCGCCGTCGAGCGGTTCGACGGTGAGCACCGTGACCTGCTCGCCGCCGGATTCCAAGAGGCGGTGCGCGGCGCGTTCGACGGCCTCGGCGACGGATTCGGCCACGACGACGATCTCGCCGAGCACCTCGACTAGGATGTCGCCGCGCGCGCAAGGCCCGGCGGCGGTCAAAGCGGCGCGTTCGGCGCGCACGACGGTGGCGGTGCGCATCGCCGCGGCCGCCTCGCTCATGGCGTAGGACGTCGTCGCCAGCGGTTCTTCCGGGGTGTGCATGCCGACGGCCGCGATCCCCGAGACCAGCCGGGAGGTGGGCAGCAGCGTGATCGACTGCTCGAAGGCGTGGGTGGCGTTATCCACCGCGACGAGCTGACGCCGGCTCAGAAGCCCGTTCGGCAGCAGCACGATCTCGCCGGCCCGGGTGCGACGGATGAGCGAGAGCACCGCGCCGACGGGGTCGTCCTCCCCGTCACTGCCGGTGCCGGCGACCTCGATGACCTCGGCGCCGGCAGTGCGGTAGAGATCGGCGACCGCCCCGGGCGGGGTCAGGGCGAGCAGCAGGCGCTCGGGTTTTTCGGTGTGGACGACAGGCGTATCGGGAAGCACCTCGATGCGCAGGTTGGATACCGCGCCGCGCTGGAAGGCAGTTTCGATGACCTGGCCGGCGATGAGCGAGTGGATGTGGAAGGTGGCCTCGCCCTCGCCGCGGGCCACGGTGAGCGAGTCGCCGAACTCGGCGAGCTCGCTTTCCAGCTGGGACACGGTGTTCTCGTCGGCGGTGAAGAGGAACATGACCTCGAGGTTCGCCGGCTGGGCGTGCTCGCTGGCGGCGGGGGCCACCGAGTGCGGGTCGGGCGCATCGGGGGAGCTGCCTAACACCTCGGCGTAGAAGGTCTCCAGCAAGATGACCAGGCCAGCTCCTCCGGCGTCGACCACGCCGGCCTCGCGCAGCACCGCCAGCTGCGAGGGGGTGTTCGCCAGCGCCGTGCGGGCGGCGTCGACGGCGGCGGAGACGACGGTGGTGAGCTCGCCGCCGTCGTCACGCGCGTCTTGGGCGGCGACGGTCGCGGCGCGCAACACGGTGACGACGGTGCCCTCGACCGGCTCGCTGATCGCCTTATCGACGAGCCCCACCGCGATGGCCAGCGCATCCGCGAAGGTCGACGCGGTGAACTCGCCGGCGTCGACGGCTTGGTCAATACCGCGCAGCACCTGCGATAACACCACGCCCGAGTTGCCGCGGGCACCGCGGATGCTGCCGGTGGCCAGGGCGCGCACGACGGCCGCGAGCTCCTCGGCCTCTGCGGGATCCAAGGCATCGACCTCGGCGAGCGCGGCTTCCATGGTGTGCATCATGTTCGAGCCGGTATCCGCGTCCGGGACCGGGAAGACGTTCAGCGCGTTGATTTCGGAGCGCCGATCGCCCAGTTCGGCGACCACGCGCTGCGTCCAACGACGCAGATGCGTACCGGTCAGCGGGGCCAGAGTTGTCATAGTGCACCTATCTTAGTGAAGACCAGTCGACGGGTTCGCCTCCCTGTGCCTTCAGCGCCTCATTGGCTCGGGAGAAGGGCCGCGAGCCGAAGAAGCCCTTATTGGCAGACAGCGGCGAAGGGTGCGGGGATTCGATGCGCGGGGTATCGCCCAAAAAGCGGGCGGCGGTTTGGGCGTCGCGGCCCCACAGGATGGCCACGAGCGGAAGACCACGCTGAGCTAGCGCCCGGATCGCGACCTCCGTGACCTTCTCCCAGCCCCGGTTGCGATGCGACGCCGGGTTGCCCGGGCGCACGGTGAGCACCCGGTTGAGCAGGAGCACGCCCTGGGTGGACCAGCCGGTGAGGTCGCCGTCGTCACGCGGAGGGATGCCGAGGTCATCTTGGAGCTCGCGGTAGATGTTCACCAGGGAGCGCGGCGGGGCCACCCCCGGCTGGGTGGAAAAGCTCAAGCCCATCGGATGGCCCGGGGTGGGATAGGGATCCTGGCCGACGATTAAGACCTTGACGTCGTCGAAGGGGTCCTGGAAGGCGCGCAGGATGTCCTTGCCGGCCGGTAAGAAGGCGGGCTCGGCGCGGAGGAAGTCGCCGAGTTTGTGGATGGTGTCTTCGACCTCGGCGAGTACGGGCTGCCAGGTCTCGTGTACCGGAAGTGCCATGGTTTCTAGAAACTCTCCCACCCTGTGACGTGCGCGGGTTTCTCGCCGGCGACGGTGACCTCCCGCGATCTGGTGACCTTTCCGATGGTACGAAACCCCGATGGCGCCGGCCCGCTGGTGGTGGCCAAAAGAGTGTGGTCCTCGCCGCCGCTGAGCACCCACGACCAGGGGTCGACATCGAGGAGCTCGCCGGCCTCGATGAGCAGCGGGCCGGGGGCGATGGCGTCTTTCTCGAGGTCGATGCCCACCTGGGAGGCCCGGGCGATGGCGCCGAGGTCGACAACGAGCCCGTCCGAGTTATCCGTCATCGAGGTCACCCCGGCCGAACGGGCCACCACCCCGCGCCCGGCCGACAGCGTCGGTGCGCAGTGCGCCTCAACGAGGGGATCCAGATGCTCCGGCACGCCCGCGCGCCCGAAGCGCTCGAGCAGGGCGTAGCCGGCGGCCGAATGCCCGATGAGCCCATTGGCGACGACCTTCTGGCCCGCCCGCGCCCGATCCAGGGTAAGCGCCGGGCGGTTGCCGCCGAGCTCGCCGATCGCCGCGACGGAGACGACCAGCCGCTCGCTCTGGGTGACATCCCCGCCGACGAGCTCCGCGGCGAACTCGCTGACGGACTCGTCGATGCCCATCGCCAGGCGGCGGAGGAACTCCACTGGCAGATCGGGCGGGGCGGCCAGGGCGAGAAGCGCGGAGATGGGGCGCGCGCCCATGGCCTCGATATCGGCGAAGTTCGCGGTGATCGCCTTCTTGCCGACCTCCTCCGGCGTCGACCAATCCCGCCGGAAGTGCCGGCCTTCGATGAGCATGTCCGTCGTCGCCACGGTGCGCGAGTTCGGGGAGGCATGCGATAAAACGGCGGCGTCGTCGCCGTTGCGGGTACTCGGCGCGGCGCCGACGATTTCGGCGATGACGGCTTTCTCGCCGATTTCGCCGACGGTCACCTCTAAGTGCGAGGACGGATTCACGCGGAAGACGCCTTTCGATAGACTGACTGGTCATGAGTTCGACTGCCAGGAGTTCGACTGCTGTTCCTCAATTTAACCGCACGCTGATCTACATCAGCCTCGGGATAGCGGTTGTGTTCATCGTGGCAGTACTCGTCGGTGCTCGCATCATCTCCGAGCAGGCGGGCGACCAGCCCGTCGCCATGAGCGACCTACCCGCCCCGGAAGCCGACTCCCAGGAATGCAGCGAGCTTATCTCTCAGCTTCCCGACGAGCTGCTCGGCCATGACCGCGCCGAGATCGCCGAGCCCGCCCCCGCCGGCGCCGCCGCCTGGCAGAGCAGCTCGCTCGAGCGCATCACCCTGCGCTGCGGCATCGACCTGCCATTCCAGTACACGGAGTACGCCTCCACACACGACATCGACGGGGTGGAGTGGTTGCGTGTCGACGACATGACCCCCGAATCCGACATGTCCACCTGGTACGCGGTCGACCGCTCCCCCGTCGTCGCCGTCACCGCTGATGGGCGAGCGCTCGACGGCGCGGACAACCCAGTCGAGGATCTCGGTGGGGTCGTCGGCGAGCTGCCCGAGCACAACCACGACCCGCACCCCGCGCCGCTGAGCGAACTGGAGCCAGCTGCTGAGGATGCGTCGGATGCATGTCGGTCCTTGGGCACCGAGCTTCCCGACATCCTCGCCGACGGCTGGACCCACGCCACCACCTCCCAAGGTGATACCGCCGTATGGGCCAACGAAGGTGCCGAACCGATCGTCGTGCGCTGCGGTGTCGCTCCCCCGCCGAACTACCAGCCCGGCGAGCAGCTCACCCAGATCGACGACATCCCCTGGTTCGAAGACGAACGCCTCGTCAACGGATCCACCGCGTCCTACTGGTACGCGCTCGGCCGGGAGACCGACATCGCGGTGAGCGTGCCACAGTCGGCCGCCTCGGAGGCGTTGCCGGCCTTAGGCAGCGCTATCACCGCGGCGACCGAGGAGCAGTAGGGGCAGGTTTGGTTCTGGCGTGGGCTTGCGGGGTTTGCGGGGTTTGCTGTGAGGTCGAAAGGAGTCCGTCGAAAGGAGGGGTGGTTTCGACCGTCTGGGACTCGTTTCTGGGGTAGTCGTTTCGACCGGGCGTTCGAACGCGGTAACGCTGCATGGCTGTTAGGGAGACTGGCGTTCTGAGGGTCCGCTTTTCTGTACGGTTTGACGCTGCTACTGCACAAAGGCTTAAAGGAAGATGCTTGTAGGGCGCATCCTACAAGGTTTTGTGCAAGAAAATGGCCCGATTTTGCGTCCTTCAAGGTTCTTCCTTCAAGCATTTGCGTTCGAACGGCCCAGGAGGCCATAAAGTCGGCCGCCGCCGAGGTTGGGTGCCCGTATACGCATGCCGCGCTAACGCTGGTCGAAATCACCCTCATAGAAAGGGCTCTCGCGCGGTCGAAATCAGCACTCCTTTAGGGATCCCTGTTTTCGACCAGCGCAAGCGCACTATGGCTGCCAACGGCGCGAAGACTCTGGCAAACCCCGGCTACGTTAAGGACGAGGCTGATGGGACAAACGGGACTGATGAAACAGCCATACCCCAACACTGCATGAGCAAACCGGCCGAAACCGCATGAAGCCCTAACGCTGGTCGAAAGGAGGTAGTCGAAAGGAAGCGCCCTTTCGACCGCGCACCACTCCTTTCGGAGCACCTCCTTTCGACCAGCACAAGCGCACTATGACCACTCAGCCTGAACCAGCCTGAATAGCACAGACCGGCAAACGCCAGCGAACCGAAACCGCTACCCCCGCGGTCGCAACGCTGAGTTGATGAGGGTGTCGAGGAGCGTCTCGTAGTCAACGCCGCTAGCAGCGAACATCTGCGGGTACATCGAGATCGGGGTGAACCCGGGCATGGTGTTGATCTCGTTCAGCACGGGCCCTTCGTCGGTGACGAAGAAGTCGACGCGCGCCAGGCCCTTGCAGTCGAGGGCGTGGAAGGTCTTGATCGCCAGGCGCTGGAGCTCGGCGATCGTCTCCTCCCCCACCTCGGCGGGGATGCTGGGGGTGACCACGTCGTCGAGGTATTTCGCCTCGAAGCCGTAGAAACCCTCGTCGGAGTCCTCGGTGCCGTTGAGCTGGGCGGGAAGGCTGGCTTCGATGCGTCCGTCGGGGTATTCGAGGACTCCGACCTCCACCTCGGCACCGTGGACCATGGCTTCGACGATGACTTTGTCGTCGAAGCGGCGGGCGGTGGCGATGGCGTCGTCGAGATCCGCGGCGTCGGTGACCTTGGTGATGCCGATCGACGACCCGCCGCGCGCCGGCTTCACGAACACCGGGAGCCCCAAATGCTCGCGGTCTAAGGCGGAGAGGGATTCGTCGGCACGCAAGACCTTCTCTGGGGTAATCGGCAATCCTTCGGCGGCGGCAAGCTTCTTGGTGTACTCCTTGTCCATGCCCGCCGACGAGGAGAGCACGCCGGGGCCGACGTAGTTGACGCCGGCGAGTTCGAAGAGCCCCTGGATGGTGCCGTCCTCGCCGTAGGGGCCGTGCAGGACGGGGAAGACGACGTCGACGATCGCGTGCGTACGGCCGGCGCTGACGTTGGTGATCTCGCCTTCGCGGTTGGGGTTGAGGCTGAGGGCGAGCTCGTCGCGAAGCTGCACGCTCGGCAGCTGGTCGCCGTGGGCGCGGAGCTTCTCGGGGTCGTCCTCCCCGACCGTCCAGACGCCGGATTCGGTGATACCGACCGGGACGACCTCGTAGCGCTCGCGGTCGAGGTGGGCCATGACCGCGCCGGCGGAGATGCACGAAATGGAGTGCTCACTGCTGCGGCCGCCGTAGACGACGGCGACGCGGATCTTCGGGTTCTCGGTGGCGTTGGTATCGAAAGTCACGCTCGTGATCGTACCCGCCAGTCACTCCGACTTTTTGGACCGACCCATCAACTTCGCCACTGTTTCGGCAACTTCGAGGCCTTCGTGGCACACGGCGTAGACCGCGCGGGTAATCGGCATATCGACGCCGTTGGCCTGCGCCAGCCGACAGATCGACTGCGAGGAGATCACCCCCTCCGCGACCTGGCCGCGGGTGCCCTTTTTCGCCTCCTCCAGGCTGCGACCCGCACCGAGGGCCTCGCCGAACGTGCGGTTGCGCGACAGCGACGACATGCAGGTGGCCACCAGATCCCCGATACCGGCGAGGCCGGCGAAGGTGCGCGGGTCGGCGCCAAGGGCCTCGCCCAAACGGGAGATCTCCGCCAGACCGCGCGTGATCACGGTGGCGGCGGTGTTGTCGCCGAGCCCGCGTCCGCGGGCCATGCCACAGGCCAAAGCGATGACGTTCTTGCAGGCACCACCGATTTCCACACCCACGACGTCGGAGTTGGTATACGGCCGCAGATAGGGCGTGGCGGCGGCGGCTTGGACGAGCTTGGCGCGGTTTTCGTCCGGGCAGGCGATGACGGTGGCCGCAGGCTGCTCGGCGGCGATCTCGCGGGCCAGGTTCGGACCGCTGAGCACCGTGATGCGCTCCGGAGAGACGTCAGTAACCTCCGCGATGACCTGGCTCATGCGCAGGTAGGTATCGGATTCGATGCCCTTGGAGATCGAGACCAAGGTGGTATCGCCGTTGAGGTAGTTGCGCCAGGTCGCGAGGTTGTCGCGCAGCGTCTGGCTGGGCACGGCGAGCACCGCGAGATCGGCGCCGGATAGACACTCGCGTGCATCCGTGGAGGTGACTATGGCCTCGGGCAACGTGACGTCGGGAAGATAATCCGGGTTGCGGTGGGTCTCGTTGAGGGCGTCGGCAAGCTCTGGCCTGCGGGCCCACAGACTTACCGCGTTGCCGGCATCGGCGAAGACCTTCGCGAGCGTGGTGCCCCACGCCCCGGCTCCCATCACTGCGACATCGACCATGGTGATCGGCCAGCCTTTCGGGATCGTCGGTTGCGGGGGTGCGAGAGGCACCTCACCGCGTGCGTACCCGTCAACTATAGGGTATGGCGGTATCCTTCGGTACGGAAAGCCCAACGCGCAAAGGAGTGACATGTCGCGAAAGTCGAGCCGGAAGAAGCTGCACGAGACCGACAAGGACACCGGCCCTCAACTGGCGGTTACCGGCCGCTACCAGGTCATTGCGCGTGATCCCGGCAAGAAAGTCAAGCGCTCGACCCTCGCCGCCGGGGCGGTGCTCTGGCGCGGGGACCCCAGTGATGTCTCCTCCCTCGAGGTCGCGATCATCCACCGCCCGCATTACGATGACTGGTCGCTCGCCAAAGGCAAAGTCGATCCCGGCGAGTCGCTGCCGGTCACCGCGGTGCGCGAGATCGCCGAGGAGACTGGCTATGAGGTGCGGCTGGGCAAGCTGATCGGCAAGGTCAGGTACCCGGTGATGGATCGCACGAAGGTGGTCTACTACTGGACGGGCGAGGTGCTCGGCGGCGAGTTTACCCCGAACGACGAGGTCGATGAGATCCGCTGGGTCTCCTTCGATGAGGCCATGCAGCTGTTGAGCTACGCGGTGGATACGCAGGTGCTCGCGAAGGCGAAGAAGCGCTTCCAGCTACCGGCGACCTCGCGCATCCTGTACGTGCGCCACGGGCGCGCACACCGGCGCCAGAACTGGGCGGGCGACGATAACCTGCGCCCGCTGGATAAGAAGGGCCGGCGCCAGGCCGAGATGCTCGTGCCGCTGCTGGCTGCGTGGCGCCCGGAGCGCATCTACTCGGCGCTGCCGGATCGCTGCCAGCACACCATTAGCCCGCTTGCCGACGAGCTCAATCACGACATCACCGTCGACGAGCGCTTCGGCGATGCCGTCTACGAGCGTGATCCGGACGCCGCGCGGGCCGCGATCCAGGAGGTCATCGCCGAAGGCGGCACGTCGGTTATCTGCTCGCAGGGGCTGACGATCCCCGCGATGATCGAGGATCTCGTCTCCCGCGGACGGTTGCCCATCAACGACGAGATCAAGTCGAAGAAGGGCAGCGTGTGGGTCTTGAGCTTCCACGACGGCAAGCTCACCGGGGCTGACTACCTCGCCAGCCCCCTGCCGGTGAAATAAGCGCTAGCGCGCCACCGAGCTAGCGCGACACCGCCGGCTTGAACGCCGGGCGCTGGGCCTCGTAGTCGGCGATGGCGTCCTCGTTGCGCAGGGTCAGGCCGATGTCGTCGAGACCCTCGGCAAGGCGCCAGGCGGTGTAGTCGTCGATCTCGAAGCGGTAGAGGTTGCCGCCGACGCTCACAGAGCGGTCCTTCAGCGAGACGGTGATCTCGTCGCCGGGGTTTTGCTCGAGGTACTTCCAGATCAGCTCGATGTCGGCCTCCTCCATGACTCCGGCGACGAGCCCGGCCTTGCCGGCGTTGCCGCGGAAGATGTCGGCGAAGCGCGGCGAGAGCACGACCCTAAAGCCGTAGTCCATGAGCGCCCACACGGCGTGCTCACGCGAGGAGCCGGTGCCGAAATCCGGGCCGGCGACCAGCACCGAGCCGTTTTTGTAGGCGTCCTGGTTCAAGATGAAATCATCGTTGGCACGCCAGTTGGCGAACAGGCCGTCGTCGAAACCCGTGCGCGAGACGCGCTTGAGGTAGACGGCCGGGATGATCTGGTCGGTATCGACGTTGGAGGCGCGCAGCGGGACGCCGACACCGGTATGGGTGGTGAACTTCTCCACGGTAATTCGTCCTTTCCGAAGGCTTCGTGCCTACAGGTCGGCGGGGCTGGCGAGGTGTCCGGTCACCGCGGTGGCGGCGGCGACTAAGGGGCTGACAAGGTGCGTGCGACCGCCGGGGCCCTGGCGGCCCTCGAAGTTGCGGTTCGACGTCGAGGCGGAACGCTCGCCCGGCTGGAGCTGATCCGGGTTCATGCCCAGACACATCGAGCAGCCGGCGGTGCGCCATTCGGCGCCGAAGTCGGTGAAGATCTTGTCCAGTCCCTCTTCCTCGGCCTGGGTTTTGACCTGCGTGGACGAGGGCACCACCAGCATGCGGGTATCGGCGGCGATGCGGCGGCCCTTGACCACCTCGGCGGCGGCGCGCAGGTCCTCGATGCGCGCGTTGGTGCAGGACCCCAGGAACACGGTGTCGATCGCGATATCGCGCAGCGGCGTGCCCGGGGTGAGATCCATATATGCCAGGGCCTTCTCGGCGGCGGCCTTCGCGCCCTCGTCGCCGAAGCTCTCCGGATCCGGCACGGTCTCGCCTAAGCCCACGCCCTGGCCGGGGTTGGTGCCCCAGGTGACAAAGGGTGTCAGCTCGTTGGCATCGAGGTGGACGACGGTGTCGAACTCCGCGCCCTCGTCGGTGGGCAGGGACTTCCAGTACTCGACGGCGGCGTCCCAGGCCGCGCCCTTCGGGGCGAACTCGCGGCCCTCGACGTAGTCGAAGGTCTTCTGATCGGGCGCGATCATGCCCGCGCGGGCGCCGGCCTCGATGGACATGTTGCAGATGGTCATGCGCGCTTCCATCGACAGCTTCTCGATGGCCTCGCCACGGTATTCAATGACATGGCCCTGGCCGCCGCCGGTGCCGATCTTCGCGATGATCGCCAGAATGATGTCCTTGGCCGTCACGCCCTGCTGCAGCTCGCCGGAGACTTCCACGGCCATGGTCTTAAAGGGCTTGAGGCTCAGCGTCTGGGTGGCCATGACGTGCTCGACCTCGCTGGTGCCGATGCCGAAGGCCATCGCGCCGAACGCGCCGTGGGTGGAGGTGTGACTGTCTCCGCACACGATGGTCATGCCCGGCTGGGTAATGCCCAGCTGGGGGCCGACGGTGTGCACGATGCCCTGCTGGATATCGCCCATCGGGTGCAGGCGCACGCCGAACTCCTCGCAGTTCTTGCGCAGGGTCTCGACCTGCGTGCGCGAGGTCTGCTCCCGGATCTCGAGCAGGCTGCCGGTCTCAATGCCCTCGGTGGGCACGTTGTGGTCCTCGGTGGCCAGGTGCAGATCCGGGCGCCGCATGGCGCGGCCGTTCATCCGCAGCCCGTCGAAGGCCTGGGGGCTGGTGACCTCGTGCAGGAGCTGGAAGTCGATGTAGATGAGGTCGGGAGCGCCGTTGTCGCCGGCGGTGATGACGTGGTCGCGCCACACCTTTTCGGCGAGCGTGAGCTTCTTCTTTCCGTCTGTCATGTCTTGATCCCTTAAACTTCGTTTACCATGATGGGCAGTGGTGAAGTAACCGTTGCCGTCTCACTTCATGGGACGTTATTATCCGTTGTATGGGACAGTATAACGCAGAGTCCGGCATCAAGGTCCTCGATCGCGCTGTGGCGTTGATCCGGGCATGCTCCAACGGGCCGTTGAGCCTCAACGAGCTGTGCGAGCGCACCGGTCTTCCCCGCGCCACCGTCCACCGGCTGGCCACCGCCTTAGAGGTCCACTCCCTGCTCACCCGCACCGAGGAAGGCCATTGGGCGCTCGGCTCCATGATGATCACGGGCCCGTCGTCACTCATCGAAGCCGCCGGCCCCATCATGGATGAGCTCTGCACCACCACGGGCGAATCCGTCCAGCTCTACCAACCCAGCGGCCACACCCGCACCTGCATCGCCGCCGTCGAACCGCCCACCGGCCTCCACAACGTGGTGCCCGTCGGCTCGCAACTCACGCTCCAATCGGGCTCAGCGGCGAAGGTTATCCTCGCCCACTCCCCTTACTCCCTGGTAGAAGAGCTTCTCGACGACGCCACCTTCGACCTCCCCGAGCTCGAAGAAGTACGCCGGAAAGGACTCAGCGAATCCGTCGCCGAACGCGAAGTCGGCCTCGCCAGCCTCTCGGCCCCGATCACCGACGGAAACGGCGACCTCGTAGCGGTGCTGTCCATCTCGGGGCCGGCAGACAGGCTCCGCCCCTCACCGGCCGGGGTGTGGGGCCGAGAGCTTCTCGACGCCGCCCGCCAACTCTCCACCACCCTCTAAGCACGCGCGTTCGAACACTCAGCGAGTAAGTGTCCACCGCGCTTGAGAAGATAAGGACATGACAGACAACACCCCTTCGCGTGCCGAGATCGCCACCTCCTGGAAGCTCCTCCCCCAAACCCCCGATACCAAAGACCAGGCCGAGCTCGCCGAGCAGCGCGCCCGGCGCTACCGTCCCAATCTGCTGAAAAAGACGGCGGCGTGGGCCTCGGTGGGCTTCGGCACGTTCACGCTCATGGTGTCCCTGTTCGATCCCCAGGAGGACGGACTCAGGTGGCTCGCCGGCTCCCTCATTTTGTCGGTGATGGTGGCCCTACCAGGGGCCTACTGGCTGTGGAACAACCACCGCGATGTCCGCACGCTGGAGAACTGGATCAGCGCGCATCGGAGCCAGGAGGAGCTGTCGCAGCTTCTGGTCGGGGCGGAAAAGAATCTCGTCGGGCCTCCGCCGAACCTGCCCCTACTTCCGAAGCGCCGGTGGGCGGTTGTGGCCCTGGTGTGCTTCGTACTCGTGGTTGTGGGAGGAAGCATTCTGCCGACGGGTTAAGGAGCTCGCTTGTGGGGATTGTCCGCTAGCGCCATCGCTATAAAGGCCATCACACCTCATCCAGCTGCTAGGGTGAGCTGCAGCTAGGTGCTTGAAGTCCGAGAGGAGGAACTCGCGGCCATGACCTCGTCTTTTTACCCCACGACGTCGCGGACCCACCGACAGATCGAGAGCTACGTCTATCTCTTCGACAAAATTGAGCGCGAGAAGCTCCTCCTTTTCATCTCTGCCCCGAATAGATGAGCATATTGATCGCGCGGTTGGTATGTCCCGGGGCCCGGGGTGGGAGTTCTTCGGCGACACCCTCAAAGACTTGATCCGTCGCGACGACATTCAGGGGTTGAAAGAAGTTCTGCTGGATCCGGACGAGGATCGCTACCGATCTGTTAGCCCACTAATCATGCTTCTGATGACACCCGAAGATGGTCAACGGTTTCGGCCGCCCCACCGAGTAATAACCGCCGATATGCTCACCGTGGATTGAATAAAACAAGGCAGCCAGTGCCTAAGCACCGACTGCCTCGTTCAGTTATATGCGCGGTCACATAAACCGCACCGTGGTACCCCGTACGGGATTCGAACCCGTGTTACCGGCGTGAGAGGCCGGCGTCCTAGGCCTCTAGACGAACGGGGCTCGTTCGCCATCTGCACTTGTGCGTTGCAGACCAGACAAATGTAAACCATGGTGGAATTTAAGAACAAATCAGCAGGTAAACACGCAATTCGTCGGCGTTAAACACATCGGCATTCACGCGATAGTATTGTTGGATCCGTCTATTTTTCGAGGAGCCCTTGGTGAGCACAGACAACCGCCCTGATGTCGATATTCGCGAGCGAACCGACGAACCCGTGCGCGACATCGCCCGCTTAGTCGGCACCGCGTTTGCCGATGAGACCTTCACCCGCCTCGCCCTCGGCAAGCGTGCGGCCAGCCAGGACAACCTCACCCGACTCTTCGAGTTGCAGCTCACCGACCACCTCTCCCGCGGCGGTCTGATCGATCTCGCCTACCTCGAGGGCGAACTCGTCGGCGCCGCGCTATGGGAGCGCCCTGACGGTGACCGCGGCTCGCTCAAGAGCGTGCTCAGCCAGGCTGTGGACTACCTGCGCCTGGTGCGTTGGCGGGCACTGCGCTCTTTCGTCGGCCAGCTCAAAACCGACTTCGCCCGCCCCAACCGGAAGCACTGGTACATGCACCTGCTCGCCGCAGACCCCTCAACCCAAGGCAAGGGCGTGGGCTCTTCCCTCCTACGCCGTGGGCTACAGCGCTTGAAAGGCGGCGAGCCCGCCTACCTCGAGTCCTCCAACGATGGCACCACCCGGTTATACGAGAAGTTCGACTTCCTCACCGCCGGACGGATCCGCCTGTGGCCGGGCTATGAGATCGGCAGGATGTGGCGGCCGGCGTCGGCAAGCCAACGCTAGAAGCCCCGCCCAAAAAGGAAACCCCGGCCCCTGAGTGATCAGAAGCCGAGGTGTTTGCATGCCCATATCCCCTTTACAGTGGCGCACCCCGTGGTGTCCGTCCGGACCGGTGGCGGAAGTCTCGTGCACCCGGGTTCGTGCTCACCCGTAGCGCCGTCCGCGGTTATCTCGTGGGGTCTGGGGCATCCTGACGGGATGCGCCGGGGATCGGTCGACAACTGTGGTTCGCGTTTCGCCTGTCGCTCCTGCTTCCCGCATCTCTGGCGTCGTGAAGTCTGGATTATGGCGATGCCGCGTTGAGGCGTTTAGCGATCCATGCGTCGAAGGTTCTTTCCGGGAACTTCGCCCATATGGTCTCCTCACTGTCGTCTTCTGATGCCCCGAAGCGTTTCTCTTCTCTCAAGAACCGCTCCGTTAAAGCTGATCCTAGTCCGCCGCCGAGATAGGTAAAGGGTTTCGCAGAATTAGGAACTGGTCTTAACCCCGCCGAGCGCCGAGCCGCAGGTCACGCCGCCGCGTCCGCCACGTGGTTCGGGGGTAACCGTTTCCCCTGGCGAACAGCACCTTTTTAAACTGCTGGGTATGAATGCTGTTCTGGTCGCGGTGATCGTCATGCTGGTGCTGGCGCTCGTGCGCGTACATGTGGTTCTCGCGTTGTTCATCGGCGCGCTGGTCGGCGGCCTGCTCGCCGGACTCGGCCTCGACGGCACGATGGTCGCCTTCCAGGAGGGCTTATCCGGCGGCGCGCAGATCGCGCTGAGTTACGCGCTGCTGGGCGCGTTCGCGATGGCCGTCGCCAATTCGGGGCTGCCGCGGCTGTTGGCCCAGGGCATCGTCACCCGACTGGGCACTAATAGTGCCGGCACCACGGAGAAGGTCACCGCCACGACCAAGTGGCTGCTGTTCGCGGGCATCCTCGCGATGGCGGTCATGAGCCAGAACCTCATTCCGGTGCACATCGCGTTCATCCCGCTGCTCATCCCGCCGCTTTTGGTGGTGTTCAACCGCCTGCAAATCGATCGCCGCGCCGTCGCCGCGATCATGACGTTCGGCCTCATCACCACCTACATGTTCGTGCCCGTCGGCTTCGGCTCGATCTTCCTCTACGACATCCTGCTGGGCAACATCTCCGAGGCCGGCATGGATGTCTCCGACATCAACATCATGCAGGCGATGGCGATCCCGGCGGCGGGCATGCTCGTAGGCATGCTGGTGGCGGTGTTTATTTCTTATCGACGCCCCCGCCACTACGAAGATAAACCCATCGTCGGGGCAGAAACCGCCGACGCCGAGCGGCCGATCTCCAAGTACAAGGTGGTGGTCGCCCTCATCGCGATCGTGGTGACCTTCGTCATCCAGGTCGTCATGCAGGCGCTGGGCACCGAGGCGAACCCGCTGCTCGTCGGCGCGCTCGCCGGCCTGGCCGTCTTCATGGTCACCGGCGCGATCAACCTCAAAGAATCCGACGACGTCTTCACCGCCGGCATGCGCATGATGGCGCTCATCGGCTTCATCATGATCACCGCCCAGGGCTTCGCCTCGGTCATGTCCGCCACCGGCGAGATCGAAGCGCTGGTCGATGCCACCGCCGCGCTTTTCGACGGCAACAAGCCCGCCAGCGCCCTGGCCATGCTTCTCGTCGGCCTCGTGGTCACGATGGGCATCGGCTCCTCGTTCTCCACGCTGCCGATCATCGCCACCATCTACGTCCCGCTGTGTATGTCGCTGGGCTTCTCCCCCATGGCGACGGTCGCGATCATCGGCGCGGCCGGAGCGCTTGGCGACGCCGGCTCCCCCGCCTCCGACTCCACCCTCGGATCGACCTCCGGCCTGGACGCCGACGGGCAACACGACCATATCCGCAAGACCGTCATCCCGACTTTCATTCACTTCAACATCCCGCTGGTCATCGCCGGATTCATCGCCGCCATGGTGCTCTGACGACGCACATGCGCCTTCGAGGTCTACCCTGTGGAAGTAGCAACCACACCCGAAGGATAAGGAGCACATCATGGGCATTGCGGCACAATCACTGCGGCTGGATAACGATGAGGTGGGAAAGGTCGTCGATAAGCATCTTCTCGACACCGCCTCCATCATCTCCGCGCCGAACGGGGCGGAGACCTACCTCGTGGCCTACGGCTCGCGCGACGCCGAGGGCCTGCCGTACAAGGCGACCGGGCTGGTCACCCTGCCTGCAGGCGAAGCCCCCGAGGGTGGCTGGCCGGTGCTGAGCTGGGCGCACGGCACGACCGGGCTGGCGCGGGAGGCGGCGCCGTCTTTGGCGCTGAAGACGCACCCGGACGAGGAGGCGCTGGTGATGTCGGCGCAGGATTACCTGAAGGTGTGGCTCGATAAGGGCTTCGCCGTCGTGCAGCCCGACTACGAGGGCTTAGGCACGGTGGGCAAGGGTACGTATATGGATCGGCACTCGCTGGCCTCTGCGGTCAACGAGCTCGTGCGGGCGGCGCGCGCGGAGTTCGAGCTTTCCGAATCCTGGTACAACACCGGCTGGAGCCAGGGCGGTTTCGCGGCCGTGTCGGCCGCCTCCGCCGACGACGTAGCCTCCGGGCTGGTCATGACTCTGGCGATCGCCCCGGGAGATACCCTCGTGCCCACCGAGATTCCGGCGAATCAGGCGCAGTCGCTGTTCGCCGAGGTCGACGAGGAGCGCCTCACTTACAACTCCTATGCCGTCCAGGGCGCGATGAACTTCAACCCGAAGATCGTCGCGGAAGACTTCCTCAACGACAAGGGCCTGGAGGCGCTGGAGCTGGCCTCGCGGCTGTGCCTGACGGAGTTCAAGCACGAAAACACGATCCACGGCCGCGAGATCATGCGGGAAAACCCACAGCTCAAACCGCTTCTCGAGCACCTCTACAGCAACTCCATGGTGCACATGCACCCCACGACCCCGGTGCGGATCTTCATCAGCGAAGACGACGGGATCATCGACTACGAGCAGATCAGCACCGCCGCGAAGGGGCTGCAGGAGAACGAGGGCACCGACGTCGAGATCATCGTGCGCCGCGGCGTGGAGCACCGCGGCATGGTGCGCCGCGCCATCGAGGACCAGACCCCGATCGTCGATGCCCTACAGTAACTAAAAGTATTCTGCACGCTCAGCGCGCCTCCGGCTGCCGCGAATTCCTGCTGCGCTTGCGCTAGCAGCTCAGGGTCGCGGATGAGGTCGACGATCACCTGCCCGAGCCCAATCGCCGAATCCACGACGGCGCTTCTCGCCTGCTCGCCGCGCGCGCAGGTTTCGAAGGCCTCGGTGTGCAGCGCCACCGATCCCGGGGCGATCTTCACCATGGGGTGGATGCCGGGAACCAGGTAGGAGACGTTGCCGAAGTCGGTGGAGGCGGCGAGCGTTTCCGGTACCACCCCGGCGGGCAGGGCGGTCCGCCCGCGGCGGGCTTGCGTCCGGCTCCAGCGCGAGGCCATCGCGTGGTTATTCCTGATCGGCAGTGTCGCCGGATGGACATCCCAGTCCACCTCGACGCTGACTCCTGCCATAAGCGCTGCGCCGTGGAAGATGTCGTCGATACGCGAGGATAGATCCTTGAGCGCCTCGGTGAGCGACGAGCGCAGGTAGAGGGTGATCTCGGCGGCATCCGGGATGACGGAGGGGCGCTGGCCGCCGTCGGAAATAATGGCGTGCATGCGATCCGACGGCGGCATCTGCTGACGCAGCACCCCGATCCCGTGGTACGCGAGGTTGGCGGCGTCGAGCGCGTTTCTGCCCATGAACGGCTGCGAGGAGGCATGCGCCGCGATCCCGCGAAAGCGCGCCTTGATCACGCGGCGGCCGACCCAGACGTGCTCGGAAATGTCGTAACTAAAAGGATGCATCATCACCGCGGCGTCCACGCCCTCAAGCATCCCGCCGCGGATCATGTACTCCTTGCCGGAATGCCCCTCCTCGGCGGGCGTACCCAAAAGCACGACCCGGCCGGTATCGAGGGTGCTTATCGACGACAAAAACGCCCCCACTCCCGCCGCCGCAATGAGGTTGTGGCCGCACGCATGACCGATCCCCGGCAGGGCGTCATACTCGGACATCACCGCGATCGTGGGATGGCGCTGCGGATCGAAGCCTGGGGCCTGCCACTCGGCACGCAGGGCGGTATCAACCCCGTGGAAACCAATGGTGACCTCGTGGCCATGACGGCGCACAAGCTTCGCGATCTGATCACGGGAGCGGAACTCCTCGAAGGCGAGCTCGGGGTGGGTGTGCAGGTCGTCGGCAAGCTCTGTGAGCTCCTCGCTGAGCTTGGTGACCTTGTCGGCCACAGCCTCCCACGCCGTGTGCTGGCCGGGGTAGTCCTCCCGCTCTGGTGTGTGCCGGGCGTTCGCCTCGCTCGCGCGGACCTTCTCGGCGACTTGGGCGCGCGCGTAGTCGAGATACGCGGTCGAGGGTTGAGGATTTTCGCACATGTGCCGGCCTACCCTTCGATGAAGATGCCGACGCCTGGGCCCAGCGGGAGGTCCACGAAGTACCACACCGCGAGCAGCATGACCCACGTCAGCCAGAACGGGACGACGAAGGGCAGCATGCGAGAGATCAGGGTGCCCAGGCCGGCCTCGGGCTCGTACTTGCGCAGCATGCCGATGATCAGAATCATGAAGGGATTCAGCGGGGTGATCACCTGCGTGGCGGAGTCGCCGACGCGGAAGGCGGCCTGGATGAACGCCGGCTCGAAGCCGAGGAGGGCGAACATGGGCACGAAGACCGCGGCCATGAGGGTCCACATGCCGGAGCCCGAGATGATCAGCAGATTCACGCACGAACACAGGATGATGAAGGCGATGATGGCCGGAAAGCTTGTCAGTCCGATCGATTCGAGGCCGGCGGCGCCGACCACGGCGGTCCAGGTGCCGATCCCGCTCCAGTTAAACAGCGCGATGAACTGGCCGAGGATGAACGCCAGCACGAGGAAGCCAAGGATAGAGCCCATAGCCTTGCTCATCATGGACACCATGTCACCCGTGGAGCGAATGGTTCCGACGGCGATGCCGTAGACCACGCCCATCAGCAGGAAGTAGGCGAAGATCAAAAACACCACGGAATCTAGCAGCGGGCTCTCCGGCAAAAAGCCGCCGTCTTCGTTGCGCCACGGGGAGGCTTCCGGGAGCACCGAAGCGAGCACAATGCCGGTGAGAACCACGACGGAGGCCAGAGACCACCAGAGTCCGCGCTTCTCGTCAGTGCTGAGCTGCGGGCTGATGTTGGCGTGCTGGTCGTCGTCCTCGGTGTTTGCTTGAGTATTTTCTTGGGCTGCTCCGTTTTCGACCTGTTCGGTGGGCACGTTGGTCTTCCACATGCGGGGTTCCAGGACTTTGTCGATGAGGAAACCGGCGACCACGCCGAGCAGGACCGCGGCGACGATGTTGAAGTAGTAGTTCGACAACACGTTGACGGCGGTGGCACCCAGGTTCGGCATGGGATCCATCACGGCGTTCGTGATGCCGGCGAACAGGGCATCCAGGCTCGTGGGAACCAGCGCGGTGGAATACCCCGCACCCACGGAGGCGAAGCCACCGAGCAGGCCGGCAACCGGGTGACGACCCGCCGCCTTGAACACCATCGCCGCCAACGGCGGGACGACGACCCACGCGGCATCCGCCATGACGGAGGCGGTCACGCCCACCACACCGACGGCATAAGGCAGCACCCACTTACGCGCGCTGCCGAAGAGCTGGCGGATCAAGGCGGAGAGCATCCCGGAGCGCTCCGCCACACCGACGCCAAGCATGATGGGCAAGACGGTGAGAAGCGGCGGGAACCCGATGTAGTTCTCCGCCATGGTCGTGGTGAACCACGTCAACCCCGCCGCGGTGAAGAAGCCTTGGACGTGGAGGGTTTCGTCGGAACCCGGGACCTGGACCGAGACATCCACCCAGGCCATGACGGTGGACAGGACGGCCGTGATTAGAAACAGTCCGAGGAAGAGGGCGAACGGTTCGGGCAACTTGTTACCCAGCCACTCAATCGTGTTGAGGAAGCGATCGATTCTGCTTGTCGATCTGTGGTCTTTGCTCGTTGTGGGTGTTGTTGTGGGAGTGCTCATCGCTTAACCCTTTGCGTTCTTCCGCCAATAACTCGCCATATGTTACCCATGTCACTTTCATGTGCAAAGTGTTAGTTGCCGAATATGACGCTGTGGTTTGTGCGCTTATGCGTGGTTTCGGGGTAGGTGGTAGTGCGTGTCCGCGTAGTTGGTCATAGGGTTCCGGGTACGTGGTGACGCCCCTAGCTCGGACGAATGTCTGTTAGGGAGGCCGCTGTAGTTCGGCGTTTCCTGTGTCGGCACTACGGAAGGGATTTCTTCTTCTCGGGTGCACAGAGGCTACGGCGATACGCCTCATTCCATGGTGTGCGGCACCGCGGAGTCCCTCTCCGGAATGTGCTTACCGGTATGTTCCTAGTGTTCCTCGTGTGCCTCGCCCCTTTGACGATCAGCCCGAAGAGAATTGTTGGACCGCGCCTTGGGCTACTGGCCTAGTGAAGAAAGGAAACGCCGTCTACGCGACTATGCCGCGGCATAGTGCGGAGCGGGTTTTACGCACGTGCGTAATCGGAAATCGATGAATCGCGGGAGACTCATAGGTACGCGGGACGCACTGTCCCCTGCGCCGTGTGGAAAGCACTGGTGCCGCCGCGTTCGGGGTCTGCTGAGGGTTGGGGAGTCTGCGCCGCCAGGGCCTGGGGACGTGACAGCAAAGCCGGATGACTGCTACCAGCGACCCGGAAACCGTCGCTACCGTCTTACCGGAGAAGCGCTACCAACAAGCCACATCTGACAGAGACGGCACAAAGGCTTGAAGGAAGATGCTTGAAGGGCGCGCCCATCAAGGTTTTGCAGCGAAAAATGGCCTGATTTGGCGTCCCTCAAGGTTCTTCCTTCAAGCCTTTGTGTGCCGAGACACCGCATGCCCGCAATCTATAGTGGCCTAACGCCCCACAAACAACACAAAAGAACCGGTGGATTACTCCACCGGCATTCTTTGGTACCCCGTACGGGATTCGAACCCGTGTTACCGGCGTGAGAGGCCGGCGTCCTAGGCCTCTAGACGAACGGGGCATAGGAACGCGATCAGCTGCAAGCTTTTCGCTGCTGGCCTACCAGGACTCGAACCTAGAATGACGGTACCAGAAACCGTTGTGTTGCCAATTACACCATAGGCCATCATTGTCACTGCTCAGGGCCAGTTTTGAGTGCCTCCACCGGGTTGTTCCCTGCGCTGTGCAACGGTGAATACTATAACCACAAGCCTGAAACTAGAACAAATCGCCAGCGCATAGGTGGTATTTACCCTTTGTTTACGCTGGCGATTAAGGCTCTAAGACTGCGCCGGCGGCACCGGGGTGATCTCGCGGGCGGCGCGCAGGCGCTTCAGGGTGGAGTCCTTGCCGAGGAGTTCCATGGACTCGAAAAGCGGCGGGGAGACCTGCTCTCCAGAAATGCCCACGCGCAGCGCACCGTAGGCCTTGCGCGGCTTGAGCTCCAGCTTCTCGATGAGCGCCTCAGACAAAGCCTTCTCGATGTGCTCGCTCTCCCACTGCTCGACGGCCTCGAGGGCGGCGATGCCTTCGTCGAGAGGCTGGATCGCAGCCTCCTTGAGGTTCTTGCGTGCGGCCTTCTCGTTGAGCTCGAGCTCCTCGTCGGGGATAACGAGGAACTTCAGCAGATCGTAGCCCTCCTTGAGGGTCTTGATGCGGGTCTGGGTGAGCTCGGCGGCCATGGCGAACTTCTCGTCCGGGTAGTCGGCCGGGAAGTCGGTGTAGTCGTTGAAGTACTCCCGCAGGCGGCGCTCGAACTCCTTCGGCTCGAGCATGCGGATGTGATCGGCGTTGATGGCGGTCATCTTCTTCTCATCGAAACGCGCGGGGTTACCGAGCACGTCGGCAATGTCGAAGTTCTCCACGAATTCGTCGATGGTGAAGATGTCCTGATCGGACGACAGCGACCAGCCGAGCAGCGCCAGGTAGTTGAGCATGCCCTCGGGGATGATGCCGTTGTCGCGGTGGTTGAACAGGTTCGACTCCGGATCACGCTTCGAGAGCTTCTTGTTGCCCTCGCCCATGACGAAGGGCAGATGCGCGAACTGCGGGGTGAAGTCGGTGATACCGATGCGCTGCAGCGCCTCGTAGAGCGCGAGCTGGCGCGGGGTGGAGCTGAGCAGGTCCTCGCCGCGCAAAACGTGCGTGATGCCCATCAGGGCGTCGTCGAGCGGGTTGACGAGGGTGTAGAGCGGCGCGCCGTTGGAACGGGCGACGACGAAGTCCGGCTGCGTTTCGGACTTGAACTCCATCTCGCCCCGCACCAGGTCGGTCCAGCGCCAGTTCTTGTCCGGCATACGCAGCCGGTAGACCGGCTTGCGACCTTCAGCCTCGAAGGCGGCGATCTGCTCGTCGCTAAGATCGCGGTCGAAGTTGTCGTAGCCGAGCTTCGGGTCGCGTCCGGCGGCCTTGTGCCGCTCCTCGACCTCTTCGGCGGTGGAGTACGCGGGGTAGACCTCGCCGGCGTCGATAAGCTTCTGCAGCACCTCGGCGTAGATGTCACCGCGCTGGGACTGGCGGTACGGCTCGTGCGGGCCGCCGGTGATAACGCCTTCGTCCCAGTCGAGGCCCAGCCACTTCAGCGAGTCGATGATCGCCTGGTAGGAGTACTCGCTGTCGCGAGCGGCGTCGGTGTCTTCGATCCGAAAAACGAGTTTACCGCCCTGGTTCCGGGCATATCCCCAGTTGAACAGGGCGGTACGGACCATGCCGACATGCGGGATGCCGGTTGGCGACGGGCAGAAACGAACGCGAACGTTGCTCGGTGTAGTCATGCCCGCAATGTTAACCGAGCGGGAATGACAAGTTAGAGCTGACGCTGCTGACGCGACAGGAAGTTCCAGACCTCACTGGCGGCATCCGGGATGTAGTACCAGTTGTGGCCGCCGCCGATGACGCGCAGCAGCTCGGTCTCGGCGGCGCAGCCCTCACCGATGAAGCGGGTGGTGCCGATGCCCGGGTGCTGCGTGCTGCCGCCCGTGCAGCCGTTGCGCTTCAGCTGGCGGCCGTGCAGCTCCGGCACCGAGAAGTATGGTGCGCCGTGGAGCACGCCGCCGTCGTAATGCACGAGGTGGTCCCAGGTGCCGTGGATGATCAGCGACGGAGTGGCTCCGCCGGCGCAGCCCTCGTCCACGTCGTGGTAGTACGCGCCAGAGACGGAGGCGACGCCGGCGAAGAGTTCCGGCGCGCGGCAGGCGAGGGTGGCCGCCATGCCGCCGCCGTTGGACATGCCCGCGGCGTAGATGCGCGAGGAGTCGATGTTATAGCTCTTGCGGACCTCGTCGAGGATGGCGCGAACGAAGTCGACATCCGCGTTGGGGCGCAGGGTGGAGTACGGAGCGGGTTCCCAGGCGCCGTTGATCGAGCGTGGGTAGATCACCAGCGCCTCGCGGCCGGCGGTGCGGTGCAGCTGCGAGTAGATAAGGAATTTCTCGGCGGTGTCACCACTGCCGCCGAAGGCGAACAGGACCGGGGCCGGGTTCGCTTCGTTGTAGCTATCAGGCACGCGCAGGATGAAGGAGCGCTCTCCCTCAGCGGTCTGGACGGACATCTCCTGCGACTGCCGCGGAGTCAGCGACGGCGGGATGGGCGGGCGCCACGGCACGGCCGAGCCGGGCGCCAGCTCCGAGACTTCCGGGAGCGATGACTGCGGCACGTCGGGCACCGGGATCGAGGACTGGGCTTCGGCACGGGGAACGCCGAGAAGCGAGCAGGAGATCACTAAAGCCGCGAAGGCTGCGACGAGGGAGGACACCCTCCTAACAGATGCGTGGGATTGCATGAGAGGAATCATGTCATACCCCTAACAATTACACTTAAAAATATATTTATCTGTCCCCCAACAGGTAATTCGCCGTCATTGGGCGGAACGACCGGCGCCCACTACAATCACGGCACATGTCCGCGAAACGCCCCACCACCGCGCCCGACTTCCTCCTGTCGCGCGCCACTGGCTCGGTGCGTACTCAGGGTGCCCGCATGACCTTCACTGACCCCTGGGAAGCAGCCGATGCGCTGCGCCGAGGTGAGGTCGAGATGGTCGTCGGCGCCCTCCCCTTCGAGCGCTCCGCGGATGCCGCGCTGACCGTACCAGCGTCGATCATCCGCGAAGACGGCCCGCTCGAGCCGCATAGCTACTACCGCTTCGGCCCCGGCTCCCACCTACACGCCGAAATCGACCAGCTGGACCCGGAGGAACACGAGCACCTGCGCCGCATCGAGGCCGCGCTCGAGACCATCCGCTACTCGAAGCTGGATAAGGTCGTGCTGGCCCGCGCGGTCGACATCGCCTTCGACCCGCCGGTCGATCCCCTACTCGTCGCGGCGCGTCTCATCGATCGCTCGGTCAATCGTGACGGTTTCATCGCGGATCTCTCCCCCGCCGGCCGTCTAGGCCACATACTTGTCGGATCCTCCCCCGAGGTACTGGTCAAGCGTCAGGGCTCGACTGTGACGGCCTATCCCCTCGCCGGCTCCGCGCCCCGCCAGGCCGACGCCGGGGCCGATAAAGCAGTCGGCGAACAGCTGGCGGCCTCAACCAAAGATCTCGACGAGCACCGCTACGTCGTCGAGCACCTCCGCCACGGCCTCGCCCCGCTGTGCGAGAACCTCAACATCCCGTCTACGCCCGAGCTCACCCAGACCGCGGAGATGTGGCACCTGGCCACGCCGGTGATCGGCACGCTGCGCAACCCGCAGACCACCGCCTTAGAGCTCGCGCTGCGCCTCTACCCCACCCCGGCGGTCTGCGGCACCCCAACCGACGCGGCTGAAGCGCTCATCCATACCGCAGAATCCGACCGCGGTTTCTACGGCGGCGCGGTCGGCTGGTGCGATGCCGACGGCGAGGGCGAGTACATGGTCGCCATCCGCTGTGCCGAGGTCGCCGGCGACGGCCGCCTCGCCCGCGCCTGGGCCGGCGGCGGGATCGTCGCCGACTCGGATGCCGACACCGAGCTGGAGGAAACCACCGCGAAGCTCAAGACGATCCTGCGCTCGCTGGACCTCTAAGCGCTTTTAGGCGCGCTCGACGGGGTTCTCCAGGGTGCCGATCCCCGGGATATCAATAGCGATCGAATCGCCGGGAACCATCGCCTCGGTACCCGCTGGCGAGCCGGTGCAAATCACATCGCCCGGCAGCAGGGTCATCGAGGCGGTGATGAACTCGATGATCTCGCCGACGGACATAATCATCTGATCCGAGTTCGAATCCTGCTTCGTCTCGGTTTTGCCCTCGTGGGTCAGGTGCGCCTTGATCGGCAGGTCGTCGAGGTCAAAGGAGTCGATGTCCGTCTCGATCCACGGCCCGAGCGGGCAGAAGGTGTCGATGCCCTTGGCGCGGGCCCACTGCCCGTCGGAAAACTGCAAATCCCGCGAAGAGACATCGTTGACGATGGTGAAACCGCGCACCACCGACTTCCAGTTCTCCTCCGAGACGTTCTTGCACGGTTTGCCGATAACCACCGCGAGCTCCCCCTCAAACTCCACGTTGGTGGCGAATTCGGGGATGCGAATCGGCGCGCCCGGCCCCGTGACCGATGTCGGCGGCTTGATAAACAGCGTCGGCGGCAGGCTTTCGGCCGACTTCTTAAACACCTCCGCGACGTGATCAGCGTAGTTTCGCCCGATGGCCACGACCTTGCTGGGAAGCGTCGGGGCGAGCAGGCGGATATCGCTCAACGCCCACTCCTTACCGGTGTATTCCGGCTCGGTGTAAGGCGTGCCCGCAATCTGCTTGGCGGTCAGGTTCTTCGGGTCCGTGCCCTCGCCGTCAATGACGGCGAAGGTCAGTCCTTCGGGAGTAGCAATTCGTGCAAAACGCATGCTGACAACACTACGCACGTTAAATTGTGAAGGTTTGTTAAGGGTGAGTGTAACAACGCTACCTAGGCCTTGAGATCGCCCAACGTCCGCGCCGTGATCACGCCCTGCTGCGCAAGGTACAGCTCAGCGCAGGCGAGCGCGTCGGTCAGCGCGTTGTGGTTACGATACGCCGGCAACCCATAGCGCCTCCGCGCCCGCGGGAGGCGAAGATCCTCACCGCGCGGGTAAGTCGCCATGCGTTCCATGTGTCGACGCTCGATCGCTAAGGTATCGACGGCCGGAAACCGCACCCTTTCCCCACGCACCCGCCGGTATAAATCGGCCAAGAACTCCTGCTCCATCTGGGCGAAATGCGCCAGCATCATCCGGCCTTTCAGCGCCGTGAGAAACTGCTCGAGTGCCTCTGCTGGGGCCACGCCGGCGGCGAGGATGTCGTCGGTAAGCCGGTGGATGGTCGCCGATGCCCCGACGCTGTCGCCGGTGGTGGCCTGCAGCACGACATAGCCCGCCTGGCCTAGAAGGATGCTGCGGCCGTCGATAGGCACCCACCCGATGGAGAGCAGGCGGTGGTTTTTGGGCTCGAGTCCGGTGGTTTCGACGTCGACAGCCAAAAGCTGGGCCGCATCGATCGGTGTGTCCCAGCTCGGAGTGGCGGCAGGTTGGGGTGGGCGAAAAGGCCACATCAGATGTTCCGCACCGGATGCGCGGTCGCCAGCGCATTTTGCATCTTCTTTAAGATCTGGAAGGAGTCCCTCAAGTTGTGTCTATTCAGCGCGTTCAGCTGCTCGGGGTCGATGTGATAGTTAGCCTCTTTGCCCAGCTTGAGCTGCTGCGACTGGTGTTTGAGGGTGAGGTTGCTGAGGTAGTCGAAGACGTCGATGAGGTTATCCGCGGCCTGCTGGGTCAGCGACAGCCCAGCAGCCTGCCGGAAGCGGTCTCGCGTGCCGACGACCGTCAGACCCGCCTTGATCGCATAGAGCCGAGCCATCTGCACCAGGCCGGCCGTGCCACCCTTCTTCACGTCGAGGGTCTTGGCATACTCGCCGCCGCGCTCGACGACGAAGCCGCGGAAGAATCCCAGCGGCGGATCGCGACGCGCCGCCAGCGCCGCCAAGTGCGCGTGCAGACGCTGCGAACCCTGCGCCCTCGCGACCGCCTCGGCGTGGACCTCCTCAGCCATCTCGAGGTTGCCGGCCACCCCACGCATGTCGAAGTAGATCTGGGTGTTCAGCAGCGCATCCGGCTCCGGGGCGGTGATCCAGCGCCAGAAGGTGTCGAGCCAGGCGCTTTTCGTCATGCGCCACTGCGGGTTCATCGCCATCATCTCGCCCGGACACAGCGCCTGGCCGGCATCGGCGAGGCCTTGGCAGACGAACGTCGCGAGGCGCTCGATGTAGTCGCCGTGGGCTTCTTCGTCGTAGTCGTCGGCCAGGATCAGGGCGTTGTCCTGATCCGAGGCCGGCCCCATCTCAACGCGGCCCTGCGAACCGACGACCACGAAGCAATAGTCGACCGGCGAAGGGCCATTATCCTCTTCGAAGAGCTCGATGAGGCGGCGCACGAGAGCGTCCGCCACGGTGGTGAGCACCTTCGAGGTTTCGTTGAAGCTCGCCCCGCGGTCGATGAGCCTGGCGACGGCATCCCCGGCCCGGTGATAGGTATCTTTCAGCTCTGCCCTGCTGCGACGCGAGAGCTCCGCGGTGAGAAAGACCGGGTTGACCTGCAAAAGTCGCGATATGTCGCCCGAGGTCACTACCCCGAGGATGTCTGCGTGGTCGCAGACGGGCAGGTGGTGGATGTTGTGCTCAGCCATCACGAGCATCGCCTCGAAAGCCAACGCGTCGGGGGTGAGCGTGAGCGGATCGGCCGTCATGACGGCGGTCACCGGATGGGAGGAATCACGCTCGGCGGCGACGACGCGCACGCGCAGATCCTTATCGGTGAGGATGCCGCTCAGGCGTTTATTGTCCGTGACGAGTATTGAAGAGACGTTTTTCTCCACCATCGTGCGGGCGGCCTCGGTGATAGTCGCCGTCGACTCGATGAGTACCGGGGTTTGCTCGCTGATCATCGTGCTCACCGGGGTGGACAGCACATCCTGGGCCGGGTCGTCGCGCCACTCGCGGGCGGCGTGGGCGATACGGCGCGACAGCGTGGAGAAGTAACGCTCGAGGTCGGGATTCGCCTCGGCGAGCTGAGTGAAATGATCGCGCGGCAAAACGAGCAGGAGCGTGTCTTCGACCGCGATCATGCTGTAGCGGCACTCCGGCTCGCCGACGAGCGTGGAATACCCGAAGTTCCGGCCCGGCTCGCGCCGATCGAGCAGGACCTCTTCCTCACCGAGCACGTCCACGGCGCCGCTGCGGATGATGTAAAGGTAATCGTTGACCTCACCGCGGGTGATGATGGTCTCGCCCCGGGGCACGTAGGTCATCTCCATCGCCTGCGGCAGCTCTGCCAATGTCACCTCGGGCAGCCGGCGGAAAGGCTCGTGGGCAGCAAGGAAGTCGCGGATCTCCTCCAGTTCGACGCTCATGTCTACACACTAAAGGTTTCGCGCACCGAATGTGAGGGTTTTCACGGTTGTGTGGGTGGGGTTGCGGGTCTGGGTGCTCACGAAGTCGAAATCACCCTTATCGAAAGGAGTACTCCTTTCGACCGCGCGGGACTCCTTTAGGTGCAACTCCTTTCGTGAAGCGGTATCACAACACGCGGACCGGGCGGGACAGGTGCGCAACACTCGCCGGCCGGCCACCCCACTGGACTCATGCGCACCAGTGGTTGCTCGCACACCACGGCGGCACCTGTCGGAGTGCCTTACGTCACCGCCGACCGCGCAGAACCGACCGTCCGGCCCACCTCACCCCGCCGATCGCATGGTGCGTTAGCGCTGGTCGAAATCACCCTTACCGAAAGGAGACCTCCCTTCGACCGCGTGGGACTCCTTTAGGGGCAACTCCTTTCGTGAAGCGCACCCGCAACATGGCTCCAAGTCAGAAACAGCACGGATCCGCGAAACCCCCGAACCCCCGATAACCCCCTACTGATACGACACGAACCAGGGCCGCGGGTCGACCCAGTTGTAGGTCTGTTCGGGCGTGAAGGTCGGGGTGTCTTCGTCGATGAAGTTCTTCCACGCCATGAACCACTCGCCGTCGAGGCCTTCCTGCAGGACGTTCCAGGTCTCGAACTTGAGGTCCGGGGTGCCGTGGCCGTCGGCGTGCAGGACGAAGGCCAGCTCGGGGTGCGAGGTGTCGATCTGGTCGCGGTCGCGGATCATCTGCGACTGGAACTGGTGCAGGACCAGCGCCTTCTGCGGCAGGTCGTTCTCGCGGGTCAGCTCGGCGAGCCAGTCGGCGACCTCGTTGACCTCCGCGGCTTCGACGTGGCCGATGCGCTGCATCGGCAGCTCGTCGGGGCCGATCTTCCACTCCGGGTCCAGCGCGAGGCCGACGTTCGGGCGCTTGAGCAGCTCTTCGAACATCTGCGCCTGCTCCAAGAAGCTGGCCCGACCGGGCTGCAGATCGAGCACGGCGTAGCCGCCGGCGTCGGTGATCGCGTCAACGTAGCCGATGTAGTCCTCTACGGGGAAGGTGTTGGAGTACTTGCCGTCGGCACCCGGCTGGGAAGACGCCACCGTGACAATGATCTCGAAGGCTGGGATGACCGGCTGTTCCTCGAGCGGCTGGTAGTTCTCAATGTGGCTCTCGACCCGCTCGACGGCCTCAGCCGGCGGCTGCTCACCCATCACACCGAGCGCATCGCCCGAGGGGTGCCCGTAGAGCGCGATCATGCGCCGACCCGGGAAAACGAGTCCGCCGCCACCGGGCAGCTCGCCGTTATCGGCCATATCGACGGCAGCCTCGTAACGCTCGGAGTCGCCGAACTGCTGGCCCAAGGCGATGGTGTCGCCGCTCGAAGCGATCTCCATCGACTCCGAGGTAATGCGCGGATCCGGGTACTCCAGGAGGTGGACCTCTCCCCCGGCGGCCTTCGCGGTGGCAACAGACGCCGGCGAGGACTGCTCCGTAACAAAGATCGGCGGCAGCGCGACCGGGTGATCCTCACTGGGCTCCATACCAGCAATCTCAGTGGTGGTCTGAGCACGCGGGTCCGGATCCTCGTTGTCCTCGTTCTGCGGGGCGGTCTCCAGATCCACCGTCGTGCCCTGATCCACGGGCTCTTCCGCACCGGCGTCGGCGCCATCCTCGCCGACCTGCTCGGCAGTCTCGTCCTGCGCCGGATCGACGGACTCTTCGGCAGCGACCTCTTCGATCTCGAAGGAGGCATCCTCGCCACCCAAAGAGGGAACGTCACCGACGGTGACCACGGTGGAGGCCCCCAGGCGGTCGGCCTCACCGGTGATAGCGTCCGTGTTCTCGCCGGTGGCAAGTAGCATCGGCGCATGGCGGTCGATGGCTTCCTGCGCGCCGGTGCGCTGCGCCTCGTAGTCCTCACTGGTGACGACGAGCGCATCCGCCTCCTCAAAGAAGCGCTGGGATACCTCGAGTCCGGTGCCGTCGGCGTCGGCAAGCGCCTCGGGGCCTTCCGTGGCGAGCATGTCGCGACCGTCGTCGGCGGTCTGCGCCTGATCGCCGCCGTTGTTCTCCCCTCCGTTGCCGTTGTCGGCGCAGGCAGCCAGGGTAAACACCAGGCTCGCGGTAGCAACCGACGCCGTCAGCTTCCGGCGCAATGACTTCTTCACAGATCTATCTCCTCATGTTCGGGTGCCAGAAACATTAGCGTAGGCCGATAGTTCGCTGGGGGCGCAACGCCCACCGCCCCGGGTTAACCCTTCAGGGCGGCGGCGATGCGGTCGCCGACGGCGGTGGTGGAAATCGCGTCGTCGCCACGCGTAGCGACGTCACGCGCCACCGCCTCCTCAATCCGCACTGCGTTGTCTTCGTCGCCGAGGTGGCGCAGCAGCAACGCGGCCGACAGGATCGCCGCGGTCGGATCGGCAACGCCCTGGCCGGCGATGTCCGGCGCGGAGCCGTGGACGGGCTCGAACATCGAGGGGTTCGTGCCGGTGGCATCGATGTTGCCGGAGGCGGCCAGGCCGATGCCGCCGGTCACCGCGCCGGCGAGGTCGGTGAGGATGTCGCCGAAGAGGTTGTCGGTGACGATGACGTCATAACGCCCCGGATCGGTGACCATGTAGATGGTTGCGGCGTCGATGTGGTTGTAGTCGACCTCCACGTCCGGGTAGTCCGCGGAGACCTCGTCGACGGTGCGCTGCCACAGGCTGCCGGCGTTGACCAAGACGTTCGTCTTGTGCACCAGCGTGAGCTTGCGGCGGCGCGACTGGGCGCGCTCGAAAGCGTCGCGCACGACGCGCTCGACGCCGTAGCGGGTGTTCTGGGAGACCTCGCTGGCCACCTCGTGCGGGGTGCCCACGCGCAGGCCGCCGCCGTTGCCGGCGTAGAGCCCCTCGGTGCCCTCGCGGACGACGACGAAGTCGATCTCGCCCGGGTTCGCCAACGGGGAGGTCGCCGTCGGGTAGAGCTTGGCCGGGCGCAGGTTGACGTGGTGATCGAGGTCGAAACGCAGGCGCAGCAGCAGCTCGCGCTCGAGGATGCCGGGCGGGACCTTTCCCGGCATGCCCACCGCGCCGAGCAGGATCGCGTCGTGGGTGCGAAGCTCGGCGAGGTCCTCGTCGGTCAGGGTGTCGCCGGTGGCGAGGTAACGCTCCGCGCCGAGGTTAAACTCGGTGGTCTCGATATCGTCGCGCACGGCGTAAAGCACCTTGAGGGCCTCGGCGGTGACCTCGGGGCCGATGCCGTCACCAGGGATGACTGCGAGTTTCATGGCTTGAAGATTCCTTTCTCCGCCTCTTAGTCCAGGTTGAGCTGGAAAGCGGTGGCGTTGAGCTCGGAGGCGATGTCGTCGACAAGCTTAGCCTCCAGTTCGTGTTCGACGCGCAGGATCAGCACCGCACCCTTGCCGTCGGTGGTCTGCGACAGGGCGGCGGCGTCGATGTTGACGCCGGCGGCGCCGATCTTGGAACCGGCCGTGCCCAGCGCGCCCGGGACGTCGTTGTACTGCAGAAACAGGTTCTGGCCGTGGGCGCGCAGGTCGAGGCCGCGGCCGTTGATGCGCACGATCTTCTCGACGCGCTCCAGGCCCGTCAGCGCACCCACGACAGCCACGGAGGTGCCGTCCCCGGCGGAGACGCGCACCTCGAGCACGCTGCGGTGGGTCTGCGACTCGGTCTCGGTGTTCACGGAGTACTCGAGGCCGCGCTGCTCGGCG
The DNA here is from genome assembly GCF_003065405.1 of Corynebacterium yudongzhengii. NCBI lineage: Bacteria > Bacillati > Actinomycetota > Actinomycetes > Mycobacteriales > Corynebacteriaceae > Corynebacterium > Corynebacterium yudongzhengii. Next base: position 1,412,710 of record NZ_CP026947.1, read on the forward strand.
ATCTGCGGGGCGTTGACGAAGGTCACGGAATCCTCCGTGATGCCGGAGAAGAGGCCGCGCACGGCGGACAGGCCCAGCGCCTCGACGTCCTCGTGGGAGAGCTCGCCGCGGGCGGTGACCTCGAGGGCGACGGGGGCGCCGTCGAGAAGCGCGCCGGAGATGAGGCCGAGCTTGCGGGCCAGATCGAGCCAGACGGCGACTTCCTCGCCGACGCGGCCGCCGGAGACGTTCACGGCGTCGGCGACGAACTCGCCGTTGAGGGCCTTGAGAACGGAGGCGGCGACGTCGGTACCCGCGCGGTCCTGGGCCTCGACGGTGGAGGCACCCAGGTGCGGGGCGACGACGACCTCGTCGAGCTCGAAGAGCGGCGAGTCGGTGCACGGCTCCGTCTCGTAGACGTCGAAGCCGGCGCCGCGGATGTGCCCGGAGCGAATGGCCTCGGCCAGCGCCTGCTCGTCAACCAGGCCGCCGCGGGCGGCGTTGACGATGATCTGGCCCTTCTTCGCCTTGGCCAGAAGCTCGGCGGAGAACATGCCCGCGGTCTCCTTGGTCTTCGGCAGGTGGATGGTCACGAAATCGGCGCGGGCCATCAGTTCCTCGAGCTCGACGAGCTCGACGCCCATCTGGGCGGCGCGGGCCGGGTTGGCATACGGGTCATGGGCGATGACGGTGGTCTCAAAAGCCTGCAGACGCTGGGCGAACAGCTGGCCGATGTGGCCGAAGCCGACGATGCCGACGGTCTTGCCGAAGACCTCCACACCCTTGAAGGAGGAGCGCTTCCACTCGCCACCGCGCACGCTCTTATCGGCGGCGGGCAGCTGGCGGGCGGTGGCCAGAAGCAGGGCGATGGCCTGCTCGCAGGCGGAGTGGATGTTCGAGGTCGGGGCGTTGACGACCATGACGCCGTTGTCGGTGGCGGCGTCGATGTCGACGTTATCCAGACCCACGCCCGCGCGGCCGATGATCTTCAAGTTCGGGGCGGCCTGGATGACCTCAGCGTCCACGGTGGTGGCCGAGCGCACGAGGAGCGCGTCTGCCTCCGGGACCGCGGCGAGGAGTTCTGCCCGGTTGGGCCCATCGACCCAGCGGACTTCGACGGCGTCGCCGAGGGCCTCGACGGTGGCCTGGGAGAGCTTGTCGGCAATCAGTACGACGGGCTTAGACACGGAGAATCCGGCTCCTTCATGCAGGGGGTGAGTTTCTGACAATCATCCAACCACAATCGGACAGTCCATCCGGAGAAATGGGGGCAATTTACCCCTCTTCGGCTACCCCCTTGGCTCGGTCAGCCTCCGCGATGGCGGCCGCAAGAGTCCGGTTTGTGCCGAACTGCTCCCCCAACGCCAGAAGTGCATCGCTGTGCAGACCGGCCATCGCGACATACGCGGTCTCCGATTCCCGCGGATCCGGCTGATCCAGATAGCGCACATCAGCGCCATAGGCCTGGGCGTTGGCCACCGAGGCGATCGGCGTCTGCGCGCTCGCCACGGTCACGGGCGCATTCTGGCCGTCGCGCCGCGTGGCGACGGGCAGCGCCGGCAGATCCCCCGCCGGTACGTTTTCGGTCGGCGCCCACGCGGGTTCGAGGAGGACGGGTTCGGTGCCGTCGAGACGCGTGACCGCCTCCACCGCATGCTCCGGCTCTGAAACGACGAGCTCGCTGAAGCTATGCGCCGTCAGCTCGCCGAGCGCCTCGCGGCCACCCGGGTCCTGGAAAACGGTGTAGGTGCCGCTGGATTCGGCGAGCGGCACGTCTCCCACCAGAAGCACGCGCAGCGCGCCCAGCCGGTTGATCTCGGCGTTGATCTCGGTGTGGATCTCGTCATTGTAAGTGATCATGGGCACGTGCGCGAACACCGCCAGCGAGGCCGCCCGCAGCTGCGCCTCGAGGCTATCTTCGGCGATGATCATGCCGTCGGAACGATCGAAGAGAAGCTTAGAGGTCTCCAGGCCGTATTCCTCGGTGACGACCAACGGGTGGTCGTCAAAACGCGGGTCCACATACCGGGAATGGTTGCGCGCCAACGCCTCGTCCAGCGGCACCGGGGTGGCCTCCTGGTCGATGACCGGGGTAAACGTCGGCTGTTCGGTATCGGCGATCCGCGGCACGCACGAGCTGGCGCCCAACGTGCCGACGAGCACCGCCGCCCACCCCACGCGCCTAAGCGAAGGCATTCGGCCCTTCGGAGCCTCCCTGAATGTCACTGTCATCGACATCGAGCTTAACCGCGCGATCCAGCGCGTATTCCACCATGCCCACGAACCGGCGTCGCCTATCGACGAAGAACTCCCGCGCATCACCCGCGTGCAGAAGCTGCGGGTCCAGCTCGTGGCTGGCCAGCACCTCGTCGAACTCATCATCGTCCATCACGGCTTTCGACTGGAGCCGCGGCAGGTAGCGCACGGGATCATAGCCGCTGAGCACGACCTCGGTACGCCGCCCCATCGGCGTGTGGTTGAGCACGCAGCGCGCGTACACCGCGTCGATGCCCTGGTTCTCGCCCCAGGTCAGCGGGAAGATCGGCTCGAAACCGGGCCGCAGCTCGGCGTAGTTGTCCGCAGTGAAAGTCTTGCCAGTGCGCCAGTCGCGCGCGCCGCGGGCCATGAGCAGTGCCTGCAGGCCGCGCCAGACCGCGCTGGAGGAATCGACGGACAAAAGGCGAGACTCAGTGAACTGCGCGTCGGTGACGGTCTTCGGCTCGTCGGCGGTGTCGTCTTTCACCCAGCCGACGACCTGCTCCACATCGCGCGCCGAACGGATATCGACGGCCGCACGCCCATACAACTCACCGAGCACGCCGCACCAGAACCAGCGGCTCAGACGATCGCGGGCGGTGGTATCTTCTGCGAAGTCGATGTCGGGCACAAGGGCAAGTATCGCGGCGAGCGCCGGGATCTGCTCCTGATAGGGCACCTGCGCATCGGTGAAGATGGCGCGGTCTTCGAGGAACTGAGCGGCGGCGAGGAAGCCGTGGGTGATGTCATCGGCATGCGAGCGCCAATCCTCCAGAGTGAGGGTGAGGATGTCCTCGCGCTGGCCGCCGGCGCGGCCGCGGCGACTCGTCACGACGAGCGCCATCGCCGTCAAAAACTCCGTGCGCCCGATCGAATCGAGCACCGGGTGCTCGCGCAGCTGGGCGAGTTGCTCATCGGCGTCGGTGACGAAAGAGAACTCCGCATCCTCGGTGGCAAACACCGCGGTGAGCAGCTCGAAGACATCCATCTGCAGGCCCACCGAGTTGGCCTGAGCGAAGATCGATCCCACGCCCGCGCTCGCCGTCTCGCGGCTGAGGCGGATCATGGGCACGTCATAGGCGGCCAGCGGCGCGACGACCCGGTGGTGGAAATCCTTCACCGCCCGTCGAAGGGGCTCATCGGCATCGGCGACAATGTCGAAGAGGAAATCCGAGCCCTCCGGTCCCAGCAGCGTATCGACGGGCACGCATCCCTGGCTCACCGCCGCCGGCAAATCAGTCAGCGGCGTCTCGAGGTCAGGGGCGAAATGCGACGTGGCGTAGCCGTTTTCGTCCACGGTGAAGACCGCGTCCTCCGGCAAGACGTCCCCGGCCACCGCTCGGGTGATGCCGACGAAGAAACGCCGGGTGATGTTCTTACCCCGAAAATCGACGGCTTCGACGTAGCCATCGCCCTGGAAACTGTGATAAAGGCTGGTAAGGCGCTGTTGGCCGTCGAGAAGCAACAGGCCGGGACGCTGCTCCCCCGCCGGCGCGCCGGTGATCGGGCGCGGGCGGAAGCGCATCGGCTCATTACGCGTATCGAGCGCGAGCAGCGCACCGATCGGGTACCCACGCAGCACCGTGACGATGACCGAGTGGATGCGGTCAACATCCCACGAGTAATTGCGCTGGAAATCAGGGAGCTGCAGCTCCCCGCGGTTGATGCGGGCGAACAGATCGTCGAGTGCGTAGCTGGGCGTGGTGAAAGCCATGCGCCCGATTCTAATGGAGGCTTTGGGGAGTGCAGCTTGAGTTTCGGGTTCTTTGCTCGCAGAACGACTTCACGGTGCACTCTCTGCGAACCTGAGGCGCAGCATCTGCACTTGCAGGGGTTATGACGTGCCCCAAGGCAGCAATTCGATTGTCCTTAACGCGAGTAGTACTGGTCGCCTGCAGCGACGGCCGATCATCCGCCACAGCGTGAGGCACCCCAGTTACAACGCTCGCAACAGTCGCGACAGTCAGCAGAACCCCCCACATTTCTTCCCGACCCTCATGTCCCCAATCCTCTTCCTTGCCGAGAAATAGACACTATTTTCACTCAACTAACATTTTCGCAGATTGCACTGCGACTACGATAGGTAAAGAAGTGTCTAGCGGCTTTTCCCTCATTGTCCTCATTGGCCGCGCATCCCACTGCCGCCACAGCCCAGACCACCTCATCAGGCTCATCCTTACATGACGGTGTCTCCCCACCGGAGACGAATGAGGCACAACCCATACCGGATACGCTCGGAGAACCTGCAGTCAACATCGAAGGCCCTTTCGCCGAGTGGGGTATCCCCACCCCCATTACCGCCCGCAACAAGAAACCCGCTAGAAATCGAATTCCTAGCGGGGATTCCCATCGTTCCCGTTTTAATCCGTCATCTGGCAGCAGCGCAGACCTGAATCTATTGAGAATCACCCCCAAGAAGGGCAAGTGGCTACGCGGCGTAGAGAGGCGAGATCAGGCTAAAATGAACACCTCTCCGAAGAGGGAGATTTTCAAGAAGTTGGTAGCGGGGGCAGGGTTCGAACCTACGATCTCTGGGTCTTTATCCAGCATCAATGACTCTCAAAATCGCTTTGGCAGTTCATTGACGGACGCTGGCAGCACCGCCGTATTTCTTTTCCTACTGACCGCAATACCGCGCGCCCCCACGCGGGCAAACCCGCATGACCTCATGGCCGCACCGCAGCACAGCATGACAGATTCCCAAAAAACTCAATTACGGCAAAGTCAGATGACAATGTCTATTTCGATCTGCCCACGGTGGATGATGTCGCAGCGAATTCTCCCCGTTTTAGCCTTCCAGCGTCTAATCCCCCCATCTGCTGTCGGATGCGACGTGTATGAACCAAGTTCTATAAGCACTCCACTGAGGCGAAGTGACTATCACACCTCTAAAACAGATGTTTAAGTAACTATCGACGCTAACCGCGATTCCGCTCCCGAAATCCGCGGATCGTCGGTAGTAGCTCAAATCCACGCGAGCAAACGCGTACCAACATCGCACCAAACACACAAAAGACCCCACCGGCACCAAAGAAAAGGTGCCGATGGGGCCACAGACACAGCTAAAGCGCAGGGAGCGCAGCTAGCGCAAGCAACTTACGCGGTCTGCTCGCGGGCGTCGACCTTGACCCAGCTCATCATGTCACGCAGCTTGGCGCCGGTCTTCTCGATCGGGTGCTCGGCGATCTTGGCGCGCAGGCCCTCGAGTTCCTTGTTGCCGCCCTCGATGTTGGCCAGCAGGCGCTTGGTGAAGGTGCCGTCCTGGATGTCGGACAGGATCTCCTTCATGTGCTCCTTGGTGCTGTCGTCGATGACGCGCGGGCCGGAGAGGTAGCCACCGAACTCGGCGGTGTCAGAGACGGAGTAGTTCATGTTCTCGATGCCGCCCTCGAAGAGGAGGTCGACGATGAGCTTGAGCTCGTGAAGAACCTCGAAGTAGGCCATCTCCGGCTCGTAGCCGGCCTCGGTGAGGACCTCGAAACCGGTGAGGATCAGCTGCTCGGTGCCGCCGCAGAGAACGGCCTGCTCGCCGAAGAGGTCGGTGACGGTCTCAGCCTCGAAGGTGGTCGGGATGACGCCGGCGCGGGCGCCACCGATGGCGGCGGCGTAGGACAACAGCAGGTCGTGGGCGTTGTCCTTCGGGTCCTGGTCGACGGCGATGAGGCAGGGAACGCCCTTGCCGTCGACGAACTGGCGGCGGACCAGGTGGCCCGGGCCCTTGGGGGCGACCATGCCGACGATGATGTTGTCGGCCGGCTTGATCAAATCGAAGTGGATGTTGAGGCCGTGGCCGAACAGGAGGGCGTCGCCGTCCTTGAGGTTCGGCTCGATCTCCTCGCTGAAGATCTTGGCCTGGGAGGTATCCGGGGCCAGGAGCATGATGACGTCGGCCCACGCGGAGGCGTCGGCGACGTTCTTGACCTCAAAGCCGGCCTCGCGGGCCTTGTCGGCGGACTTGGAGCCGTCACGCAGGCCGATGACGACCTCGACGCCGGATTCGCGCAGGTTCTGGGCGTGGGCGTGGCCCTGGGAGCCGTAGCCGATGACCGCAACCTTGCGGCCCTGGATGAGCGACAGGTCCGCTTCGTCGTCGTAAAAGACCTCGATAGCCATTAGGTGACCTTTCTGTTGTAGGTATCTCTGTGATCAATTGTGCCACAGGTTCACGCCATGGGACGCCATGACATGAGACACTATGGCGCACAAATCCCACTATATGGGATAAGAAAAGTGTTAGCGGCTCGGTGCCATCGTCTTCGGACCGCGGTTGAGCGCGACTAGGCCGGAGCGGACGAGTTCGCGGATGCCGAAGGTTTCGAGGACATCGAGAAGCGCGCGCAACTTATCCGGCGAGCCGGTCGCCTCGATGATGACGGAGTCCGGGGCGACGTCGACGATGTGGGCGCGGAAGATGTTCGCGGCGTCGACGACCTGCGGCCGGTTCGTGTTGTTCGCGTTCACCTTCACCATCATCAGCGCACGCGCGACGGTGTGCTCGCGGTCGAGGCGCACGACCTTGATGATCGGGATGAGCTTGTTGAGCTGCTTCGTGATCTGCTCGATCGAGTCCTCGTCGGCATCGACGACGATGGTCAGCCGCTGCATGCCCGGGTCTTCGGTCTTCGCGGTGACGAAAGACACCAGGCTGTAGCCGCGGCGGGTGAACATCGCGGATACCCGCGAGATGATGCCGTCGACGTCCTGGACCTGGACGGAAAGGATGTGGCGGGTCTTCTCACTCATTTACTTACCCTCCGGTGCGTGGTCTTCGTGGGCCTCGTCGACGGTCTCGTGGATGTCGGCGGGGGTCTCCGCGGCGGATTCTTCTTCGTCGAAGTCCGGGCGCAGACCGTGTGCGTACTGGATATCGGAGTTGGAGTTACCGGCGGCGACCATCGGCCAGACCTGCGCGTCCTCGCCGACGATGAAGTCGATGATCACCGGCCGGTCGTTGATCTCGCGGGCCTTCTCGATCGCCGGGACGACCTCGTCCTCGCTGGTGACCCGGATGCCGACGGCACCGAGTCCCTCCGCCAGCGCCACGAAGTCGGGGACGTATTCGTTCTGCTCACGCAGCCGGGTGTGCGAGTAGTGGCCTTCGTAGAACAGCGTCTGCCACTGCCGGACCATGCCGAGGTTGCCGTTGTTGATGAGGGCGACCTTCACCGGCAGGCCCTCGACGGCCATGGTGGTGATCTCCTGGTTGGTCATCTGGAAGCAGCCGTCGCCGTCGATGGCCCACACCTCTTTGTCCGGGGCGCCGGCCTTCGCGCCGAGCGCCGCCGGGACGGAGTAGCCCATCGTGCCGAGGCCACCGGAGTTCAGCCAGGTCCGCGGCTTTTCGAAGTTCAGGAACTGTGCCGCCCACATCTGGTGCTGGCCGACGCCGGCGACGTAGACCGCATCCGGCCCGACCGTCTCCGCCACCTTCTCGATGACATATTGCGGCGACAGCGAGCCGTCGGCCTGCGGGTCGTAGCCGCGCGGGAAGCGCTCCTTAAGCCCTGCCAGGTAAGAGCGCCAGGTGCTGAAGTCCGGGCGGTTTTCAGTTGTCGACGACCGGAAGTTCGCATCCAGCGCGTGCAGGACCTTCTTCGCGTCGCCGACGATCGGGACGTCGGCCGCGCGGATCTTGCCGATCTCCGCCGGATCGATATCGGCGTGGATGACCTTGGCGTGGGGCGCGAAGGAGTCGGTGTCGCCGGTGACGCGGTCGTCGAAACGCGCGCCAATCGTGATGAGCAGATCCGAGCGCTGCATGGCGCCGACGGCAGGGACGGTGCCGTGCATGCCGGGCATACCCATGTGCAGCTCGTGGGAGTCCGGGAAGCTGCCGAGCGCCATCAAGGTGGTCACGACCGGGATGCCGGAGTACTCCGCAAACGAGAGCAACTCGTCGGAGGCGTTGGCCTTGATGACGCCGCCGCCGATGTAGAGCACCGGCCGCTCCGACTGCTGGATGAGCTTGACCGCCTGCGCGATCTGACGCGAGTGTGGGCTGGTGACCGGCTTGTAGCCCGGCATGTCGACCTTGGGCGGCCAGACGAAATCGAATTCGGCGTTCTGGACGTCCTTCGGGATATCGACGAGCACCGGGCCCGGACGACCCGTGCCCGCCAGGTGGAAGGCCGCGGCGATGGCCTCCGGGATGTCCTCCGGGCGGGTGACCATGAAGTTGTGCTTGGTCACCGGCATCGTCACGCCGCGGATATCCGCCTCCTGGAAGGCATCGGTGCCCAGAAGCGACGAGCCCACCTGGCCCGTGATGGCGACGATGGGGACGCTGTCGAGGGCGGCGTCGGCAAGCGCCGTGACCAGGTTCGTCGCCCCCGGCCCGGAGGTGGCGATGCACACGCCGACCTTGCCGGAGGTCATGGCGTAGCCCTCCGACGCGTGCCCGGCACCCTGCTCGTGGCGCGTGAGGACGTGGCGTAGCTTCTGCGAGGCAAACAGGGCATCGTACAGCGGAAGTACGGCTCCACCCGGAATACCGAACACGGTGCCCGCATCTAGGTTCTCCAGCGACCTCACGATGGCCTGGGCACCGGACATTCTCTCACTGCTCGTGCCGGCGCCTGAGGGCGCCGCCGGAGTGGGCTTGTCGGAAGCTGCCACTGTTTTAAGCTCCTTATCTCAACCAGAACTGGCGGTATGACGGAAAGTTAGAAGGTGACCCTATGACAATGCCCTCGGCCAGCACGGGTTGGAAGGTGCTGTCGAGGGCGCGAGCCGGAGACGACGAAAACGGTAGCCGTCGATCACGGGCTGCGCCGTGCGCGTACTACCGAAATAAGTCGCATCTTGGTCATGTAACCCAGCATACACAGCAGTCCCCGATGTAAAACAGCTTTACCCCCGCTGATCCCCAACTAATTTTCAGATGGGTGTTTTAGAGTCGCGCTCATGCCCATCATGTACTTTCTCGACCAGCTCTGGGCGTGGGTCGCGAACACCGGCATCAACCTGGCCATCATCGTGGTGTTGGCCCTGTTGGTGCCGCGTATCGGCCGCTTCGCTGAGCGCGTCGTCGAACGCGAGATCGCCTCGCGGCAAAACGACGACGAATCGAAGGCCTCCCTGGCGATCGCCGGCGTTGGCATCTACGTCGCGCAGGTCGTTGTCTACTTCCTTCTGGCGCTGGCGTTTCTCTCTGAGCTCGGGTTCTCGCTCGCCGGCGCGGCGATTCCCGCCACCGTGGTCTCCGCCGCCGTCGGTTTTGGCGCGCAGTCGATCATCGCCGACTTCCTCGCCGGGTTCTTCATCCTCTCGGAGAAGCAATATGGTGTCGGTGACTGGGTGCGCTTCCAGGGCAACGGCATCGACGTCGAAGGCAGCGTCATCTCTATTACGATGCGCACCACCACGATCCGCACCCTCGCCCAGGAGACGGTCACCATCCCGAACTCCACGGCGCGCGTGTGCATCAATACCTCGAACTACTGGTCGCGCGCGGTCATCGTCATGCCGATCCCGCTTTTAGGTTCCGAATCCGCCGCGAACGCCGTCAAACGTGCCGAAAGCGCCACCCGCAGCGCCTTGGAGCGTTCCGAGATCACCGACCACCTCATCGGCGAGCTGGATGTGCAGCCGGCGACCGCGGTGACGCCGCCGTCGACAGTTGGTATGCCATGGACCATGGACGTCCGCCTCATGATCCAGGTCCACGCCGGCGAGCAGTGGGCCGTCGAGCGCGCCGTGCGCCTGGCCATCCTGGAGGAGTTCTGGGATGAATACGGCTCGGCGACCACGGCGTCCGGGTTGCTTCGCGACGAGCTCGCCGAAGAGCTTCCCCCGCAACCGGTGCGGCCGGCCTCATCGAAGCACAAGGCTAAAGAGTCTGCTGCCTCCGCTGCCGATACCCCGACCGAGGTCCACGACCCCGTCACCGCCGACGCGGGCTCGCGCGACGAGGGCGATAACCCGGTGCCGACGCATCTGTCGCAGCCCGATGGCTCGGATCCGGCGGCGGAGCGGCTCGGCGACGATACCGAAGATGACGATCCCGAAGATACGGAAGAGGCCGAGGAGCGCCCGAACCGCCGCCAGCGGATCATGACGCTCGTGCGCGAGACCCGCGGCTCGACCTTCTGGATGCTCGGCGTGTTGGGGTTGTTGCTCGTCGCCAAGCTTCTGTTCTTCTCCACCGAAGGTGCCGACGGTGAGCGCATCGCCGGCATCCTCGCCCCGCCGGTGCGCGACTCCGCCGAGCAGACCACCGAGGAAACCCCCACGGGTGAGGCGGTCGAGACCGAGGAGCCGGTGAACACCCCGTCGCAGGCGCCGCAGGACAGCGACACGAACCAGGCACCGGGTTCCGCCACGAACCAGGCGCCGGAGGATAGCTCGCAGGGTGGGACCGAGCAGAATAGCCAGTCCGGCTCGCAGGCCGATAGCTCCACGGGCGGGCAAAGCGGCGGGCAGTCCGGGCAGTCCGGGCAATCCGGTAACCAGGGCTCCGGCAACCAGTCCGGGCAGTCGCCGAATACGGTCGAGCCGCAATCCGCGGAGCAGGAGACCCAGCCGGCCACCCCTGAAGAGAGCGAACCGACCGCGGTCAACTAGGATTTTCGTGCATGAGCCCCGCTGAACCCTTGCACTTTCGCCCGGACCGCGGCAATGTTCTCGCCGGCATCTTCATCGCCGCGATTTTCTTCATCATCGTCGGCTGGGCACCGCAGTATCTGTTCTGGATCCTGCTGTTCCCGCTGGTCTTCATCTTCTGGGTGCTGCGCTCGGCCACGATCGTCGACGACAATGGCATCACGATCCGCTACGCCTTTAAGGGCAACAAGCAGTTTGCCTGGGAGGAGATCAACGGCGTCGGCTTCAAGGGCTCACGCAGCTTAGTGCAGACCACCGCAGGTGAGGAGCACCCCTTGCCCGGCGTAACCTTCAACTCACTGCCGAAGCTCGCCGAGGCCTCCCGCGGGCGGATCCCGGATGCGATCACCGCCGCCCAGGAGGACGCGGACGGCAAGATGGAGGTCGTCGACCGCGATGGCCACCGCGTGCTGATGACCCAAGAGGAGTACCAGGCGCACCTGCAGCAGCAGAAACGCGACAATCCGGGCACCTCTCACTAGGATGTCACGTCATACACCTTTGTGACCACGCAGTTCCGGTCACCCGATATGAGGAGACGATTCGATGTATCCCCTTCGTTCCAAAGTCACAACCGTCGGCCGCCAAGCTGCCGGCGCCCGCGCCCTGTGGCGCGCGACTGGTAGCACTGAGAACGATTTTGGCAAGCCGATCGTCGCCATCGTGAACTCCTACACGCAGTTCGTGCCGGGGCATGTGCACCTCAAGAACGTCGGCGACATCGTCGCGGATGCGGTCCGTGCCGCCGGCGGCGTGCCGAAGGAGTTCAACACCATCGCCGTCGACGACGGCATCGCCATGGGCCACAGCGGCATGCTCTATTCCCTGCCGAGCCGAGAGATCATCTCCGACTCGGTGGAGTACATGGTCAACGCCCACACCGCCGACGCCATGGTGTGCATCTCCAACTGTGACAAGATCACCCCGGGCATGCTCAACGCCGCGATGCGGCTGAACATCCCGTCTGTGTTCGTCTCCGGCGGGCCGATGGAGGCGGGCAAGGCCGTCGTCATCGACGGTGTCGCCTCGTCTGCCGACGCCCCCACCGACCTCATCACCGCCATCGCGCACTCGGCCAACGATGCGGTGAGCGACGACAAGCTCACGGAGATCGAGAACTCCGCCTGCCCGACCTGCGGCTCGTGCTCCGGCATGTTCACCGCGAACTCGATGAACTGCCTCACCGAGGCCCTCGGGCTCTCTTTGCCGGGCAACGGCACGACGCTGGCCACGCATAGCGCCCGTCGGCAGCTGTTCGAGGACGCCGGCGAGATGATCGTCGATATGTGCCGCCGCTACTACGGCGAGGAAGACGACTCCGTGCTGCCGCGCTCGGTGGCCACCAAGGCCGCGTTCCGCAACGCCATGGCGCTGGATATGGCCATGGGCGGCTCCACCAACACGGTGCTGCACATCCTCGCCGCCGCCCGGGAGGGCGAGGTCGACTTCGACTTGAGCGATATCGACGAGATCTCCTACCGCATCCCGTGCATCTCGAAGGTCGCACCGAACGGCACGTACCACATCGAGGACGTCCACCGCGCCGGCGGCATCCCCGCCATCTTGGGCGAGCTGCACCGCGCCGGGCTTCTCGACGACAGCGTCCACTCCGTCTCCTACCCCGACCTGGACAGCTGGCTCGCGGACTGGGATATCCGCGGCGACAGCGCCACCGACGAGGCACGCGAGCTCTTCCACGCCGCGCCCGGCGGCAAGCGCACCACCGAGCCTTTCGCGCAGAGCGCCCGCTGGGAGTCGCTGGATACCGACCGGGAAAACGGCTGCATCCACTCCGTGGAGCACGCGTTTTCCTCCGACGGCGGCCTGGTGATCCTGCGCGGAAACCTGGCGCCGGACGGGGCCGTCGTCAAGGCGGCCGGTGTGGAGAAGGAGCTGTGGACGTTCAGCGGCCCGGCCCGCGTCGTGGAATCGCAGGAGCAGGCCGTGTCCATGATCCTGCGCCGCGAGGTCCAGCCGGGTGATGTGGTGGTCATCCGCTACGAGGGCCCCTCGGGCGGACCGGGCATGCAGGAGATGCTGCACCCGACCTCGTTCCTCAAGGGCGCCGGTCTCGGCAAGGTCTGCGCCTTGATTACCGACGGGCGCTTCTCCGGCGGCACCTCGGGACTGTCGATCGGCCACATCTCCCCCGAGGCCGCCCACGGCGGTCTCATCGCCCTGATCGAGGACGGCGATACGATCTCCATCGACGTCCACGAGCGCAAGCTCACCTTGGATGTCGACGACGACGAGCTCGAGCGCCGCCGCCTCGCCCAGGAGGAGCGCGAGGCGCCCTTCACCCCGAAGGATCGCGATCGCACCGTGACCAAGGCGCTGCGCGCCTACGCGAAGATGGCCACGAGCGCCGACAAGGGCGCCGTGCGCCAAGTCGACTAACCTTATCTTTTATGGCTTATTCGACTCGCTCGGTGACCTCGTCGTGGGCGACCACCTCGGTGGTCACGCTTTTGACCTGGCTGGGTGCGCTCGCCGGCATCGGGGTTACGACCCGCCAGATCGCGGCGACCGACTTCCCCGTCGACATGGCGATCTACCGCGAAGGCGTGCGCGCCTTCATGTCGGGCGGCGAGATGTACGACGTACCCATGTACGCCGGCGATCTCGCGCTGCCTTTCATCTACCCACCGTTCGGGGCGCTCGTCCTCGTACCGCTGACGGCACCGCCGGGACTTACCGACGTCGCCGCCGCCGGCATCATGATCGGCCTTTCTAACCTCTTGGTCCTGGCCTGCCTGTGGGTGGTGCTCCACGCGATCGCCGGTGAGCTGAAGAAGCCCATCATCCGCATGGTCGCCATGGTGGTATGGCCGGCGATGCTCTTGATCGAGCCGGTGGATCTCAACAACGGTTTCGCGCAGATCAACATCGTGCTCATGGCGCTCGTGGTCTTCGACCTCGTGCCGCGCAAGCCATCGTGGTTGCCGCAGGGCACGTTGATCGGCATCGCGGCGGCGATCAAACTCACGCCTTTAGTCTTCGGGCTGTACTGGCTGGTGCGCCGGGACTGGCGCTCGATCCTCACCGCGGCGATCTCCGCGATCGTGTGCACGCTCCTAGCAGCGATCTGGCGTTTCGACGCCACCGTTCAGTTCTACTTCTCCACCCTCGCCGGCATGGGGACGACCAGCGAGTTTGGCGTGGACACCACCTATCAGTCCAACTCCTCCCTCAAGGGCATGCTCATGCGCTTCGCCCCCGACGGCGAGTGGCTGGATGCCAACGGCACGCTCATCAACGTGTTGTGGCTTATGCTCGCACTCGTCACCGTCGTGGCCGGCGGCTGGCTGATGTACCAGCTCATCCAGCGTGGGCTCCACGTCGACGCGGTGCTCGTCAACGCCGTGGTGATGCTTCTGATCTCCCCCGTCTCCTGGTCGCACCACTGGGTGTGGCTGGCGCTGATCATCCCGGTCTTCGCCTGGCGATCCACCACCATCTTCGGCTACCGAGGTTTCCTCGGCGGCCTGCTCGTGGTCTGGTCGTTGTTGATCTTCACCGTGCCGCCGAAGTGGTGGTTCGGAGACGCCATCGATCTTTGGGCCCTCGACTTCTTCCAACGCGTGCTGGTCTCTGACTTCGTCTGGCTCGGCGGGCTGCTGCTCGTCGCGGTGGCGCTGGGCATCCGGCGGGTCGATCGCCCCGGCAAGGGCGATGAGCGCGAACTACTCGCTGACGGCCGCGTCGCCTCTCGGTAGGGGTTTCGGTTTGGGGTCTGAGTCGGTTGCGGCGCTGGGGGCGGATTCGGTTTGACGGCCTGAGCGTTTCTGCAGGTCAGGACGTGGGGACAGGCCGGGCAGTAAGCAGGCTGTGGCCGAAGCTCATGCAGCGCTAACGCTGGTCAAAAGGAGGGGCACCTAAAGGAGTACTGGTTTCGACCTCGCGAGAGCCCTTTCTATGAGGGTGAATTCGACCAGCGCTAACGCGCTATGGGCGCTTGGGCGGCGGCGCGTGCGGGAAGCGTGCGGTGGGCATCTCGCCAGCCCCGTTCGCCTCAGCAGCCTCGCCAGCCCCAGCCGGTCCCGCCGAGGCGGCTCGAACCGGCAGCCCGTCCGATGCAACGCTAACGCTGGTCGAAAGGAGGAACACCTAAAGGAGCGCTAGTTTCGACCTCGCGAGAGCCCTTTCTATGAGGGTGAATTCGACCAGGCGTCTGGTTAAAGGCGTTAAACAACGTTTAGGTTTCTGTTGTGACGGATGGGACTAGTGTGTGGATTGGGGTGGCACTTTTGGGAGCCTGCGGGCTTTCGGCTGGCCTGCGTGTGTGTTGCGCTAGCGCTGGTCGAAAGGAAGCACCCCTAAAGGAGTACTGGTTTCGACCGCGTGGAACTCCTTTCTATGGGGGTGATTTCGACCAGCGATAACGCGCTATGGGTATTTGACCGGGGTGCGTGCGAGTGGCGTACGTACGGTGCCCCACCAGTCCCGTTCGCCTCGGCGACCTCGTTTGCCCCACCAGTTTCGCTGGGAGGCTCGCACAGCCTGCCCCAGCCAACACACAGACCCTGCGAACGCACCGCCTCACATCACCCGCCCCGCCGACTATGCGCTCGCATAGTAAAAGAGGAGCCCGTCAAACCCGAAGACGGACCCCTCTTAAACAACCGCAAATGCGTCTAAGCGAACGGGTTGATACCCGTGCCGAACCACCACAGCAGCGCGAGTCCGGCGATGGCAACGACGATGAAGATCCAGGAGCTCGCCAGCGGCCGGCGCGCCCAGCTGCGTTCGAAGTCCAGGGAGTAGTAGCCCGGGCCCGTGAACTGCAGGGCGAGCGAAAGCCCGAACAGGACCACCGACAGCCAGACGGTCTCAGGCCAGGAGAAGACGTCGATACCCGCGCCGGAGCCCGCCAGCTCATGCAGGGCGACGAAGCCGGTGACGACCGTCGCGACGGCGGCTGCAACCGGAGTGAGCAGGCCGAAGAGCAGGAAGACGCCAGCGGCGAGCTGCATCGTCGGTACGGCGATCGAGAGCACCTCGGCAAGCGGGTAACCGGTGAATTCCTCGCGCAGGCCGGTCATGTTGGTGCTGGTGCCCAGCGAGAAGAATGTCCCGAGCGATTCCAGGATCAGCCATCCGCCCAGCAGCACGCGGGCGATGAGCAGGCCGAAGTCGATGGTGCCGCGGCGGGAGTCCTGCTCTTCGGCAACTGGGGCGACGGGTTCGGAGGCATAGTCGGTCTCGCCGAAGTAGCCCTCCTCGTTCACGCCGCTGGCGGCGGGGGCGACGACGGTGGCGTCGTCGGCAGGCGAGGCGAAGTCCTCGTCGCGGTAGGTCGAGCGGGAGCCGACGGCCGGGGCCTGGCCGGTCTCGCCTGCATCAGCGGCCCTAAAGGCGGTGGTGGCGTTCGTGTCCCGGGCGCTCGGATCGATCTGCTGGGGAGCGGTGCGGCCCGCACGCTCATAGAGCGAGGGACGGCGGGTCTCCTCCCCCGTATCGTCGGTCGCGGGTTCGTAGGTGGGCACGTCGAGGTCGTTGTCGTGGGCCCGATCGGGGCGGGGCATCTTGTCGCTCATAGCCTAGAGAATATGTGACCCCACCTGGAATAGTTACGAGGTCGGCCGGCGTGCCGGATGCTGGTCGTGAGTCTTTCAGCACCTGCCGAGCTCTCGATCGAGCGCTTCCGCCTCGGCCGCGGTGACCCAGAGCTCGTAGCGGTGCTTGACCTCAATCTGGCGTTGGGCGTAGGTGCAGCGGTAGTTCTTGTTCGGCGGCAGCCAGGTCGCCGCGTCGCCGGCACCCTTCTGGCGGTTGACTGAGGTGCCCACTGCCTGCAGGTTCAGTGGGTCGTTGGCGAAGTCGCGGCGCTCGGTCTCGTCGAGCTGCTGGGCGCCTTTGGCCCACGCATCGCCAAGGGCGACGACGTGGTCGATCTCCACGTCCCCGCCGCCGCGGGCGAACTCGATCTCTTCTGCGGTGTAGGGGTCATACAGCACGCCTTCTTCAACCAGGCAGCCGAAGGTGCCGTCGCGGATGACGGGATCTTTAAGGTCGCGGCGCAAAATGTCGTTGCGGGTATCGCAGCCGTTGCGCCCGTATTCGACGCCGACGTCGTCACTCCAGGCCTGGCCGAACTCCTCGCGCTCGTAGCCGGTCATGGGCGCACGTCCCTTGACCTCGAGTTCCGCGAGCAGCCGGTAGTGCTCACCTGGATCTTCCTCCTCGCCGCCGTCTTCGACCTCGGCGATGGTGGTGGCGGGGATGGGAGTGACGGCGCCGTCGCCAAGCGGGGTTTCATCGGCAACCAGCGTGCCGACGACAATAACCCCCACCAACGCCACCACGGACCAGAGCGTTCTTTTCATATCCTGCTCAGGCTAGCAAGGCGTTGACACGGACGAGGCTTCACCCTAGTGTTGTTGACACATCATCATTAGGAGGAGTGCAGATCATGGCTAACACCACGAAGGACTGGGACGGCGACGCGAAGAACGCCTCCCCCGACGGCGAGTTCGTCCGCGACACCAGCTACATCGAAGACCGCATCGTCGCTGATCTTCCTGCCGGTTCCGAACCTAAGCCGACGCAGGAGCAGACGTTCCACTGGCCCGTCGAGAAGAACCGCTACCGCCTCATGGCCGCGCGTGCCTGCCCGTGGGCGCACCGCACTGTGATTACCCGCCGCCTTTTGGGGCTGGAAGACGCGCTGTCGCTCGGCCTGGCCGGCCCGACGCATGACTGGCGCTCCTGGGTCTTCGACTTAGATCCCGACGAGAAGGACCCCGCCACCGGGCTACACCGCCTGCGCGAGGCCTACCTCAACCGCTTCCCCGACTACCCGAAGGGCATTACGGTGCCGGCCATCGTCGAGATCTCCTCGCGCAAGGTGGTCACCAACGACTTCCCGTCGATCCCCATCGACTTCCAGCTACAGTGGCGCGAATTCCACCGCGCCGGCGCGCCGGATCTCTACCCCGAGCAGCACCGTGAGCGTATCGACGAGATGGCCGCGTGGCTGTTCAAGGAAGTCAACAACGGCGTCTACCGGTGCGGCTTCGCCGGCTCTCAGGAGGCTTATGAGTCGGCGTATGACCGCCTGTGGGAGGCCCTCGACTGGCTGGAGGATCACCTCGGAAAGCACCGCTTCTTGGTCGGCGATCACATCACCCTCGCCGACATCTACCTCTACCCCACCCTGGTGCGCTTCGATCCGGTCTACGTGGGGCACTTCAAGTGCTCGCGCAACCGGATCGCGCAGATGCCGAACCTCTGGAACTACCTCAAGGAGCTGTTCTCCCTGCCGGGCTTCGGCGATACCACCGACTTCCAGGAGATTAAGGAGCACTACTACTTCACGCACAGCGAGATCAACCCGACGCGCGTGGTGCCGGTGGGCCCGGATATGTCGCCGATCGTCGAGCCGCACGACCGGGATCGTTTCGGCGGCGCGCCTTTTGCCGAGGGCACGACGCTGCCGGGTCCGGTGCCGGCCGGTGAGGAAGTCAAACACCCGGAGCCCTTCCAGAAGTAACGAACGTCACGCCGACGTCTGATGTCTAGGCCGACATCGTTCCTGGTAAGAGGCCTATACCAAAATTCACTTAATCGAGGTGTTAATTCCATAGGCAGCATAGATTACAATCGCGTGCCATGAATGCAGAACCTCGTTGGCTTAACCCCGAGCAGGCGCAGACCTGGCTCGCGCTGTGGTCCGTCTTCGAATGGCTTCCTACCAGGTTGGAAGCGCAGCTGAAGCGGGATAGCGGAATCAATCTGCACGACTACTACGCCCTCGCGCAGATCTCAATGGCGCCCGAGAAAACCCTGACGATGACTAAGCTCGCCGCCTCCTGCGACATGTCCCCCCCTCGCGGCTCTCGCACATAGTGTCGCGTTTGGAAAACCGCGGCTGGGTACGCCGGCAGCCCTCCGAGGACGACCGACGCACCAACATCGCCAGCCTCACCGACGAGGGCCGGAAGTTCCTCCAAGAGGCCGCTCCCGGGCACGTCGAGCGGGTCCTCGAGCTCGTCTTCGACGGCCTTTCGGCGGAAGAGAACCTTCAGCTCGGCACGCTATTAGGAAAGATCCTGTCCCATCTCGATCCGCCGGCGCTGCCGCGCGTGACCTCGGCGGACGAGCGAGAGGACGAAGACGCAGAAGAAGAAGACTAACGCAGCCGCGAATTCGTCGCGCCTGCCCACTGGTTGATGCCGCCGTCGTGGGCGATGTCATCGATGGCTGCCAGCTCGTCGTCGCTGAAGGTGAGGTTATCCAGCGCGGAGAGGTTGGCGGTGAGCTGGTCGACGGACGAGGCGCCGATGACGGTGGAGGTGACGCGCTCGTCGCGAAGCACCCACGCCAGCGCCATCTGGGCGAGCGTCTGGCCGCGCTGGGCGGCCAGCTCGTTGAGGCGGCGGGCCATGTCGAGGTTGTCGTCGCTTAAGAAATCCTCGTCCAGCTTTCCCTCGCCAGCGCGGGAGCTAGCCGGCACGCCATCGAGGTAACGATCGGTCAGCAGCCCCTGCGCCAGTGGCGAAAACGCGATCACGCCGAGTCCATGGGCGGCGGTTTCCTCGAGCAGTGAACGCCCGTCTTCGCCCGGGTTTTCAATCCAGCGGTTCAGAATTGAATAGCTCGGCTGGTGCACCAGCAGTGGGACGCCTTCTTCCGCCATGATCCGGGCGGCTTTGGCCGTCAGTTCCGGGCCATACGAGGAGATGCCGACATACAAGGCCTTGCCGCAGCGCACGATATCGCGCAGGGCGTGCATCGTCTCCTCCAACGGGGTGTCCGGATCCGGACGGTGGTGGTAGAAGATATCGACATAATCCACACCCAGGCGCTCCAGCGACTGATCCAGCGAGCTCATCAGATACTTGCGCGAGCCGCCAAAACCATAAGGGCCGTCCCACATGTACCAGCCGGCTTTCGACGACAGCACCATCTCGTCGCGGTGATGGCGGAAATCCTGACGCAGGATGCGCCCGAAATTCTCCTCCGCCGACCCGGGCGGCGGGCCGTAGTTGTTCGCGAGATCGAAGTGGGTCACTCCCCTATCGAAGGCGGCGCGGATGATCTCGCGCTGGGTGGATACCGGCCGGTCGTCGCCGAAGTTGTGCCACAGACCCAAAGAGATCGGCGGAAGCACGAGACCGCTACGACCACACGGGCGAAACTGGGCGTGGTCGTAGCGGTCGGAGGCAGGCAGATAAGGCTCGAACATGCTCATGCGGCCATTGTGCGTCAGCCGCTGAAGCCTCTGCCACGATTAGATGCGAAACTAGTCGTCCTGCTTGAGGTCGGGGCGCTGGTCGGCGTCGAAACGCGAGTTACCGCTGGAGTCGAGGTCGTGGGCGACCTCTTCCTGGACGGACGGCCAGAGTTCCTTGCCGTCGACGAGCGAGCCCTTGGCCAGCTCGCGGACCTCCTGCTCCTGCTGCTTGCTCAGGCCTTCGTCCGGGTCGAGGTCGAGCTCGGCGAGCTGGGCGAGCTTCTTGCGGCGCGAGATCTCGGAGCTGATGCGCTTGCGGTTGCGCAGCCAGGAGATGCCCAGGGCGATGAGCATCGCGATGCCGATGTAGCCGATGAGCGGATAGACCCAGCCGATAAGGTCGGTGAAGCCAGCGAAGGAGATGACGAAGCCGATGAGGGTGACCACGATGAAGATGACGCGGAAGCGGCCCTCGTGCCCGGCGGAGAGGCGACGACCCAGGGCGTAGAACATGCCGATGGCGGTGTTGTAGATCATCGCGTAGAGGATCAGCGAGACGATCACGCCGATGGCCGGGTGCATGGAGTCGAAGACGGCGAGCAGCGGGAAGTCGTTGCCGTCGACCTCCGGCAGGTTGAAAAAGAGGATGAACGCCAGGATGGCCAGAAGGGCGGAGAACATGAAGCCGCCGAGGAGTCCGCCGACGCCGGCCTCGCGCGGGTTGAAGTAGTTGCCGCCGATCACGAGGATCATGGACAGACCCAGCATGAGCGCCATCGCGGTGTAGTTGACGGCGGACAGGATCCAGTTGCCCAGCACGCCCTGCGCCTCGTTCTGCTCGAGGGCCAGCGGCTCGAGCACGGAAGTATCGCTCGGCATGTTCAGGATGGTGATGATGCCGGCGGCGATCACGGCGATGATGATCAGCGGGGTGATCGCGGAGATCACGTTGGTGACCTTATCGACGTCCAGGAAACCAGACACGATGACGGCCACGACCATGATGAACGAGCCAAGCCAGGTGGGGGTGTCGAACTGCTGCTCTAGGTTGGAGCCGGCGCCGGCGAGCATCACGAAGCCGATGCAGAACAGGGTGAGCATCGTCGTGATGTCGAGGAAGCGCGAGACGATCGGGTGGGTGGCGTTACGAAACACCGTCGAGTGCTCGCCCGCTAAATAGTAGGAGCCAAGCTGGAAGAGCAGGCCGCCGGAGAGCGTCATGACGATGCCGGCGACGATCACACCGATCAGGCCCGAGTAGCCGAAAGCGATGAAGTACTGAATGACCTCCTGACCGGAGGCGAAGCCCGCACCGACCAAGAGGCCAACAAAGGCGAGGGCAATGGTAAGCGATTTTCTGACCATTGAAGGAGACCGTCCTCTGAATCATGGAAGACCGCCCTAGCCACGCCGAAAAACGTGGAGGGCGGAATCAATAGGTATTTACGGTTGAACTACCGTACCAGGCTAACAGCGTCTATCAACCGTAATCACAGCGGTTCCCGGAGTTGCTTTCATCACCCCTGCGTAATTCATACAGCTAATACACAGGAAAGGGGCACTGGTTTCCCAGTACCCCTTAATGATGGCTCCCATGTGTGGGCTGAAAGTGAAGTTAGTTCAACTTTTTAGCAATGAGCTGGTTGACCTGCTTCGGATCCGCCTTACCCTTCGTCGCCTTCATCACGGCGCCGACAATCGCCCCGGTGACCTTCTTGTTTCCGGCCCGGTACTTCTCGACGATATCCGGGTTCGCGGCCAGCGCCTCGTCGACGGCGGCCTCGATGGCGCCGTCGTCACGCACGACCTCGAGGCCCCGGTCGGCGACGACCTTATCGACGTCTCCCTCGCCCGCGAGCACTCCATCCACCGCCTGGCGGCCCATCTTCGTGGTCAGCTTGCCGTCGCGTACCAACTCGATGACGCGGGCGACCTGCGCCGGGGTGATCTCGAGGTCCGCCAGGTCGACCTCCTGCTCGTTGGCCTTGCCGGCCAGGTAGGACACCCACCAGGAGCGGGCCTCGTCGGCGGAGGCTCCGTGCTCGGTGGTCTCGATGATGAGATCGAGCGCTCCGGCATTGACCAGGTCACGCATCTCCTTATCGCCGATGCCCCACTCCTTTTGGATGCGGGCGCGGCGCAGCCACGGCATCTCCGGCAGGGTCTCGCGGATCTGCTCGACCCACTCGGCCGGCGCGTGCACCGGGGGCAGGTCCGGGTCGTTGAAGTAGCGGTAATCCTCCGCGGTCTCCTTCGGACGGCCCTTGGAGGTCGATCCGTCCGCCTCCTGGTAGTGGCGGGTCTCCTGGACGATCTCGCCGCCCTCGCTCAGCACCGCGGCTTGGCGCTGCATCTCGAAGCGGATGGCCTGCTCGACCGAACGCAGCGAGTTGATGTTCTTGGTCTCGGTGCGGGTGCCGAACTCCTTCTCGCCCACCGGACGCAGGGAGAGGTTGGCGTCGCAACGCATGGAGCCCTGATCCATCCGGGCATCGGAGACCCCGAGCGCGGCGACGAGCTCGCGCAGCGCGCCGACATAGGCCTTGGCGACCTCCGGGGCACGCTCGCCGGCGCCCTCGATCGGCTTGGTGACGATCTCAATGAGAGGCACGCCCGCGCGGTTGCAGTCCACCAGCGAGGCGGTGGCACCGTGGATGCGGCCCGAGGCGCCACCCAAGTGAGTGAGCTTGCCGGTATCTTCCTCCATGTGGGCGCGCTCGATCTCGACGCGCCACTCGGTGCCGTCCCCGAGGACGACGTCGAGGTAGCCGTCGTAGGCAATGGGCTCGTCATACTGCGAGATCTGGTAGTTCTTCGGCTGGTCCGGGTAAAAGTAGTTCTTCCGGGCGAAGCGCGAAGACTCCGCGATCGAGCAATTCAAGGCGAGCCCGATCTTGATGGCGTATTCCACGCCCTTCTCGTTGACGACCGGCAGCGCACCGGGAAGGCCCAGCGAGACCGGATCGACGTTAGAGTTCGGCTCATCACCGAACGCGGCCGACGAGGAGGAAAACATCTTCGTGCCGGTGGACAGCTCGACGTGGACCTCCAAGCCCATCACTGGGTCGTATTTTTCGAGGACCTCGTCAAAATCCATCAGATCATAGGTGGCTGCAGTCATGGCACACATCCTACCGCGCAGCCCGGGACGTGCGCGGCAGGGGCTCGTTCGGTGGCAGGGGTCTTTCGGCAGGGGCTTAGCCGAACATCCACTGGGCGAGCTCGTAGCGGTGCTGCGGCACTGTCTTAAGCTCGTCGACGGCATTGGCGAGATCGATGAGCTCGATCTCCTCACCGTGCAAGGCGACGCAGCTGCCGAACTTGCCCTCGTGTACAGCGCGGGCAGCATTCGCGCCGTAGCGGGTGGCGAGCACACGGTCATAGGCCGTCGGGGTGCCGCCGCGCTGGATGTGGCCGAGCACCGTAGTGCGCACGTCCTGGCCGACGCGGCGCTTGATCTCGTCGCCGATGAGCTGGCCCATGCCGACGAAGGTCTTGTGGCCGTACTGGTCGACCTCGCCCTCGTCGTAGTCGATGGTGCCCTCCTTCGGGGTCGCGCCCTCGGCGACGACGATGATGCCGTACTTCTCCCCCATCTGGAAACGGCGCTGCATGGCCTTGACGATCTCGTCGATGTCGAAGGGAACCTCCGGGATCACGGTGTAGTGCGCGCCACCGGCCATGCCCGCGTGCAGCGCGATCCAGCCGACGTGCCGGCCCATGACCTCAACGATCATCACTCGGTCATGCGACTCCGCGGTGGTGTGCAGACGGTCGATGGCGTCAGTAGCGACCGAGACGGCGGTGTCGAAGCCGAAGGTGTAGTCGGTGCCGTTGACGTCGTTGTCGATGGTCTTCGGGACGCCGACGACCGGGATGCCATTATCACTCAGCCACTTCGCACCCTTGAGGGTGCCCTCGCCGCCGATGGGGATCAGGGCGTCAATCCCGGCGTCCTCGAGGTTCGCCTTGATCTGGTCGAGGCCATTGCGGAACTTATCCGGGTGCAGGCGGCCGGTACCCAGAATAGTGCCGCCGCGCAGCAGGATACGGTCGATCTCCTCATCGTCGTACAGGTCGAGCCGGCGGTCCTCGAGCAGACCGACCCAGCCGTCCTGGTATCCGACGACCGTGGAGCCATACTCGGCGCTGGCGGTGCGGACAATGCTGCGGATGACGGCGTTCAGTCCGGGGCAGTCGCCTCCGGAGGTCAGGGTGGCAAGGCGCATGTCAGTTACTCTAACGCGTTTGCTGCTTCTCGGCCGGGCATACCCGGCGATCTAAACCATCCGGCGGCAATAAGCCCAGCAAAAACGACCCCGGCGAGCACGAACAGGGCGGGTGCGGCGCCGGCCGTCGCTAAGACCGCGCCGGTTATGGCGACGCCGACGACACCACCGAGCTGGCGGGAGGTGTTGTACACCCCGGAAGCGGCGCCCATGTCCGGGCCGGGGATGTCGCCGAGCACCGCCGCGGCGTTGGCGGCCCAGATGAAGGATTGGCCGAAACCGAGCCCGGTGACCGTGAGCACAATGAACCACAGCGGGGCATCGATATACATGCCGACGGCCATGCTGGTCAGGGCGATACCGAGGATCGTAAAGCCGATGAGGTGCATGGTTTTAGGTGGCACGCGATCAGACAGGATGCCGCAGATCGGTCCCATGACGAATCCGACCACAGCCATCGGGGCGGCGAACCAGCCGGCCGCATCCGCACCGAGGCCACGTACGTCCTGCAGCCACGCCATGAGCGGAATCAGGGTGGACGAGGCGACTACCCCCATCACGACGATGGTACCCACGCCGACGGAGAAGTTCCGCACGGAAAACAGCCGCAGCGGGATGAGCGCGCCCGGGCGACGCTGGCGCAAGAGAAAGGCGACGACGGCGGCGAGTCCGACGACACCGAGAAGGATCAGCGCGGGCGAATCGAGTCCCTCCTGGACGGCGGTGACGACAGCCGTAAGTCCCAGCAACGAGTAGAAGACGGACAGGGCGTCGATCGGCGTCTTATGCCGAATGCCGCGCGGGATCCACAGCGCCCCCAGGATGAGGGCGGCGATCCCCAGCGGCAGGTGCAGCCAGAAGATCGCGCGCCATCCACCGGAGGCGACGAGAATGCCGGCGAGCACCGGGCCGGTCAGCGCAGCCAGCGAGCCGACGACGCCCCAGGCACCGTAGGCGGCGCCACGTCGAGAGCGCGGGAAGACCTGGTTGATCACGGCCATGGTCTGCGGCATCAGCGCCGCCGCGCCCAAGCCCTGGATGAAGCGGCAGACGATGAGCAGCGTGATGCCTGAAGCACTCGCCGAGGCCACCGCCCCGGCGGTGAACACCGCGATGCCGCCGAGGAACAATCGACGGTGGCCGAAACGATCGCCGAGGCGGCCAGAGACCACCAGCGGCACCACCACCGCGAGCAGATACGCCGAGGACACCCAGGCGGCAGTGGCGTAGCCTACGTCGAACTCGGCGGCGATCGTCGGCAGCGCGACGGCGACAGTGGTCTGGTCCAGCAGGGACATGAAAAACCCGAGGCTGAGCGCCGCGAGCGCACGCCACGCTGCGGGGAGGTTGTGTTCGGTTTCTGCGGTCATCTCGATTCATCCTAGAGCGCTGAGCTGGTTCGAGCGGCAGGTATGGCAGGCCGGCTAAGCTCGAGGAATATGGCAATGATCGACATCAAGAAACCTGAAAACGTCAACACCGCTGCCGTGACCGCCCTGGGTCTGGTCGGCGGATGGCTCACCGCCCGTGAGACCGGCATCCGCCCGCTCGGCGGGGCGGTCCTGGCCGCCGCCGGTCTTTGGGCAGGGCGGAGCTGGGCCAAGAAGACGGATGCTCTGACCACCGCCGGTTTGAGCGCGCTGTATGTCGGCGCGTTCGGCGCCTCCCACCCGCTGGCAAAGAAGATCGGCTCCTGGCCGGCAGTGCTGGCCGTGACTGCCGTGACGTCTGGGGCGGCCTGGGCGGTCTCGGACCGAGCGTAGGGCTCTGCTGGGGTTTGGGCTTGGTTTGAGCTTGGTTTAGGTTTGTTGGGTTATAGTGCGCTAGCGCTGGTCGAAAGGAGCCACCCCTAAAGGCGTCCTGGTTTCGACCGCGTGAGACTCCTTTCTATGAGGGT
Organism: Corynebacterium yudongzhengii; assembly: GCF_003065405.1. Lineage (NCBI taxonomy): Bacteria > Bacillati > Actinomycetota > Actinomycetes > Mycobacteriales > Corynebacteriaceae > Corynebacterium > Corynebacterium yudongzhengii. The sequence goes on from NZ_CP026947.1 coordinate 1,438,847, forward strand.
CCTTTCGACCAGGCATCTGGTTAAACAGCGTTTAAGTTTCTGCTGTGACGGATGAGGTTAGTGCGTGGATTGGGGTGGCGCTCCTGGGTGCCGGAGGACCTTCGGTTAGCCCGCGTGCGTGTTGCGCTAGCGCTGGTCGAAAGGAGCCACCCCTAAAGGAGTCCTGGTTTCGACCGCGTGAGACTCCTTTCTATGAGGGTGCTTTCGACCACGACGATGTCGTTGTATGCGCCGAGCGTGTCGACCATGTAGACGCTCAGCGCGCGGATGGCCTCGAAGTTGAGCTTGAAGGTGGTGGCGTAGCCGAAGTCGGTCAAGTCGATCGCCTCGGCCGCGCCGGCATCCAGGTAGTGCATACGGTCCTTACCGGCGCGCATCAAGCCGTTGATCGCGCAGGACATGACGGTGGACTTGCCGGAGTTCATCAACGTGCCCAGCACCGCGATGACGCGCGGGCGCTGCCGCGGTGCGGAGAGCACCGGCAGGTTCGCGTACGGGGCGCAGGCGAGCAGGTTGACGATGCCGTTGTGATCGGCAAGTAGGCCGATGGGTTCAATCTCCGTGGGGCCGATGAGCTTGGCATGCATCTCGGTCGCCACGCCGGCTACTCCACCGGCGGCCACCAGGTGGCACGGACGCAGGTCCGCGGGCACCTGCGCCACGAACTGATCGGCGGCGTAGCGATCCCCGTAGGCGAGCGCCACCAGCTTCTCCGGCTACAGGATGGCCTTGCGGGAGGAGGGCGTCTCGACGCGCTTGTGGTTTTCGATGTGCGTGATCTTCGCGATGGCCACGTCGCCGACGCAGGAGTGGACTTCGGCACCCGCGATGAGGCGGAAGTCAGCCGGCGCGGCGGCCACCCTCTGTGAGACAAACCGGGTGGTGTAGGCGAACTGAATGGGCCCGGGCAGCGCGATCTCGCGGCGGGCGCCGGTCCAGGCCGCTTCGTTGGCGTCGAGGGCCGTGGTGGAGCGGACGGTGGTGCGGGGGCTGACCATGGCGGTCATGGTGGTGATCCTTTCGTCATCGCACGATCACCAGTATCGAACCGCCAGGCGAAACCTCCGTGAGGCTAGCGTGAAGCTTTCCTCATCGAACTAGCGCGCGAACTAGCGGGCCGCTTCGTAGGCGGCGCCGACGCGGTAGAGGCGGTCGTCGGCAAATGCCGGGGCCATCAGCTGCATGCCGGTGGGCAGCCCGTCGGCCGCGTCGGTGCCGGTGGGCACGGACATGCCCGGCAGGCCGGCGAGGTTGAGCGGCAGCGTCGACAGGTCGAAGTTGTACATCTTCAACGGGTCGTCGGTGAGCTCGCCGAGCTTCGGCGCGGTCGCCGGGGCGGTCGGGCCGACCAGGACGTCGGCGGCCTCGAAGGCCTTCGCGAAGTCCTGGGCGATGAGCTGGCGCACGCGCTGGGCCTGCAGGTAGTAGGCGTCGTAGTAGCCGACGCTCAGCGCGTAGGTGCCCAGCATGATGCGCCGCTTGACCTCTGGGCCGAAGCCCGCGGCGCGGGTCAGCGACATGACCTGCTCGGCGGAGTGGGTTCCGTCGTCGCCGACGCGCTGGCCGTAGCGCATGCCGTCGAAACGCGCGAGGTTGCTCGAGACCTCCGAGGGCAGGATGAGGTAGTAGGCGCTCAACGCGTCCTCGAAGTGCGGGCAGTCGACCTCGACGGTCTCGGCGCCCAGCTCGACGAGTTTTTCCACCGCGCGGTGGTAGTTCTCCAGCACGCCGTCCTGCCAGCCGTCGCGGTCGAACTGCTTGATCACGCCGACGCGCACGCCGGAGAGATCCCCGCGAGCCCCCTCGCGGGCGGCGGCCACGACTGGGGCGACGGGCTTATCGACGCTCGTCCCATCAAATCCGTCATGACCAGCGATAACCTCGTGCAGCAGCGCGGTGTCGAGCACCGTGCGCGCCGTCGGGCCGCCTTGGTCCAAAGAGGAGGCGCACGCGATCATGCCGTAGCGCGAGACGGTGCCATAGGTCGGCTTCACGCCGACGGTGCCGGTCAGCGCGGCCGGCTGGCGGATGGAACCGCCGGTGTCGGTGCCGATCGCCAGTGGGGTCTGGCCGGAGGCGAGCGCGGCCGCGGAACCGCCGCCCGAGCCGCCCGGGCTGTGCTCGATGTTGTGCGGGTTGCGGGTGACCTGGAAGGCGGAGTTTTCGGTGGTCGAGCCCATGGCGAACTCATCCAGGTTGGTCTTGCCGAGGATCGGGATGCCCGCCTCGCGCAGACGCTTGGTCACGGTCGCGTCATAGGGCGCGCGGTAGCCTTCGAGGATCTTGGATGCCGCGGTGGTCGGGGCATCGGTGGTGGTAAACAGGTCTTTCAGCGCCAGCGGCACGCCGGCCAGCGGGGAGGCCGGCTCCTCGCCGCTGGCGAGGGCCTGATCGACGGCGTCGGCGGCGGCGAGGGCCTCTTCGGCGCCCACGTGCAAGAAGGCGCCGATGGTCTCGTCGATCTCGGCGATGCGATCGAGGTGCGCCTGGGTGACCTCGCGCGAGGTGATGTCGCGGGCGTGGATCTTCTCGGCGAGCTCGGCGGCGGTCAGCGAGGTGAGTCCCTCGGTGGGCGTGGTGTAGTCCGTCATTGCTTATTGACCGTCCTCTCCGAGAATCTGCGGGACCATGAAACGCTGATCCTCCACCGCCGGGGCCTGGTCGAGGGCCTGTTCGGCGGTGAGGGTGGGCACGACCTCGTCGCTACGCATGGCGGCGGGGATCGAGTGCGGGTGGCTCATCGGCTCCACGCCGTCGGTATCGACGTTCTGCACGGCCTTGACCGTGGCGACGATGTCGTCGATCTGCTCGGCGTAGTGGTCGAGCTCCTCCTCGCTCAAGGCGAGGCGGGAGAGCTTCGCGAGGTGCGCTACCTCGTCACGCGTGATCTCGGGCACGATTACCTATCCTTCATGGCTTACAGTTGGTTACGTCCGACATGGTACTGCACTCACCCCGCGCGCCGAGCGCCGCCTCGGGTGCCCCTGAGCATTGAAAAACTGTGGTTCACCTCATACAGTATGTGTGCTGAGAAGCTAACCTCACTCGCTGGAGTCATTTCGTGTCCTTTTTGATCCGAGTCCAACTTCCCGACGAACCGGGCGCACTCGGAGCCCTCGCGGAAGCCTTCGGTAGTGCTGACGCGAACATCCGGTCCGTCGACGTCGTCGAGGCCACCGACGGCTTCGTCATCGACGACATCGTGATCGAGCTGCCGCAGGGGCGGATGGCCGATGAGCTCATTACGGCCTCGAATAGCGTCCCCGGCACCGAGGTCGATTCGATCCGGCCTTTTTCCGGGCGGGTGGATCGCCGCGGCCAGATCACCATGCTCGCCGATATCGCCCGCGCGGGTGGGAATCGCACGCGCGCCGTCGAGACCTTCGTGCCCGTGATGCCGCGCACCATGACCGCCTCGTGGGCGCTCGTGCTCGACACCGAAGGCGAGGTGCGCCGGCTGGCGGCCTCCGAGGCCGCGCCGGAAGAAGACGGTTCGGTGCCCGCTGACATCGAGATCGCGCACTCGCGCCCGCTCGATCCGGAGGGCAGCGATGCCTGGGTGCCCGAGTCGTGGACCGTGCTTGAGACCGCGCTGGCCGCCGCGCCGCTGGCCGATACCGGGCTGCTGCTGGTCATCGGGCGTCTCGGCGGGCCGGATTTCTTGGCCAGCGAGGTCTCGCACCTCGGCGAGGTGGCCACCATCATCGGCGCGCTGCTGGACTAGCCCACCTAGTCGATGCCGCCGGTCTCCAAAAGCTTGTCGAACTGCGCCTCATCCAGGATGGTCACGCCGAGATCGCGGGCCTTCTGCTCCTTCGAGCCGGCGTTTTCGCCGACCACGACGTAGTCGGTCTTCTTCGACACCGACCCGCTCGCCTTGCCCCCGCGCGCCAGGATCGCCTCCTTGGCCTTATCCCGGCTGTAGTTCTCCAGCGTTCCGGTGACCACGAGGGTGAGCCCCTCGAGGGTCTGCTCGGCACGCTCGGACTGATCGTCTTCCATGGAGACCCCGGCGCGCTCCCAAGCCTCGACGATAGCGACGTGCCAATCCACCTCGAACCACGCCTTGAGCGATTCCGCGATGATCTGGCCGACGCCGTCGGTCTCCGCGAGGTCTGCGGCACTGGCCTCCCGCAGCGCGCGCATCGATCCATAGCGGGCGGCGAGGGCGCGGGCGGCGGTCGGGCCGACGTGCCTGATCGACAATGCGACGAGCACGCGCCACAGCTCGGTGTGCCGCGCGCTCTCCAGGTGCTCGAGGAGCTTCTTGCCGGTGGCGTTCACGGTGCCTTTGGTGGTGGTGTAGACGCGCGTCTGCTCGAGTGCGGCGGTGTCGAGGTCGAACAGACCGGCTTCGTCGTTAAGCACCCCGCTGCGGATGAGATCGAGCGCGCCCTTCTCCCCCAGCGCCTCGATGTCGAAGGCGCCGCGACCGGCGATATACGTCAGCCGCGCGACCAGCTGCGCCGGACAGAAGCGGGCGTTCGGGCAGTGCCAGTCGGCGTCGCCCTCGCGCTGCGGGGCGAGCCGCGTGCCGCACGAGGGGCACAGCGTGGGGAAACGGTAGGTGCGCTCGGTGCCGTCTCGCTTCTCGACGACCGGGCCCAACACCTCCGGGATGATCTCGCCGGCTTTGCGGATGATCACGGTATCGCCGATGAGCACTCCCTTGCGCTCGACCTCGGACTGGTTGTGCAGGGTAGCCATGGAGACCGTCGACCCGGAGACCAGCTTCGGCACCAGCCACGCGAAAGGGGTGACCCTACCGGTGCGCCCTACGCCGACCATGATGTCGCGCAGCGGGGTGGAGACCTCCTCCGGCGGGTACTTGTAGGCGATCGCCCAGCGCGGCGCGCGCGAGGTCGCGCCGTAGCCACGCTGCTCGGACAAGGAATTAACCTTGATAACGACGCCGTCCATCTCAAATTCCGCGTCGTGGCGATGCTCCGCCCAGTAGGCGACTTTCTCCTGCACCGCCTTGGTATCGGTCACCCTTTCGGTGTAGGGGCTGACCGGCAGGCCGTACTCGGCGAGCATGCGGTAGGCCTCGTGCTGCGAGTCGACGTCGAAGCCCTCGCGCGCGCCGATGCCGTGGGCGACGAAACGCAGGCGCCGCTTCTTCACCTCGGCAGTGTTCTTCTGGCGTAAGCCCCCGGCCGCGGTGTTGCGCGGGTTGGCGAAAGGCTCCGGCTTCTTCGGCTGCCGCCGGCCCTGGTCGCGCGCCTTCTCGGAGGTCTTCACCCAGGCCTCGTGGCGCTCGGCGTTGATCTCGTGGAAGTCCTCGGGGCGGATGTAGATCTCGCCGCGCACCTCGATGAGCGCTGGGGCGTCGCCCTTCAACTCGTGCGGGATGGTGTCGATGACCCGTGCGTTGGCGGTGATGTCCTCACCGATGCGGCCATCGCCGCGGGTGGCGGCGCGCTCGAGCACGCCGTCGCGGTAGACGAGGTCGATGGAGACCCCGTCGACCTTGAGCTCGGTGAGATAGGCCTCAGCTGGGGTGCGGCTAAGCCAGTCGTCGAGCTCGGCGGCGTCGAAGACGTTATCGAGGCTCATCATCCGCTCGAGGTGCTTGACGTTGGCGAAGCTCGACTCTTCCGGGGCAGGTGCGCCCACCTCGCGGGTAGGAGATGCCGACGTCGCCAGTTCCGGGTACTGGTTTTCGATCTCCTGCAGCTCGCGGAAGAGCGCGTCGAAATCCGCGTTCGGGATCTCGGGGCGGCCGTTGTAGTAGAGGTCGCGGTGGCGGCGGATCTCATCGGCCAGCTCGCTCCACCGGCGGTGCACATCCGGGTCAATCGAAGGCTCAATCACTTCACCGAGGATAGCCGTTGCGGAGTTTTCCAACATTCTGTATTTTTAGAATCATGGAATTGATAGAGCGGCTCAGCGCCATCGAAGAAAGGCTCGCGGCGTTGGAAACCAGCGCGCCGCCTCACCGGGACACTAGCGGCGATCTCTGGGTGCTCGACAACCTCGTCGATTCCGTCGGCTTCGCCGGCGATGTCCGCACCGGCGCCAGCCACGCGCAGTACCAGTGGCAGCGGGATACCACCACGCTTCTCGGCGAAGACTGGGCCCCACACATCACCCGCCTCGCCGCCCTCGCCCACCCCATACGCGGCCACATCCTGCGCCGGCTCCTCGAGGGGGACGCGACCGTCGGTGATCTCGTCGACGAGGAGATCGCCACCTCTACCGGCACCGCCTATCACCACCTCGACGCACTGCATGCCGGCGGTTGGGTATCCAAAGCCGCCGGCGGGCGCTGGCATGTGCGCGCTGCGCGCGTCGTTCCCTTGCTCACCATCATCTCCGCCACCGAGGATCACTGATGAGTAGCCGCCCCTTCGCTCTCATCGCCGCAGTCGTCGTCTAGCCGTCGCCGCCGCCACCGCGTGGGCCGGCCCCGACCGGATCACGCCCTCGAGCGAGCACACGGGTGATCCCGAGCTGGCGGCCCAGATCGCCGAGCACGCTAAAACCGGCAACCACCACATCGCCGCGTTCACCATCGCCGACGGGGAGACCACCTTCGCTGGGCTCGGCGCCGACGAGCACGAAGAATTCGAGATCGGGTCGGTGACCAAAACCTTCACCGCGGGCATCCTCGCCGAGCGTGGCCTCGAAGACACCACCGTCGGGGAGATCATCGACGCCTCCGGCTCCAAGCTCGCAGACGTGAGCCTGCGCGAGTTGGCCGACCACACCTCCGGGCTTCCCCGCCTCGGCAATCCCGGGCTTCTCACCCAATTCACCTCCGCAGTCACCGGCTCCAACCCCTATGCCGGCCCAACCCGCGAAGACGTCATCACCGACTCGCTCGAGGCCTCCCTGGAAGGCCGCGGAGAGCACGCCTATTCCAACCTCGGGGTCGGCCTCTTGGAAGAGCTTCTCGCGATCGAGGCCGGCACCACCTACGAGGAGTTCCTCGACACCCACGTCCTCTCACCTCTGGGCATGGCCGATACCTACGTCATGACCGACGGCTCGGTCCCTCCTGACGCCCCGCGCGGTCTCCTTCCTGATGACGGGCACGCGCAACCCTGGGAGATGGGCGGCTACAACGGTGCCGGGGCGATACGCACCACCGCCGCCGATATGGTCCTCTACGCCTCGGATCTTCTAGAAAAGGGTGTTCCCGATCTCACGTGGGTGGCCGAAGACGACGGCAGCTACGTACACGGCGGGGCCACCTTCGGGTTTTCCACCATGCTGGTCATCCACCCTAAAAACCGCCAGGCCGTCTTCGTCGTGGGAGATAGCCAACAAGAAGTCGAAACTATTACCGCTCACCTAGTTGAGGAGCTCGCATGACCCCCTTCGTCTCCTGGGGCCTGATCATTTTCCTCGCCGTCATCATCGCCGTGGCCACCGTGCGCGTCTTACGCGGCACACTCACTTACGCGGCACACTCACCCGGCCGCGCCATCATCCTGGAAGCTGTGATTGGCATCCTACCGCTGACCATCTACTTCGGGGTTTTGACGAGCATCCCCTGGAACATCGTCATCCCGGTGTTTATGTGGTGGATCATCGCAGCTCTTCTGGGTGTTTTCGCGGCGGCGGCCACCTACCGTCTCCTGCCGGTGCGCTCGTCCCACTAGGGTGTAAGGTATGACCGGTTTCAGCGGCTTCGACGCCTCGCGCATGCTCTCCTTCGACCTCGAGACCACGTCCCGCTTCCCGAAGGAGGCGCGCATCGTCACCTCTGCCCTGATCACCATCGACGGCTCACACGCCGACACCACCGAATTACTCGCCGACCCGGGCGTCGAAATCCCCGAGCAGGCCCAGCAGGTCCACGGCATCACCACGGACTACGCCCGCGAGCACGGCCGCCCGCACGACGAGGTCTTAGAGCAGACCATCACCGCCATCGAGGATGCCTGGTCGCGCGGGCTCACCCTCATCGTGTTCAACGCGCCTTATGACCTCACGGTGCTGCACACGCTCTCCGGCGGGAAGTTCCAGGTGACCGGGCCGGTGTTCGATCCCTTTGTCGTCGACAAGGTCAAAGACCCCTACCGCAAGGCCTCGCGCAAGCTCACCAACATCTGCGAGCACTACGGGGTGACCCTCGGCAACGCGCACGAGGCCTCGGCCGATGCGATGGCCGCCGCCCGCGTCGCGTGGAAGCAGGTCAACAAGGTCTTTCCGGATCTGAAGAAGATGGACAGCGACGAGCTGATGGAGTTCCAGGCCGTCGGCTACTACGAATCCCAGACCAACCTGCACAAGTGGCTGGCCTCGCGCGGCCGGGACACCAGCGACGTCAACTTCTCCTGGCCGATGCAGGGCTAGAGGTCGCCGGCGTCGCGGGTGAGAATGCCCGCGAGTTCTTGCACACCGGCATACGCCGCCGCCGGGTTACCCAGCCGGCCTGCGGGGTAGACGTCCATGTTGCTAAGCCGGGCCGGGTCCACCCCGAGCTCTTCGGCGAGGCGCGCTAGGCGGATGGCAACACCACGCGGATCCCCCGCCACCTCAGCCGCGGCAACCCCGAGGCCGACTGCTTTCTCAGCCAGCGCGGTGCCCAGCCCGTCGAGCTGCGCGGTGCCTGCAACGCGCGCCGTATCGACGAGCACCTGACACGGCGAGACCTCCCACAGCGGCACCTGGCCGGACTGGTTGAGCAGCACCTCCCCCCCGACCTCATCGACGAGGCTTTGCAGTTCGTCGTGCAGGTCCTGCGGGTGGATCGCGCGGATGGTGTCGAAGTCGTTCGTGCCCGGCACCTTGCCGGCGGCAATGGCACTCAGCCAGGGCTCATCGAGCTGCACGACGACCTCGCTCACCGAGAAACGCCGCTGCAGTTCCTGCCGGGTGGTCACGATGCCGTCGATCAGCGCGGCCGCGAGATCCCTCAAGGCGCCGGGGTCGGTGAGGACGCGGTGGCCGTCGGCAAGCTCTAAGTCGCACGCCAAAGATAAAGGCCCGCTGAGCTGCATCTTCACCCTAGGGATGGGTGGCCAGAGCGCCTGGGCGAGGTCGAGATCGCGCGCGAGGTGATCGGCAATCCGCACGGTGGCCAGGCGGGGCTGGTTGAGAAGCACCCAGCCGCGCGGGCCGCGATCGATGCTTAAGTGTCCGATCATCGCGGCGGTCATGGCGGTGCGATCGTAACCGAGTCCGCGCTCGGGCATGATCGGCAGGTGTGGCATCTCGCCGGTCTCGCTGACGATGATGTCCAGGGCCTCAGGGACATCTGCGCCGGGAAGGGTGCCCAGCCCGTACGCGCGTGCCACGGTTACTCCGCGTAAGCGCCGGTGATCGTGCCGGAGCCGAGCACGATGTCACCGAGGCCGTCGTCGGTGGGTAGGTAGAGCACCGCCGCCTGCCCGCGCGCGACGCCGCTTAGGGGCTCGTGGAGGGTGAGGGTCATGGCGGTGTCGTCGATACGCGCCGTGCACTTTGCGACGGAGCCGTGCGCGCGCACCTGCACCTGGCACTCGAGCTCGCCGTGCATGGCGGGGTGGAGGCGCTTGAGCCGGTCGGCGGTGATCGTGGTGACCTTCAGTGCCTCACGGGGGCCGACGGTGACGGTGCCGGTGGTGGCGTCGATGTCGGTGACGTAGCGCGGCTTGCCGTCGGCGGCGGGTCTCTTGATGTCGAGGCCCTTGCGCTGGCCGATGGTGTAGTTGAACGCGCCGTCGTGTTCCTTGAGCTCGTTGCCTTCGGTATCGACGATCATGCCGGGGCGCATCCCGATGGAACGGCCCAGAAAGGCCTGGGTGTTGCCATCCGGGATGAAGCAGATGTCGTAGGAGTCGGGTTTGGAGGCCGTCGAGAAGCCATGGCGGGCGGCCTCGGCGCGAATCTCCGGCTTCTCCGTGTCACCGACCGGGAAGAGGCAGTGCTCGAGCTCACGGCGCTCAAGCACGCCGAGAACGTAGGACTGGTCCTTCTGGGCATCCGGGGAGCGGCGGAGGTGGCCGTCGTCGTCGATCGTGGCGTAGTGGCCGGTGACGACGGCATCGAATCCGAGCGCCAAGCCCCGATCGAGCAGCGCGGCGAACTTGATCTTCTCGTTGCAGCGCAGGCACGGGTTCGGGGTCTCGCCGATGGCGTAGGACTCGACGAAGTCGTCGATGACCTCCTCCTTGAAGCGATCGGAGAAGTCCCAGACGTAGAACGGGATGCCGAGCTTGTCGCACACACGGCGGGCGTCGGCGGAATCCTCCAGCGAGCAGCACCCGCGTGCCGATTCCCGTGTCTGCTGCGCATCCTGCGTCAGCGCGAGGTGCACGCCGACGACCTCGTGGCCGGCCTCCACCGCGCGCGCCGCCGCCACCGACGAGTCGACCCCGCCGCTCATCGCTGCCAGTACCCGCATGAGCGCATGCTCCTTTCGTGCGTGTTCGTGTGTTTTCGCTGAACCAGCCTAGTGCGCTGGTCCAGCGAAAAGACAATCTCGGCTACCATATGCGGCCATGGCACGGCGCACCTCTTATCCCACCCCGGAGATCGGCACCTATGAGATTTCGACGGGCACCGCCGAGATCCTCGCCGACGACCTGCGCCCCGGCGGTTTCGTGCTGCATGTCAACGGGGTGCCCTCGTCCTATATCGTTCCCGGCGAGCCCGGGGAGATGGAGTTCGAATACCTGCAGTGGATGGGGCGGATGATCGGCGAGATCGTCGAGTACCACGTCCCGGCCGAACGTCTGCGGGTCACGCACCTCGGCGGGGCGGGGTGTTCGCTGGCCCGGTTCGTGGCGCATCACTGGCCGCAGGCGCGTAACTCGGTGGTCGAGGTGGACGCGAAGCTGGCGGAGCTCGTTCGGGAGCAGTTCGACATCCCGCGCTCGCCGACGGTGAAGATCCGCGTTGGCGAGGCACGCGCGGTCACGGATTCCTTCCACCCGCACAGCCGGGATGTCATCGTGCGCGACGTCTTCTCCGGATCCACCACGCCGCACAGCTTGACGACGGTCGAGTTCTTCGCCTCCGCGCATGAGGCCTTGGCGCCGGGCGGGTGGTATCTGGCGAACTGCGGCACGCATGCGGACTTCGCTGAGGCCCGCGCGGAGATGGCTGGCATGCGCGAGGTGTTCGAGCACCTCGCGGTGATCGCTGATCCGCCGATGCTCAAAGGCCGGCGCTACGGGAACCTGGTGCTCATCGCCTCGGATACGCCGATCGAGATTTCACCAGCGATGACGCGGGACCTCCTCGGCGGTGCGATGCCCGCGCACGTGAAGGGTGACGAGTGGTGTGACAACCGGATCGCCGGCGCGCCGCCGCGGCATGATGAGGGTGTGTGAGGTGGTGTTTGCGATTTTGGTGGTTGTGTCACACCAGCCCCACCTTCCACAGCAGAAACTTGAACTCCGTTTAACCAGACGGCCGGTCGAAAGCACCCTCATAGAAAGGACTCTCGCGCGGTCGAAACCAGGACTCCTTAAGGGGGATCCCTTTCGACCAGCGCTAGCGCAACACGCCCACGGGCTAACCGACAGCCAGCAGACACCCGGGAACACCACCCCACCTCACACACCAACCCCGCCCGCCACAACAAAAACTTAAACGCCGTTTAACCAGACACCCGGTCGAAAGGACCCTCACAGAAAGGAGTCCCACGAAGTCGAAAGGACGCTTCCTTTCGACCGACTCCTTTCGACCAGCGCAAAAGCAACACGCACACGGGCCAACCCCACCAAACGCCAACCCCCAGAACAGAAAACCTACCGCTGCCCGGCCAAACGCGCGCGCTGCACGACGTCCGCGATCTCCGCGCTGAAAGCAGAGACGTCCTCCTCCGTCGTCGTCGGCCCCAACGACAGCCGCAGGGACCCGATCCCCTCATCCAACGTGAGCCCCATCGCCTCCAGCGTCTCTGACCTCCGGCTGACTCCGGAGTGGCAGGCTGAGCCGGTGGAGGCGGAAATGCCCAGGCTATCGAGCAGCATGATGAGCGAGTCGCCGTCGGCACCCGGGAAGGATACGTGCAGGTGGCTCGGCAGCACCGGCTCGCGGGAGTTGATCACCACGTCGTCGACCTGCCGGCAGATCTCGCTTTCGAGCCGGTCGCGCAGGCGCTGCACGCGGGTGTGTTCGGCCTCGCGCTCATCGTAGGCTTCCTGCAGCGCGGCGGCGGTGGCGGCCGCAGCGGCGACGTCGACCGTACCGGGCCGGATTCCGCGCTCCTGGCCGCCGCCGTGCAGAATCGCCGAAGGCGCCGGCGAGCGCCGCGCCAGCAGGAACCCGGTTCCGCGCGGGCCGCCGAACTTGTGGGCGGAGGCGGCGAGCGTCGTGATGCCGAGGGCGTGAAAGTCGATCTCCAGCTTGCCGACGGCCTGCACCGCATCCACATGCATCGGGCTCTTTGTCGCCGCCGCACGGGCGGCGATCTCCTCGATCGGCTGAATCGCGCCTGTCTCGTTGTTGGCCATCATGCAGGTCACGACGGCGGCCGGCGTATCCAGGGCAGAAAAGTCCACCACGTGCCCGGAGCGATCCACCCCAAGGTAGTCGACCTCCGCTTCTAAGGCGCGCACCGTTTCCGCCACCGCGGGATGCTCGAGCGGGCTGGTCACCACCCGCGAGCTCGACGCTGCGGAAAAGAGCCCCTGGATAGCGAGGTTGTCGGCCTCCGTGCCGGAGGCGGTGAAAATCACCTCGATGGGATCGGCACCGAGCAGCGCGGCGATCTGTTCGCGGGCGTCGTCGAGCACGCTGCGCGCGCGACGCCCAGCAGCATACGCTGCGCCGGGGTTGAGCTTGTCGGCGTGCTTGACATACGCCTCGATGGCCACCGCGCGCATGGGCGAGGTGGCCGCGTGGTCGAAGTAGGTGGGCTGCACCTTTTACTTCCGGGAGTTGATCTCGTTGGTCAGGGCCGGGACGATCTCGTGGAGATCACCCACGACACCCAAGTCGGCGATCTGGAAGAAGGGCTCATCGCCATCGGAGTTGATCACAACGATCGTGCCCGCCGTCTGCATACCGGACAGGTGCTGGATCGCGCCCGAGATGCCGGCACCGATGTAGAGCTCCGGCGAGATCGTCTCGCCGGTCTGGCCGATCTGGGCGCTGGCGTCGTACCAGCCCTCGTCGACGGCGTCGCGGGTGGCGCCGACGGCGGCGTTGAGGCTATCGGCCAAAGGCTCGATGACCTCGTGGAAGCCCTCTTCCGAGCCCACGCCGCGCCCGCCAGCCACGACCGCCTTCGCAGACGCGAGAGCCGGGCGGTCGCCGGCCTCGGCCGGGGTGAAGTTGGTGACGGTGACGTCCTTGGCCGTGGCGGCCGGCAGCGGCATCGGGGCGATGGTGCCGGACGCGGGCGCGGGCTCCGCCTTCACGGAGCCCGGGCGCACGGTGTAGATCGGGCAGTTGCCGCCAACCACGGCGGTGGCATCGACCGTGCCGCCGAAGAGCAGGTGCTCGGCGGAGCGATCGGCGTTGATACGCACGACGTTGGCGAGCACACCGGAGGCCAGGCGCGCACCGAGGCGACCGGCGATCTCGTTGCCGGTGTTGGTGCCCGCGATGACGATCGGGGCCGGGTTGGCGGCACCGAGGCCGTGCAGGGCGTCGACCTCCGGGGTGATGAGGCGCTTGTCGTAGTCGTCGGCAGTGGCGTCGATGATCTGCTCGGCGCCTAGGGCCGCGAGCTCTGTGGCCAGGTCGTTGACGGTGCCCTCCGGGCCGACAACGACGGCGGAGACCACGCCCAGCGGGCGGGCGGCGGTGATGAGCTCCGCGGTGACCTCCGAGAGCTGACCGCGGTCGTGCTCGACGAGAACGTAGACGTGGGACATGTTCTAGAGTTTCCTTCCTAAACGTTCTTGTTAAATGAGGTCGCGGTCTGCGAGGTAGTCAGCGATGCGCTTCGCGGCGGCGGCCGGGTCGCCCGCGTCGAAGATCTCGCCGGCCTCGCGCGGCGGGCGCGCCGCGGAGGTGTTCACGCGGGTGGCGGACGCGTTGAGGCCGACCTGGCTGGGATCGACGCCAATGCCCGCGAGATCGTAGGTGGTGATCTCGTGCGCCTTGGCGGCCTTCATGCGCTTGAAGTTGGGATAGCGCGGATTGTCGGCCTTGTCGGTGACGGTGATGATCGCCGGCAGCTGGGCGGCGAGCTCCCAGGTGCCGCGCGCGTCACGACGGGTCGCCGTCGCGGTATCGCCCTCCACGGACAGGCCGGTGACCTCGGTGAGCGCAGGGATCTGACGGTATTCCGCGAGCAGGCCGGGCACCAGGCCGGTATCGCCGTCGGAGGAGGCGGCGCCCATGACGATGACGCGCACATCCTCGATCTGGTTGAGCAGGTTGTTCAGCGCCCAGGCGGTGGCGATCGCATCGGAGCCGGCGAGCGCGTCGTCGGTGAGGCGGACGGCGTCGTCGGCACCCATGGCCAGGGCCTTGCGCAGGGCCTCATCCGCTGCGGCCGGCCCCATCGTGGCGGCGATGACGCTTAAGGACTCATCGGCCTCTTTGAGGCGCAGCGCCTGCTCGACGGCGTACTCGTTGACCTCGTCGATGACGTTGTCCACGCTTTCGCGGTCGAGGGTGTGATCGTCGGTCAAGGACTTGACCGACCACGTGTCGGGCACATGCTTGACGAGCACCACAATGGCGGACATGCGTTCTGCACCTTTCGGGTTGCGAATAATTTGCTCACATTTTTGTGCGGTAATTCTACAGGGTACGACAGTACTCCCCGACGAGGCCGTCGCTAAAGCCCGGCGCGCGCAGCGTGCTCCCGCGGCAAGCACACGAACGCCGTCGCCGAATCGCCGATACGGGCGATGACCACCGCCCGCGGCTGATCGCCGGTGAGTTTGAGCTTCTTGCGCAAGCGGTCGGGATCGATATCCACGCCGCGCACCAAGATCTCCACGCTGCCCGCACGCTGGGCCTTCAACGCCGAGCGCAGCTTCTTCAGCGGGACGGCCTCCAGGATCTCGAAGCCCGAGTAGCCTTGCGGGATCCTGTCTCCGGTGAGGTAGGCGATGTGTTCGTCAAGCATGTGCAGGCCTTCGCGATACGCGAAGTGGCGCACCAGCCCGGCGCGCACGATCGCCCCGTCCGGGTCGACGATATAGCGCCCCGGGGAACCGGCGCTGACGTCGTCGTCGAGAAGATCGGTGAGCCGGTCGCTAAAACCTGCCTGGTGGATCACCGCCTCGCGGCGCTCGTCGCCTTCGGCGAGATCCGCGGTATAGAGGCAGGTTTCTTTCACTCCCCCGGCCACCGACGAGACGCTGACCAGCCCGTCCCACTGCGAGTAGTCGATGCCCGGCGCGCACTTGATCGCCATGGGGTGTCCGCGCCAGGCGGTCACCAGCTCGTCGAGGGGCGGGATGGTCTCGCGGATGCGCCGGCCGCCCGCCCGCCGCGCGGGGTCGGCGACCATGACGGAATCGCGGCTAACGGGGTGCAGGGCGTCGGCACGCACCAGCCAGCGTCCCGGCAGGTTGAGCGCGGCCATGCGCAGCCGGATGGGGTCGAGGTCGCTGCCGAGCCACTCGCCGTCGATGAAGCGGGCTTCGGTGCCGATAGAGCAGGTGACGTCGTGGACGAAGCGCCCCGCTAGACGACGGGCGCGCTCCCTCGCCACCGGCGCCGCGGTCGCCTGCTGGGCGGCGTCGTGGTCGGCGAACCAGCCGTCGGGAAGCTTGCCGCTAGCCCGGGCCTGTAAAAGCTCGATGACCGCGCGGCCGTAGTCGCCATAGGCGGCGCGGGCCTTCTGCGCATCGGCGAGGGCGGACTTCTTGGTCAGGCCTAATTCGATGTCGATGTCTGTGTGCGCGAGGAAGTCGAGTTCTTTACTGCTAAAGGCCATAGTGTCCTCCGACGCGGTCTTCAGGGATGCCGGCGAAGTACTCCTCGTAGCGGGGATCGTCGACGGGATCGCCGATGATCGGGTTGAGGTCGGCGTCTTTGGTGGCGGCCATGACCTCGGCGACGGTGTCGAACTCGCAGAGCTCGGCCAGCTGCGCCCAGGTGGGCAGAACGAAGCGGACCAGGCCGTGGCGCCAGCCTTCCAAAAGCAGCGAGGGCGGAAACCAGTTGGCATCATCGGCCTCGCTGGTATCGCCATCCGGGTTCTGGCCCTCCGGTACGGCGGCGATGAAGGAAAAGGTGTCGAACCAGTTGCCCGACTCGGAGACACCCACCCAGCGCGCCCAGGGGCGCACGAGATCCGAGCGGACCTTCAGGGAGTGATCGCTGAGCACGTCGGTCAGGGCCTTGCGGTGGGTCGAGAGATTGTGGCGTTCGTCGTGCAGGTAGGAGGCATCAGAGACGACGGTGCCGTCATCGCCGACGGCCAAGAGCGTGCCAGTCTCCTCGTAGAGCTCGCGCACCGCGGCGAAGACGAGGGCGTGGGCCTTGTATTTGGTCACCCCCATCGTGCGGGCGACCGAGACGACCGAAGGCCCGCTCCACAGATCGCCCGAGTCCCAGCTACGCGGCGGGAAGTCGCGGGGGTCGACCCCGCCGCCGGGAAAGACCGTCATGCCGGGGTAGTTCGACATGGTGTGCACGCGTTCCTGGACCCAGACCTCGAGGCCTTCCTCGCCGTCGCGGATGAGCAGGACCGTCGCCGCCAAGCGGCCGCCGTTGTAGCCGGATCGGTCCGAGGGGTCGATCCAATCCCCGGCGTCACTCGACAGCGCTCCCGAAGCCATGCCCTCAAAGCCTACTTCCGGTGGGCGCCCCCGCGGCGGATACGGCGGGCGAAGTAGCGCTCCCCAACCTTTTCGACCGAAATCGGCTGGTGGAAGGCGCGGGAGATGTTCTCACTGGTCAGGACATCGTCGATGAGGCCTTGGGCGACGATCTGGCCTTCGTCGAGAAGCATGGCGTGGGTAAAGCCATAAGGGATCTCCTCAACGTGGTGGGTGATCATGACCACCGCCGGCGCGTCCGGATTCAGCGCCAGATCGCCGAGGTAGGCCACGAGGTCCTCGCGCCCGCCTAAGTCCATGCCGGCGCCGGGCTCGTCGAGGATGAGCAGCTCCGGGTTGGTCATCATGGCGCGCGCTATGAGCACGCGCTTCTTCTCGCCCTCGCTCAAGGTGCCCCAGGTGCGATCGACGAGGTGGATCGCACCGACCTGCTCTAAGATCTCGACGGCCTGATCGCGGTCCATCTCATCGTATTCCTCGAGCCAGCGCCCGAGCACGGCATAACCGGCGGAGATCACCAGATCGCCCACCTGCTCGTTGGGAGGGATGCGGTTGCCCATCGCCGACGAGGAGATGCCGATCATGGCGCGCAGATCGCGCATGTCCGTACGCCCGATCTGCTCGCCGAGCAAGAACGCGATGCCGCGCGTGGGGAAAGCCTCGGCCGCGGCCATGCGCACCAGCGTGGTCTTGCCCGCGCCGTTGGGCCCGATGATGACCCAGCGCTCATCCAGCTCGACCTGCCAGTCGACCGGGCCGACCAGAGTGCGGCCATTGCGGATGAACTCGACCCCGCGGAAATCGATGAGATGATCGGGGTCCGGGGCGGGGATGTCTTCAGTCCTTGAGTCAGTCACACCCCCATTGTGTCCGAAATTTCACTCCGCCGGTGCAAGTGACACAGCTGCGTTAATCTGGGCGCCAGATCCACCGTTCGTTTCTCTTCATCCAGAGTAAGGAAACACATCATGATTGGTCGCCTTGGTATCGACGACGTCCGCCCGGTCGTCTCCGCCCGCACCCTACCCTCGAAGGCCGTTGTCGGAGAGGTGGTCCCCGTGACCGCGCTCGTCTGGCGCGAGGGGCACGACGCCGTCGCGGCGACCCTCACCGTGCTGCGCCCCGACGGTGAGCACTCCCAGGCGCACGCCATGACCACCGACCCGGAGAACCAGGACCGCGTCCACGGCGTGTTCGTCCCCGACGAGGTGGGCACGTGGGCCTTCCGCGTCGACGCCTGGTCTGATGTCTTCGCCACCTGGCGCAACGCCGTGTACAAGAAGCGCGACGCCGGCCAGTCGGCGGCCGAGATGGACAACGACCTGCAGCACGGCGCCACCCTGTTCGACCGCGCCGCCCAGCAGACCCCGGCGCCGCACGCGAGCTTGCTTGCCGACGCCGCCCGCGACCTCCGCAACGCCGAGCTCGAATTGGACCAGCGCCTCGAGGTGGGCTTGAGCGACGAGGTCACCGAGATCCTGCGCGACTACCCGCTGCGCGATCTCTTGACCCGCGGGCCCATCCACGAGGTCAAGGTCGAGCGCACCAAGGCCGGCTTTAGCTCCTGGTACGAGCTCTTCCCGCGCTCCACTGGCGCGCCGGGCGAGCACGGCACCTTCGCCACCACCGCCGAGGCGCTCGAGCGTGTCGCCGAGATGGGCTTCGACACCGTCTACTTCCCGCCGATCCACCCCATCGGCGA
Organism: Corynebacterium yudongzhengii; assembly: GCF_003065405.1. NCBI lineage: Bacteria > Bacillati > Actinomycetota > Actinomycetes > Mycobacteriales > Corynebacteriaceae > Corynebacterium > Corynebacterium yudongzhengii. Next base: position 1,457,183 of record NZ_CP026947.1, read on the forward strand.
GGTCAACCGCAAGGGGCGCAACAACACGCTCACCCCGGAGCCCGAGGACGTCGGCTCCCCCTGGGCCATCGGCTCGGCCGACGGGGGCCATGACGCGGTGCACCCGCAGCTCGGCACGCTGGAGGACTTCCGCACGCTGGTCAGCCGCGCCGAGGACCTAGGCCTCGAGGTGGCCCTCGATCTCGCCCTGCAGGCCGCCCCGGATCACCCCTGGGCGGCCGAGCACCCCGAATTCTTCACGGTGCTTGCCGACGGCACCATCGCCTACGCCGAGAACCCGCCGAAGAAGTACCAGGACATCTACCCCCTCAACTTCGACAACGACCCGGCCGGCATCTACGCGGAGGTCTACCGCGTGGTCAAGCACTGGATCGACAACGGCGTGCGCACCTTCCGCGTGGACAACCCGCACACCAAGCCGACGAACTTCTGGGCGTGGTTGATCGAGAAGGTCCACGAAACAGACCCGGATGTCATCTTCTTGGCCGAGGCGTTTACCCGCCCGGCGCGCCTATTCGGGCTGGCGAAGGCCGGGTTCTCCCAGTCCTATACCTACTTCACTTGGAAGACCACGAAGGACGAGCTCATCGACTTCGGGGAGATGATCCGCGACCAGGCGGATATCTCGCGGCCGAACCTGTTCGTCAATACCCCGGACATCCTGCACGAGTCGCTGCAGACGGGCGGGCGCGCGATGTTCGCCATCCGCGCGGTGCTCGCCTCCACGCTCTCGCCGCTGTGGGGCGTGTACTCCGGCTACGAGCTCTACGAGCACGTCCCGGTCCGCCCGGGCAGCGAGGAATACCTGGATTCGGAGAAGTACCAGATCCGCCACCGCGATTTCGAAGGGGCGAATGCCTCCGGCGATTCCTTAGAGCCTTTCATCACGACGCTCAACCGCCTGCGCCGCGAGCAGCCCGCCCTCCAACAGCTGCGGACCTTGCACTTCCACCCGATCGACAACGACCGCATGCTCGCTTACTCGAAGGTCGACCCGCACACGGGCAACACCATCCTGGTGGTGGTCACCCTGGATCCGCACTATGCCCAGGAGGCCACGGTCCACCTCGACTTCGACGCGCTCGGCCGCGAGCCCGGCGAGGTCGGCGTCCACGATCTGATCACCGGCTCCGACTACACCTGGGGCGAGCACAACTTCGTGCGCTTGGAGCCGCGTGCCGACGTCGCCCACGTCTTCGTTTTGCCCGATGTCACCCCCGACAACCGCGAGCGCATCGCCTGGCGCCACGTCACCGACTACCGCGGGTAATTTCCTCCCACTAACGCTATCCCAACCTGCTGAAACGAGTACCGTCGAAGACATGACAGTGATCGATCCGAACGACCGCAAGCGGCTGACCCAGTGCCGCCACCACGCACCCCACGACATCTACGGCTGGCACCGCACCGACAACGGTTCCGTCGTGCGCACCCGCCAGCTCGGGGCCGTGCGCGTGGAGCTGCTCATCCACAACACCTCCATCGAGATGACCCCCGTGGGTGACGATATCTTCGTCGCCGAACTCAGCGACACCTACGCCCCCGACTACCGCCTACGCGTCTTCTACCCGGCCTCGGAGAAGATCATCGCCGACCCTTATCGCTTCTTGCCGACGCTCAGCGACTTCGACCTCCATCTCATCGGCGAGGGCCGCCACGAGCGTCTGTGGGAGGTCTTAGGCGCCAACGTCCGCGAGTTCGACACCCCGCAGGGCACGGTGCACGGCACGTCTTTCGCCGTGTGGGCACCGAACGCCGAGGGCGTGGCCGTCGTCGGCGACTTCTGCGCCTGGAACCCGAACCAGTACCCGATGCGCTCGCTCGGATCTTCCGGGGTGTGGGAGATTTTCATCCCCGGCATCGGGGTGGGCACCGAATATAAGTACGCCATCCAAACCAAGGACGGCTACCGCCGCGACAAGGCCGACCCGCTGGCCAAGGCCACCAAGGCCCCGCCCGAGACGGTCTCTGTGGTCTCGTCGACCTCCCTGTTCGAGTGGACCGACCAGGACTACCTGGAGAAGCGCTCGCAGAAGGATCAGACCAACGAGCCGATGAGCATCTACGAGGTGCATGTGGGCTCCTGGATGATCGGCAAGGGCTACCGCGAGCTCGCCACCGATCTTGTCGACTACGTCGCCGAGCAGGGCTTCACCCACGTGGAGTTCCTGCCCGTCGCCGAGCACCCCTTCGGCGGTTCCTGGGGCTACCAGGTCAGTGGCTACTACGCGCCGTCGGCACGCTGGGGCAGCCCCGATGACTTCCGGGCGCTTGTCAACGCGTTTCACGAGCGCGGTATCGGCGTTATCGTCGACTGGGTTCCCGCACACTTCCCCAAGGACGACTGGGCGCTGGCGCGTTTCGACGGCACCGCCCTCTACGAACACCCCGACTGGCGCCGCGGCGAGCAGAAGGACTGGGGCACCTACGTCTTCAACTTCGGCCGCAACGAGGTGCGCAACTTCCTGGTTGCCAACGCCCTGTACTGGGTCGAGGAGTTCCACCTCGACGGCCTGCGCGTCGACGCCGTCGCCTCGATGCTCTACCTGGATTACTCGCGTAACGACGGCGAATGGCTCCCCAACGAATACGGCGGACGCGAAAACCTCGACGCCGTGCGCCTACTACAGGAATTCAACGCCACCGTGCACCGCGAGCACCCCGGCATCGTCACCGTGGCCGAGGAATCCACCGCCTGGCCCGGAGTGACCGCCATGACCTCCGACGACGGCCTCGGGTTCACCCTCAAGTGGAACATGGGCTGGATGAACGACACCCTCGAGTACTTCAAGCTCGACCCCGTCCACCGCTCCTACCACCACAACGAGATCACCTTCTCGCTGGTCTACGCGTTCTCCGAGAAGTACGTCCTCCCCTTTAGCCACGACGAGGTCGTCCACGGCAAGAACTCCCTGTGGGGCCGCATGCCCGGCGACGACTGGAACAAGGCCGCCGGCCTGCGTGCTCTGTATGGCTACATGTACTCGCACCCCGGCAAGAAGCTGCTGTTCATGGGCCAGGAGTTCGGCCAGACCGGCGAGTGGGACGAGGCGCACTCCGTCGATTGGTCCAACCTCGAAGGCTGGGGCGAGGAATACCACCGCGGCATCCAGCGCCTGGTGCACGACATGAACGCCATCTACACCACCCACCCGGCGCTCTACCGCCAGGACAACACCCCGGCCGGCTTCCAGTGGGTCAAGGGCGACGACTCCGAACACAACGTATTGGCCTACATCCGCTGGTCCGACGACGGGCAGGCACTCCTCGCCGTGGTGAACCTCTCCGGTTCCTCCCACGAGGCCTACACCTTCGGTGTGCCCCTTAAGGACTGGGAGCTCGTCCTCAATAGCGACGCCGACATCTACGCCGGCGCCGGAAACGACCTGCCGCATCAGGTCCACGCCGAACGCCGCGACTGGGACGGCCAGCAATACGCCCTGACCGTGCACATGCCAGCTAACAGCGTGCAGTGGTACCGGGCGGTGTAGGTTCTTCGGTTGCCGGGCTCGGGTTTCGGGCTCGGGTTTCGGGCTCGGGTTTCCGGCGGATTTGGCCCGAATTCCATGCGACGATAACGTTTTCGCACACCTGGTCGAAAGGAGTCACCCCTAAAGGAGTCCCGCGCGGTCGAAACCAGTACTCCTTTCTGAGCGACTGTTTTCGACCAGCGCTAACGCGGCATGCGGAAGGTTCCGGCCCGTTCCGCCGCAACAGCCAAAAACCTAGTACAACGCCGAGGCAAACTTCGTGCGCGCCTGCTTCACGCGCGGATCAGAGTTGCCGAGCATCTCGAAGTACTCAATGAGGCGCTGCTTAATCTCTTCCTTCTCGTCGCCGGCGGTGGTCTTCATCAGCTCGATCAGATCATCGAAGGCCTTCTCCGCGTTGCCGGCCAGAAGGTCGCGGTCCGCGGTGGCGAACTCGGCACGCTGGTCGGAGTCCTGGCGCTTGAGCAGGACGACGGTGGCGCGCGCCTGGCGGATCTCGCGGCTGTCGTTATCGGCGAGCACCTCGTCGTAGATGTTCAAGGCGCGGTCGTAGTCGCGGGCGTTAAGAGCCTCCATGGCGGCCTCGAGCCGCGGGTCCTGACTCTCCTGCGCCGGCTGCTCCTCGGCGTCCGGAAGGCCCTGCAGCTTGCCGGCTACGGCCTGGGTGATCGCCTGCAGCCACTTGCGCAGGTTCTCCTTCGGCTGGGCGCCCTGGAAGTTGGTCAGCGGCTGCCCGCCGGCGAGTGCGATGACCGTCGGCAAGGCCTGCACGCCGAAGGCCTGGGCGATCTGCGGGGTGTTATCGGCGTCGACGTAGCCCACGACGAACTCCCGCTGGCCGGCCGCCAGATCCTCGAGGTCGGTGCGTAGGGTGGCGGTGGCGTCGGCACGCTCGGAGCCTACGAGCACGATCACCGGAACCTGCATCGAGCGGCGCAGCACCTCGGTCTCGAAGTTCTGCTGGGTGACGGTGAAGTACGTCGCCACCTCCGCCGAGGAGCCAGCACCAGCACCAGCAGCCGGGGCGCTCTTCTTCAGCTGGCCCAGATCTACAGCTCCACCGGAAAACTTATTCGGGTTGGTCATCTACTGTTCCTTCTGCTTTTCGAGTGCGTGTTCCAAAGATTCCATCTTCTGGGTGAGCATGTTGGTACGCCCCGGCCGGATGTCGGCCTTCACCACGAGGGAGACCCGCGGGCTGACCTCCTCGACGGCCTGCGTGGCTCGCTTGATCACGTCGAAGACTTCATCCCACTCCCCTTCCAGCGTGGTGAACATCGCGGAGGTCTCGTTCGGCAGTCCGGAGGCGCGGACGACGGCGACGGCACGCGCCACCGCCTCAGACATCTCCGCTGTCGACGACTCGGTGACGGTCGGAGCAACAGAAAATGCGACGATCATGTCATCCAGGCTACCCGTGTCTCTCCCAGCAACGCCGGTGCCAGTGCCGCCGGTCGTCGGGACGCAACTCGTCCCAGGCCACCACGTGCGCGATGCCCGGCGGGATGTCCTGGTTACACCAGGGACACAGGTAGTACTTCGTCGCGCGGCTCGCGCCGATATGACGCCAGAGGTAGGTGCCGCGGCGCTGGGTGCCGTAGAAGGCGGCGCCGTCGGCAGGCAGGGCACGCTGGGCCGAGCGGCGGCGGCGATTCTTCCGGGGCATGCCTAGAACAGGCGCAGTTCGTTGGTTTCGATGCCGCGCAGGTCGTCGTAGTCGAGGACGACGCAGCGGATGCCGCGGTCCTCGGCGAGCGTGCGGGCCTGCGGTTTGATCTGCTGGGCGGCGAACACGCCGGTCACGGGCTTGAGCAGATCGTCGCGGTTGAGCAGCTCGAGATACCGGGTGAGCTGCTCCACGCCGTCGATGTTGCCCCGGCGCTTGACCTCGACGGCCACGGCCGCCCCGTCGGCGTCGCGGGCCAAGAGATCGACCGGCCCGATGGCGGTCGGGTACTCCCGGCGCACCAGCGAGTAGCCCTCGCCGAGGGTGGTGATGTGTTCGGCGAGCAACTCCTGCAGGTGGGACTCGACGCCATCTTTGACGAGCCCGGGGTCCTCGCCGAGTTCGACCTCGATGTCGTGGCGAATCTCCGAGACGGTGATCCGCAGCTGCTCGCCTTTCGGGTTCTCGACGATCCAGAGCCGGTCGCCGGTGTCCTCGCCGTCCATGTCGGTGATCTCCGACTCGGTGAACGTACACGGCGGAGTCATCCAGTTCAGCGGTTTGTAGGCGCGGTCGTCGGCATGCACGGAAACCGAACCATCGGCCTTGATCATCAGCAGACGATCAGCCAGGGGCAGATGGGCCGACAGGCGGCCGACATAATCGACAGAACAGCGGGCGATGACGAGACGCATGCCGAATACCCTAGCGCTTCCGCTTCCGGGCCGCTTTCATCAGGAGGGACTTATGGTCGATGCGCTCCTTGCGCTCGGAGGGCGCGGACTCCACCCAGGAGACCACCGCCTTCGCCGACGCCGGGGCCATAGCCATCTCATAGCGATCCGACCCGCAGGCCAGCTCGATGATGATGTAGTGCGGGGCGAGGATCTCTGGGTCTTCGTCGTCCGCCCGGCGATGCCCGCGCAGCTCAGTGTGGGTGCGATGCAGCGCGAGGTCCGGGCGCGGAAGTAAAGACCGCAGTTTATGGAACTCCAGATAGTCGCCGTGATAGCTCATCACCCCGTGGCGGAAGTCCTCGGAGCTTTCCGACGGCAAACTGCGCACCAGCGCCGGCACCCCGTGGGAGCGCACGAAGAAGAAACGCCAACCAGCCAAGCAGACGGCAAGGACCACCACCACCGAGATGATCACCGTCACGACCGTCACGCTGAGTCCTTTCTTTCTGCTCTGAGGGTATTTAAACACCACTGCCCTATACAGCGCAACGGGCCCGACACCATACACAGTGTCGGGCCCGTTGTCGGCGTGATCGGACGTGGCTACCGGGTCTCGCGGCTACGGCGCAGCGCCTTGAGATCACTCTCGGCGCGGGCCTTCTCCGCAGCGTCCTCGCTCTCGAGTCGGCGTGTGGAGGCCTCTTCGTCGATCTCGCTGGACCAGCTGGCGTTGTGTGCCAAGACGGTGACCTTGTCGGAGGTGACCGTCAGAAAGCCGTCCTGCACGGCGGCGATGAGCTTGTCGCCGTCCACGGGATCGATGGTCACGATGCCGTTGCTGACCAACTGGCCCAGCAGCGGCTCGTGGCCGGGGAGCACGCCGATCTCACCTTCGGTGGTCTGCGCGGTGACCATGGTGGCCTGACCAGACCAGAGCATGCGGTCAACCGAGACCATCTGCACGGTGAATTCAGCCATGGTGAAACCCCTAGTTCTCTTCCTTCAGCTTTTTGTAAGCAGCCTCGACGTCGTCCAGACCACCCAGGTTGCTGAACGCCTGCTCCGGGTAGTTATCGAACTCGCCGTCGCAGATGCGCTCGAAGGCGTCGATGGTCTCCTCCAGCGGGACGGAGGAACCCGGGTCACCGGTGAACTTCTGGGCCACGTAGAAGTTCTGGCCCAGGAAGCGCTGGATGCGGCGGGCACGCTGAACGGTCAGCTTGTCCTCCTCGCCCAGCTCGTCCATACCGAGGATGGCGATGATGTCCTGCAGCTCCTTGTTCTTCTGCAGGATACCGATGACGCGCTGTGCGACCTCGTAGTGGTGCTCGCCGACGATACCGGGCTCCAGGATGCGGGAGGTCGACGTTAACGGGTTCACCGCCGGGTAAATACCCTTAGAGGCGATGGAGCGGTCGAGCTCGGTGGTCGCATCCAGGTGGGCGAAGGTGGTCGCCGGGGCCGGGTCGGTGTAGTCATCGGCCGGGACGTAGACGGCCTGCAGGGAGGTAATCGAGCGACCCTTGGTCGAGGTGATTCGCTCCTGCAGCACACCCATCTCATCCGCCAGGGTCGGCTGGTAACCGACGGCCGAGGGCATACGGCCCAGAAGCGTCGACACCTCAGAGCCGGCCTGGGTGAAGCGGAAGATGTTGTCGATGAACAGCAGAACGTCCTGGTTCTGCTCGTCGCGGAAGTACTCAGCCATGGTCAGGCCGGACAGGGCGACGCGCATACGGACTCCCGGCGGCTCATCCATCTGGCCGAACACCAGGGCGGTGTCCTGGAGCACGCCCATCTCCTCCATCTCGAGGAAGAGGTCGGTGCCCTCACGGGTGCGCTCGCCGACGCCGGCGAAGACGGAGGTACCGGAGAAGTTGCGGGCGATACGGGTAATCATCTCCTGGATGAGAACCGTCTTGCCCACGCCGGCACCGCCGAACAGGCCGATCTTGCCGCCCTTGACGTAGGGGGTCAGCAGGTCGATGACCTTAATGCCGGTTTCGAGGATCTCGGTCTTGCCCTCGAGCTCGGAGAACGGCGGCGGGTCGCGGTGGATGCCCCACTGCTCGCCGTCGCGGCCCAGGCCGGGCTCGTCGAGGCAGTCACCGAGGGCGTTGAAGACGTGGCCCTTGACCACGTCGCCGACCGGCACCGAGATGGCGTTGCCGGTGTCGATGACCTCGGCGCCGCGGGTGAGACCGTCCGTCGGGGCCATGGCGATGGTACGGATCAGGTTGTCGCCGAGGAACTGCGCCGTCTCCAGGACGATGGTCCGGGTGTGATCGGCGAGCGTCACCTCGACGGTGAGAGCGTTGTACAGTGCCGGGAGCGCGCCACGCGGGAATTCCACGTCAACGACGGCACCGATGACGCGAACGACGCGACCGGCGGTCTCACCGGTGCGCTGCTCGTCCTGCGCATTCAGAGCTGTAGTCATTATTAGTCACTTTCTCCGCTATCGGCGAGCGCGCCAGCGCCACCGATGATCTCTGTGATTTCCTGGGTAATTTGAGCCTGGCGAGCCTGGTTGGCCACACGCGTGAGGTCCTGGACCAGATCGTTGGCGTTATCCGTCGCATTCTTCATAGCAGTACGACGGGCCGCGTACTCGCTGGCGGCCGCCTCGAGGAAGATCGAGTACAGCACACGCGAGACATACTGCGGCATGAGCGCCTTGAGCAGCGTGTCGGCATCCGGCTCGAAGTCCATGTCGGCGGTGACCTCTCCGGCGGACTGGGTGGCCGAGGTGACCTCGAACTCCTGGTCCTCGAAGACGGTCCGCACCGGAAGCAGTCGCTGCACGCGGGGAACCTGCGCCAGCATCGACTGGAACTCGGTGTAGACGACGTGGACCTCGTCGAAGCCGCGGATGGTCTCGCCCTCCGGGACGTTCAGGCCGGGACGCCACTTAGCCTCGCCCTCGCTGCCGGCCTCAAAGCCGCGCACGAGGTGGTGCCGGGCGTCGTGGGTCTTCTCCCACTCCGGGTTCTCGGAGAACCCGGTCCAGGATCCGCTGATCTCGATGTCGCGGAACTGGTAGTAGCCGATGCCCTTGGCGCCGGTCACGTACCGGACGACCTCGAGGCCTCGTTCCTTGAGATGTTCCTCAAGCTCCGCGGCCTTCTTGAGCACGTTGTTGTTGTAGCCACCGCACTGGCCACGGTCGGAAGTGACGACCATGATTGCCGCGACCTGCGGATTCTCCCGCTCGTTGAGCATGGGGTGGTCCATCGAAGTCGCTGCGGCGACGCGGGCGACGACGTCGGTGAGCTCGTGTGCATAAGGCTGCGCGGCCTGCACACGGTTCTGCGCCTTGGTGATGCGCGACGTCGCGATGAGCTCCTGCGCCTTCGTGATCTTCTTGGTCGAGTTCACTGACCGGATGCGATCACGTGTTTCGCGAAGCGTTGCCATGGTTCACTGCCTCCCTTCTGTGTTGTCTAGACGGTGATGGATTCCGGCAGATACTGCCTAGTCGTCCTTCTTGGCCGTCTTACGGGAGACGGTGAGCTCGGTGTTCTTCACGTCTTGGGAATCCAGGGCGTCGTGCTCCTCGACGATGGACTTGCCCTCAGAGGTGCGGAAGCCCTGAGCGAAGTTCTCGTTCTCCTTAAGAAGCGCGTCCTTGGACTCGTCGGACAGCGGCTTGCCACCCTTGATCTGCTCGTAGACCTCCGGAACGGTGCCGCGGAAATGCTCCTGCATCTCAAACTCGTAGCGACGGACGTCCTCGACGGGAACGTTATCGAAGGCGCCCTGGTCGGCCAGCCAGATCGAGACGATCTGGAACTCGACGGGCTGCGGGGAGTTCTCCGGCTGCTTAAGCAGCTCGACCAGGCGGGAGCCACGATCCAGCTGTCGCTTGGAGACGGGGTCCAGATCGGAGGCGAAGGTGGCGAACGCCTCGAGGTCGCGGTAGGCGGCCAGCGAGAGACGCAGGTTACCGGCGACCTTCTTCATGCCCTTGGTCTGGGCCGCGCCACCGACGCGGGAGACGGAGACACCGACGTCGACAGCCGGGCGCACGCCCTGGTTGAAGAGGTCCGACTGGAGGAAGCACTGGCCGTCGGTAATCGAGATGACGTTGGTCGGAATGAAGGCACCGACGTCGTTCGCCTTGGTCTCGATGATCGGCAGCGCGGTCAGAGAGCCGGCACCGAGCTCGTCGTTGAGCTTGGCGGCGCGCTCCAGCAGGCGGGAGTGCAGGTAGAAGACGTCACCCGGGTATGCCTCACGGCCCGGCGGGCGACGCAGCAGCAGCGAGATCGCGCGGTAGGCCTCGGCCTGCTTGGTCAGGTCGTCGTAAATGACCAGGACGTGCTTGCCCTGGTACATCCAGTGCTGGCCCAGGGCGGCACCGGAGAACGGTGCGAGCCACTTGAAGCCGGCGGAGTCGGAGGCCGGAGCCGCCACGATGGTGGTGTACTCCAGGGCGCCGTGCTCCTCCAGGGTGCGGCGCACGCTGGCGATGGTGGAGCCCTTCTGGCCGACGGCAACGTAGATGCAGCGGACCTGCTGCTCCGGGTCGCCGGTCTCCCAGTTGGCCTTCTGGTTGAGGATCGTATCCAGGCCGATGGTGGTCTTACCGGTCTTACGGTCACCGATGATCAGCTGACGCTGACCACGGCCGATCGGGGTCATCGCGTCAATGCCCTTGATGCCGGTCTGCATCGGCTCCTCGACCGGCTGACGGTCGAGAACGCCCGCGGCCTGCAGCTCGAGGGCGCGCTCCTCCTCGGAGGAGATGTCGCCGAGGCCGTCGATGGCCTGGCCGAGCGGGTTGATGACGCGGCCGAGGAATTCCTCGCCCACGGGGATGGACAGGACCTCGCCCGTCCGCTTGACTTCCTGACCCTGGGTGATGGTCTCGAAGTTACCCAGGATCACGGTACCGATCGTGTCGGTCTCGAGGTTCTGTGCGACGCCGATGACGCCGTTGGGGAACTCGAGCAGCTCATTCGACATCACGGACGGCAGGCCCGAAACCTGGGCAATACCGTCTGCTGCCGAAATGACCACGCCGACCTCCTCACGGGAGGCCTCCGCGGAGTAGCTCGAGGTGTAGTTCGCTATCGCGCTACGGATCTCATCGGAGGAGATCGTCAGCTCCGCCATGTTCTTCCTGCTCTCGGTAGTATCTTCCAGCATTGATTGTATTGTTAGGGCCGCCTACGCTAGCGCGGCACGGAGACGCTCGATGTGGTTCCGGGTGGAACCGTCGATGATCTCGTCGCCGACGCGGACCACCACTCCACCGAGGAGGCTGGCGTCGACCTCGGTGTGAATGGACATGTCGCGACCGTAAATCTGTCCCAGCTTCTCGGCGAGGCTCGCCTGCTGGCCCTCATTCAGCTCCTCCGCGGCGACCACGTGGGCGACCGAGCGGTTGCGCAGCTGTGCTGCCTGCTCCGCGATGCCCGCGATGTCGTCGATGGGGTTCTTGTCGGGTCGGCCGATCACCTGCAGCGACAGCGCCTCGGTGAACATGGTGACCTTCCCGTAGAGCACGTTAGCCAGCAGGCCGCGCTTGGCGCTCGACTCTGCGGTGCGATCCGAGAGCAGCTGCGTGAGCTTGCCCTCGCGGTCCAGGAGCCGAGACAGCTGGAAGAGTTCCTCTTCCACCTGCTCCAGCTGGCCCTGGGCCTCCGCGCCGCGCAGAAGCGAGCGTCGACCGAGTTCAACCAGGCCGTCACGGAACTCGCGGGTGGTCGACCACTGCTGGCGGGCAACCTCCTTGAGGACCGACAGGGTCGGTTCGGCGATCTTGCCGCCGTAGAGGCGCTCGACGATACCGGTGCGCTGTTCGGCCTCGACCGAAGGATCGGACACGGCGATGCGCAGGGTGCGATCATCATCCAGGGTGTCGACGACCTCGAACAGCTCGATACCGGTCTGAGCGGCGGTAGCCACCACGTTGCCGTCCTGGATGGTGTTATCCAGGTGCTCGGCGGCCTTGTTCAGTGCTTCGCGGCTTGCTGCGTGCATCTCGCTCACTTTCCGGCCGGGGTCACGGTGTCGAGACCGGACAGGAAGTTATCGATCGTGCCGGAGCGCTTAGTGCTGTCCGACAGCTCGGTACCGAGCAGACGCTCAGCCAGGTTGATCGAGTTCTGTCCCATCTCGGAACGAAGCTCGCCGACGACGCGATCGCGCGACGCCTGCAGCTGCTTCTCACCGTTTTCCACGATGCGCTTGGACTCGGCTTCGGCGTTAGCCCGCAGTTCAGCCTCGATCTCCTTGCCGCGCTCGCGCGCCTGCTCACGGATCTCGGCTGCCTCGGAACGTGCCTCAGCGAGCTGTGCATTGTACTTCTCCAGAGCGGCCTTCGCCTCGGCCTGAGCGGCCTCTGCACGCTGAATGCCACCCTTGATCCGGTCCTCACGCTCGGTCAGGACCTCCTGGAACTTCGGAAGGATGAACTTCCAGAAGATAAACAGGATGACCAGGAACGGAATGATGGACCAGACGATGTCGTAAGTCTTGGGCAGGAGAATGGAGTTGCCACCCTCGAGGGGCAGCTGCTCCGCCTCCTGCGCAAGCAGGTAAATGACGTTCGTCATGTCTCTCCAGTCTGAAATAGAGGGTGTCTCTCAACGACCCTCAGGGTCAAAAGGTCCGCTCGTGGTTAGAACAGGAAGCCTGCGACCAGGCCGATCAGGGCCAGGGCCTCAACGAAGGCGATACCCAGGAACATGGTGGTACGCAGCTGACCAGCCATCTCCGGCTGGCGTGCCATGCCCTCGACGGTCTTGCCGACGAGGATGCCGATGCCGAGGCCGGGGCCGATGGTGGCGATGCCGTAGCCGACGGCGCCGAGGCCGGTGATCGTGGACTCTGCAGCCTGAGCCAGGATGATCTCGTTCATGAAAGTCGTTCCCTTTCTTGATACCCGTTGTGGGCGGTGAGTGTTGAAGTGGGGCTATTCAGTTAACCGCGAGGTTCGCGTTGACGGGCGCGTCAGTGTGAGTCCGCATGCAGCGACAGTTCGATGTACACCGACACCAGCAGGGCGAAGATGTACGCCTGCAGGAAGATGATGATGCACTCATAGAGGGTGAACAGAATCGCGGCGATGGTCGTCACACCCGCCATGGCGGTCCAGCCGTTCAGCTGCCAGAAGAAGAAGTTCGTGGCGGAGAACAGCAGAACCAGAATGATGTGGCCAGCCAGGAAGTTCGCCATCAGACGAAGAGCCAGCGTGACCGGACGCAAGATGAACGTCGAGAAGATCTCGATCGGCACCACGAGGATGTGGAGCAGCGGAGGGAGATTAGGAATCACGACGGAAGACTTCACGTACTTGCCGAATCCATAGCGCTTGGAGCCGGCGTAGATGAATGCGATGTAGCCGGCGACCGCCAGCACGATCGGCATACCGATACGTGAGTTGGGCGAGATGTTCATGCCCGGAATGACAGCCGGGATGTTCATGAACAGCACGGTGAAGAAGATGGCGGCGATGATAGGCAGGAACCTACGCCCCTCCTTCTTGCCCAGGATGTCCTCCGCGATGTGCAGGCGGACGAAGTCGACCGCCATTTCCACGACGTTCTGCAGGCCCGAAGGGATCAGCTTCGGATTCCTAAAGGCCAGCATGAAAATGATGATGAGCACAGCCGCCATGACCAGGCGGATGAGCATCAATCGATCCAGCGCGAACCAGCCGTTCGCGAAATCCGCGAACAGCATGTCGCCGTAATATTCCCCGGGAAAAAATTCTGGGTCCAGTTCGGGCGGATGGAATTCGCCCCTCATGGCCAAAGTTGTAACGCTCAGCGTTCTCTCCCGTTCTTGGGCCGCGGGAGGTGCGGCGCCTCCCGCGGTGCGATGGACGTCTCAATACTCTCACTGCCGCCGCCGGGGATTCCTTCGCACATCAGCTCCGACGGAGACAGGGGAAAGCCACAACATGCACAGCTGCGGTTACCCGCACGAAATACTAGCAGTCTCTTGGAACCTTCGGTGTGCCCGGGTGAGCGTTTCCTTATTGTCTCCTAGAAAAAGCCCCTTCCACCTGCGAAGAAGGGGCTTGTTCAGAGAAAACACCAGGACGTTATCCGCGTCACATACCCCCGAAAGTGTAGGGAAAACTTAAGGAAACGTGCAGGTTAACCCACGAAAGTCACATTAGATGTGATGATTCCCCACACCTCCGTGGCAAGGACGACCACTAAAGCGATGATGACTGTCGTAGCGAAGGCAGTGCGGTCGTAGAAGGTCATGCCGTCGATAAGCAAGAAGACGATGATAAACAGCACGATCTTCACCAACCATCCGCCCAGGATGACGGCCATGGCGGTCGTCGGTGAGGTATTGGCGGTCACGCGGACGCTCAGTGCGGTCAGTAGCACGAATCCCCCGCCGAGGCCGGCTCCCATGAGCACGCCCCAGATGCCGGGGAGATCGCGCAGATAGCCCCACACGGCCAAGGAGATCACGGTCATCACCACGAGCGCGATCGAGCCGAACTTCAGGGCGCGGTTGAGCGGGCGGGTGTGGTCACTGTAGGGCGTTTGATCACTCACGGGCGCTCAGCCTACCTCAGCCGCGCCCGGCGATCGCGCACCACCGGCACGACGGTGATGGCCGCTGCCCCCACCAATAGGACGATACTGACGACGACGGCGATGGGCGGCGGGACGATCGAGAAGCTCACCGCCCCGAAGGCGACGGCCGTCACCCAGCCGTAGAGCACGAGGACGGTGCGCCTATGCGTGTGCCCGATGGCCAGCAGGCGGTGATGGATGTGCATCCGATCGGCCGCAAAGGGGCTCTGGCCTTTGGAGACCCGCCGAATGACGGCGAGCACGAGGTCCAACACCGGCACGAACACGGCCGCAGCGACGACGATCAGGGGACTCATGAGGGCCACGATGTCCGCGGTGCCGTAGAGCGACATGTTGATCTTGCCGCTCGCCGAGGTCGCGCTGGCCGCCAGCAGCAGCCCGATGAGCATGGCACCGGAGTCGCCCATGAAGATCCGCGAGGGCTCGAAGTTATGCGGCAGGATGCCGGCGCAGATGCCCACTAAGCCGGCGGCGATGATCGCCGGCGGGTAGGCACTGACCGCCCCGCCTAGATCGTGCAGGACCGTCAGCGAGAAGATGAGGATCGCCGCGCCGGCGATCAGCCCGAGGCCTGCGGCGAGTCCGTCGAGGCCGTCGACGAAGTTGACGGCGTTCATGAGCAACACCGCGAACACGGTGGTCACGGCCAGCGACCAGTACTGATCGAGCACCACCGTCGTGCCCTCGCCGAAAGGCAAGAAAACCAGCGTCCAGGACAGGCCCAAAAGGCTCATCAAGAGCGCGGCGCCGACTTGGCCGGCCAGCTTGGTGATGGCGTCGAGCTCGATTAAGTCATCGACCGCTCCGACGATCACGATCGCCACGGCGGCCCACAGCACCGCGGTCATCTCCGGGGTCACTGGCATGAGCCCGCGGGTCAGCGCCGGCAGTTGGGACGCGAGCGCCACGGCGACGAGGAAGCCGGAGAACATGGCCAGCCCGCCGAGACTCGGGGTGGGCTGGGTATGCACGTCGCGGGTGCGGATCTCGGCGACCTGGCCTGTGCGCACCGCCAGCGAGCGGATGCCGCCGGTGGTCAAAAACGTGATCGCCGCGGCAACCAGGATCACCAACCCGAGCTCGCGCAGCGGCAGTCCCACCGCATCCATCTAGCGCACCACCTCTGGGTCAAGGCCCAGAACTTCACCAATGCGCTCGGCGCTGATCGCCCCCTCCCTCAGGATCTTGGGGGAAGCACCCGAGACGTCGACGATCGTCGAGGGCTGACCAATCGTGGCCTCTCCCCCGTCGAGATACACGCTCACGGCGCGCCCGAGCTGCTCGCGGGCCTGTTGGGCGGTCACCGGCGGCGCGGAGCCGGAGATGTTCGCGCTCGAGACCGCCATCGGCCCGACCTCGCGCAGCAGCTCGATAGCCACCGGGTGCAGCGGCATGCGCAGCATGACGGTGCCGCGGGTATCGCCTAGGTTCCACGGCAGGCTCGGCGCCTCCGGCACGACGATGGACAGCCCGCCCGGCCAGAACGCCTCGACGAGCGTGCGGGTAATCTCCGAGTACTCGCGCACCAGCCCTTGGACGGTCTCCCAGGAGCCGACGAGCACCGGCACCGGCATGTCCGGGCCGCGCTGTTTCGTCGCGAGCAGCCGGGCGACCGCGTCGTTGTCGAAGGCGTCGCAGCCGAGCCCGTAGACCGTATCCGTTGGCGTGACGACGAGACGCCCCGCACGGACCGCGTCCACGGCCATCTTCAGGCCGAGTTCACGGTCGGCGGGCTCAGCGCAGGAGTAAATCTTGCTCACGGCGAACGTACCGGTCCTTTCTCTATGACGACTCCCTGGCGGGCGTTGTCCGGTTGAGTTTACTCGCGGTGGCGAACCGCGGCCGACCTGCCAGGTCCTTCAGCGTGGCCACCTCGACGAAACCGTGCGCGGCAAGCACCTCACACACAGCGTGGGCGGTGGTCTCGTCGTGCTCGATGCCCACCAGCCCACCGGGCACCAACAGGCGCTCGATGAGCGGGACCATCCTGGGGATCACGCTCATGCCATCGGCCCCGGCGAACACAGCCTCGTGCGGATCCGCGTAGACCTCGGGCTCGAGATCGTCGGCCTGCGGCACGTAGGGCGGATTGCTCACCACGAGATCGACGCGCCCGTGATAGTCGCGCAGAATATCGGCGGTGACATCGCCTTCCAGCACGGTGACATCCGGCGCGTTCCGTCGCGCGAAGTCAAGGGCTGAGGCTTGCTTTTCGACGGCCACCACCCGCGCCCGCGGGACCAGCGAGGCGATATATTGCGCCATCGCCCCGCTGCCGGTGCACAGATCCATCACCACGGGCGAAGTCTTCGAAGACGCGCGCAGCTGGCGCACCGCCCAGTCGGCGAGCACTTCCGTCTCCGGGCGCGGGATGAACACCCCCGGCCCGACGGCGACATCGAGGTGACCGAAGGGGGCTTCGCCGAGGATGTGCTGCAGCGGCTCGCGCTGAGCACGCCGGCGGATGAGCTCGTCGAAACCCGCGGGCACCTCGCCGGCCTTACCCAGCGCTAGGTGGTGGGCGCCGGTGAGGTGGGCGGCGAGCAGCCGGGCGTCGACCTCGGGGGAGGCGACGCCGGCGTCGCGAAGCTTTTCGACGGCCGCGCCCAGCGCCTCACCGAGGGTGCGCACGGGCTAGGACTCCGCTTCGAGGCGCTCGGCGCGCTCGGCGGCCTGCAGAGCCTTGAGCAGGTCGTCCATGTTGCCGTCGAGCACCTGGTCGAGGTTGTTGGCCTTGTAGTTGATGCGGTGATCGTTGATGCGGTTTTCCGGCCAGTTGTAGGTGCGGATGCGCTCGGAGCGATCCATGGTGCGCACCTGGGAGGCGCGGTCCTCGGCGGCCTCGGCCTCCGCGGCCTCGCGCTCTATCTGCTCTAAGCGCGCCTGCAGCACCTGCATGGCCCGCGCGCGGTTCTGGATCTGCGAGCGCTCCTTCTGACACGTGACGATCAATCCGGTCGGCAGGTGCGTGATGCGCACGGCCGAGTCGGTCGTGTTCACGCCCTGGCCGCCCTTGCCCGAGGAACGGTAGACATCGACGCGGATGTCCTTGTCGTCGATCTCGACGGCCTCGAGCTCGTCGGGCTCCGGGTAGACCAGCACGCCGGCGGCTGAGGTCTGGATGCGGCCCTGCGACTCGGTCACGGGCACGCGCTGGACGCGGTGGACGCCGCCTTCGAACTTGAACACGCTCCACGCGCCGTCGCGCGAGGGGGTCTTCGACTTGATGGAGACGGTGAGATCCTTCACGCCGCCGAGGTCGGACTCGGATTCGTCGAGCACGTCCCAGATGAAGCCGTGGCGCTCGACGTAGCGCTGGTACATGCGGGCGAGATCCCCGGCGAACAGGGCGGCTTCCTCGCCGCCGGCGCCGGCCTTGATCTCCATTATGATGTCGTCGCCGTCGTGCTCGTCGCGCGGGGCGAGCAGGTCGGCCAGCTTCTCCTCGAGCTCGACGACCTCTTTTTCGAGGCGTTCGGCCTCGTCGGCGAAGTCGTGGTCCTCATAGGCCATCTCGCGGGCGGCCTCGAGGTCCTCGCGGGCGGCGTTGAGCTGGTTGTTGACCTTGATGATCGGCTGCAGCTCCGCGTAGCGCTTCGAGAGCTTGCGGTATTGGTCCTGGTCGCCGGCGACCGAGGGATCCGCCATCTGGGCCTCGATGCCCTCGTATTCGGAGACGTAGTCGTCGACAAGTGAAACTTCCGAAGCCATTACAGGTACTCCTCCACATCCTTATCCCCGGCCATCGGGGCGGAAGAGGCCACCTGCATGAGGAACTCGCCGTTGGACTTCGTCTTCTTCAGCTGCTTGATCAGCAGGTCGATGGCAGCCTGCGAATCCAGGGCCGCGAGGATGCGCCGCAGCTTGTGCATGATGCGGAACTCCTCGGTGGGCATGAGCAGCTCGTCCTTGCGGGTGCCCGAGGGGTTGACGTCGACAGCCGGGAAGACGCGGCGCTCGGCGATCTTGCGGTCGAGCTTGAGCTCCGCGTTGCCGGTGCCCTTGAACTCCTCGAAGATCACGGTGTCGCCGGCGGAGCCGGTCTCGACCATGGCGGTGGCCAGGATGGTCAGCGAGCCGCCGTCTTCGATGTTGCGCGCCGCACCCAGGAAACGCTTCGGCGGGTACAGGGCGTTCGAGTCGACACCACCGGAGAGGATGCGGCCCGAGGCCGGCGAAGAGTTGTTGTAGGCGCGGCCCAGGCGGGTGATCGAGTCGAGCAGGACGACGACGTCCTTGCCCATCTCGACCAAACGCTTCGCGCGCTCGATGGCCAGCTCCGCGACGGCGGTGTGCTCTGACGGCGGGCGATCGAAGGTCGAGGCGATGACCTCGCCGCGCACGCTGCGCTGCATGTCGGTGACCTCTTCGGGGCGCTCGTCGACAAGCACGACCATGAGGTAGCACTCGGGGTTGTTCGTGGCGATCGCGTTCGCGATGTTCTGCAGAATCGTCGTCTTACCGGCCTTCGGCGGGGAGACGATCAGCGCGCGCTGGCCCTTACCGATCGGCATGACCAGATCGATCACGCGCGTGGTCAGGATGTTCGGCTCCGTCTCGAGGCGCAGGCGCTTATTCGGGTACAGCGGGGTGAGCTTGTGGAACTCCGGGCGCTTCTTCGACTCCTCCGGGTGCAGGCCGTTGACGGTATCGACGCGGGCGAGCTGGTTGTACTTGCGGCGGTTGCGGCCGTTGCCGTGGGTGTGTCCGCCGCCGTTCATCTTCACCTGGCCGGTGATCGCGTCCCCGGAGCGCAGGCCGAAGCGCTTGATCAGGTTGTTGTTGACGAACACATCGGCCGGGGCAGAGCGGTAGCCGGTGGTGCGCACGAATGCCGCCGAGTTATCGATGACATCGAGGATGCCCGCGACGTCCTGCAGCTCGTCCGGCTGGTTGTTCTGGTTGTTGTGGCCCTGGTTGTTGTGGTTATCCCCGCCGCGGTTGCGGCGGTTACGACGGCCGCGTCGGCCCTTGCCGCGGTTGCCACCGTCGTCATCGTTGCGGTGGTGGTTACGGTTGTCGTTGTTGCCGGAGTCGTCCTTCTGCTGATCTGAGTCCTGCTCGGGCTGCTTCTCCGAGCGCTGCTCCTTCTCGGGCGCCTTCTCCGGCGCGGCCTCTTCCTCGGCGGCGGCGCGGGCGGCGGCCTTCTTCGCCTTGGGAGGAACTTTTCCGGTCTCGATGGCGGTGATCAGCGCACTCTTGCGCAGTGCGGATACGCCCTTCAGTCCCTTTTCAGCCGCGATCTTGCGCAGCTCGGGCAGCTTCAGGGAGCTTAAATCCTGGGTGTCCGTATCGCTCACGGAAGTCCTTTCGTTGCTTGACCGGGCCCGTTTATTCATACCGCGGATGATCGGGCAAAAGCCGGAAGCTTTTGGATAACTGTCAACTACCCACCCACCTGGCATCGGCCGTCACCGCAACGCTGACGAACCGGCAGAAACCGGGACAACACGGGCAGGTATTAGATCGCGGGCCGCCGCGGCCAGCTCAGTCGCGGGGCTCACTTCAACGATCAGATCAAAAGTGTAGCGCACGTTCGTCATCGAAGGCGCACCCGGGGGCGGCTACAGTGGGTGGCATGCTCTCGACCATGCAGGACATTCCCCTGTCGATCACCCGCATCCTGGAATACGGGGCGAGCGTCCACGGCTCTACCAAGGTGACCACCTGGACCGGCCACGGCCCGGAGGAGACCACCTTCCACGACATCGCCGCCCGGTCTGCCGCCTTCGCCCACGCCCTGCAAGACGAGTTCGAGATCACCGGGGACGAGCGCGTCGGCACCCTGTTAGATAACTGCGCCGAGCACCTCGAAGTCATGTTCGCCGCCTGCTGCATGGACGCCGTGTTCACCCCGCTCAACCGGCAGCTCATGGCGGACCAGATCGAGCACATCATCAACCACTCGGAGATGGAGATCATCGTCTCCGATCCCGAGTACCTCGACCTTTTAGAAGAAGTCCTCGCCAAAGCCCCAAAGGTGCGGGCGGTGGCGCTCATCGGACAAGGCCCGATGCCGACGGAAGTCTCCGGGCGGCGGGTTTATTCCTACGAGGCGCTTCTCGACGGTCGTTCCACCCGCTTCGCCTGGCCCACCCAATCCGAGCAGGCCGCGGCGGCAGTCTGCTACTCCACCGGCACCACCGGCGGCGCGCCGAAGGGCGTTGTCTACTCGCACCGCTCGACCTACCTGCAGGCGATGACCCTACGCACGACGGACTCCCTGGCCGTCACCCACGGCGATTCTTTTCTCTGCGGGGTGCCCATCTACCACGTCTTAAGCTGGGGCGTTCCCTTCGCGGCGTTCATGTCGGGCACTCCCCTGGTGTTTCCGGGGCGTTTTGTCACCCCGGAGGACCTCGCCGAGATCGTCGCCGCCACCCACCCGCGGGTGGCCCACGGGGTGCCGAGCATCTGGACCCAGCTCATGGTCCACTACCTGCATCACCCGCCGGAGCGGATGTCGCTGACCGAGATCTACGTCGGCGGCTCGCCGGCGTCGACGGCGCTGATGAAGATCTGGGAGGAGCGCTACGGCGTCGACATCATCCACGTCTGGGGGATGACGGAAACCTCGACCGTCGGCACCGTCGCCCGCCCGCCGTCCGGGGCCTCCGTCGAGGCGCGCCAGTTCTACCGCTCCTCGCAGGGCCGTTTTCTGCCCGCGCTGGAGTACCGGGTGGTCAACGACGGCGAGGTCGTGGCCACCACCGACCGCAACCACGGCGAGATCCAGGTGCGCGGCAACCTGGTCACCGGCTCCTACCTCGAGGGCCCTCCAGGCATGTACTTCCGCGGCGAGCCGGTGACCGACGGCTCCGAGAGCTTTACCGACGACGGCTGGTTGCGCACCGGCGACGTCGGCACCGTCACTGCCGACGGCTTCCTGCAGGTCTCCGACCGGGCCCGCGACATCATCCGCTCCGGTGGCGAGTGGATCTACTCGGCGCAGCTGGAGAACATCATCATGGAGGCTGAGGCGGTGATCGAGTGCGCCGTCATCGGCATCCCCTCCGAGAAGTGGGGCGAGCGCCCGCTGGCCGTCACCGTCTTGCACGAGGGCTATCCCCCAACCGAGGAGACGGCCGAGGAGATCCGGCAGAGCGTACGCAAGCAGCTACCGAACTGGATGGTGCCAGAATACTGGACGTTCGTCGATCACATCGACAAGACCAGCGTAGATAAGTTCGACAAGAAGGATCTGCGCGAACACCGCGACGCCGGGAGATTCGACATCATCCGGCTGCTGGGCCCGGGCGAGCGCCGCACCCGCCGCGGCGGCCGTGAGCAGGTCGAATAATTAACGAGCACTGTTGTTGTCAAAATACCGGGCTGCTTCGTAGGCTGGAATGACAATGAGTAATACGACCATCCCCTTGACCCTGTCGCCCGTTCGCCCGCAGATCACGATCCCGGAGGATCTGCTGCGCCCGGCCGCCGACGGTTCCCGCACGCTGGCGGACACCTACGGTCGCGTCGCCCGCGACCTGCGCGTGAGCCTCACCGACCGCTGCAACCTGCGCTGCACCTACTGCATGCCCGCAGAAGGCCTCGACTGGTTGCCGAAGGACAAGGTGCTCACCGACGAGGAGATAACCCGGCTCATCACGCTCGGGGTGGAAAAGCTCGGCATCCGGCAGGTGCGTTTCACCGGCGGCGAGCCGCTGATGCGCCGCTCCCTGGAGAAGATCATCGCGCACACCAAGTCGCTGAAAACCGACGAGGGCCAAGCGCCGCAGACCGCGATCACCACCAACGGGCTGGGACTGGCCAAGCGCGCCCAGAAGCTGGCCGACGCCGGCCTAGACCGCGTGAACATCTCGCTGGATACGATCGACAAGAAGGCTTATGCGAAGCTCACCCGCCGCGATCGCCTCGATGATGTCATCGACGCCATCGAGACCTCGCTTGAAGTCGGCCTGCAGCCGGTGAAGATCAACGCGGTGATCATGCCGGGCTTCAACGACCAAGACATCGTCAAACTCGCCCGCTTCTGCCTTGAGAAGGGCACCCAGCTGCGTTTCATCGAGCAGATGCCGCTTGGCCCGCCGTCGCAGTGGGACCGCTCCGAGATGGTCACCGCCGAGGACATCCTTGACGAATTGCGCACGCAGTTCGAGCTCACGCCCGTCGATAAGCCCCGCGGTTCCTCCCCGGCCGCCCTGTGGAAAGCCGATGATGGCCACGGCCTGCGCGGCGAGATCGGCGTGATCGCCAGCGTCACCCACTCGTTCTGCGGTGACTGCGACCGCACCCGGCTCACGGCCGACGGCGCCATCCGCAACTGCCTGTTCGCCTCGGCCGACCAGGAGTTCTCCGTGCGCGATAAGCTGCGCGACGGTTCGAGCGACGACGAGATCGCCACCGTCTGGGCCGCCGCGATGTGGGCGAAGCTGCCTGGCCACGCCATCAACGACCCCGGCTTCCTCCAGCCCGACCGCCCGATGGCGGCGATCGGTGGATAGCATGCCCGAGATACGCCCGATCGCAGGCCACCAGCGCTTCATCAGCGAGCTGGTCTCTCCCCTCGCCCCGGTAAGCTCCGCGCCGCGCACCGGGGTGGTCTTGGCCGCCCCCGCGATCACTGAGGTAGCTGTCCCGCCGTTTTCGAACTCGGCGATGGACGGCTTCTTGGTGCGCACCGAGGACCTCGCAGGCCTTCCCGAGCCCCCCGTCACCTTGCGTGTCGACGGCGACATCCCCGCCGGTTCCGGTCCCCGCACCGTGGCGCCGGGCACGGCGGTGCGGATCATGACCGGCGGGCCGACCGGCGAAGACCACGATGGCCTCAGGGTGGTGCCCGTCGAAAACACCGACATGACCCCCGGGCCGGGTGAGCTTCCGCGGGAGGTCACCATTTATGAGGAGCCGAAGAAGGCACATATCCGTCCGCGCGGCGATAACCTGCGCGCCGGCGACGAGGTGGCGGCCGCAGGCACCCTGATCGATGCCGGGGCGCTCGCCGCGTTAGTCTCCGCCGGCATCACCGAGATCTCCTATCACCCCGCGCCGGTTGTCGCCGTGATCTCTTCGGGCAACGAGCTCGTTGAGCCCGGTAGCGAGCTTTCCCCCGGCCTGCTCTATGACTCCAACAAGCCGATGGTCGCCGCCCTCGCGGAGGCCAACGGCGCCGGCGAGGTACACACCTTCCACGCCGGGGATACCGACGCCGAGTTCGAGGAGGTTCTGCATACGGCCACCCGCGTCGCGGATCTCGTGGTCACCACCGGCGGGGTCTCGAAGGGCGCGTATGACGTGGTGAAGGCCGTCGGCACCCGGCTGGGCGTCTGGTTCGGGCCGGTAGCCATGAAACCCGGCGGCCCGCAGGGCGCCGGCAGAGTCGACGGGGTGCCGCTGATCTGCCTGCCGGGAAACCCCGTGGCCGCCTACTGCGGTTTCCAGATGTTCGTGGTACCCGCGCTGCTAAAGCTGGCGGGCACCGGTGATCGGCGCGGGCGTGTCGTCGTAAAGACCGACGGCCAGTTCCCGCCGGCGCGTCCCCACCAGGCGCTGCTGTGCCCCGTGCGCGTGGACTTCGCCGGGGATATCCGCGCCACCCCGTTTCACCGGCGTGCGACGGGGTCGCATCTGGTGGGATCGCTCTCCGGCACCAATGGCCTCGCTGTGATTGAGCCAGGCAGCGGGCCGGAGGATCCCGTCGAGATCCTGCTTACCAACGCGTAGACAAGCTTGAAGAAAGAAGGCACCGTGCAGCTTCCCCACCTCAACGACGCCGGCCAGGCCTACATGGTCGATGTCACCGAGAAGAACCCGACCGTGCGCTCGGCGACCGCCGTCGGCGACGTCGCCTGCTCGCCGGAGATTATGACCGCGCTCAAAGACGGCACCGTCCCCAAAGGCGACGTGCTGGCCGTGGCCCGCGTGGCCGGGATCGCGGCGGCGAAGAAGGTGCCGGATCTTTTGCCGCTGGCCCACACCATCGGCGTCCACGGGGCGTCTGTGGAGCTAGAGCTTCACGACGACCACGTCGCCATCACCGCCACCGTCCGCACCGCCGATCGCACCGGCGTGGAGATGGAGGCGCTCACCGCCGTCAACGTCGCCGCGCTCGCGGTGATCGACATGGTCAAGGGCGTCGATCGCTCCGCGTATATCCGCCGCGCCGGCATCACGGCGAAATCGGGCGGGCGTTCCGGCGACTGGTCGCGGGAGCTGCCGGATGCCTAGCCTCACCCCAGGCGTCGACGTCATCATCCTCGCCGGCGGCCGCGGCTCGCGCATCGGCGGGCGCGACAAGGCGGCGGTGAAAGTCGATGGCAGTCGTCTCATTGACGTGCTTCTCGACGACCTTGCCACCCAACCCGGCCTTATGCAGGTCGCGGTGGTCACCGCCCGCGGCCTCGAGGTCCGTAAAGGGGTGCAGGTAGTCGCGGAGGATCCGCCGTTTTCGGGTCCCGTCGCCGCTATCGACGCCGGCGTGCGCGCCCTGCGCGCGGGCACACCGTCGGCGCGCACGGCCATTTTGGCCGTCGATGCGCCAGATTCAGCGCAGCTTATCGACGTCCTCGCCGCCGCCCTCACCGGTACCGCAGAGGCGGCGGTGGTGGTGGCCGGCGACGGCCGGCGCCAACCGTTGTGCGCGGTGTGGGATACCGCCGCGCTGCACCGGGTACTAGAGAGCTTAGAGTCGGTGGAAAACCAGCCCGCGAGGGTGCTCTATAAGGAAGTAGCCGTCGCCGAGGTGAAAGGCGACGGCTTAGAGCGCGACTATGACACTCTGGCAGAACTCGCTGACTACGGCGAGCTCGAGGACTAGGACTGGCTTTTACTGCTGTTCTTCGCGCTCCTCGCGCTCTTCGCGGATGAGGTCGCGCATGTAGCGGAACAGGTTCGACCAGCCACCCTTGAGCCAGGTGAAGTCCCCCTGCTCGGAGACCAGCAGAGCTTCGGTGCCCGGGGTGGAGCCGCGGCGGTGCGCGAGCTCGGTACGGATCTGTGCGACGTCCTGCTCGATCTCGGTGAGCATCAGCTCAAGGTCTTTGGTGCTGATGCGGGCCAGCGGGGTCTCGTTCGACTGCGGGTTGTTCGTGGTCACTGTGATCTCCTGGTCACGTCGATGGGCGAAAGAGTGGTCTCTAGGTGAAGGCGACGACGCCGACGACCAGCGCCGGGAGGGCGACCCAGAGGGTCAGCACCCATGCCGGGGCGACCCAGCGGCGGTCGGCGACGATGGCGCCCATGGCGTTGGCGGCCATGACCGGCAGGTTCCGCAGGAACGGCAGGCCGTAGATGATGATGATTCCGTAGAGGTTGTACAGGGTGTGCACCAGCGCGATGGTCAGGGCGTCCAGGCCGCCGCCACCGGTCACGGCGAGCGCGGCGATGAGGCCGGTGGCGGTGGTACCCAGGTTGGCGCCCAGGGTGACCGGGTAGATGTCCTTGGTGCTCAAGGTGCCCGCGCCGGCGAAGGGCACCAGCGTGGAGGTGGTCACCGAGGAGGACTGGATGAGGACGGTGATGCCGGCGCCCACGCCCATGGAGACGATCGGGTTGCCGCCGACCGCCTTCTTCAGGTACTTGCGCGCCGCGCCGACCATGATGGCCTGCAGGATCTTGCCCAGCAGGTAGATGGCCACGAAGATCATGACCACGCCGAGGATGATCGACCCGACGCCGACGGCGATGTCGTTGCCCAGGAGGCCGGCCAGGCCCTCGGGGCCGATGAGGTCGGCGACGGGGTCTGTGATAGCGGAGATGAAGTCGGCGTCGTCCGGATCCGGCAGCACGGTGCCGTAGAGCTGGTCGGCGACCCACTTGGCCGAGCGCTGGATCGGCTGGAAGATCACCTCGACGGTGAAGAGGATGACCACTGCGAGCATGTTGTAGAAGTCATGCACCAGCGCCGCGGAGAAGGCGCGGCGGAACTCCTGGCGGTTACCTGCGAAGCCGAGGGAGGCCAGGGTGTTGGTCACGGTGGTGCCGATGTTCGCACCCATGATGACCGGCACCGCGGTTTCCACCGGCAGCGCCCCAGAGCCGACGGCGGCGACGGTGATCGCCGTCGTCGTCGACGAGGACTGCACCAAGACCGTGGCGAGGATACCGACGAATAAGCCCACGAACGGGTTGGTAGCGAATTCGAAGGCCGCCTCGGCGGTATCCTCACCGACCGCGGAGAAGCCGTCACCGATCACTCCGATGGCGACGATGAGGAAGTAGAGGGTAACGAAGGCGAGGATCCACAGCGCCCACTTCGGCATCGCTGCGAAAGGACCCTGCGAGTGCTGGGCCTCTTCCTCCATCGAGGTGTCCTCGCCGAGTTCTTCGGCGCTGGCCGGGGCGTTCTGGTGCGCGCCGCCGTCCTGGCTATCGTCCATCTTCGTCGCAGCGCTCGAGCCCGACGCGCGGGCGGCCTGCTCCTCGCCCGCCTGCTCCGGCGGGTTCGAACGGTCTTCAGGTCGAGTCATTGGGGCCTTCCTGCCTCGTGGTTCTCTCGTGACATATACACAATCAACCCTGACGAAGACCAGTTACCTCGCAGGCAATGGACAGTAACCGAAGGGTGAACTCTTCGTGGTCAGGCAATGAATACTTCCGGAATCTTCTCCGAAAGCGGTGAGACCAGTCAAACTGTCCGCTACGCGGTGACAAAGGGCACTCCCCCGGCCACGCCTTTGTTACTCTCAGTTTCATGAAACGCCGTGTCCTCGCCGCTGTCACCGCCCTACTCACCGGCGCCGGAGCGCTCACCGCCTGCGCCACGGGTGCAGACGAGAACCAACTGACCTTATTCGCCGCCTCCTCCACCCGCGTGCTCAACGAAGGCCTCGAAGAGCTCGCCGCCGACCACGAGCCGGCGGTCAACCTCGAGTTCAACAACGACGGCTCCAGCGGGCTGGTCAGCCAGCTGGCCGAGGGCGCCCCGGCCGATATCCTCATCACCGCCGATGAAGCCACGATGGAGACGGCGGTGGCGGACGGGACCGTCGGAAAGCCCCGGAAATTCGCCTATAACGAGCTGGTCATGGTCGTTCACCCGGATGCGGCCGGCGAGATCACCTCGATCACCGATGCCACCGCCGAGGGCGTCGATCTCATTCTCTGCGACGCGGAGGTGCCGTGCGGGCGCTTATCGGAGACCCTCGCGGAAGAAAATGACCTGGATTTCTCCCCCGTCTCGCTGGAGCACTCGGTAGGCGATGTGCTCGGCAAGGTCGTCGCGGGCGAGGCCGATGCCGGGTGGGTCTACCGCACTGACGCGCACTCGGCGGGTGACGACGTCACCATCATCGACATCCCGCACGCCGAAGAACACCCCAACACGCTGTACGCGGCGGTCGTCGAGAATTCCCAGAACCCCGAGGCCGCCGAGAAGTTCCTGGATCTGCTGACCAGCGAGGAGGTCGCCGGTCTTTTGGAAGACGCCGGATTCCACCCCGCCGCCACCAACTAGGATGAGCCTTTATGGCTAACCCCCGCGAGCTGCGCCCCCGGCCTCCCCTGGTAATCGTGGTGCTCGGGGCATTGGCGGTCGCCTACCTCGTGCTGCCGATTATGGCACTGGCGACCCGGGTGCCCTGGGGCCGCCTCGTCGAGATCCTCACTCGCCCCGAGGTCGCCGAGCTCATCGGGCTGACCCTTTCCGCCGCGGTGGCCAGCTCAGCGATCGTGGTGCTCATTGGCGTCCCGCTGGCTCTGGCCATCCAGTCGCTGCGCCGCGGGGCGCATATCGCGCGCCTGCTGGTGCTGCTGCCGCTGGCGATGCCGCCGGTCGTCGGCGGCCTGGCGCTCTCGGCGCTGATCGGCAACAACGGCATCCTGGCCGGTGCCCTCGACGTACTCAACCTCCAGTTCGCCTTCGCCTTCCCCGGCGTGGTGGCCGCCCACGTGTTCGTGGCCCTGCCTTTCGTGGTCGTCGCCGTCGACTCCGCCCTGCGCCAGATCGACTCCGAGGTCACCGCCTCGGCCGCCGGGATCGGCATGAGCCCCGCTGAGGTGTTGCGCAAGATCACGCTGCCGACGATCCGCCCCGCCATCGCCACCGGAGCGGGGCTGGCGTTTGCCCGCTCGCTGGGAGAGTTCGGCACCACTATCACTTTCGCCGGCTCCATGCCGGGTATCACCCGCACGATGTCGCTGGCCATCTACCTAGAGCGCGAAACCGACCGCGACGCCGCCTACGCGCTCTCCGCGGTGCTCATCGCCCTCGCGGTCATCGTCCTGGCGCTGGCCTTCGTGCCGACGCTGCTGCACCGCTCCCCCACCCCGGTCGCGCGCACGCTCGCAGACATGGACACCGCGCGCCTGCGCACCCTGACGGTCCCGGAGGAACCCGCCGCGATCACCGCGCGTGCCGACGCCACCACCACCGCCTTTCCCGCCGGCAGCACCACCGCGGTGATCGGGCCCAACGGTTCCGGAAAATCGACGCTCAGCGGCATGATCGCCGGCCGGCTCACCGGCGCTGAGGTGAGCGTCGATGAGGTGCGCGTCGATACCCTGCCCGCCCACCGCCGCGGCATCGTGCTACTCACCCAGAACCCGGGGTTGCCGCGCGTCGGCACGGCCTTAGACATCCTCACCATGGTCACCCGGGATCAGCGGCGCAGCGACCAGCTTCTCGACGCCGCCGGCCTCCATCCGCTGCGCGACGTTCCCGTCGCCTCTCTCTCCGGCGGCCAGGCAGCGCAGGTCGCCTTGCTGCGGGCCCTGGCCTCGCGCCCGCGGGCTTTGATTCTCGACGAGCCGCTCGCCGCCATCGACGTGCACTCCTCTGCCCGCTGGAGAGCACTTTTGCGGGCGACCGCCGGTGATCGCACGACGGTGCTGGTCACCCACGACCTGCTGGATATAGCCGGGCTCTCCGATCGCATCGTCACCCTGGAGGCAGGGGTGCCGGTGGCCGCGGGGCCCACCCAAGAGATGCTCGAGGTCCCGCCGAATGACTTCGTCGCCGGGCTCGCCGGCATCAACCGGCTGGCGGGCACGGTGACGGCGGTGAATGCCGACACGGTCACGGTAGAGGCCTCCGGCGTGGAGCTCATCGGGCTCCCGACGGCGGGCTCGGCGCTCTCCGAAGGGGATTCTGTGGTCGCGACCGTGCTGCCAGAGGCCATCACGCTGCGCCTGGCTAGCGGGGGCGAAAAGGTGCCGACGTCCGCGCGTAACCACTGGGTCGGCGAGGTCACGGATGTGCAGGCCGGCAGCGCGTCGGCGACGACGGTGGTAGTCGGCCTGGGTGAGCGTCTCGTGCGCGCGAGTGTGACCACCGCCGCGGTCGTCGAGCTCGGGCTCGCGCCGAAAAGCCGCGTCGAGCTGGTGACGAAGGCGCAGGCGATCACGATCCACCCGCGCCCCTAGCGCTTTAGGCCTGCCCGGAGGTGGCTTCGATCGGGCCGGCGACCTCCAGCTCGAGCACCCGCAGGCCATCGTCGCGGGCGGAGTCGAGGATGCGCTCTTCGACCGGCTCGGTGGACAAGACCATGATCGTCGGTCCGGCGCCGGAGAGGTAGGCGGCATAGCCGCGGTTGCGCAGGCGGTTGACCCACTCGGCGGTGACGGGAAGCACGTCGGCACGATAAGGCTGGTGCAGGCGATCGCGGGTACCTTCCGCCAACAAGTCGGGCCGGTGCTGGAGGGCCACGGTCATGACGGCCACGCGGGAGACGTTGAAGCGCGCGTCCTGGTGTGTGATCTGCTCCGGCAGCACCTTGCGCACCGCGTGGGTGGAGGCGTGGAAGTCCGGCACCAAGGCGGTGGCGTGGATATCCGGGTGGACGTCGATACCCGCGGCTTGGTAACGCGGCTCGCTTTTGCCGTCGACGGGCACGTCGGTCCAGCTCACCACAGCCGATCCCAGAATCGAGGCGGCGGCATTATCGGGGTGTCCCTCGAAGGCACTGGCCAGCTGGACGAGCTGATCCGTGGTCAGCGGGTGATCCGCCAGCGCGTCGGCGGCGACGACGCCGGCAGCTGCCGCAGCTGCCGACGAGCCCAGCCCGCGAGACTGCGGGATCGTGTTGTGGCAGCGCACGCGCAGGCCTGGGGCCTCCACGCCGCAGGCGGCCAGCCCGGAGTAGATGGCCCGGACGACGAGGTGGGAGCCGTCGCGGGGTAGATCTTCGGCCCCTTCGCCGAGGATTTCCACCTCGAGCCCGGAGCGGGTGACCTCGACTTCGACGGTGTCATAAATCGAAAGCGCCAGACCCAGCGTGTCAAAGCCCGGGCCGAGGTTCGCGGAGGAGCCGGGCACCCGCACGGTGACAAAGGTGCCGGGAACGAGTTCGATCGCCATGAAAGTGGGTTTCCGTTTCTAAACGTCGGGTTCTAGCCGTCGAGGCGGATGACACTGGTGATTTCCTGCACGTCGTCGAGCTCGGAGAGCTCCTTGACGATGTCCTGCAAATCCGATTCCCGCGCCTGGTGGGTGACCACGATCAGGCGGGCGTGCGAGTGGCGCTCCTGCTCCTCCTGGCGCACGGTGCGCAGGGAAATGCCCTTGCGGGAAAAGCGTGCGGAGAGATCCGCCAGCACGCCGGCGCGGTCCACGACGGACATGTCGATGTGGTAGCGGGTGGGCACGTCCCCGAACGGGGTGAGCGGGAGCTCTGCGTAGGTGTTCTCGCCGGGGGCGCGACCACCGTGAACCTTGTTGCGGGCAGCGCCGACGAGGTCGCCGAGCACGGCGGACGCCGTCGGGGCGCCGCCGGCGCCGTTGCCGTAGAACATGAGGGAACCTGCTGCTTCTGCGTCGACGTAGATGGCGTTGTAGGATTCGTTGACGCTCGCCAGCGGGTGGGCCTCCGGGATGAGCGTCGGGTGCACGCGGGCGGAGACGGACTCGTCGCCGACAGAGTCGGTGATGCGCTCACAGATCGCGAGCAGCTTGATGACATAGCCCGCCTTCTTCGCGGCCTCGATGTCGTCGGCGGTGATCTGCGTGATGCCCTCGCAGTGGACGTCGTCGAACTTCACGCGGGTGTGGAAGCCGAGCGACGCCATGATCGCGGCCTTCGAGGCGGCATCGTGGCCTTCGACGTCCGCGGTCGGATCGGCCTCCGCGTAGCCCAGGCGGGTGGCCTCGGCGAGGGCGTCGTCGTAGTCAGCGCCCGTGCTGGTCATGGCGTCCAGGATGTAGTTGGTGGTGCCGTTGACGATGCCGAAGATGCGGTTGATCTGATCGCCAGCCAGGGAGCGGCGCAGCATGCCGACGACCGGGATGGCCGCCGCGACGGCCGCCTCAAAGTACAGGTCGACGCCGGCGGCGTCGGCGGCTTCGGCGAGTTCGTCCGCATGCGCGGCGACGAGGGCCTTGTTGGCGGTAACCACCGACTTGCCGGCGTTCAGCGCCGCGAGGACGAGCTCACGCGGGTAGTCGATACCACCGATGACCTCGACGACCACGTCGACATCATCGCGGGTGATCAGCGAGCGGGCGTCGTCGGTGAGCAGGTCACGGTCGACGCCGGGGCGCTCCTTCGAGAGATCCGAAACGGCCACTCCCTTGAGCTCCAGGGGGCCACCGATGCGGTGGGTGAAGTGCTCAGCATTTTCGGACATGAGACGAATCACGTCAGTACCCACAGTGCCCATACCGAGCACAGCGACGCCGACGGGCTCGCCGGTTCCCTTGCCCGGGTTGAAGCTGGACTGGTTGTTCGCCGTCATGAACACTCCTTTTGAGATCCGTTTCGGTTCTTATCGACTCGTTCCGGGACAGATCCCGGTCACCGGCACCAGTGTAGACAATGCTGTCTAACACGTCATTGTTCGGGGGCCCTCATTGCAGGGGGCTTTGGTTTGCTTGTTGCACTGTGGGGGCTGTGGGGCACGCGCCTCCGTTGGGGAGCATGGAGCACTAGCGCTGTCGCGCGGGTGGAAGGAGGAGTCCTTTCGGTACGGGCGCTTTCGACCAGCGTTAGCGCTGTATGGCGGGGACGTCTCAACCGTCGCGGGAGCCTCACAGAAGGGGCGGGTAGGGCGGATGGGGTGGATGGTGCGAATGGCCGGCGATACTGAGCTCCTACCCCTCCGGACCCTCGTGTTGCGCTAACGCCGGTCGAAAGGACCCTCTACTAAACGAGTCCCACGGGGTCGAAAGGAAGAGTCTAGGGCGCAGTTGACCCCTGGCCCCTCTGTAGCGCTCGAACACAAATGCTTGTAGGAAGAACTTTGAAGGACGCAAAATCAGGCCATTTTCTCGCACAAACCCTTGAGGGACGCGCCCTTCAAGCATCTTCCTTTAAGGGTTTGTGCAGCAGCAACGTCACCCCGCGCTGAAAAGCGGACCCACAGAACGTCAAACACCCTAACGACATGCGGCGGTAGCGCGCCCACACGCCTGGTCGAAAGGAGGCGGTCGAAAAGAGGGTCGGTTTCGGAGTCCTTTCGACTTCGCAGGACTCCTTTCTGTCAGGGTGTTTTCGACCAGCGCTAGCGCCGCATGCCGGAACCAACCCAACCAACCCCGAGAGCCCCCGAAACACCCCTACCCGTTAACCACCGGTTTCGTTTTCAGTGTCTCCAGCGTGGGCAGGCCGTGCTTTTCCAACACCGCCGCCTGTTTCCCGATCTCTTCTTCCAGCCGGCTTAGCCTTTCCTGCTGCGCAGCGGACAAACGGCCCTTCGCTTCAAAGTGCTTCAGCCGCGGGTAGCGCCCGGCTAGAAGCGTGCCCCAGTTGACCTTCAAGTCCAGGATCTCCTGGTTCAGGTGCACCGGCCGGCCGTCGTCGAAGTTGAGGATGTCGCCGAGCGCGGATTCGAGCATCGACAGATCCATGTCTCCGCCGGGCAGGCCTTCATCGCCGGCGTAGGCGTCCACGCCGTGGGTGGCGGGACCGGTCGGCGATTCCCAGAAGCGCTGCATGGTCATCATCCCCGAAGCCATCGCGGGACGGTTGACCGGCAGGATCTTCGGGTTTTCCACGCCGAGGAGCTGATCCCGCGACATGCGGATGAAGGTGTTGTGCCCACGGTGATCCGGGTGGGTGGATTTCAGCCCCACCCCGAAGGCTTCGAGGTCCTCCTTCTGGAACATGTAGCCCAGATACCGGGCGGTGCGGTTGATCTCGAAGTCGGCAGGCGTGGCCCCGGGCAGGTGGAAGTCGATCTCGCGGAGGTAGTCGCTGACGATCTGCACCTGGGCGTCGTCGAGCTCCATGTCCTTGTAGAGTGCTCGCATCGTGTGTCTCCTTCCTTGAACCTTCTAAATCATCTGCAGGCGGTCGTAGCTGTCGGTGTCTTCGAAGAAACCGCCCATACCGTTGCCGATGATGTCGAAGCGGTTGACCACCTCGATGCGCTCGATCCACTTGGCGGAGCGGTAGCCGGTGGAGGTCTCCAGGCGCAGTCGGCAGGGCGCGCCGTTTTTCATCGGCAGCTCTCGGTCGAGGTACCCGGTGGCGATGAGCGTCTGCGGCTGCAGCGCCTCCTCCTTGGCCAGGGTCTCGTAGTAGTAGGCGCCGGTGTA
The DNA here is from genome assembly GCF_003065405.1 of Corynebacterium yudongzhengii. Taxonomy (NCBI): domain Bacteria; kingdom Bacillati; phylum Actinomycetota; class Actinomycetes; order Mycobacteriales; family Corynebacteriaceae; genus Corynebacterium; species Corynebacterium yudongzhengii. The sequence continues at coordinate 1,491,016 of NZ_CP026947.1, forward strand.
GACGTCGTCGTCGCGGGTCATGTTCTGGAAGGACATCACGTTGACGTCGGTCCACCCGTCGATAGGCCCAGCCAGCTCGATGAGGTCCTTGAGCATGACGCCGTTCCACTTACCCAGCGAGGAGAATCCCTGGACACAGTGGTGCACCGTGTTCTGGGAGTGCCCGCCGGAGATCTCCTCCAGATCGGCCAGGGTCAACCTCATGGGCCGCTCGACGAAACCGCCGATCTCTAGGACGAAGTCGTCCTTGTACTCGTTGGACACCAGCGCGGCATATTCCTCGGTCGAGGGCGGCATGCCCGAGGCGCGGTGCTCGCCCCACGGGGTGACGTCCTTGTCCGAGTAGTGCTGGCGGGAGGCCAGCTTGCGCATACCGCGAGTCATCGGGCGCACCACCACGTTGTGGATCTTCTCAATCACCTTGGGCTTCTCCAGCGACGTGCGGGTAGCCCAGACATGGAACCAGACGATGAACGCCAGGCCGATGAGGTAGATGATGCCGGCGGCCACCGGGCGTTCGGTGTCGCCGAAGACCATCTTCGAGGTCTCGTGGCCCCAGCCGTGCAGGACCACCAGCAGCACGTGGATGACGACGAAGGCCAGATACATCGCCAGGCCCAAGAAGTGAATCGTGCGGATGACCTGGCGTCCGCCCATCGCCTTCGAGATCCGCGGGAAGCGATTGTTGATAGCCGGGGACTGGAAGAACCCGGTCACGATCATGATCAGCGGGAGCACCACCACGACGAACAGGTAGGACAGCTGCTGCACCGCGTTGAAGGGGTAGCCCTCCATCGCCGGCGGCATGTCGAAGGCGAGGTAGTGGATCATGTCGTCGAAGGCTTGGGCGAACACTCCCCAATCCTCCGGCCAGTAACGACGCCACTGGCCCGTGGCCAGAAGCAGGACCCAGTAGATGACCATCATGGTCACCCACCCGATCACCGAGATGAAGTGCCAGTAGCGGCCCTGGCCCAGCGCGCCGTGGCCCGGCAGCGAGATCAGCGGGCTGTAGTTCTCGTACTCACCGGCGACCGGGAAGTACTTGCGCTTGCGCTTTTCCTTCACCGTGAATTGGGCCCACTGCTTGCCCAGCGGGGTGTGAATCGACGTGTGCAGCTTCGGGAAGGTACCGAGGATCTCGATACCCGAACGGATGAACAACGTGATGAACAAGATGTTCACGAAGTGCTCGATGCGCAGCCACCAGGGGTATTCCGTCAATACGACGTCCATGACTTCTCCTTATTCCTCGATCCCTAGTCTTCGAATCCCTGGTCGTCTGGGTAGGCCACCAGAATTCCGTAGTTGAGCGCCCAGTACAGAAGCAAGTAGGCGACCCCGGAGAGCATCATGGTGTTCCACGCGGCTGCCTCGTAGACCTCCGCGCCGTTCCAGACAAACGGGGCGTGCGTAAACAGCCCGGCGCCCCACAGCAGCAGGGCGCCGAACGCCGGCACGACGCCGAAGTCCCAGATCTTGAGCTTCGTGAGCACTCCCACGACGACGAAGACGGCGGCGAAACCGATCACGATCCACAGCACGATATCGCTGGCCGGGAAGACCTCGTGATTCGAACTGGCGACATAGGCCGCGCACCCGCCAAGCACTGCGATGATGAGCAGCAAGACTGCCTTGGTCAGGCGGGGCAGGTTGACGCGGATATAGCGAAAGAATGGGGCGCGCTCCCGTCCGGGCGGGACGTGGAGCATGACATCCTGCGTGTCGTTGTCAACAGTGGTGTTCTGCGACATGAATCCTCCTCGTTACTGTCCGCCGTATCGACCTCGGCCGCTGAAAGGATCACCAGGCCTACGGGGTACAGCTCGGCGGGCAAGCCAGTAAAGCGCCACTTCTTCACCAGCAGGCGGGACGGCAGGTACGCATTCTCAGGGCTGCCGGCGGCGGGCCCTAAGGATCAAAGCGCCCGGAGAGTTTTGCGCTTTGTACGTACTCAGGAGTCGGTGGGAAGCCACCGATCGATAAGGATCTTACTCTGTAAACCGTTCTTTAACCGACCCGTCGCTGCGCAGAACAACTGTTATTTACACCCGCCCAGCGCCCTGAGCTGGATTTTTATCCGCGTTCACAGAGCGCACATTTTCACGAGAACGCATACGCCATAAGATATTTCCAACGCCGCCGCACCCGGTTTCGACGCCACGAAAGCCGGGCCGAGCCACCGGAGAGGCAGCGACGGCACGCCCCTTACACACCGTGTCGACGACAGAAAGGTTGCCCCATCCATGACCCCCATGGTCTTTTTCGGGCTGGTTGCGTCAGTTGCGCTACTCTTTGCCTTCGCCATGCTCAACCTCGGCAAGTGGACCGCCGATAGCTACCCCTATCAGGCGCTGAACTTCCTCGGCGCCGCCTTCCTCGCGGCGTCTGCTTTTGAGCCCTTCAACGCCGGCGTCTTCTGGACCGAGGTGCTGTGGTCCTTGCTCGGCCTCTACGGGCTCATCCGCATCTACGTCACGAAACGGGCGCCGGAAGAAGGACGTCCCCAAGCCCGGCCCCGCTGTGCCTAACTAACGCCCGCACTCGATCTCCCTCATTGGAAAGGTTTTCTCATGGAGTTCTCCTATGAAATCGGTATCGCTGCTGGCATCAGCTTCGTGGTCGCCCTGGCGCTGCTGAACTTCCGCGTCGTTACCGCAGAATCCCCCATCTACCAGTGCCTCAACCTCTTCGGCGCACTCGGTTTCACCTACACCGCGATCTCCCCGTTCAACCCGGGTTTGTTCATCACTGAGACCGTCTGGGCGCTCGTGGCCGTCTTCGGCCTGTGGAAGATCTTCACCGGCCGATCCAAGAAGAACGCCGACAAACCCCGGGTCGCCTAAGACCCGGTATCGGGGGTATTTTGAACATTTGTGACCACCCCGCCTAGGCCGAGCAACCGCCGCGAAGAGATCATCGCGGCCACCCTCGATGTCATCACGAGCCACGGCCTCGCCGGAGCGAGCCTGCGGCGTATCGCCAGCGCGTGCGGTGTCTCACTCGGCTCGATCACCTACCACTTCGCCGATCGCGACACCCTGTTAAACCAAGCGCTGCGGGCGTTTGTCGACGATTCTGTGGCCAGCTTCGAGGCCGCCTTCGCGGATATCACCTCGCTTGACGACGCCCGCGCCGCCGCCGTCCAGGTCCTCACGGAGGCGGCGTCGTCGTATCGCACCGCGGCCATCAGCAGCGAGCTCTATACGCTCTCGCTGCGCCGCCCCCGCCACCGGCTGCTCTTGATCGAGTGGGCGAAGGCCACCCGCAACGCCATGGGCAAGGCTTTCGACGACGAGACCGCCCACATCCTCGACGCCTTCTACGAAGGCCTGCTGCTGCACCGCCGGATGGTTCCGGCCGAGCATAACGACGAGCTCATCGCGGAAGCCGTCAAAAGGCTCACGCCTCCCTCGGGCTATATCGGCCCAAACTCCTAGAACTCGCCGTCTTCCAGCGACAACAAATCGTCGACCGTTTCCCGACGCAGCATCGTGGTCACCTCACCATCGCATACCGTGACCACGGCTGGGCGGGTAAACAGGTTGTAGTTCGAGGCCATCGCGTAGCCATAGGCCCCGGTATTCGCCACCGCGAGCAAGTCCCCGGTGGTGAGGTCATCCGGGTAGTCCTCGTCGCTGATGAGGATATCGCCGGACTCGCAGTGCGAACCGACCACGCGGGTGGCCGTCAGCTTTCCGGCGGCGCGCCGGTTGACTAGGCGGGCGTCGTACTGCGCGCCGTAGAGCGCCGGGCGGATGTTGTCGCTCATGCCGCCGTCGACGGCCACGTAGCGCCGCGTGTCGGTCTCACTGGTGGAAATCGTCTTGTTGAAGCCCACCGTGTAGACAGTCACGGTCGACGGCCCGACGATCGCCCGGCCCGGTTCCACCAGCACCGTCGGCGCCTCGATGCCCGCGTCCTCGGCGTGCTCGCGCACCGCCTCGAGCATCTCCCGGGCCAGCGCCTCAACGTCGAGGGGCTGCTGGTCGGCCGTATAGGCGATGCCGTAGCCGCCGCCTAAGTCCAGCTCCGGCAGGCGCACGTCGAGCTCGTCGTGCACGCGGCCGTAGAGCTCGAGCACGCGCGCCGCGGCCAGGTTGAAACCGCCGGCGTCGAAGATCTGGGAACCGATGTGGCAGTGCAGCCCCACCAGCTCGAGGTGGGGTGAGTCCACGACGGCGGTGACGGCGTTCCACGCGGCGCCGTCGGCAAGCGAGAACCCGAACTTCTGGTCCTCGTGCGCCGTGGCGATCATCTCGTTGGTGTGTGCCTCCACGCCGGGCTTGACGCGCACCATGACCGGCTGGCGCACCCCGGCCTCGGCGGCGATGTCCGCCAACGCCGCGAGCTCGCCGTGATTATCCAGCACCACGTGGCCGACCTTCTCCTCGACGCAGGTGCGCAGGAACTGCGTCGACTTGTTGTTGCCATGTGCGGTGATGCGTGCGGCCGGGAAGCCAGCGCGCAGCGCGACGGCGAGCTCGTTGCCGCTGGCCACGTCGAGAGACAAGCCTTCTTCCTTAACCCAGCGGGCGATGGTGCGGGTCAAAAACGCCTTCGAGGCGTAGTGGACGTTAGCGGCACCGTGGAAGGCGGCAGCCATGGCGCGGCAGCGGGCGCGGAAGTCGGCCTCGTCGACGACGAACAGCGGGGTGCCATAACGCGCGGCGAGCTCCGTTAGTGCAACGCCGCCGATGTGGACGACGCCGTCGTCGTCACGCGTGGCTGTTTGCGGCCAGACGTGGGCGGGCAGATCGTTGAAGGAGTACTCGGGCATGTCTGGCTACATCCTTTCCGGGGCGCTCACGCCGACCATGGTCAGGGCGTTGAAGAGCACCTGGCGGCTGGCGCGAGCCAGGGCGAGGCGGGCGGAGTGGATCGCGGCGGCGTCCTCGCCGGCTTTGGGCAGGATCTGGCAGTTGTCGTAGAAGCGGTGGAAAACACCGGCGAGTTCCTCGGCGTAGCGGGCGATGCGGTGCGGCTCGCGCAGGTCGGCGGCGGTGGCGACGACGCCGGGGAACTCGCCAAGGGTGCGGATGAGATCACCTTCGCGCTCGTGGGTGAGCAGCGAGTAATCGGCGCCCTCGATACCGACGCCGCACTCGGCGGCCTTGCGCTCGATGGAGCACAGCCGCGCGTGCCCGTACTGGACGTAGTAGACGGGGTTATCCGAGCTCTGCGACTGCCACAGGCCCAGGTCGATATCCAGCGAGGAATCGACCGAGGAGCGCACGAGCGAGTAGCGGGCACCGTCGATGCCGATGGCCTCGACCAGATCATCGAGCGTGATCACCGTGCCGGCGCGCTTGGACATGCGCACGGCCTCGCCATCGCGGACCAGGTTGACCAGCTGGCCGATGAGCACCTCGATGCGGTTCGAGTCAAAACCGAGCGCCGCGGCGGCGGCCTTCAGGCGCGAGACATAGCCGTGGTGGTCGGCGCCCAGCATGTAGATCGCCAGGTCGTGGCCGCGCTCGAACTTGTCGGCGGCATACGCGATATCGCCGGCAATGTAGGCGGCCTCGCCGTCGGACTTGATCACCACGCGGTCCTTGTCGTCGCCATAGTCCGTCGAGCGTAGCCACCAAGCGCCGTCCGACTCGTAGAGCGAGCCGTTGTCCTTAAGCTTTTCGACGGCCCGATCCACCGCCCCCGACTCAAACAGGGAATTCTCGTGGAAGTAGACGTCGAAATCCACGCCGAACTCATGCAGGGAGGACTTAATGTGGTCGAACATCATCTCCACGCCATGGGCGCGGAAGGTCTCCTGGACCTCCGCGTCGGTGCCCTCGAGGGCGTCCGGCGCCTTCTCGAGCACACCCTGGGCGATCTCGCGGACGTAGTCGCCGCCGTAGCCGTCTTCGGGGGTGGGCTCATTCTTGGCGGCCGCGACCAGCGAGCGGGCGAAGCGGTCGATCTGGCCGCCGTGGTCGTTGAAGTAGTACTCGCGAGTGATCTCGGCGCCGGTGGCCTCGAGCACGCGCCCCAGCGAGTCGCCGACCGCCGCCCAGCGGGTGCCGCCCAGGTGGATCGGCCCGGTCGGGTTGGCGGAGACGAACTCGAGGTTGATCTTCATGCCGGCGTTTTTGTCACTGTGCCCGAAGTTCTCGCCGGCGGCGAGGATCTTCGCCACGATATCGCCCTGCGCGGCCGCGGCGAGGCGGATGTTAATGAAGCCGGGGCCGGCGACGGAGGCTTCGTCGATACCCTCGGCCTCGGCGAGCGCAGCGGTCAACCAGCCGGCGAGCTCACGCGGGTTGGTGCCTACCTTCTTGGCGATCTGCATCGCGAGGTTCGTCGCGTAATCACCGTGTTCGGGGTTGCGGGGACGCTCGACGTTGACGGACTCGGGCAACACCGAGGTATCGAGTTCGCGCGCAGAAAGCACGCGCTGGGCAGTGTCCTTGATCAAGGCGGCGAGATCTGCTGGGGTCATAGCGGCAAATTCTATAGGTTCCCGGCGCGATCGCATGCTCCGGGGTTTAAACTTACAGGGGAGACCCCTAAGGAGTATCAATCGTGAGAATCGCTTTGTTTTCGACCTGCATCGGGGACGCCTTGTTCCCGGATGCCTCGAAAGCCACCGCTCTGATCCTTTCCCGGTTGGGTCATGAGGTCGTCTACCCGGAGGGGCAAACCTGCTGTGGGCAGATGCACATCAACTCCGGCTACCAGAAGCAGGCGGCCGGCATCGTCGAAACTTATGTGGATGCATTCAGCGATCCATCCATCGACGCCGTCGTCGCACCCTCCGGCTCCTGTGTGACCTCGGTGCGCAACCACCAGGAGCACGTCGTCAAGCGCTACGGCACCCCAGCACTTGTCGACGGCTGCCGCACCACCGCGCAGAAAACTTACGAGCTCAGCGAGTTCCTCGTGGACGTGGAAGGCACCACCGAGCTCGGCGCCTACTTCCCGCACCGGGTGACCTATCACCCGTCGTGCCACGGCAAGCGGATGCTGAAGGTCGGCGAGCGCCCGTACCAACTGCTGCGCAACGTCGAGGGCATGGAGCTGGTGGAGCTCGGCAACGCGGAGGAGTGCTGCGGTTTCGGCGGCACCTTCGCCATCAAGAACGCCGATGTCTCCTCGGCCATGGCGGCGGATAAGGCCCGCCACATCGCCGATACGAACGCCGAGTACGTCACCGGCGGCGACTCGTCGTGCTTGATGAACATCGCCGGAGTTTTGTCCCGCCAGCACTACGGCGTCCGGGCGGTGCACATGGCTGAGATCCTCGCCTCGACGAAGGATCAGCCCTGGACACCCTCGCAGGCCGCGTACCGAAAGGAGGCCTTCCTGTGACCCGCGCATTCTTAGGCCAGCCCACCTACCCGCCGCGCGCCTCGCGGGAATCGTCCAACCTGCGTTTTCGTGACCAGGCGTTCTACCGCTCGGCGCGCGAGGACATGAGCAATGCGACGCAGCGTCGCAACCTGCACCACGCGACCACCAAGATCCGCGCCAAACGCGCGAATGTCGTCTCCGAAGCCGACGACTGGCAGAAGCTTCGCGACGCCGGCTCGGCCATCAAGCGCCGCGTCGCCCGGGAGCTGCCAGAGCTGCTCGAGCAGTTCGAAGAGGCCGTCACCGCCCGCGGCGGGCACGTGCACTGGGCGCGCGACGCCGCCGAGGCCAACCGCATCGCCGCCGAGCTGGTGCGCGCCACCGGAGAGACCGAGGCGGTAAAGATCAAGTCGATGGCGACCCAGGAGATCGCGCTCAACGAGTACTTCGAAGAGCACGGGCTTAAAGCCATCGAGTCGGATTTGGCCGAGCTCATCGTCCAACTTGCCGACGACTACCCCTCGCACATCCTCGTACCGGCCATCCACCGCAACCGGGCGGAGATTCGGGACCTGTTCGTCGAGAAGATGCCGAACACCGACGACAGCCTCAACGCCGTCCCTGCCGAGCTGGCCAACGCCGCCCGCGAATACCTCCGCGAGAAGTTCCTGCAGGCCCGCGTCGCGATCTCCGGGGCGAACTTCGGCGTCGCCGAAACCGGCACCGTCTGCATCGTGGAATCCGAGGGCAACGGCCGGATGTGCCTGACCATGCCGGAGACGCTGATTACGGTCATGGGCATCGAGAAGCTTTTGCCCGAGTTCAACGACCTCGAGGTCTTCCTGCAACTGCTGCCGCGTTCCTCGACCGGCGAGCGCATGAACCCGTATACCTCCTTGTGGTCGGGTGTCACCGAGGGCGACGGCCCGCAGGACTTCCACATCATCCTCCTCGACAACGGGCGCACCGCCGCGCTGGCCAGCGAAACCGGCCGCGAGGCGCTAAAGTGCATCCGATGCTCGGCGTGCCTGAACGTCTGCCCCGTCTACGAGCGCGCCGGCGGACACGCCTACGGCTCGGTCTACCCGGGCCCGATCGGGGCGATCCTCACCCCGCAGCTGGCGGGCATGGACGCAGTGGACGACGTCACCGCTTCCCTCCCCTTCGCCTCCAGTCTGTGCGGGCGTTGCGACGAGGTCTGCCCCGTCAAGATCCCCATCACCGACATCCTGCTCGACCAGCGTCACGAGAAGGTCCGCCAGTTCACCCCGAAGCCCGAGGCCTTCCTCATGGGCCCGGCCGCGATGCTCATGTCGCATCCGCGCTGGTGGAACCGGGTGATGCACATGGTCGCTTTCGGACGCGTCCTCGGCGGCTTCAAGGGCGAGATGAACTCTCTGCCCTTCGCGTTTTCCGGCTGGTCGCGCTCCCGCGACACGAAGGTCCCGCCGAAGCAGTCCTTCCGGCAGTGGTTCGCCTCCGACGAGGCGCAGTCTCTGCTCTCGCAGGCCCGCCGCGACGCCTCGACACACCAGGAGAACACCGATGACTAACGCCGCCGCCAAGCGCGAGATCCTCCGCCGCATCCGCGACGCCCACCGCCTCGCCCCGCCGAGCGAGACCCCCATCCCCCGCGACTACCACCACGAGGGATCGGTCAGCGGTGACGAGCTGCTCGACTTACTCGTCGATCGCCTCGACGACTACGAGGCCACGGTGCAGGTCTGCTCGCAGGAGGAGGCGGCGACGGTGCTGGCCTCGCTTCTCGACGACCGCGGCGCCCACACCATCGTCGCCTCCCCCGGACTCGAGGACTCTCTGTTCGCGGAGTTCAGCGGCTCTCTGCGGCGCGACGACATCGCCGACGATCCGCGCGGACTCAACGACGTCGACGCTGTCGTTACCGGCAGCCTGGTCGCGTGTGCGGATACGGGCACGATCGTGCTGCAAGCCGGTGAGCGTGACGGCAGGCGCGCGCTCAGCCTCGTGCCGGACCGCCACGTGTGTCTGGTCCGGGAGGCCGACATCGTGCACCGCGTCCCCGAGATGATCGCCCGGATCGACCCGCAGCGACCGGCGACGATGATCTCCGGGCCTTCGGCGACCTCGGATATCGAGCTCAGCCGCGTCGAGGGCGTGCACGGTCCGCGCGACCTGCTCGTGATGATCGTGCGGGACTGATCTTCGTAGCCCCTGGGGTTCCTGGCAGGCCGTTTAGGTTCCGCCGGGCACCCAGTGCTAAAGTGTTTTCTTTGTAAGCCGCGGTTCGTGCGGCTTGACTGTCTCCGTAGCTCAGAGGATTAGAGCACTGGTTTCCGGTACCAGGGGTCGCAGGTTCGAATCCTGTCGGGGACACTCTTTGTTGTTGCGGTTTGGGTTTTGGGTTGTGCGCTTTGCGCTAGCGCTGTATGCGGTGGCGGCGCTGCGGCGGCGCACCTCGCGCGCCCGGTCGAAAGGACCCACCCCTAAAGGAGTCCTGCTTTCGACCGCGCGAGACTCCTTTCTATAGACCTGATTTCGACCAGCGCAAGCGCACCATGAGGCCAGGCCGGGAAATCGGGGTTAGCCGCCCGGCGCACGGTCACACCAAGCCCATCCACCCCATCGACCTCTCCGGCAAATCCCCACGGTCTGCCCGCACCCTCCCGACCATAAGGCGCTATCGCTGGTCGAAAGGCCCCACCCCTAAAGGAGTCCTGCTTTCGACCGCGCGAGACTCCTTTCTATAGACCTGATTTCGACCAGCGCAAGCGCATCATGCCAATGAAAGCACCGCACTTCGTTTCCAGGTTCCCCTGTATAGAAAATCCCGCGGAAACCAAGCACTCGCCTGCCACGCCCACTAGATTCCCCACCCCGGAACCCCGAAAGCCCGGAAGCCCCGACTCGGTATACCACGGGCGGTCAGAACCACTGGACCACCACAAGTCATACACGTGACCTATCGGCGACCAACTGACTGCGCAACCAGACGAATGAGCCCGACCATCACAAACCCACCCCCGTGCGCTATGCGCACACACAGCCGATAGGCGAACGACTACACTACTGACCCAGACACGTCACCCGATAGAAAGGTCTGTTCGCCATGCTGTTTCTGGCACGTATGGACGTCCACTTCCCCGACAACCTGACCCCGGAGGAGGTCGCTGACTTCCAGAAGCGGGAAAAGGAGTACTCCGGCAACCTCCAGAAGGAGGGCGTCATGAAGGGTATCTGGCGCGTCGTGGGCGAATACTCCAACTACTCCATCTACGACGTGCGCGACAACGAGCACCTGCAGGAGGTCATGTCCGGTTTCCCGATGTTTAAGTACATGAACATCAAGATGACGCCGCTGACCACCCACCCGAACCGCACGGAGCACACTGACTACTAGTCGGCACGCTCGCGATACGCTGAAGGCCTCCCCTTGTCATACTGGGGAGGCCTTTACGCTTCCTCAAAAAACTCAAGGCATAACCACCCAGGCCACGAGGTAGAGCGGGACCATCACCCCGAAACTCATCAACGTTCCTACCGCGAACAGGATGCGCACCAAGGTGGGATCGACGCCGTAGGTCTCGGCGAACCCGCCGAGCACGCCGGCGATGTAGTAATCGGTATGGGAGCGCATCAGGCGACGCTCCGAGTAGGGCAGGCTGTGTGGGTGGCTCATGGCAACTCGTCTCCTCGACGTTTCCGGTGATCTCTGCACTTTCTATGCAATCACCGCGGCCGCCCGCCACACATCGGGTAGAACCCCGAGTTTCCCCCCTACGGGGTCTTGCTTTCCGGCTCGCCGCCGTAGAGCGGGCCACACAAGCCCTCGGTGCCGGGCACATTATCGACGGCCATGACCTGCTCTAGGATCGCGCGGAGGGTATCCGACTGCTGCTCGGTGAGGTGGTCGAACATCACGCGGCGCACGGATTCCACGTGCGATGGGGCGGCGGTGCGCAGGCGTTCGGAACCGTCGTCGGTAATTTCGACGACCACGCCGCGGGCGTCGCCCTCACTCTTACGCTTGGTGACGAGACCACGGCGCTCCATGCGCGTGATCTGGTGCGAGGTGCGCGAGCGATCCCAGTCGAGGGAAGCACACAACTCGCGCAGGCGCATGCAGCCGGTCTCCGACTCGGAGAGGCTGACCAAGACCGAGAACTCCGAGACCGAGAGCTCGCTGCCCATCTGGAGCGTCTCGTCCATGACGCGGTCGACTTTCCGGGTGGCGGCCAGAATGAGTCGCCAGAGGGATTGTTCTTCGTCGGAAAGCCAGCGAGGTTGATCAGTCACGCAATGTACCCTAACGCCTCCCGGGGTAATCCCCAACTTTTCCCGACACACGCTGCGGTTTCTTTAGTTTTCACACAACGTGAAATTAATTAGTTGACACATCACCAACCTCGTGTACAGTAGGACTCAGTCGCGCAGATGACGCGGCAAGTCAAAACAAACCAAGACCAACAAAAGGAGCATCCCATGTCTGACTACGCAGGCACCTACCAGCTGGATAACACCCACACCCGCATCGGCTTCATCGCCCGCCACGCCATGGTCACCAAGGTGCGCGGCCAGTTCACCGACTGGGACGCCGAGATCAACTCGGATAACGATCCGGCAGTGAAGGTCGTCGTCAAGACCTCCTCCATCGACACCGGCAACGCCGACCGTGACAACCACACCAAGGGCGAGGATTTCTTCGACGTCGAGAAGTACCCGGAGATGACCTTCGAGTCCACGAAGGTCGACCTGGACAACGGCACGCTCGAGGGCAACCTCACCATCAAGGAGACCACCAAGCCGGTCACCCTCGATGTGGAGATCTTCGGCCAGGAAGAAGACCCCTTCGGCAACGTGCGCGTGGGCTTCGACGCCTCGGCTCAGATCAACCGCAAGCACTTCGGCATCGACTTCAACGCCCCGCTGAACTCCGGTGGCGTGCTCGTCTCCGACAAGATCACCATCGAGATCGAAGGCTCCGCCATCAAGCAGTAAGCCTTAATCCTCCACCGCTTTGAGCTGGGTCATCTGATACTGAGTCTTCGGATGCACCCAGTCATAGCGCTGCGGGAAACAGGTCAGCACGATCATCTGGGTGTCTTGGCCCAGCTTCGAAAAGAGCTGACCCATCCGCTGCAAACGGCCCGGGTCAGTCGAGCCCAAGGCGTCGTCGACCACCAGCGGGGCGCCGACCTTTTCGTCGCCGCGGGCAATCAGCGAGGCGATCGCGAAACGAGACAAGATCGCCAGCTGCTCCTCCGTACCGCCGGAAAGCTCCGCAAGCGGCACCGTTGCGTTCCCGATCGTGCGCCCGGTGATCCGCAAGTTTTCGTCCAGCCCGAAAGAGACGTCCTCGCCGAACAGGGGGCGCGCGAGCCGGCTGAGCTCGTCGACATAGGGCTGGGCGTAGCGCTCCCACGTCTGAGAACGGTGCTTAACCAGGGTTTCGTAGACGAGCTTCGCGGCCTCTGCCTGGCGCAGCGTGCTATGCAACTCCCGCTTCAGCGTCTCGTCTCTAGACGCGCAGATGTCGACCTTTTCCGCCACGCCCGCCGCCTGTTCAATGCTGCTGGAGAGACCGGCGCACTCTAATTCGTGGTCGTAGATGCGCGACTGTAAAGACTCCAGACGCGCCCGCGCCGCTTCTAAGAGCCCACGTTTGCCCTCCGGATCGGCGGCGGCGAGCCTCTCGCGCAGGCGCTTGAGCTCCCCAATAGCCTCGTCGCGGGCCTGTTCAGCCTGCGCCGCCGACTCCTCCAGCTCCTCGAGGCCTGCCTCTTCCCGCTGCGCGGTGAGCTCTTCGTGCAAGCGATCGCGTTCTTCCTCCGCGCCCTCATAGCGCGCCTGGATGCGGGTCCGCTCGAGAAACGCGTTGCGGCTGCGGATCGGCTCGAGCGCCACCTCGGCGTGGCGTACGGCCTCTTCTGCCTCGCTCAACTCGGCCTCACGGGTCTCGACCTCGGAGGCGAGCTCGTCTTCGTCGCGCTCTACTACGGCAGAGTCATCGTCGAGGACCTCGTCGAGATGCGCGAGTTTCGCCCGCAGCTCATCGGCGTCGCGGCCGTGGAGCACATCGCTGCGGCGCTGGCGGTTGCGCTGAAGCTCGCTGTCGACCTCGCTGCGCTCGTCCCGGCGCGCCCGCAGCGTCTCGACGTCCTCGCAACCCGCCTCCTCGAGCACCGCGGTCAGCCGCTTCTCGGCCTCGCGCACAGCCGCCTCTGGATCGTCGCCGCCGGTGCTGCCAGCGCGAAACTGTGCTGTGACCTCGCCGATGTGGACGGTGGTGCCGTCGTGAAGCGCGACGTGGCGGGCGTCTTCGCTTAAGGTGATCGCCTCGTCATCGACGGTGATCTCGGTCTCCGCGCTGGCGCTGAGCTCCAGGTGCGGGGTGGCGATCTCCCGGATGCGCTCAGCGACCTCGAGTTCCCGGCGCGCTTTTTCCGCCTGTCTGACCGTCTCAGTGGTGACGGTCAGCCCCGCCAGTCGCGAGCGCAGGCGGTCTGCGGTCTCATCGAGGTCTCGCAGCTGCGCCACGGTGGTGGCGAGCTCCTCGCGGGTGCGCAGATCGGCGAGCACCCGCTGGATGCGGCGGGCCTCGCGCAGCTTCTCGCCGATCTCCTCCCGCTGAGCCTTCGCCTTCTCGAGCTCGGCCGACAAAGTATCGACCTGCTCACCTTCCTGCTCGGCTTTCTCGATGGCGGTGGTGAGATCGTCGGCAAGCTCTGTTCTTTTCTTCTCCGCTTCGGCGTAGCGCTTCTCGAGTTCTCGTCGCTGGGTGACCGTGCGGCGGCGCGCCTCGAGCTCGACGCGGCGCCGCTCGCTGACCTCCGCGGCCTTGTCCACCGCGCCTTCCAGGCCGGTAAGCGCCTCGACCTCGGCGGTGGCCTCGTCGACGTGCTTGCGGGCCTCGGGCAGCTCGGTTTTCGCCTGCTTGAGCTCGGCCTCGAGGCGCTCGACGCGATCGACGCTGTCTTGCATCGCGGCGGCCTCGCGCTTGGCCTCGGCGAGCTCCTCGGCGGCCTTCTCCCGATCGGCCTGGAGTTTCTTCACCGTATCTTTCAGGCCGCGTTTCGGGTAGTAATACTTCAGGTACTCGGCGCGGGCGGCGGCGATGAACGCGTCGCTATCGCCGGCGTCGGCGTCCGTGTCCTTGCCGCTGTCGAGCGCGCGTTCCAGCGAGGGAATGCCCGCGGCGGCCACGCCGGCGTCGAGCTCGTTCTGGCGCAGAAACAGCGTGTCGCGCAGGTGGCTATCGAGGTAGGTGTCGAGGATCTCGGCGAGCTTATCCTCCGCCTCTCCCCCGGTATAACTGGCGGGCTGCGGGGCATACACCGTCAGCTCGGCGCCAACGCGGCGGAACCACCGCTTCGTGATGCTCAGCTCCACCGGCCCCACGCTCATCCGCACGCTCACCTCCATAGGGACGTCGCGAGCGACCGGTTGCAATGGCTTGACATGCTTGTTTTTAAAGTTGTGTTTCTGGCTGAGCACCACGTGTAAGGCATCCAGGATGGTCGATTTACCCTCCTCGTTGTCACCGTGGATGACAATAACCCCGGTATCCGGCAGGTCATCGAGTACTAAGTGCTCGACGGCGCGGACGTTTCTCATCTCTAAGGAATGGATACGCATGTTAGTTCGCCACCTCCTGGGCGAGACGGAACAGCAGGTTGATGGCGTCCTGGCGGCCGGGCTGCTCGCGGTCGTCGAGAAGCTCCTGGAGCGCGGCGCCGGCCACGCCGCCGAGCTCGAGATCCTCGATTTCCTCCTCGCCGGGCTGCAGATGCAGGTTCATGAGCCGCACACGCTCGTAGAGCGCACCGAACACATCGGCACGGCGGCTTAGCTCCTCGTGCAGGTACCGGGTATCGCTCAGGGATAACGTGCCGGTCAGCGCGTACTTGATGACGGTGGTGGTCTTCTCCGGGTAGGCATCGAGGCGCGCGAGGAAGGCGTCGACATCCGCGCGGTCGTAGAGGTCGTCGGCGAGGGCCTCGAAGGTCCAGCGACCCATGGGGAGCTTATCGACGTCCACCCGCACCTCCTCGCCTTTCTGCACCGTCACGAGCAGGGCGTTTCCGGAGTCGGCCTCTCCCCCGCCGCCGGGCTCGGCGAAGTCGGTGGTCTCCGGCGCGCCGGAAAACCACACCCTGCCGGTCGCCCCCAGCGACTGGGTGGAGTGCGTATCGCCGAGTGCGAGGTAGTCGAGGCGGCGTTCGGCGATCGCTTTCTCCACTGTCTCCAGATCGATGAGGCCGGGCACGATCTCCTGGCTGCGGGATTCCACCTGGCCGTGGGCGACACCGATGCGGATGTTGTCGGTGGGCTCGAGATCGCTAAGCATCTCCGCCACCAGATCGCCGACCGGGGCCTTGGAGCGCCAGGGCGCGCCGACGACCTCGACGCCCTCACGCACCTTTACGGGTCGGTTGTCGCTGAGGACATGCACGCCGTCCAGGTCCTCGGTGCGCAGGAAGACGTTGTCGGCTACCAGCGGGTCGTGGTTGCCGGGCAAGAGGTAGACGGGCACTTTAAGGCGGCGCAGCTGTTCCTTGACGCGTTCGATGACGCGGTTGCTTAAGGAGTTGTGTTCGAAGACGTCCCCGGCGATGACGATGAATTCGGCGCCGTGTTCTTCGGCGAGCTGGCCGAGCGTCGTCAGAGCCTCGAGGCGCGCGGCATCGAAGTTCGCCTGGTCCTCATCGCTTAAGAACCAGCGGCGCATGCCGAGCTGTAAGTCGGAGGTGTGCAAAAACTTTAGGTCGGGCATGCTGTCCTCGCTACGGGGTTTAGTGGGTCAAATAGTCGTAGAGGTCTTCGATGTCGCTGACGGCGCGCAGCTGGTCAATGTTGGTATAGGAGATCATGCGCATGGCTTTTTGCAGCTGATCGGAATCCGAGTCGTCGAGAGCCGGGGCCACCTTGGGCTCCGGCAGGTCGGGAAGCTTTCCGCCGTCCCAGAAGTCCGGATCGCTGTGTACGGGCGTCTGCGTCGTTCGGTGCTCGACGCTTCTCTCCAGGCGGCGGGCGATGCTGGAGAGGTTGAAGCCCCGCACGCGGAAGATGAGGCCGGGATCCGAGTCGATGCGCGCGGCAACCCGATCGGCGACGGCCACGATGTGCTTGCACACGCGGTGGTTATCCGGGCAGTCGCAGGTGAAACGCAGCTCCGATTCCTGGGCGAAAAGCTCGTCGAGGATCTGGCCGTCGAGCTGGCCCCGCTGGGCCCGCTGGAGTCCGTTGGGGATACGGTTGAGCTCCTGCACCGCCGCCTCGATGTCCTCGTGCGCGCGGTGCGGCAGCCACATCGTGACGTTAAAGGGCGCGAGCTGCGAGCCGGCCACCTGGGCGTGGATCGCGCCCTTGTTTTCCTGGATCTCCACGACGTTGCCGTTGCGCGCATAGTCGCGCCCGCGCGTACGCCGTCCCTGGTCGGCGTGGGGCACGACGGCGTTGATGACCCGGGCGGCCGCCGGGGAGACCTGCCTATCGACGCGGCGCTCCGGCAGATCCTGCGAGGACTCCACGCGTTGGCGCGCGCCGAAGTTGGCGTAGATGACATTGTCATGCTGCACCCGCTTGCGCGGTGCGTTCTTCTCAGCCATCGGCGCTCTCTCTTCCTCGGTAACTCATGAGCTCGGCGAGCTGCTCCGGCTCGAGCTCCGTGATCCAGCCCTCCCCTTCGCCGACCACGGCGCCGGCAAGCTCGGTCTTGCCGTCGAGAATATCCTGGATGGACTCCTCGAGGGTGCCCGTGGTGATCATCTTATACACCGCGACGTTACTCTCCTGCCCGATGCGAAAAGCGCGGTCGGTCGCTTGGTTTTCTACGGCCGGGTTCCACCAGCGATCCAGGTGGATGACCATCGACGCCGCGGTGAGGTTTAAGCCCGTACCGCCGGCTTTGAGCGACAGCAGCATCGCCAGCGGTCCGTCGTCGGCCTGGAAGCGCTCGACCATCTTGTCGCGGGCGTTTTTGCTCACCCCGCCGTGCAGGAAGGGAATGTCGGTGCCGTAGCGCTCGGAGAGATAGGGCTTGAGGATGTCCCCGAACGCCCGGTACTGCGTGAAGATGAGCACGCGCTGATTGTTCTCGACCGCCATATCCAACAGCCGGACCAGCTCGGCGACCTTGCCGGAGCGGTGCTTGCCGCGCGGAGCGACCGCCGAGCCATCGGCCAAGTAGTGCGCCGGGTGGTTGCAGATCTGCTTGATGCGCGTGATGGTCGCCAGCACCAGCCCCTTGCGCCCGATGCCCTCGCGCTCCTTGAGCTCCTTCTGCACGCTGTCGGTCAGCGCCTTATACAGCGCGGCCTGCTCGGCGGTCATCTCCACGGTGATGATCTGCTCGGTCTTTTCCGGCAGGTCATTGATGATCGTCGTGTCGGTCTTCAGCCGGCGCAGGATAAACGGAGCGGTGAGCCGGCGCAGCCTTTCGGCCATCTCCTCGTTCTTGTTCCGCTCGATGGGCCGGGCGAAGTGGTTGCGGAAGAAACTCGCCGATCCCAAAACCCCCGGGTTGACGAAGTCCAAAATCGAGCGCATCTCGGTCAGCCGGTTTTCCACCGGGGTGCCGGTGAGCGCGATGCGGTGGCGCGAACGCATGGCACGAACGCTTCTCGACGCCCTTGTCGTCGAGTTTTTAATAGCCTGCGCCTCATCGAGGACCACGTGGTCGAAGTCGAACTCCGCTAACTCCTTATGATCTCGCGCGACCACGCCATAGGAGGTGATGAGCACATCGGCCCCGGCGAGCTCGTCGGCGTGCTCCTCGCCGTGCAGGCGGTCGGTGCCGTGGTGGACGATGATCTTGAGCTCCGGGGTGAAGCGGGCGGCCTCGCGGGCCCAGTTGCCCACCACCGAGGTCGGCACGACCACCAGCGACGGGCCGGTGGCCTCCTCGCGCACCCGCTCGATCTCCAGCACGGTGAGCAGCTGCAGGGTCTTGCCGAGGCCCATGTCATCGGCGAGCACGCAGCCTAAGTTGTTGCGGCTCATCCAGTACATCCAGTCGACGCCCCGGCGCTGGTACTCGCGCAGCTCGGCGTGGACGGTCTCGGGGATCTCGACGCGCTCCGGCGCCGTGGCCTGGCCATCTCCCAGCAGGCTGGAATGCCAGGTGGTGCCGGTGAATTCGATGGGTTCGTCGGCAAGCGACTCCAGAGCGAGCTCGCGCAACTCGGCGACGGTGACCTCGCCGAACGCCCGATACTCCTCGTTATACTTCTCGCGCAGGCGCTCGGCCTCGGCGGCGAGTTCCTCGGCGTCCGGCGAGCCGGCTTTGCGCGCCCGCTCGGCCATCTGCGCCGCTTCCTCTAGGGCCTCGCGCTTGCGCTTTTGGCTCGATTCCTGCAGGCGGTCCATGTAGTTGGCGACCTGCTTGAGCGACTGGGTGTTCGCCATCACCCACTCCCCACGCAGGCGAATCAGACCGGTTTTGGAGTGGACGAGCTCCTCCATCTCCTCGTCGGTGAGCTCGGTGTCGCCGACGGAGATGCGCCAGTTGTAATTGATCAGCTGGTCCATGCCGATCTGGGAGGTGGTCGCAGCCACGGCGGCGTCGTCAGCTGAACTAGTGACCAGCTTCGCCTTCGTCTCCTGGGCCGTCCACGCCTTCGGCAGCATGACGTCGAAGCCGCGGCGCTGGAGTTTCGGCACCTCCTTGGAGATAAACGTAACGATCTCCGAGGTGGTCAGATAGACGTCCCAGTCGCCTTCCGACTCGGGGTTAAACCCCGGATACGCGAACTTGGTGCGGGGATGGCGCAGGTCATCGACCATGTCGGTGACCTGGATGGCCCGGCGCTGAGCGGCGCGCAGCTGCTCGACGCTGCCGACGTCGAGCTCGCGCACCCGGATCGGGCGCGGCGAGTCCGTGGAGCTGCGCACCTGGAGCCGCACCGGCCAGGCGACCTCGCTCGGGTCGACGTCTACGTCGTCATCCGGCGCCTCGATGATGAACACCAGCTGTAAATCCACCGCCGTAATCGAATCCCGCCAGCTGTTGAGCGCCCGGATCAGGCTCGACCCGCCGCGGCGCAGCGGGCGGTCCTCGATGAGGGCGGCGGCGAAGTCATGCCAGGGATAGGGCCGCGGGCGCTCTTCCAAACCCTTCAGCATCGCGGTGGCGATGAAGTGGGTGAGGGTATCGCGTATGTTCTCCTTGAGCTGCGGGTTATTGGCCTTCAGGATGCCCGGCGCCGCTGCCTCCATCTCGGCGATCCACCCGCGCTCCGACAGGCCGGTGGCCAGCTGCCACTGCGGCATCCACGCGCCTTCGGAATGGACCATGCGAATCATCACGCGCCCGGCCTTCACAAAACGGCTCAAGCCCCGGTAGGCGCGGATCAGCCAATAAAGATCGGGGGCGATAGCCTCGCGCTGCCTCTTCGTCGCCACCGGCGAATCCTGATCGAGATACGCCAAGGCCTCTAACCACTCGATCGTCTTCTCGGGCCCCAGCGCTGCGGTGGGGATGACGAGGCGGACATGTCGCCCCTTCGGCGACTGCAGATCCACCCGCGCCCGGTGGCGGAACATGCTCTCGTCCAACAGGTTTTCCACGACCGAGGGAAACGTACCTTTGGGCACGACCGAGGGCAGAACGATCCGGTGGCCCGCAACCTGCTCGACCCACAGGTTCAGGCCGTTATCCGGCAACCAGAGTCCGTGCAGGAGGTGAGAGGCCATAGGGACATTTCTACCATTGAGCTCGAATGCGGCCAGTGGCCGTATGAAGCTACAGTGTCTTTAACGCGATACGGCCTTCTCCCCATATCATCGCGCACAGCCAATACACAGCCAACTTTGAGCTGGTGTCCACATTTAGGGGGCCTGCAGGCGTCGACAAGCGTCCAAAAGGCCCTGATTCGACGTCGTTCATCTGACATTCTGCTGTGGCTACGTTATTGTGCAAGCGGTCGTTTCTCAGACATCTTGACGGAAAGGTTTATTTTATTCACGCCGACATGTCTGGTCTTACACCCGGACGGTCGGACGGTTTGTACAGGCTCTTCGACAAGCCACCGCGAACCTGTGAGATAGATGCCGGTTTGATGCACACACGCTGGCATTTACTATGACCACGTTCACTGTACGACGCTTGCACACGTGAGCACTGCACATTCGGAAGGAACTTCCTATGCAGGAATCCACCTGGTTTATCATCGCCATTGTCATTTATTTGCTGGTGATGCTCCTGATCGGGCTTTGGGGTTACCGCCAGACCAAGGCCTACGATGACTACGCCGTCGGCGGACGCGGGCTCCCGCCGTTCGTCGCCGCCCTCTCCGCGGGCGCCTCTGATATGTCCGGCTGGCTCTTGATGGGCCTGCCCGGCGCCCTCTACCTCGTGGGCCTGGCTGAGGCCTGGATGGCCATCGGCCTGACCATCGGCGCTTGGGCTAACTGGAAGCTGGTCGCGCCGCGCCTGCGCTCCTACTCGGAGATCGCCGGCAACTCGATTACGATGCCGAGCTTCTTCGAGAACCGCCTGCGCGACAAGTCGCACCTTCTGCGCACCATCGCGGCGATCATCATCATCTTCTTCTTCACTTTCTACGTCGCCTCCGGCATGGTCGCCGGCGGTCGCTACTTCGAGGCGACCTTCGACGGCAACTACCTCACCGGCATGCTGATCGTCGCCGCGGTGACCATCCTTTACACCTTCTTCGGTGGGTTCTTGGCGGTCTCCTACACGGACGTCGTCCAGGGCCTGATGATGTTCATGGCGCTGATGATCGTGCCCATCATGGCGCTGTTCGCCCTCGACAACCCGTCCGACATGTTCACCTGGGCCACCGACAACGCGTACGGCCCGTACGGCGACGAAGGTAACCCGACCTACTTCAACATGTTCGCCGGCGTCTCCGCTGCCGTGATCATCAGTAACCTCGCCTGGGGTCTCGGCTACTTCGGCCAGCCGCACATCGTCGTGCGCTTTCTGGCCCTGCGCTCCCCGAAGGATGCCCGCGCTGGCCGCTTCTGGGGCATTTCCTGGATGGGCCTGTCGCTCATCGGCGGCCTGTTCGTCGCCATGATCGGTACCGCCTTCTTCGGCCAGAACCCGGACATCCAGGTCACCGACCAGGAGAACTTCGAGACCATCTTCCTGGACATGTCCCGCATCCTGTTCCACCCGCTGATCGCGGGTCTGGTGCTCACCGCCGTGCTGGCGGCCATCATGTCCACCATGTCCTCCCAGCTGCTGGTGGTCTCCTCCTCGCTCATCGAGGACCTCTACCGCATGGTCACCAAGACCAACCCGTCGGATAAGTTCCTGGTGTTCCTCTCCCGTGGCGCCGTCGTCGTCATCGCCGCGATCGCCCTGCTCTTGTCGATCAACCCGAGCGACTCCATCCTCGGCCTGGTCGGCTTCGCCTGGGCCGGCTTCGGCTCGGCCTTCGGCCCGCTGGTCATCGCCAGCCTCTACTGGAAGCGTCTCACCGCACCGGGCGCTATCGTCGGCATGGTCAGCGGTGCGATCACCGCGATCATCTGGGGCATGTTCCTCGGCGACGTCATCTACGAGATCGTCCCAGGCGTCATCGTCTCCACGATCCTCATGGTCGTCGTCTCCCTGATGACCAAGGAGCCCGACGAGCGCGTGCGCATCGAGTTCGACCAGGCCGCGAAGCTCTCCAACGCGGTCAAGGTCGATGAGAACATCGACTTCTCCGAGGAAGCCGAGCGCATCGACGCCGAGGACAACCGCACGAACTAGGCTTTCGCCGGTTCGTCTGGAACCTCCTGCCGGGTCCGGTCAGTCTCATCACTACATGAGACTGACGTGGACCCGGCTTTTCGCCTATCTACTGGTGGTGGCCACGGTGCTATACGGCCTATGGCTTGCCTGGCCTCAACTGCGCCCGGTCACCGACCCGTCGCTGCCCCGCTTATCGACGCTTATTTCCCACACCTCCGAAATCCCCCTGCGCCAGCGCGTGCTCGGCTACGAGCGCGAGGCCTTCGGCTCCGGCTGGGGCAGCGCCGGGGCCTGCACCGTGCGCGAGGCTGCGATGCTGGAGCTTTTCGACGACCACCAAGCCCCCTGCACCGCCACCGGCACAGCCACGGACCCGTATACAGGCTTGGCGCTGGAACCAGACGACGTCGAGATCGACCACGTCATCCCCTTATCCGCCGCCTGGGATTTAGGCGCGCACCGCTGGGACGAGGCCACCCGCGTACAGTTCGCCAACGACCCAATCAATCTCGTTGCGACGGCCGCGGAAGAAAACCGCGCAAAATCCGACCAGCTGCCGAGCTCTTGGCTACCCACAGACCGCCACCGCCGCTGCTGGTATTCCCGGCGCATCGCGGTGGTGGCGGTGCGCTACTCCTTGCCGCTGCCCGCCGACGACATCGCGGCGATGCGCCGACAGTGTCGACTATCAGAATTGCTCAAGATTTATTAGAGTTGGGCGTGCAATACGCCCGTACTCTTTACTTCGTGGTGCTTCGTGGTGCTTCGTGGTGGGAGGCGGGCACAGCTAGGCGCACTCGGGCGAGCCTTGTACTCCCCCACCCCAATTTGTCGAAAGGCTTTCATGTCTACGATCTTCGTGTTCCTTCACGTCGCTGCGGCGATCCTCTTCCTCGGCGCAGTCACCTACGGCACCTCCGTGTTCCCGAAGGCGGCGCTGGCCGCCTCGAACGGTGACACCGCCAACGAGGGAATCGCCCGCTCGACCCACCGCATGTCCACCCTCTACGGCTACCTCTCGGCGCTCGTCCCACTGTTCGGCATCACGCTTTTGTTCACGGACTGGGACACCTACGCCTCCCAGCCGCAGTACCACACCGCCCTTCTGCTCGGCGTGATCGCTTGGGCGCTGCTGCTCTTCTTCGTCATCCCGAAGCAGAAGAAGATGGCTGCCGCCGCCGGCCTGCTCGCCCCCGGCGAGGCCACCGTCTCTGAGGAGAAGGCCAGCCCAGTCAAGCTCAAGAAGCAGCTGACCATCTCCAGCGGCATCTTCAACCTGCTGTGGATCATCATGCTGGTGCTGATGTACATCTAGGTTTTCTCGGCGGCTTTACGCTAGAAACTGACAGCTCCGGTTCCTCTTCGCGAGAGTGGCCGGGGCTTTTGGTTTTGTGGGGGTTCTGGGGTTCTGGGGGTTCTGGGGTTTCTGGGGTGCCTTTTTGCTGGTCAAAGCGCTGGTGGCCGGGCATTCGCACGCCGGGCCGAAAGGGCCCTCCCCTAAAGGAGAGGGTGCACGGTCGAAAGGAGCACTCTTTTAGGGGCGACTGCTTTCGACCAGCGTTAGCGCGGTATGCGAACAAGAGTAATCAGCTCCGGTCGAGGGCGGCTTCGCAGCGCCTCCAGATCGCCACGAGCCGCAGAGCGTCAAGCACCCCCGCAGCCATCAAGCAGTACCGCGTTCGTACGCCTGGTCGAAAGGAGCCCCACAGAAAGGAGTCCCACGAGGTCGAAACGAGCACTCCTTTAGGGGCGACTGCTTTCGACCTGCGTTAGCGCCGCATGCGAATAAGAGCACCCAGACCCAGCCCCAGCCGGCGGGCGGTTCCGTCGACGCTTCCGCACCACATCCAGCTAGCGCCGGCCTCCGCGACCGCGATCTCCACCGCGGCCACCACGCCCGCGGTCGCCACCCTTACGGTGACCACCACGTCCACCGCCGCCGCGTCGATCGCCACCACGGCCACCGCCACCGCGTCCGCCACGCGGTCCGCCCTTGCGGGGCGGACGTCCGTAGTCACGCTCGATGTTGATGAGCTCGCCGGCGATACGGGTATCGCGCAGGCGATCGAAGAACGAGGGGTCGAGGTTCTTCGGGAGCTCGACCAGCGAGTTCTCGTGCGTGATGGTGATGCGCCCGAAGTCGCGGGAGCTTAGGCCACCCTCGTTGGCCAACGCGCCGACGATGGCTCCTGGGCGCACGTGGTGACGCTTACCGACGGCCAGACGGTAGAGGTCGAAATCGCCGTCGTCACGCCGCGGGCCCTTGCCGCCCCGCCCGCGATCCTCGCGCTCGCGGCCGCGGCGCTTCTCCGGCGGCGGTTCCTTCATGAGGAACTCGTCGCCTGCCTGCGCCTGAGCGGCGAGGGCGGCGGCGATGTCCTCCATAGGAACGTCGTTCTGCTCGGCGTAGTCGCGCACGAGACTGCGGAAGATCTCGACCTGGTCAGACTCGAGGGACTCCGTGATCTTGTCGGCGAACTTCTTCTTGCGGGACTCGTTGACCTCGTCGACCGTGGGAAGGTCCATCTCCTCGAGCTCGGCCTTGGTGGCGCGTTCGATCGAGCGCAGCATGCGGCGCTCGCGCGGAGTGACAAACAAAATCGCCTCGCCGCTACGCCCGGCGCGGCCGGTACGGCCGATGCGGTGGACGTAGGACTCGGTATCCTTCGGGATGTCGTAGTTGAGCACGTGCGAGATGCGCTCGACGTCGAGGCCGCGGGCGGCCACGTCCGTCGCCACGAGGATGTCGAGGCGGCCGTCCTTGAGCTGATCGACGGTGCGTTCGCGCTGCGCCTGGTTGATGTCGCCGTTGATGGCGGCAGACGAGAAGCCGGCGTCGCGCAGCTTGTCCGCGAGTTCCTCGGTCTCCTGCTTGGTGCGCACGAAGACGATCATGGCGTCGAAGTCCGTGACCTCGAGGATGCGGGTGATCGCGTCGAGCTTGTTGCGGTGCGCCGTCATGAGGTAGCGCTGCTCGATGTTGGTGGCGGTGCGCGTCTGGGACTTGACGGTGACCTCGACGGGGTCGTCGAGGTACTGACCCGAGATGCGCCGGATGCCCGTCGGCATGGTGGCCGAGAACAGAGCGACCTGCTTGTCGTCCGGGGTGTCTTCGAGGATGCGCTCGACATCCTCCTGGAAGCCCATGTTGAGCATCTCGTCGGCCTCATCGAGCACGAGGAAGCTCAGATTCGAAATGTCGAGCGAGCCACGCTCCAAGTGGTCGATGACGCGCCCCGGCGTGCCGACGATCACCTGCGCGCCCCGACGCAGACCAGACAGCTGGATGCCGTAGGCCTGGCCGCCGTAGATCGGCAGGATCTCGACCCCGCCGAGGTGGTCCGCGAAGGACTGGAAGGAATCGGCGACCTGCAAGGCGAGTTCGCGGGTCGGCGCGAGGACGAGGGCTTGGGGGCTGCGGTCGTCGATATCAATCTGCGACAAGACCGGCAGCGCGAACGCGGCCGTCTTGCCGGTACCCGTCTGGGCGAGGCCGACGACGTCGCGGCCTTCCATCAGCAGCGGGATGGTCTGTTCCTGGATGGGCGAAGGGTTTTCAAAGCCCACGCGCTTCACGGCGTCAAGGACCTTGTCCGAAAGGCCGAGTCCAGCAAATCCGTTGGTGGTGGCGTTGTCTTCGGCAGCGGCCTCGTCGGCCGAGGATTCTGCGTTGGCGCCCTGGTTGTCGTTGTCCGCGTCGGCGTTTTCTGCCTGTGCGGAGCCGGTGGACTCAGAAGCGTTCGCATCCCTGGTGTCGTTGGCAGCCTGAGCTGCGTCACCCTGCGAGTTGTCCTGAGATTCCGACGTAGTGTAGTTATCCGGCTCGTTGACGCCGCCGGAGGCGTTTTCATCGGTAATGCTCATTGCCCTGGCAACAGTACGCTACGCATGGCTGATTCGCTATTCGTCTAGGCACGGCGATCGTCGACAAAAAGGCAGACCGCGACGGCGCCCATGACCACGACGATGAGGGGCACTGCCATCGCCGCCGCTGCGCCATAGGACGCCGGCGTGATCGTCTGCATCGTCGCTCCGAGCGCGGCCACCCCCACCACGGCGCCGACCTGCCGGGAGGTGACGTAGACGCCGGAGCCGGCGCCGACGATCTCTTTACCCAGCCCGCGCAGCGCGATCACCGAGTTCGGTGTCCACGCCAGCCCGAGCGCCGCACCGAGCAAAGAGACCGGAAGGATGAACCAGGGGATGGAGGCGTCGATAAGCATCAGTACCACGAAGAACACGAAGGCGGCGGCCATGCACCCGAAGCCGATCGGCGAGAGGATCCCGGGGCGGATGCGGTCGGTGAGCCGTCCGGCCACCGGGGAGAGGATCACCGAGATGATGCCCATCGGCACGACGATGAGCGCGGCGTGCTGCGGGGCGATGCCTGCGACCGTCTGGAGAAAGAGCATCAACGGCAGCTGGAAGGAGTAATTGACGAAGCCCAGGGCGAACACGGCGATGGTGGCGAGCCGGAAGTTGCGGTTGCGGAAAAGCCGCAGCGGCATGAGCGCACGCTCGCCGAGTCGGGCCTGCTCCCGGATAAACCAGCCGAAGGCCGCGATGCCGATGCCCAGCGAGGCCCAGATCAGCGGGCTCCAGCTGAGCTCCGGGCCCTGCTGCAGGCCGAAGACGATGCCGAACAGGGCGATGAGCGACAAGAGCGCAGAGCCGATCGCGATCGGCGGGGCGGATCTAGGCAGCCGAGGCACGAAGAGGGTCACGAGTATGAGGGCGAGAAGGCCCGCGGGGAGGTAGAGGGCGTAGGCGAAGCGCCAGTCGAAAAGCCCGACGATCACGCCGCCGATCACCGGGCCGAACAGGCTGGCGGAGCTGGCCACCGCCGCCCAGATGCCGACGGCCTGTCCCCGCGAAGAACGCGGGAAGATCCGGTTGATGATGGACAGGGGTTGCGGGTTGAGAAGGCTCGCCCCCAGGCCCTGGAGGGCGCGCATGGCGATAACGAACTCGATCGTCGTCGCGAGTGCCGTGCCGAAGGCGCCGGCGATGAAACCGACCATGCCGAGCAAATAGATCCGGCGGTGGCCGAAGCGGTCGCCGAGGCGGCCGGTGATGAGCATCGGCACCGCGAAGGCCAGCAGGAATACCGCGGGGACCCAGAAGATCTGGTTGACGCTGGCGTCGAACTCGGCCTGGATTTCGGGGAGCGCGACCGCGACGAGCGCGGGATCCATAAGGGTCAGAAACATCCCGATACACATGGCGACGAGCGCGAGGTAGGCCGCGCGCAACTCCCCGTGCGACTCGGCGTTATGTGCGTCGGCGGCCACGGGGTGTGATCCTCTTGATCCACGTCGGGGCGGGGCAGCGGGTGCCTAAGGTCTCGCGGCTGACGGACCACATGGCGACGGCGACGACCGCGATCACCGCGGAAGACGCGAAGGCAACGCGGAAGCCATAAACATCAGCGAGCATGCCGACGAGCACGGGGCCGATGATCTGGCCGAGATCCATCGCCATCTGGTAGGTCGATAGCACCTTGCCGCCGGAACGGTGGTTGCCGATGACATCGGCGAGCACCGCCTGCTGCGCGGGGTTGAGCAGGCCGGCGGCCATGCCGGAAAGGACAGAGACGCCCAACAGCAGTGGCGCGGTATCCGCGAAGCCGAGCAGCGCCATGAGCACCGCACTGCCGATCAGACCGATGATGATCAGCGGCTTGCGGCCATAGGTATCTGCCAGGCGCCCGGAGAACTGCAGCACCACCGCGTTACCCAGCGCGTAGGCGGCCAAGGCGAAGCCGGCAATCGCACCGCCGTTGGCGAACACGGCCGCGGCGAACAGCGGCAGCACCGAGACGCGGATGCCCATGTTGATCCAGCCGTGCGCGATATTCGAGCTCAAAGCGGCGCGATAGGCCTGATCGCGCAGCGCTTCCGCCAGCGGCATCGGTGGCTGGGCCGAGGTCTTGCGGGGATCGTCGGCGGCGTCCGTATGCGTGGGCATGCGCCACCACACGACGAACGCGGCCAACGCCACCCCGATGCCGTAGATGACGAACGGCCAGCGATAACCCAGAAAGCTCATCGCGGCGCCGGCGACCGGACCGATGACGTTGCCGATCAAAAACGCCGAGCCATAGACCGCGGAGGCGCGGCCGCGGGAATCCGGCGGGGAGATCTTCACGATGAGCCCCATCGCCGAGACGGTGAACATCGTCGAGCCGATGCCCGCCAGCGCCCGGAGGGCGACGATCTGCCAGTACTCCGAGACCACGGAGATCAGCCCCGTGCTCACGGCGACGGTCATAAGGCCGGTCAGATAGACCTTGCGGGAGCCGAGCCTATCCACCAGCGAGCCAGAGACCGGGGCAAAGACCAGCCGGGCGCCGGAGAAGACGGAAACGACGAGGCCGGCGGCCGCCATGGAGACATCGAAACTGACGACGAACTGCGGCAGCAACGGGGCGATCAGCCCGTAGCCTAAAGCGATGATGAACGCCGCCGCGACGAGGACCCAGATCTCCGTGGGCAGCGGCGTACGCCCACGGCGAGGGGAAGAAGCGGAAGATGACATGGCGACTACTTAGCCTAGCCCCTTAGGCAAACTGGCCGGCCCGCCCCGGTTTTTCGAATCTATGTTCGAGCCCTCAGGCGGTCCTGTCCGGGGTGTTTATTAGCGTGCGAGACATGCACAAGATCAACCACGCACGCACCACCGCCCACCGCACCCGATCCAACCTCAACCCCGGCCAGCTGGCCGATCGCATAGCCCAGCGGCACCACGATGTGCTGGGCACCCTGTACACCATGCTGCGCCATCCCCGCTCACTGGCACGCACCAGCGCCGCCTGGCGGCCAATCACGCTGGGCCTGCCGGCGGTCTCCGGCTATCCGGAACTGAGCGCGTCGGTCACCCGCCACCGGGTCGGGCCCCGCGCCCGAGCCCGCGCACTCGGCTACGGCGGGCGCAGCGAACCGGCCTACGTCATCGCGATACGCATCACCGATCCCGCCGGCGGCCGGGTCGATCCGACTCTGAGCGAGGCCTGGCTACGCGCACTCGTCGGCGAGCTGCACATCGAATGTGTCCACGAGCTGGGCGACGGCCACACCCTCACCTTCGTCTGGCTGGCCGACGCGCACTACCAGCCCGTGCCCTCCCCCAGCTCCTTGTTCGCCGGGTTCAGCGACGCGGCCTAGTTGTCCGTGTCGATGTCGTCGAAGTTGATGGCATCTTCGTCGAAGAAGTCGAGGGGATCGACGTCGCCGAAATCGGGGAAGTCGAGGGGATCGAGCTGGCTCTCCCACTCCTCGGCTTGGTCGGAGGCGAGGGACAGAACGTCGAAAAGCTTGTCGAAGTCCTCGAAATCACCCAGCACGAGGACCTCTTCGGAGAGATCCGACTGCAGGTTGTTAAACAGGCGTGCGCGGTCTTCCTCCGAGAGAGCGGCCGGGACCTCCGGCCCCCACACCTCATCGATGGCCTCGTCCAACCACTCGTCCATCTCGTGGGAGGTGACCACGAACTTCACGTGGGCCACCACGGAGTGTTCCTGAACGCTCACGCCTACGTGAATCTCGGCGCTCTGGCCGACATCGGCGCGCACGAGCGTCGGGTCGATATCGTCCGGGTAGAACGACAGATCGCTGATGCGCTCGTCGGTGCCCTGCAGAAGATCGCGCAGCAGGGTGACCACCTGGTTGGTCGCGACGTGCTCGCCGACGCGGGCGACCGCATCCTCCACGGAGAACACGACCGAGACGAGTGCGGACTGGAAGCCGTCATCATCTTCCGAGACGGCAGCGTCGGCGATATAGACGTTGGCCGCTGGCAGGTGCGGATCGATCTCGACGAACTGGATCTCGATCTCGGGGGTGATGGGGACAAACATGACATCGTCATGCACCCGGGACTCGATCCCCTCGGCATCGAGTGCGCTAGCAATATCTTCGAAGAAGCTCATGGTGGTCAGGCGTCCTTCCTGGGGCCGTTCCGCTTGCTGGACCTGTCGACGACCGCTACCGAGGCGATCGCTCACCTAGCCTAGTCCTGACTCCAGCCCCCTGCTAGGGCCGAATTCTCCACCGCGGCCGGCGTCACCGAATCGAGCCCCAACTCCGCCAAAAGATCGGGACGCCCGATGCCCCAATCCGTCATTTGGAAGCTCTCCCACGCCTGACGCTGCTTCTCCTTCGGCGCGTTTTCCACGCTGGATTCGGCGTCGAATACCCGCACCGCGTGCTCCGCGCGGCGATACCGCGGCCAGCTTGAAAGCGCCGTGCCGTGATGGATGAAGCTTCGCCACTGCGCCTGCATCTCGGCGGCCACCTCCCGAAAACCATCGTCCTTGCTCAGCCGGGAAATCGCCCCGGCGCGCGAGGAGCGCAGGTCGTTGAACACTACCGAGAGATCGAGCGTGTGCATCGCGCCGAGCCCGAGCCACCGCAGCGCCCGCGGGGCGTAGTCCATGCGATACATCCAGGTCGGCGCCACCTCGGAGTGCTGGTCGGCAACACGAACGGCCGGCGCCCAGAACATGACGTCGGCGAGGAGCTCGGCGAAGCACTCGCGGCGGGTGGCGCCGTGGTAGGACTCGAGGATGGTCTCGGTGAATTCGGGGTCGTAGACGTCGAGAAGCCGCCGCGCCGCCCGGTACCTGCGCGAGGAGCGCTGGTACATGAACTTGCCGAAGCTCGCCTCGTCCGCGTTCGTGCCGATGATCAGCGGAACCCGCGCCTGCTCGCCGTCGGCAAATACCGCCAGAGGATGCCTCGTCAGCAAAATCCCGTCGACCGTCGGCGCGAAGCAGGGGTTCAAATGCAAAAGCTCCTTGCCCACCCCGAGCATCGCCTGCCCGGCGCGCACCAAATCGCCGGCCTCGACCTCGCGGAGCTTATCGACGCCCGTGGACCGCCCCAACCCCATCTTCTCCACCAACCGGCGCGTCCACATGATCGACTGCGCCCGCGAATGGATCTGCGCAATCGGCGGCGACTGCGCGATCACCCGGTGGAAGAGGTCATGGGCGCTAGCGACCGCCATGAGCGATAACACGCTGGCGCCGCCGGCGGATTCGCCCATGATGGTGACATTTTTCGGATCCCCGCCGAACTCGGCGATGTTGTCCTGCACCCACCGCAGCGCGAGCACCTGGTCGTGCAGCGCGGGGGTGGCGACGACATCGTCGCCCTCCGTCAAGCTGCGCATATCCAGATAGCCCAGCACCCCGAGCCGGAAGTTCACCGAGACGTACACGGCATCGAGGCCCGTGGCCAGGTTCCAGCCCTGTAGCACCGGCTCGAAAGACGACCCGACGAGGAAGGTGCCGCCGTGGAAGTAGACGACGACGGGCAGCTGTTCATCGGTGTTGGGCCGCACGATGTCGAGGTGGAGGCAGTCTTCGTCGCCTTCGGGCTTATCGCTCCAGGAGTTCGTCGGCTGCGGTGCCGGCGGGCCGAAGTCGGCGGCCGGGCGCACCCCCTGCCAGGGGCGCGCGGGGGTGGGCGCGCGAAATCGGCGACGCCCGGAGGTATCCGCACCGTAGTAGACGCCGCGCCACGTGCAGATCCCGGCATCGGTATCGATGAGACCGCGCACGGCGCCGGCGGTGGTGGTGACCACCTCTGGGTTGCGCCGCGTACCCGCCCACGTGTTCATGCCCGCGATTTTAAGGTCGCCGGCTGGATTCCTGCTGAGTTCTTTATGTTTAGACTTGATCGCCATGACCACGCGCAAGGACGTAGACACCGAGCTTAAAGACCTGACCACCGAGACTGCTGACATCGAGGAGTCGGTCGGCCGTGCCGGCAAGATCTTGATCTCTGCGCTCAATCGCGCCGTGCGCATGCAGACCTCCGCGATCGATCCTTATCTGCGGGCCATGCGCCGCAGGAACCCGGAGGCGTCTCCGGCGGAGGTCCAGGAGATGCTCGATAAGCACTTCCTGCGGCTGGCGTCTGGTTCGGGCGGCGGTGCGGGCGCGGCAGCCGCGATCCCGGGCGTGGGGCTGATGACGGGCACCGCCGCCATCGCCGGCGAGTCGTTGATCTTTCTGGATGCCGCCGCCTTCTTCACTATCGCGAGCGCGCGGCTGCGCGGCGTCGATATCGACGACCCCGAGCGGCGCCGCACGCTCGTGCTACTGGCGCTGCTCGGCGGGCAGGGCAACCAACTAGTCGAGGCCGTCGTCGGCGATCTGGAGCGCAACCCGAAAACCGGGGTGTTTTCGGCGGTCACCGCGGTGGGACGCATGTCGGGCCCGCGCCTGCAGCCGCTGAACAACCGGCTGGTGCGGTTGGTGCTGAAGCGTTTCACCCGCAAGCTGATGCGTGGCTGGATCGGAAAGATCATGCCCATGGGGGTGGGAGCTGTGGCGGGTGTGGTGCTCAACCGTCGATTAGCGCGCCGCATCATTGCGAACGTCGGCGAGTCCTTGGGCGCCCCGCCGGCGGAGTTTTCCACCCCTGCCCCGAAGCCTGCCGAGAAGAGGAAGCGCTCTTCGCGCTTCGGGTGGGCGAAACGCATCCTGCCGGGGCGGAAGAAGGACACGGATATCGACGACGAAGCCACCGATCTCGACCGCCTCGCCTTGGATGCCATGGAGGCCGACAAGAAGTAGCGACTCCTTCCATGAATTCGGGGTGGACTATGGCTTAGGTCGCGGTTTCAACCGTAGGATGGTGACCGGAATGGGCGCGAAGGGATTCTTTAAGCCCCTGGCCTGACTTATCCACGTGTGTCCAGCGCCCGTTAGGCTAGGGTTGAACATCACGAATCCCACAATTGTCAACGATGTAATGAGGAGTGCCTCTACTGTGAGCAGCGCTAGCACGTTCGGCCAGAACCAGTGGCTGGTCGACGATATGTACCAGCAGTTCAAGAAGGATCCGGACTCGGTCAGTTCGGAGTGGCGCGAGCTGTTCGAGAAGCATGGGGAGCCGCGCTCCGCGGCAGCGAAGAAGGACACTACTACCTCTTCGGCCTCCCAGCACTCCGCATCGTCCGATTCCTCTCAGGGCAATGACACCCAGGCTGGTGAGAAGGGCGTGAAGGCCGGCGCTACCGCGAAGGCCCCGAAGAAGCCGAAGACCGTCACCCCCGGTAACGAGGTCAAGGCCACCACCGAAGAGAAGGCCGCCAAGAAGGAGAAGCCGGCGAAGAAGGCCCCGCAGTCGCCGATGGCTAAGGCGAAGGACGCCCCAGAGGCAGGCGAGAAGCAGCTGAAGGGCATGTTCAAGGCCATCGCTAAGAACATGGAGGAATCCCTCGAGATTCCCACCGCGACCACCGTGCGCGACATGCCGGTGAAGGTTATGTGGGAAAACCGCCAGATGATCAACGATCATCTCAAGCGCACCCGCGGCGGCAAGATCTCGTTTACCCACATCATCGGCTACGCCGTCGTGCGCGCCGTGATGAACCACCCGAGCCTGAACCTGCGCTACGAGCTCGGCGAGAAAGAGCGCCCGTACGCCATCACCCCGGAGCACATCAACCTGGGTCTGGCCATTGACTTAGAGCAGAAGGACGGCACCCGCGCCCTCGTCGTCGCCGCCATCAAGGAATGCGAGAAGATGGACTTCTCGGAGTTCGTCGAGGGTTACGACGATATCGTCTCCCGTGCTCAGGCGGGCAAGTTGAAGCTGGAGGACTACCAGGGGGTGACCATCTCCCTGACCAACCCGGGCGGCATCGGCACCCGCCACTCCATCCCCCGTCTGACGAAGGGCCAGGGCGCCATCATCGGCGTCGGCTCCATGGACTACCCCGCCGAGTTCGCTGGCACCGCGCCGGATCGCCTCGCCGATATGGGTGTGGGCCGCCTGCTGACTTTGACCTCCACCTACGATCACCGCATCATCCAGGGCGCGGAGACCGGTGAGTTTTTGCGCACCATCTCCCAGCTGCTTGTCGACGACAAGTTCTGGGACCACCTCTTCGAGTGCATGGGCGTGCCCTACGCCCCGATCCGCTGGGCGCAGGACCTGCCGAACACCGGCATCGACAAGAACACCCGCGTCATGCAGCTGATCGAGGCCTACCGCTCCCGCGGCCACCTCATCGCGGATACCAACCCGCTCGGCTGGCAGCAGCCGGGTCTGCCGATCCCGGATCACCGCGACCTGGATCCGGCCACCCACGGTCTGACGCTGTGGGATCTGGACCGCACCTTCAACGTCGGCGGCTTCGCCGGGCGTGAGACGATGACCCTGCGCGAGGTCATGCAGACCCTGCGCGAGGCCTACACGCTGAAGGTGGGCTCCGAATACACCCACATCCTCGACCGCGACGAGCGCGAGTGGCTGCAGGACCGCCTCGAGGCCGGCATGCCGAAGCCGACCAACGCCGAGCAGAAGTACATCCTGCAGAAGCTCAACGCCGCCGAGGCCTTCGAGAACTTCCTGCAGACCAAATACGTCGGCCAGAAGCGCTTCTCGCTGGAGGGCGCCGAGGCCCTCATCCCGATGATGGACGCCGTCATTGACACCGCCGCCGGCCAGGGTCTCGACGAAGTCGTCATCGGCATGCCGCACCGCGGTCGCCTCAACGTGCTGTTCAACATCGTCGGCAAGCCTCTGTCCGATATTTTCGAGGAGTTCGAGGGCCGCATGACCGGTGGCCAGGACGGCGGCTCCGGCGACGTGAAGTACCACCTCGGCGCCGAGGGCGAGCACATCCAGATGTTCGGCGATGGCGAGATCAAGGTCTCGCTGACCGCCAACCCCTCGCACCTCGAGGCCGTCAACCCGGTCATGGTGGGTATCTCCCGCGCCAAGCAGGACCTGCTGGACAAGGGTGACGACGGCTACACCGTCATGCCCCTCATGCTCCACGGCGATGCCTCCTTCGCCGGACTCGGCGTGGTCCAGGAGACCATCAACCTGTCCCAGCTGCGTGGCTTCAAGGTCGGCGGTTCCGTCCACATCGTGGTGAACAACCAGATCGGCTTCACCACCACCCCGGATTCTTCGCGCTCCACCTACTACGCCACCGACCTGGCCAAGGGCTTCGATTCCCCGGTCTTCCACGTCAACGGCGACGACCCGGAGGCCGTCGTGTGGGTCGCGCAGCTCGCGACCGAGTACCGCCGCCGCTTCGGCAAGGACGTCTTCATCGACCTGATCACCTACCGTCGCCGCGGCCACAACGAGGCCGATGACCCGACCATGACCCAGCCGGAGATGTACGAGCGCATCAACGATCGCTCCACCGTCCGCGAGAAGTACACCCAGGAGCTCTCCGGACGCCACGACATCTCCGAGGAAGAGGCCGAGGCAGCAGCACGCGACTTCTCCGACCAGATGGAGTCCGTCTTCACCGAGGTCAAGGAATCCGAGAACGCCGGCCCGCAGGAGCAGACCGGCATCACCAGCTCCCAGGAGCTCACCCGCGGCCTGGACACCTCCGTGTCGCTGGAGTCGCTAAAGGCAATCGGCGACGCCTACGCCAACCCGCCCGAGGGCTTCACCTACCACAAGCGCGTCAAGCCGATCGCGAAGAAGCGTCGCCAGTCCATCGACGAGGGCGGCATCGACTGGGCCTGGGCCGAGCTGCTGGCCTTCGGCACCCTCGCGGCCGAGGGCAAGACCGTGCGCCTCTCCGGTGAGGACTCCCGCCGCGGTACCTTCACCCAGCGCCACGGCGTCGCCTTCGACGCCGAGACCGGTGCCGAGTACAACCCGCTGAACGAGGCAGCCGCTGCCACCGGCAACGGCGGTAAGTTCATGATCTACAACTCGGCGCTCACCGAGTACGCGGGCCTCGGCTTCGAGTACGGCTACTCCGTCGGCAACGTCGACGCCGTCACCGCCTGGGAGGCTCAGTTCGGCGACTTCGTCAACGGTGGCCAGACCATCATCGACCAGTACATCTCCTCCGGTGAGGCCAAGTGGGGCCAGCTGTCGAACCTGATCATGCTGCTGCCGCACGGCTACGAGGGGCAGGGCCCGGATCACTCGTCGGCACGTATCGAGCGCTTCCTGCAGCTCGCCGCGGAGGGTTCCTACACCGTGACCCAGCCGACGGTCCCGGCGAACTACTTCCACCTGCTGCGTCGCCACGCACTGGGTTCGATGCGCCGCCCGCTGATCGTCTTCACCCCGAAGTCGATGCTGCGTAACAAGGCCGCCACCTCCACCGCCGAAGAGTTCACCGACGTGAAGAAGTTCCACTCGGTGATCAACGACCCGCGCCTGGTGGACCTCGACGGCAACAAGGTCGGCGACACCGACAAGGTCAAGACCGTCCTGCTCTGCTCCGGCAAGATCTACTGGGAGCTGGAGAAGAAGCGTGAGGAGCTCGGCCGCGAGGACGTCGCCATCGTGCGCATCGAGATGATCCACCCGATCCCGTTCAACCGGATCAAGGACGCCCTCGATGCCTTCCCGAACTACGCGGAAGTCCGCTTCGTCCAGGACGAGCCGGCCAACCAGGGCCCGTGGCCGTTCCTCAACGAGCACCTGCCGAACCTCATCCCGGACATGCCGGCGATGAAGCGGGTCTCCCGCCGCCCGCAGTCCTCGACTGCGACCGGTATCGCGAAGGTGCACCAGCTCGAGCAGAAGGCTCTGCTTGAGGAGGCGTTCGAGGACTAAAGTTTCCGGGGTTTCCGGGGCTTATGGGTGCTTCCGGGTGCTTCCGGGTGCTGACGCCCCGTTGAGGTGCTGATCTTAAGGTTGGTGCCTCGGCGGGGCGTTTTTGCGTGCGCTTGTGGTTCGGTTTTGCGCTGTTCCTTGGACAAACGTGCATAGTTCGGTTGCGCTGTATTCCGAGGCCGGCCCGGCAGAAGGCGAGAGGCTTCACGGAAGGGGCTGATGAGGCGGATGGGGCCACCGAATGGCGATACTGGGCACCTGCCGCTCTGCGCTTTCATGTTGCGCTTGCGCTGGTCGAAAGGAGCCTCTACTAAACGAGTCCCGCGAGGTCGAAAGGAAGAGCCCTTTCGATACACCTCCCTTCGACCAGCGATAGCGCTGCATGGCGGGTCGGTCCGGGTAGACGGTGAGAGCCTCACGGGAGAGACCAGTGAGACGGATGGGACCACCGAGCGACGACACTAACCGCCTGCCCCTCCGAACCCCCATGCCGCGCTTGCGCTGGTCGAAATCACCCCGACAGAAACGAGTCCCACGAAGTCGAAAGGAGCACCGTTTACGGGGTCCTTTCGTGAGGGTGAATTCGACTTCGCGCCCCTCCAAGCACCCGCGCCCTCCAAGCATCCGTGCCCTCCAAGCACCCCACCGCCCCGCACCCCAACGCAGCTAACCGTTCACCCCGCTAAAGCCGCCGCCGTCGTCGGAGTCGGAATCGCCGAGTTCGCCGGAGTCGGTGTCCGCCACGCCGACCCAGTCGGTGACGACTTCTGGGATCGTGGCGCCGTCGTCGATCTTTTCGGCCATCTCGTCGAGGTCCTGGGTGGTCACGAGTTTCGTGTAGTAGTCGAGGGCCTCGAGCTCCTCGCGGTCGAAGAGGGAGGAGTGGAACACCGGCACGACCTGCTGCGGCAGCTTTCCGTGCACCGGGGAGTCTTCGCACGCCTCGGCGCCGGACTGGTCGGTGGCGGTCACCCCGCCGGGCAGTGAGCGGCGGAAGGACTCGAAGGTCTCGATGGCGACCGTGGGATCGTGGGCGTGGGTGTCGGTGTCGGCGGATTCGACCTCGGCGACGAGGTCGCGTGCGCGGGAAGGGTCGGCCTGGTGCAAAAGATCGCCGGTGCAGCCGATGATGAAGTCGCTCGTTCGGGAAGCGACAGATTCTATCTGGTTCTCGTGGTCGCCCTCGTCAACGACCGTGACCTCCGCGTCCCGGCTCTCGCGGGCGAGCGCGCGAAGGTAGATTTCCGCCATGATCTGTTGTTTGTCGGAAGTATCAGACACCGCGATGACCACGGGCCGCCCGCTCGCGTGGGCAGGTTCCCGGCCGGGTTCCGCAGCCGCGCAGCCCGTCAGTGTGGTGGCAATCAGCGCCAGCCCGGCGAGCAGGCGGACGGCCGAACGCGGGCGGCGCGTGCGGGGCGTGTGCTTCACGATTCAACTCCTTGCCGGTCGGTGCCCTGGCGGAGTCAGTCTACTATCGACGTCTTAGCGATCGAGATCTTCATCCTTCTCGGAGCGCTCGTCCGCGCGGTCTTCCAGACGAGCCTGGTTCTCGGTGGGCGTCGGCCCGGCGAATCCCATCTCCTCCGGGTGCTGGCGGCGCGGCTGGTCCGCCAGTCCCATATCGGCGATCATGTCGCGGGCGCGGGTGGCGTACTGCTCGGAGCACAGGACGTCGTAACGGCCGGCGACGATCGAGGTCTGCGAGGTAAAGTCACGCCGGCCGCCGGTCACACCGTAGGAGACGGCCGCCATGACGACACCGAAGATCGCACCCATGATCACGCCCCACAGGATCGGACCGAGTAGTGCCGGGCTGAAGATGCTGAGCAGCAGGCCGATGAACAGACCGATCCATGCACCCGAGGCCGCGCCGCAGAGCAGGACCTTCGGCCAGGTCAGCCGACCCAGGACGTTTTCCACCTGGATGAGGTCGACGCCGACGATGGACAGGTGCTCGACGGGAAACTCGTTGTCGGACAGCGTATCGACGGCTGCCTGCGCCTTCTCATACGTGGTGAAGCTGCCGACCGGCCAGCCGGTGGGACGAGAGCGGTTCGGACGACGGTTGTTTACGGCCATATGCGGGCAGAATCCTTTCCGGGTACGTGTGTCTTGGGGTTTCAGCCTACACAACACAAACGTGGCACCATTTATTCCAACTTTTCCGTAACCCCGCGTAACCCCGCTTTTCGCTGCGTTCGGTTGGTTTAAGCCCCGGCGTTTAGACTGGCCAACCATGAGTGCTGTTAGCCGGGTTTATGCCGGACGACTGGTCGGCCTGCAGGTCCGCGGCCCTGACTTCGCGGTGATCGGGCGGGTGCGTGACGTCGTCGTCATCATCCGTTCCCACTCCGCCTCCCGCGCGTTGGGCCTGGTCGTCGAGCTGGCGAACAAACGCCGCATCTTCGTGCCCATGCTGCGCATCGCCGCCATCGAGCCGGGTGACGTAACCTTGTCGACGGGATCGGTGTCCATGCGCACGTTTATGCCGCGCACCACGGAGGTCACGGTGATGGGGGATATCGTCGGCTCCAAGGTGCATACCGACGACCCCGACGTCGCCGACCTGCACGGCCGCGCCGTCGAGATCGCCGACGTCGAGCTCGAGCGCACCCGCACCCGCGACTGGGCCATCTCGCGCATCGCGGTCTTCGCCGAGCGCCCGAAGTTCGGCCGCTCGCCGCGCCTGCGCACCGTCGACTTCGAGCGGGTCGAGGGCCTGTCGGTCTCCGGCGCGGGCGAGGCCACCCCGCTGGCGCAGACCATCGCGGAGTTCGACGACATGCATCCCACCGACATCGCGAACTTCATCAACGACCTCTCCCCCACCCGCCGCGGCCAGATCGCCCGCGAGCTCGACGACGAAAGGCTCGCCGACATCCTCGCCGAGCTTCCCGACGACGGCCAGGCCCAGATCCTCGGCACCCTGGACATCGAGCGTGCCGCGGACGTGCTGGAGGAGATGGACCCAGACGATGCCGCCGACGTGCTCCAGGAACTCGAACACGACAAGGCCGAGGTCCTCCTCGAACTCATGGATCCGGAGGAATCCGCCCCGGTGCGCCGCCTGATGAGCTTCGCCGACGACACCGTCGGTGCCCTCATGACCCCGGAGCCTCTCACCTTGACCCCGCAGACCACGGTGGCGGAGGCGCTGGCGCTCGCCCGGGACGAGGACCTGCCGACGTCGTTATCCTCCCTCATCTTCGTCGTGCGCCCGCCGACGGCCACCCCGACGGGGCGCTACCTCGGTTGCGTGCACCTACAGCGGCTGTTGCGCGAGCCGCCCTCGACGCTGATCGGCGGCATTCTCGACCCGGACTTCCCGCCGCTGTACGCGGACGATCACCAGGAGACCGCAGGCCGCTACTTCGCGGCCTACAACCTGGTGTGCGGGCCGGTTCTCGACGAGGACGGCCACCTGCTCGGCGCCGTCGCCGTCGACGACCTCATCGACCACCTGCTGCCCGAAAACTGGCGCGAAGAAGGCGTACGTCCCGATGACACGAGAAAGGTGAATCATGGCTGAGCCCACCCGGAGTGATCTGACCACGCCCGTCGGCACGCGGCGCCGCAGGCTGTTCCGCATCGACGACGAGTCCATCGGCGAGGCCGCCGAGACCGTCGCCCGGTTCTTCGGCACCGGCCGCTACCTCAT
Organism: Corynebacterium yudongzhengii; assembly: GCF_003065405.1. Taxonomy (NCBI): domain Bacteria; kingdom Bacillati; phylum Actinomycetota; class Actinomycetes; order Mycobacteriales; family Corynebacteriaceae; genus Corynebacterium; species Corynebacterium yudongzhengii. The sequence continues at coordinate 1,531,211 of NZ_CP026947.1, forward strand.
GTGGCAGACGGTGGTCGTGGTCGTGTGGATCGCGCTGAACCTCGGCGGGTTCTGGTGGAACTGGGACCCCTACCCCTTCATCCTGCTCAACCTGGCGTTTTCCACGCAGGCCGCCTACGCCGCCCCGCTCATCCTGCTCGCGCAGAACCGCCAGGAGGACCGCGACAAGGTCACGCTGGCGGCGGATCGTCGTCGTGACGAGCTCACCAAAGCCGACACCGAGTTCCTCGCCCGCGAGCTCGCCAGGGTGCGCCTGAACCTGGGTGATACCGTCACCCGTGACTACCTGCGTCGGGAACTCGACGACATGCGCAGCCTCATGGGACGCATCGAGGCAAAACTTGACGACGCCACCGCCGACGACTACCAGGCACCCGAGGATCTGCACGAGCCCATCCAGGGCGATCTTTCCGATAAGCAGGCGAAGCGATAGACTCAAAAGCCATCATGACTGTCAACGAATCAACCGTGAACACCGCTCTGTCTCGCGTGGAGGACCCGGAGATCGGTAAGCCGATCACCAAACTCGACATGGTCAAATCCGTCGAGGTCAACGGCAACGACGTCGCCGTCGAGCTCTATTTGACCATCGCCGGCTGCCCGATGAAAAACACCATCGAGAACAACACCCGGGCCGCCCTCGAGGACATCGACGGCGTCGGTGACGTCACCGTCACCCTGGACGTCATGAGCGACGAGCAGCGCAAGGAGTTGCGCCGCAAGCTGCGCGGCGACGCCCAGGACCCGGTGATCCCCTTCGCCCAGCCCGGCTCGACCACCCGCGTCTACGCGGTGGCGTCGGGTAAAGGGGGTGTCGGCAAGTCCTCGGTGACCGTGAACCTGGCGCTCGCCCTCGCGAACAAGGGCCTGCAGGTCGGGGTCTTGGACGCCGACATCTACGGCCACTCCATCCCGGGCATGCTCGGCTCCGTGCAGCCGCCGACGGTTGTCGACGACATGATCCTCCCGCCCATCTCCCACGGCATTAAGAACATCTCTATTGCGCAGTTCGTCGAGGGCAACGCGCCCGTCGTCTGGCGGGGGCCGATGCTGCACCGCGCGATCCAGCAGTTCTTGGGGGATGTCTTCTGGGGTGATCTCGACATCCTGCTGATGGACCTGCCCCCGGGAACCGGCGACGTCGCGCTGTCCGTCGCCCAGTTGGTGCCGAACGCGGAGCTGCTCATCGTCACCACCCCGCAGGCCGCGGCCGCCGAGGTCGCCGAGCGTGCCGGCTCCATCTCCCAGCAGACCCGGCAGCGTATCGCGGGCGTGGTGGAGAACATGTCCGCGATGGCTCTTCCCGACGGCACCACCATGGACATCTTCGGCTCCGGCGGCGGCGAGACGGTCGCCGAGCGCCTCAGTGTGCTCACAGGTGCCGACGTCCCCCTCCTCGGCCAGATCCCCCTCGATCCGGCGCTGCGCCAACATGGCGACGACGGCCACCCCGTCGTCGGCTCCCAGCCGGACTCCCCGTCCGCGCAGGCACTGGCCGGAATCGCCGACAAGCTCGCCGTGCGCCGCACCTCCATCGCCGGCAAGCCGCTGGGGCTCGGGGTCACACGCTAGGTTCGGCTTTTACCAACGGACAGCGGCAGGCTGCCTCTAGGTGATGTCCTCCCACGAGAATCCGCCACCAGTTTCGTAATTCCCCTTAGACTGCGATGGGTTTTTCGGTGCCGGTGGCGGGCCTTGAGGATTGCGGGTCGGCTGCTGACGGCGCTGCTCCGGAGCAGAAGCCTGGCCAGAACGCCCAGAACCAGAACGCCCCGCCGCCGAACGCTTTTCCAGCGCATCCGCCTGCCGGCGCAGCCGCCGGGCAGCCTGCTGCGGCGTCTCCCGGGTGGTGTCGATCCCCGCCTCCGACAGAAGCGTGCGGGGGTCGAAGTCGTCGAGGGCGGATTCGTCGCCGTCGAAAAGCGCCTTCGTGATCGCCCGCCGCGGCCCCATGCGCGACCATTCCGCGGCCTGTGAAAGGGGCTCGCGGAATTCTTTGAGGTCGTCGCCGAGGGTGCCGTCGAGCTCGGCCCGGGCGTTCGCGATGGCGCGGCGCGCGGCGAAGATGGCCGCGCGGACGTCCTTGATGACCCCCGGGAGCCGTTCCGGTCCGATGATGATCAGGATGACCACCAACAGGACCAGGATCTCGCTCCAGTGGATATTGTCAAACACACATACACCTTATCTGGTGCGCGTCCGGCCGCCTATCCGCGTCCGCCGCGTGCCGGGCGGTGGCCATGCATGCGGCGGAAGGTGCGCACGAAAGTCTCGACGCGGTCGATCACGTCCTCCGGCTGGGCGGTGGGGGTGGCTTCGGCGGTGGGTCCGTCGGCAACAGGGCCGTCGGCGATGCCGGCTAGGCGGTTGAGGAGCTCGCGGGGAGCGCGGACCTGCGCGGACATGTTGGAGCCCTGCAGGATCTGGGCCGCGCGGCGTTGGGCATGGACCTCGTGTCGGCATTCGGGACACTGCACGACGTGCACGCGGGCGCGGTGGGCGGCGTTGTCGCTGAGTTCGTCGTCGACGAACGCCGCCACCGCCTCGTGGCTTAGGTGCTCGATCGAGCTGAATTCACGGGGCTGGGTGCGGCTCTTCAGGCGCTTGCGGCGCCCCAAACGGCCCAAACGCCCCAAATTCCACCCTCCGCTGACGCGGGACGCGGTGCTACCTAAGAGCGCACCCACGGAGTCCACCACGGACCGGCGCTTCGGCTTCTCGCCAAAATGTCCGCGCATACTGATCGCCGCCCTTTCCAACGTGTACGCAGGTCTCAGTTTCCGCCCACTGTAGTGAAATGCGCGTATGCCCGTGGCGCGCACGCGCTACCTGGTGCGCAGAAGGGCGCGGGTATCGTCACAACCTTCGGCGGCGTTTTCGATGTGCGCGCGCAGCTGCGAACGCCCGCGGTGGATGCGGGAGCGCACGGTGCCCATCTTCACGCCGAGGGTGTCGGCGATTTCCTCATACGTCATCCCGACGACATCACACAGCACCACGGGCACGCGGAATTCCGGGCCGAGCTCGTCGAGTGCGTCCTGCAGCGCCGGGTCTAAGCGGTTGACCGAGTACTGCTGCTCCGGGGTCATGTCGGTGCCCGGGACGCGCTCGTAGTCCTCCGGCAGCGCTTCCATGCGGATCTTCTGGCGGTGGCGCACCATGTCCAAAAACAGGTTCGTGGTGATGCGGTGCAGCCAGCTCTCGAACGTGCCGGGCCGGTAATTCTTCAACGACCGAAACACGCGCATGAATGTCTCTTGGGTGAGATCCTCCGCATCGTGCGGGTTGCCGGACAGCCGGTAGGCGAGGCGGTAAACACTGTCTGCGTGCTCAGCGACAAGCGACGACCACGACGGCATCTCCCCCTCGCCCGCATCAAATGCGGCGGTACCGGTCAACGGTTCGGTGCTTCCTGCGGCCTTGACGGCCGGCTCATCGTCGGCGTGGCGTACGGTCATACCTGTTATTTTGTCCTACCCTACGCAAAAAGACCAGATAATAGCCTAAATACATTCTGTGAGTGCCCCCGCGCGGTGGCTAGACTGGTGGGCGTGACTGATACGACGGACGCGGCTGTAGCCGCACAGGTGCAATACATCCGCTCGACCAGCGAGACGAGCGAGGCGCTCGACGCCGCCCGCGCGGACGCTGAGGAATTCGGCCTGACCATCCCCGACGAGGTCACCGGCCAATTGGTGACGACGTTGGCGGCTGCCGGCGCGGCGTCGGGAAGCTCGGGGGCGGTGGCGATCACCCCAGCCGCCGGCGTCGTCGGCCTGTACATGCTGGAGGGTCTCGGCGAGCGCCAGAACGTGACCTGCATCGACTCGGAGGCCGAGCGCCAGCAGCACGCGAAGTCGCTGTTCCGCACCGCCGGGTACTCTCCTTCGCGGGCCCGCTTCCTGCCCTCGCGCCCGCTCGATGTCTTAAGCCGACTTGCCAACGACGCCTACCATCTCGTCTACCTCGACGTCTCGCCGTTGGACATGCCGGCCGCGCTGAAGGCCGCGGTGGGGCTACTCACGGTCGGCGGCACCCTGGTGATGGCGGATTCGCTTCTCGACGGCACCGTCGCCGACACCACCCGCACTGACCCGGACACTCGGGGCGCGCGCGAGGCGGATGCGGAGGCCCGCGCCCTCGAGAATTGCATCACCACCCGCCTGCCGCTGGGCGCGGGCGTGACGCTGGTGACGCGCACGGCCTAAAGACTTAGACGACCTCACCCTTGCCGACGACCACCACGCCACCCGGCGAGACCTTGAAGCGGGACTCGTCGCGGGCCTGGTCGACGCCGATGATCTCGCCTTCGCGGACATAGACGTTCTTGTCCAGGATCGCGTGGCGTACCACCGCGCCCTTGGCCACGCGCACGCCTGGCAGGAGCACGGAGCCTTCGACGGTGGCGCCGTCTTCGATGTGGACGTCGGTGGCGAGCACCGAGTTGCGCACCGTGCCGCCCGAGATGATCGAGCCGGGAGCGACCATGGAGGCCTGCGCGATACCGCCCTGGACGAACTTGGCGGGCGGCAGGTTGGAATCGTCGGTCGAGTGGATCGGCCAGGTCATGTTGTAGAGGTTGAACACCGGGTGGACCGAGATGAGGTCCATGTGCGCCTCGTAGTAGGAGTCGATCGTGCCGACGTCACGCCAGTAGCCGCGGTCCCGGTCGGTGACGCCGGGGACCTCGTTGCCGGAGAAGTCGTAGACGTTGGCCTCCCCCTGCTCCACGAAGTACGGGATGATGTCTCCGCCCATGTCGTGGTTGGAGTCTTCGTTCTTCTCGTCGCGCAACAGGGCGTCGATGAGCGCCTGGGTGGTGAAGATGTAGTTACCCATGGACGCGAACGTCTGGTCCGGATCGTCGGGGGTGCCGGGCGGGTCCGCGGGCTTTTCGAGGAACTCCGTGATCTTGCCGTCCTCGTCCGACTGGATGCAGCCGAAGGCCGTGGCCTCGCGGCGCGGCACGCGGATGCCCGCGACGGTGGCGGCGCGGCCGGAGGCGATGTGATCCTCCAGCATCTGCGCCGGGTCCATGCGGTAGACGTGATCGGCGCCGAAGACAATGACGTAGTCGGGCTTCTCGTCGTAGATGAGGTTGAGCGACTGCACGATCGCGTCGGCCGAGCCGTTGTACCAGCGCTTGCCGCGGCGCTGCTGCGCCGGGACGGAAGCGATGTACTGCGAGACCGGTCCCGAGATGTTCCAGGACTGGGAGATGTGCCGGTCGAGGGAGTGGGACTTGTACTGCGTCAGCACCGCGATCTTGGAGAACCCGGCGTTGACGAGGTTAGACAGAACAAAGTCGATGAGACGGTAGGTGCCGCCGAACGGGACCGCGGGCTTGGCGCGGTCTTCGGTCAGGGGAAACAGGCGCTTCCCCTCGCCGCCGGCGAGAACGATGCTGAGGACATTCGGCTGATTCTTCACACTTCCAAATCTATTCGTCCCTGTCACACTTTGCAGCGATGCGTGCGAATTCCCCACCCGCATCCCGCCCGTTCAGGGTCACCTGCACGACTACCAGCGCATCACTACGCTCGGAGATATGAGAGTCGGAATGATGACCAGAGAGTATCCGCCGGAGGTCTACGGCGGCGCAGGCGTGCACGTCACGGAACTGACCCGCTTCATGCGGGGTCTCGACGATGTCGAGGTCGATGTGCACTGCATGGGCCAGCCCCGCGACGAAGAGAATGTCTTCACCCACGGCGTCGACCCGGCGCTGGAGGAGGCCAACGGCGCGATCAAGACCCTGTCGAGCGGTCTGCGGATGGCGCATGCGGCGGACAACGTCGACGTCGTCCACTCCCACACCTGGTACTCCGGCCTCGGCGGTCACTTGGCCGGCAAGCTGCACGGCGTGCCGCACATCGCCACCGCCCACTCGTTAGAGCCGCACCGCCCGTGGAAGCGCGAGCAGCTCGGCGGCGGCTACGACGTCTCCTCCTGGTCCGAGAAGAACGCGATGGAATACGCCGACGGCGTCATCGCGGTCTCCGCCGGCATGAAGGAGGCCATCATGGATGCGTACCCGCGTATCGACGAATCCCGCATCCACGTCGTCCTCAATGGCATCGATACGACGCTGTGGACCCCGCAGCCGGTCTTCGCCGACAACCCCGACTCTTATCTCACCCGCCTGGGGGTAGATAAAGACCGCCCGATCGCCGCGTTCGTCGGCCGCATCACCCGCCAAAAGGGGGTCGAGCACCTGGTCAAGGCCGCCCACGACTTCGATCCGGACATCCAGCTGGTCCTGTGCGCCGGAGCGCCGGATACCAAGGAGATCGGCGAGCGCACCGCGCAGCTAGTCGCCGACCTGCGCGAGACGCGCGACGGCGTCTACTGGGTCCAGGACCACCTGGGCCCGGAGCACATCAAGGAGATATACACCGCGGCCGACGTCTTCGTCTGCCCCTCCATCTACGAGCCGCTGGGCATCGTGAACCTCGAGGCGATGGCGTGCTCGACGGCGGTGGTCGCCTCCGATGTCGGGGGTACCCCGGAGGTCGTCGTCGACGGCGAGACCGGCACCCTGGTGCATTACGACGAGAACGACACCACCACCTTCGAAAAAGACCTCGCCGAGGCAGTCAACGCTATGGTGGCGGACCGTGACCGCGCGGCTCGTTTCGGAGCGGCCGGCCGTGAGCGGGCCGTCGAGACGTTCTCCTGGGAGGAGATCGCCAAGCAGACGGTCGAGATCTACCGCTCGTTGATCTAGCCCGCCTCCCGCGACCGAAGACACGCACCTGCACCCCACCGGAAAGTCGAGAAGCTTTTTCACCATGCCTGTCCCGTACCGCCCTGAACTGCACGTCACCGCCGAGATCGGCGTGCTCAACGCACCCGCCGGCGTCTTACGCGACGGCGACGCGTGGCACGTCTTCTACCAGTTCCAGCCGCAGCTCGACGCCCCGCCGCGCTGGGGCCATGTCGTCAGCGACGACGGCCCCTTCGACTGGAGCGAGTGCGACGACGCGCTCGCGCCCGAGGGCGAGGAGATCGCGGTGCGGGCGGGCGCTGTCGTCGCCACGCAACAGGGCGCAGACCTCTACTTCACCTCGGTGACCGACAAGGGCACCTCCGTGGAGGTGGCGCACATCGAGTCGGTGGAGGATGCCTGCGAGGTCTCCGACGATCCCTCGCTTCTCGACGCCTCCGTCGCCCGCGCCGGCACCGTCGTCGACGATCGGGACGGTTTCTACAACTTCCGCTCCCCCTGCGTCGTGCCGGGATGGCAGAACGCCGACGACCGCGACGCCGGGCACGCCGGCTGGCTCATGCTCGCGGTCACCGGCGCTACCGAGGACCCGCAGCCGGTCATCCTGCACAGCGACGACGGCCGCGACTGGCACGTCACCGGCGCGCTCACCTTCTCCGGTGACCACGGGCTGGAATCGACCACCCACCTGGTGGCGCCGCGTTTCCTGCGGCTGCGCGACGAGGTCGACGGCGAGATCTACGACGTCTTGCTCATCACCATCGAAAACGACGGCCAAGACATCTCCGGCTACCTCGTGGGCACCCTCGAGGGGGCGAACTTCGAGGTCGTCACCGGTTTCACCCGCATCGACCACGGCTACGACTTCACCCGCCCGCGCACCGCGAACATCACCCAGCGCACGCTGGAGTCCGGCCCGCTTTTCGACGAGGCCGTCATCTTCGGCCTCCTCAACCGCGCCGGGCGGGCCGATGATCCTTCGCAGCACCTCTCGATCCGCGAATCCGACTGGGCCAACGTCCTCTCCTTACCGCGCGTGCTGTCGCTCCAGGGCGGCCGCATCTTCCAGCCCCCGCGCTCCGGAGTCCTCGACGCCATCCACACCTCGCATCGCGCCCGCTCCTGGATCGGACTCTGCGAGATCCCGCACGGCGGCGAAGTCCACGTTGACCTGCGCGATACCGAAGGCAACATCGCCTTCAGCGTGACACACCGCGGCACCGAGGTCATTGTCGATCGCACGATGAACCCGCTGCACTCTGACGAAGAGACCGCCTCCGCGCCGGTCGTGGATAGCGATTCGCAGTCGCTGTCGATCTTCGTCGACGGCTCCACCGTGGAGGTCTTCGTCGACGGTGGCGAGGCCGCCTTGGCATCACGGGCCTACATTGTGGGCGGCGAGGCTACCTTCGAGGTCACCACCTCCGGTGGGGCAAAGATTGAGCGCGCCTACGAACACTCCCCGCACACGGCCGACTCCAACCTGCTTGCCGACCTGCAGGAACTCGCCGACGAAGACGGACTGTTTTCCGACGGCGACGGCGAGGGGTAGGTCGGTTTTCTGGTTGGCTGGGGCGGCTTGGTGTACTGTGGGGCGAATGGTTGGCGACTAGCTGGCTGCTTATCCCTTTCGCCCCTCGTGTTGCGTTAACGCTGCATACCGGGGGCAGACCTGGTGGACTGCGGGAGCGCTACGGAAGAGACCGACGCGACAGATGGGACGGGTGGGGCGACTCGCCGGCAACACCAAGCGCATATCTCTGAGGACTCCCGTGTGTGTTGGCGCTGGTCGAAATGACCCTCCCCTAAAGGAGTCCCACGCGGTCGAAATCAACACTCCTTTCGATAGCCCTGCTTTCGACTAGCGCTAGCGCCGCATACCAGGGCAGAGCCAACAGACCACGGGATCGCTACGGAAGAGACCGGCGTGACGGATGGGACGGACCGCCCAGCAACACCAAGCGCCTATCTTTGCAGACACCAGTGTTGCGTTAGCGCTGGTCGAAATCACCCTCCCCTAAAGGAGTCCCACGCGGTCGAAATCAACACTCCTTTCGATAGCCCTGCTTTCGACTAGCGCTAGCGCCGCATACCAGGGCAGAGCCAACAGACCACGGGATCGCTACAGAAGAGGCCCGCGTGACGGATGGGACGGACCGCCCAGCAACACCAAGCGCCTATCTTTGCAGACACCCGTGTTGCGTTAACGCTGGTCGAAATCACCCACCCCTAAAGGAGTCCCACGCGGTCGAAACCAACACTCCTTTCGATAGCCCTCCTTTCGACCAGCGCAAACGCAACATGCACCAACCAGCGAGGAACCAGAACCAGAACCAGAACCAGAAACCAGAACCAGAACCAGAAACCAGACCCGAACCTACACCCTCCCCAGCCGGGTCAGGTGCGCGCGGGCTGTGACGGTCATCGTCTCGGGCAAGCGCTCGAGCTTTTCCGATAGGTCCTCGATGTGGCGTGCCGAGGGGCTCATCCCCACCTGCGCGGCGATCGCGGAGCGATCCAGCGTCATCGTGAACTCCAGCGACTCCGGCTCGCCGAGCACTCGGAGGTGGCCTTCGGCCTGGTCGATCATGCGCTCGAGTTTGTTCGCCTCGACGCCGATGATGCCGAGGGGTTCGCGTAGCTCATCGAGATGCCCCGGCGCCGGGGTGAGGGTGATGACCTGCCCATCCGCACGCAGGACGCGGGCGAATTCGGCGGGGTTGCGTGGGGCGAAGATGACGGAGATGACGTCGATGGTGTCGTCGAGAAGTGGTAGGCCATCCCAGATATCAGCGACGACGGCACCGAGCCGCGGGTGGGCTTTGGCCAGGCGACGCGCCGCCGCCGTCGAGATGTCCAGCCCGACCCCGCGTGCTTCCTGCACGACGTCGAGGGTGTGCGCTAGGTAGTAGCCGGTGCCGGCGCCGACTTCGAGGATGGCGGGGTCGTGGTCTTCCGGCACGCCGGCGGCGTCCAAAGCGTCGGCTGCGGCCGCCGAGACGGCCTCGACGAAAGGAGCGAAATGCCCCAGAGACAAGAAGGTCTCGCGCGCCTGGACCATCTCGGCGGAATCGCCCTGGTGTTTAAGTCCGGCGCCGCCGGCGAGGGTGACGTAGCCCTGTTTGGCCACGTCGTAGCTGTGGCCGGAAGCGGAGGTTAGGCGGGCGTAATCATCGACCCCGGACAGCGCGGTGCCGTCGACGGGGTCGGCGAGAAGGTCGATGACGTGCGAGAGCATGACCTTGAGGGTAGTCGCTTTAGGCGGAAGTATCTCCTGCGGCCTCGGTCAGCAGTGCACCGAGTTCGGCGGCTTCCTCATGAGTCATCTCGACGACGAGGCGACCACCACCGTCTGCCGGGATACGGGTGACGATGATGCGGTTTTCGACCACGGCCTCCATGGGGCCGCTGCCGGTGCGGGGTTTCATTGCAGCCATGAATAGTGCTCCTGCGGCGAGATTAGTCGGGCCTTACTCCCACTAGCCTAGTCCTTTTCGCGCTCGAGGCGGTGGGCCTCATCCAGCTGAGCCCGTAGATCGGCGATGACCTCATCGACCTGTTCGGGGCGATATCCCCTGGGTACGAGTTCGAAACGGAGATCGTCAAGCTCCCCGCGGTCCAGCGCGGCGCGGTTGAAAGCCCGCACGTCGACCTTCTCGTCGACGTCGCCCATGACGTCTCCAAGCCCGAAGATCTTGCCCCACCCCCACGTGCTGAGCACGACGAGCGCGGCGAGCACGAGCAGCAGCAGAATCCAGGAGAACATATCATCACACTGTACCCGGCGCGCGGCGCTCGCCTGGGAAATGTGGATGCTCTGACTCGAGCTTCCCGGCGCGCTGCGCGATGGTGGCTGCGACGGTGCGGGCCATGGGCGCCAGCTCGTCGAGAGGCCGGTTGCGATGCTGCCGCGGCGGCAGGTCAACCTCCGCGATGGCCTGACGCCCATACCGCCGGCAGGTATCGATGAGCAGGCCCGCCTCCACCCCGTAGTCACCGACGAACGGCAGTTCCAGCGCGGCCGAGCGCCGGATCGCGTACTCGCCGGCTAAAGGCTGGGCGATGTCTCCGAGTTCCGGGAAGAACAGCGCCAACAGTGGGCGGGCGGTCAGCTCGGTGACGCGTCCTCCCCCGCTCGGCTGCCCGCCCAGCGTGCGTTGGTAGCGGGCCTTGACGAGGTAGATGGTGTCGTCGATAAGCGGGGCGCTAAGCCGATCCACCATGTCGGTGGGTGGGGCGGTGAGATCGCCGTCGATGAAACAGACGATGTCGCCGGTGGCGGCGATGGTCCCGCGCCAGAGGGATTCGCCCTTGCCGGGGCGGGGTGTGACGGTGGGCAGGATCGCTCGCCAGTTGAGCACGCGTGCCCCGGCCTCGCTGGCGCGTGCGGCACTGTTGTCGGTGGAGTCGGCGTCGATGACGAGGATCTCGTGCGGCCGATCGGCAGCGACGGCACGCACCACCGCCGCGATGGTGTCTTCTTCGTTGAGAACCGGGATGACCACGCTCACCTTCAGCGCGGTGCTCATGCGAGTCCTCGGATCGTGGCGGCGGGCGGGATATCACCGGCGATGGCGGCGGTCATGGCGATGACGTCGACGGTTTCGGCGACCTCGTGGGCGCGAAACGCCGCCACCCCGCGCGCGGCGGCCCAGGCGGTGGCGGCCAGCGTGCCAGCGGTGCGCTCGCCCACGCCGCGGTCGAGCGCTTCGCCGACGAAGTCCTTGTTCGACAGCGCCATGAGGACGGGCCAGCCGGTGGCGACGAGCTCGTCGACACGCCGCAAAAGCTCCAGGCCGTGGAAGGTGTTCTTCCCGAAGTCGTGGGTGGGGTCGATATAGACGCGCTCGGCGGGGACGCCGCAGGCCACGGCGCGTTCGGCCAGCGCGGTGGTCTCGCGGATGACGTCGGCGACGATGTCGTCGTAGCCCACGCGGTGCGGGCGGGTGCGCGGGGTGGCGCCGCCGGTGTGCGAGCAGACGTAGCCGGTCTGGTGGGCGCCGGCGACCTCGACGAGCTTCTCGTCCCAGCCGGCCCACGTGTCGTTGATGAGGCGGGCGCCGGCGGAGATGGCGGATTCGGCGACATCGGCACGCCAGGTGTCCACCGAGACGGTAACTTCGGGGTGGCGCTTCGCGACGGCCTCCACCACCGGCACGATGCGGTCGATCTCGGCGGCGGCGGTGACCTCGTCGCCGGGGCCGGCTTTCACGCCGCCGACATCGATGATGGTGGCGCCTTCGCTGACGGCGACATCGCAACGCTCGAGCGCGGCCTCGAGCTGCCAGGTCAAGCCCTTGTCATAGAAGGAGTCGGGCGTGCGGTTGACGATCGCCATCACCTCGGCGAGTCGGCGGGCACTCACTCGCGGGCCTGACCCCGTGCGGCCAGGCGGCCGTCGGTCATGATCTGGTGCTTTTCGACGATGTAGTCCACCGCCTCCGTCACCGAGTCGGTGACGAGGTAGAGATCAGTATCTTCCGGCGAGATCAGCCCGCGGGTGACGAGCTGGTTGTCCATCCAGTCGACGAGCCCGCCCCAGAAGTCGGTGCCGATGAGCACGATCGGGAAGTTGGTGACCTTCTTGGTCTGGACCATGCAGAGGATCTCGAAGACCTCGTCCATGGTGCCGAACCCGCCCGGCAGCGAGATGAACGCCTGCGAGTACTTCAAGAACATGGTCTTGCGGGCGAAGAAGTAGCGGAAGTTGATGCCGAGATCGACCCACTCGTTGAGGTGCTGCTCGTGTGGCAGCTCGATGCCAAGGCCCACCGACAGCCCGCCGGCCTCGGAGCAGCCCCGGTTGGCGGCCTCCATCAGACCGGGCCCGCCGCCGGTGAGCACGGCGTAGCCCGCGTTGTGTAAGGCGGCGCCAACCTCGCGCCCGGTCTCGTATTCCGGGGTCCCTTCGCCGAGGCGGGCGGAGCCGAACACGGTCACGGCCTGCGGCAGGCCGGACAGGGCGTCGAAGCCCGCGACGAATTCGGACTGGATGCGCAAGATGCGCCACGGGTCGGCGTGCTGCCAGTCGTGGTCCGCGCCGAGTTCGAACAGTCGCTGATCGTAGGTCGACTGCTGCTTCTCCTCGGCGGTGCGCATGAGCACCGGGCCGCGCAGCATCCGCTGTTTACTCGGATCCGGGGTCTGATTCGGGGCCATGGGGTTAAAAAGAATTCCTTCTACTGTTTGCTGAACTCGCCGGTCAGATACAACTCTAAGACGCCGGCGACATGCGTGATGTCACTGACCGGGCACTGCTCGCCCGGCTTGTGGGCATACCCCGGATCGCCGGGGCCGAAGTTCACAGCCGGTATATTCAGACTAGAGAACCTGGCTACATCCGTCCATCCGAATTTGGCGCGGACCTCCCCTGCGACCGCGCGCACAAGTTCCTCGGCCGCCGGAGCGTGCAGACCGGGCAGCGCGCCGCCGACGGCATCGTCGACGTGCACGTCGAACGCGGGGTCGTCGTCCACCGCCAGCACCTGGCGCAGGTGGCCCATCGCGTCTTCCAGAAGGCGATCCGGGGCGAAGCGGAAGTTGACGGTCAGCCTCGCCTCATCGGGCAGGGTGTTCGTGGCCACCCCGGCGGCGAGTCCGACGACGTTGAGCCCTTCCCGGTACTCGCAGCCGTCGATAGTCACGGTGCGCGGTGGGTAGTCGTCGATACGCTGCATCACCCCGGCGAGCCTATGGGCCGCGTTGTCGCCGAGCCAGGCCCGCGCGGAGTGGGCGCGTTCGCCGTGCGCGGTGAGGGTGAGGCGGATGGAGCCCTGGCAGCCGGCCTCGATCACCCGGCCGGAGGGCTCGCCGAGCAGCGCAACGTCGCCGCGCAGCCACTCGGGTGCTCGCTTTTCGACGAACCCCAGCCCGTTGAATCTCGAAGCGACTTCTTCCCCCTCATAGCAGATGAGGGTGAGATCCCGGCTGAGCCGGGTAGAGCCGGCCAAACTGGCGAAGGCGTGCAGGTAGCAGGCCAGGCCGGTTTTCATATCGACTGCCCCGCAGCCGTGCAGGATCGCGTCCTCGCCGGCGCCTTCGAGGCGGTGGGGGACGTTGTCGGCGATCGGCACGGTGTCGATGTGTCCGGCGAGGATCACCCTCTCGCGAAAGCCGCGGTTAGTGCGCGCGAGCAGGGTGTTGTCGATGCGCAGGATCTCCACGCCGTCTTTTTCCAGCGGGCGCAGTCCGGCCTCGATGGCATCGGCGAGGGCTTTCTCGTGGTGCGAGGGGCTGGCGATGTCGATGAGGTCAGCGGCCAGCGCGACCGGATCCTTAGAGAGGGTGAGTCTAGACACATCGGCACATGTTACTGACCGTCCCCCTTGCCGTGTAGCCCTTCGGCAGAACCGATAGTGTGAAAAGCATGCAGAGACTGGGAGCGCGCGCCGTCGGAATCGCCAACATCGCCATGGACGGCACCATTCTGGATACCTGGTACCCCTCGCCGGAGGTCGTCGACCTCGATGACCCGGAGGTGTCGCTGGTTTCCGGCACCGAGCGCCTCGGCGCCTCAGATATCCCGGACCAGCTGTTGAAGCTCGTCTCCGTCGACAACGAGCGCATGGTCGAACAAGTCGCGGTGCGCACCACCATCGCGGATCTCAACGCCTCCCCGGTCGATGCCCACGACGTCTATCTGCGCCTGCACCTGTTGTCGCACCGGCTGATCAAGCCGCTGACGATCAACCTGGATCGTGCCCTGCATCTGTTGTCGACGGTGGTGTGGACCAACAAGGGCCCGTGCCTGCCGGATCACTTCGAATACCTCCGCACCGCGCTGCGCTCGCGCGGGCTGATCCATGTCTATGGCATCGAGAAGCTGCCGCGCATGGTCGACTACGTCGTGCCCTCGGGCATCAACATCGCAGAGGCCGAGCGCGTGCGCTTAGGCGCGTACCTCTCCCCCGGCTCCCGGGTGCTGCGGGAGGGTTATGTCTCCTACAACTCCGGCACGCTCGGGGCGGCGCGGATCGAGGGGAGGCTGACCTCGGGCACGGTCGTCGGCAAGGGCTCGGATATTGGGCTCTCCGCCACCGTGGTCAGCGAGCGTTCGGCCAGCGGGCTGCGCGAGCCGCTGCGCATCGGGGAAAACTGTCACTTCGCGGTCTCGGCGGGTGTGCACGGGATCTCGATGGGCAATGGCTGCTCGATCGGCCCGTCGATCATCATCGAGCCGGAGACCGACCTCTTCGACGTCGCCCTCGGCCAGGTGGTCAAGGGCTATTATCTCAACGGGCAGTCGAATTGGCACGTGCGCAGCGAGTCGGGCTACAACGTGCCGACGGTGCGCTGGACGAGTTCCTAATGAGTTCCTAAACCCCCTGTGCGCCGGGCGGGTGTAACCACCGGGGCTTAAAGGCACCCTGACATATTCCTGTGAGGCGGCGCACTACTAGTGTGTCCTGTATGAGCACTGCCACGTCCACCTCCGCCGCAGACGGAAATCAAAACACCAGTCTGGGCCGGGGTCTCAAAACCCGCCACCTGACCATGATGGGGCTGGGCTCGGCTATCGGTGCCGGCCTCTTCCTGGGCACCGGCGTCGGCATCCAGGCTGCCGGCCCGGCCGTCCTCATCGCCTACCTCGTCGCCAGCATCCTCGTCGTCTCTGTGATGAGCATGCTCGGCGAGATGGGCGCCGCCCGCCCGTCGTCCGGGTCCTTTTCCACCTACGCCCGGCAGGCCTTCGGCCACTGGGGTGGATTCCTGCTGGGCTGGCTGTACTGGTTCATGCTGGTGATGGTCATGGGCGCGGAGATCACCGGCGCCTCTGCCATCATGGCCACCTGGTTCAGCGTGGAGCCGTGGATCCCGGCGCTAGTGGTGGTCATCGCGTTTACCATCATCAACTTCGCCGCCGTGAAGGGCTTCGGCGAGTTCGAGTTCTGGTTCAGCTTCATCAAGGTCGCCGTCATCATCGGCTTCTTGCTCATCGGCCTGGCCCTCTGGTTCGGCCTGCTGCCCGGGCATGACTTCGTCGGCCTGAGCAACGTGGCTGAATCCGGCTTCGCCCCGAACGGCCTGCCGGGCATCGCCGCCGGCCTGCTGGCGGTGGCCTTCGCGTTCGGCGGCATCGAGCTGGTGACCATCGCCGCCGCCGAGTCGGAGAACCCGGCGAAGAACATCACCACGGCGGTGCGCAGCGTGGTCGTGCGCATCATGATCTTCTACTTGGGTTCGGTGGCGATCATCATCGCCCTGCTGCCGCCGGAGCGCATCACCGACGCCGAGACCGCCGCCGAGTCGCCGTTCACCCGCGTGCTGGAGCTGGCGAACATCCCGGGCGTGGTCGGATTCATGGAGGCGATCATCGTCCTGTCGCTGCTCAGCGCCTTCAACGCGCAGATCTACGCCACCTCGCGCCTGGTGCACAACCTCGCCGAGGAGCGCGACGCGCCCGCCCTGTTCCGCAAGACCTCCGAGTACAAGGTGCCGATCAACGCGGTGATTCTGTCGATCATCTTCGCCTTCGCCTCCGTGGGCCTGCAGTGGTGGAACCCGCCGGGACTGCTGACCTTCCTGCTCAACGCCGTCGGCGGCTGCCTGCTGGTCATCTGGATCATGATCACCTTAAGCTACCTGCGCCTGCACCCGCAGATGCGCCTCAACGGCGAGCTTACCGTCATGCGCGTGCCCGGCTACCCCTGGGTGCCGTGGGCCACGCTGGTGGGCTTGGGCGGTCTCATCGTGCTCATGCTTTTCGACGCCGGCGCCCGCGGCCAAGTCGTCTCCGTCGCCATCATGGTCGCGGTGATCGTGGCGCTGTCGTTGCTATCCCGTAAGAAGTCCATCGCCCACGCGCGGGAAACCGAGGCTTTTGCCACCAAGGCGTAAGATAAGCGCCCATAGCTGCACCAGCCTCACCAGAAGGGACTTCCCTGCCCGCATGACCACTGCATACGCCCGCGGACTGGCCACCATCACCCACGACGGCACGGTACTGGATGTCTGGTACCCGGCGCCGCTTCTCGACGAAACGGTGACCGCCACGGGCACCGAGCGGCTGGCAGACTCGCCGCAGCAGTTCGCTCACCTGATAGGGCCTGACGACGAGCGCGGCGTCGCCCGCATCGCCGTCGCCACGTCGATCGCCTCGTTGGAGGAGGCGCCCGTCGACACCTATGACGCCTACCTGCGCCTCCACCTGCTCTCCCACCGGCTGGTGCGCCCGCACGGGCTTAACCTAGACGGGGTGTTCGGGCTTCTGGCGAACGTCGTGTGGACCAACTACGGGCCGTGCTCCGTGGCTGATTTCCAGATGGTGCGCGGCCGCCTCGCCGGCCGGGGCCCGGTGACGGTCTACTCGGTGGATAAGTTCCCCCGCATGGTGGACTACGTGGTCCCTTCGGGGGTGCGCATCGGGGATGCCGACCGTGTGCGCCTCGGCGCCCACCTGGCCGAAGGCACCACGGTGATGCACGAAGGTTTCGTGAATTTCAACGCCGGCACCCTGGGCAGCTCCATGATCGAAGGCCGCGTCTCGGCGGGCGTGGTCGTCGGCGATGGTTCCGACGTCGGCGGCGGCGCCTCCATCATGGGCACGCTCTCCGGCGGCGGGCAGGAGACGATCTCGGTGGGCAAGCGCTGCCTGCTGGGTGCTAACTCGGGGCTGGGTATCTCGCTCGGCGATAACTGCACCGTCGAGGCGGGGCTCTACCTCACTGCCGGCACGCGGGTGATCGTCGGCGAGGAGGTCGCCGAGCTTGTCGACGCCACCCCCGGCGACGAAGTCAAAGCCCTAAAGCTTTCCGGTGTGTCCGGGGTGACGTTCCGTCGGAACTCCATCAGCGGCGCGATCGAAGCTCTCCGTGGCAAGGTCGACGGCGTCGAGCTCAACGCCTCGCTGCATAAGAACTAGGATCCGGTGTGGAAAGTCGGTGTTGAAAGGAGCAGCCATGAACCGCGCTACAGAAATCGCTATCGCTGGCCTCGCTCTGATTGGCCTAGTGGTCAACTACATTGTGGGCGGACCGAACTGGGTGGCGCTGATCCTCATCACCATCGCCGGTGCGCTGCTCGTGATAGGCGATCCGGCGAACCGCCCGGTTGAGCGCTAGGGCGTGTCTGACAATTTCTTCAGCCAGGTCATGACGGCGATAGCCATCACGCCGACCCGGTAGACAACCGCGAGCTTGTCGTACCGGGTTGCCACACCCCGCCACTGCTTGAGGTTGCCGAAAACCGTTCCACCACGTTGCAGCCCTTGTAGGACTGCGCATCGAACGTCGGTAGACGCCCACCCATCGAGCCTTTCCGCTTCCGGGCGGCGATCACGTCCTTTTTCTCCGGGATCGTCGCCGTGATCTTGTGCTCGCGCAGATACCTGCGCACAGCCTTCGATGCATACGCCCTATCCGCGCGCAGTTCATCGGGCCGGGTGCGCGGTCGGCCCACCATCCCGGGCACCCGCAGGCGTTTCAACAACGGGATCAGCACCGGGCAGTCACCGCGGTGGCCCGCAGTAACGATCATGGTCAGGGGCATGCCGTGGCCGTCGACCAGGGCGTGGACCTTGGTAGACAGACCACCCCGTGATCGGCCGACCGCGTGATCAGGCGGCTCGGCCAGCAGGTTGTTGTAATTCGACAAAGCCCCCTGTGACCCGCGTGATGTTCGTGGCGTGCTGATGGGCCCGGGCGATCGTCAAAGTCCACCGACACCGACCAGTCGATCAGGTCTTCCGTATCGGCCTGTCTAAGAAGTCGCTGAAAGATCACGTCCCAGGTGTCCGTCCTTGGCCATCCGGTTGTGCCAGGTGTAGACCGTCTGCCAGGACCCGAAGCAGGCGGGCAGGTCACACCGCGCGATCCCTGCCCGAAGGCAGTAGAGGATGGCCTCGAGCATCTGCCGGGGATCGGAGAACGGTCGGCCTTTTCTCCCCGTGCGACGGGGCAGAAGCTCTTCGACCATCTCCCACTGGGCATCACTCAACATGTGAAAACGCGACACGGGAGCCAGGGTCCCATGCCACGCTTCCCTCAATTATCAGACACGCCCTAACACGTTGCGAGGGCGGTCTGCGCTTGGGTTCGATACGCGCACACCGTTGTGGAGCGGGACTTCCTTAACTGACCCGGCCTCCCTACGACTGCCCGAATTCGCCCACATCTGGCGATTGTCTAGAGAATCGGCTCATTGTTTGGGCTGGTCCTTGTCCGATTGCGGCGCGGACTCTGAAGCGGGAGCAGGGCTCGTTTCTTCAAGCCGCTTGTCCGATGCGGTTTGTTGGTAGCAGCCATCCGGCCCCGCCGCCACGCCCTAGGCCGCAGTGGCGCAGACTTCCCAACTCTCGGCAGCCCCCGAGCGCGGCTGGGGTGTCAAGGCGGCTCGGTGCTCGCCGCACGGCACAATCGGCAGCGGGGACGATCACAGTGCCAGCCGGCGGAGGCTTTTACGCACGTGCGTAAAAATCAGAGGCCTCGGGTGACGGTGGGGTTCGGGTACCTATGAATTCCCCGAGATCCATCAATTTCCGATTACGCACGTGCGTAAAAGCCCGCTCCGCACTATGCGGCGGCAGAGTGAGTCTGGGAGCTGTTTCGGCTCGCAGGGTCCGGCCCTGTGAGGGCAAAGGGCGAACGACTCCGACAGCCGAGCTTGGTTTTATGCACGTTCGTAAAAATTAGAAGCCTCAAGGGGACAGTGTGGCTCGTGTACCCATGAATTCTCCGGGATCCATTGATTTCCGATTACGCATGTGTGTAAAAACCCGCTCCGCACTATGCGGCAGCAGAGGGATTCTGGGGCTCTCTTCACCTCCGCCAGTAGACCAAGACGGCGGTCCCGCAATTCTTTTCAGGCTGATCACCAAGAGGCCAGGAACATTCCCGTAAGAACGCTCAGACGTGTGGGAGATTTCGCGGTGCCTGACAGCGTGGAATGAGATGTATCGCCGGAGCCTCTGCATCAGGGATGCGTCGGAGTTAGGGATGCTACCGCGTAGCCGGAACCCTACTACCAACTCCGCGGACACGCGCTACCACCTACCCCGGATCGGAAAGACAACCCTAAAGCAACGGTCGCCGCTGAAGCCCCTATGCCGCGGCATAGTTCGCAACACCATTACGCACGTGCGTAAACGGGGCGTACCCCAATCCCCGAACGGCATTCGCGATGAAGTCCCGACCACTATGCCGTCGCATACTCTTACTGGAAACGTTTCGCATTTTACGCACGTGCGTAATGACGACACCCGAAATTAAGGCGCGAGAAAAGCTCCTAGGATCTAACCCACCATGCCGCGACACAGTCTCCAGAGATTACGCACGTCCGCAAAAATCCTCGACACGCCCCAAAGCCACGGTGGTCACCGAAGCCCCCACGCCGTCACATACTCTTGCTGGAAACCCTTTGCATTTTACGCACGTGCGTAAAACACAGCCGGCCCCTCTATGCCATGGCATAATCCAGCGCCCCCCGACCCGCACCAAGCACGTACTACACCGCGACGTGCGCCTGTTTCGAGGCAAGCAACACCATCGCGATCAATAGGACAACCACGGGGAGACTGCCCCACGCGATCAACGAGTCATCCAACACCAAGCAAGCGACACCACCGGCGAAAAGCGGGATGCTCGACAGCTTCAAGTAACCCGCAGCAGCTTTATGCCCCTTCACCCAGGCTTCGTCGCTCGCCATGAGCTTTTCGGTCCTGATACCAACCCACTGGTTTTTCGGAAGCTTTCCCTGCCCCGATCTCACCCCGAGCCAGAGAATAAGCGCGCCAGTCGCCAGCAAGGCCACGGTCATAATGATCGAGTAAGCGGTCATGGTGGTCATTCTCCTTGCTTCAAAGAGTTCGCCTGAAAAGTTACAATGTTAAAACCTTTTCTTCAGGTTACACACCCCAGCAGCATGAGGGATGTCACTTTTCACCTTTCGCTGCCCATTCGCGCAAATCCCCAAGTAAGGCCATGAAGAAATATACGATAAGGGGGTACAGCAGGGCAGAAATAACGGCGGCGATTTCCGGAAGTGCAATCGCGGCCGGCACGTACGAGGCATAGAGCACCAACGACGAGTTGTCCATGAATTCCTTGGGCTTTAGCACCTTGTACTTCGGGACAAAGTACACCAGCGCCCCCACGAGGATCACCGCCGAGAGAAGCCCCAGCGCATAGTCAAAACCAGTGCGCGCATTCGCCACACACGACCACACCCCGGCAGCAGAGGGCACCGACAACGCCAGCAACCAGCACACGTTGAGGCCAAGTTCTCTTTTGGTCATCACCCGTGCTCCCTCCGCGTCATCTTCCACACAAACTCCCTACAAAACCGCTTCCTAAGCCTAGCGAACACAAACGCAATTCAGACACAATAAAGAGAACAACAATCCACCCACACAACCCACCATCATGAAAACCGCATTCCGTGCCCTCCTTGCCCTCGGCATCTGCGCCGAGATCGCGGTGCTGATCGTCGTCGCTACGTCCTCCGGCACCTCCCCGGCCTGGCTGCTCCTCCCCCTCGCGTTGATTCTGTCGGCCCTAGCGCTGTTGTTCTCAGGGATGCTCACAGACCGGCGCCATGCGGGCTCCTGGGCCGTCTCCCTGTCCATTACCTCCGAGCGCTTCGGGGTCCCGCGAAAAGCACTCGCGCTCCTCGTCTCCGAGGTCATTTTCCTCGCCTCACTCCCCTGGCTGCTGCGCCGTCCCTCCGGCGACAAGACCGGCAACAAGGCCGGCAACACGGCCGTCACCAAGACCCACCCCGGGTATAAGAACCTACGCACCGTGGTGATTGTCATCGTCGGGCTCGTCGTCGTGGAGATCGTCGTCGTGCACCTGGCCGTGCCCAGCGAGTTCTGGCGACTCCTGCTACTGGTCTTAAGCGTCTACGCCCTGATGGTGCTCCTGGGCTTCTACGCCTCGGTGAAATCCCGCCCGCATCTCGTGACCCCACAAGCGCTCATCCTGCGCCACGGCGGCCGGTTTTTCTGCGAGATCCCCTGGGAGAACGTCACGCGCATCTCCGGCGCCCGGCCCGGCCAAGGTGGCGATATCACCATCAGCGACAACGGCGAGACCCGCCTGCCGGTGCTGAGCGAAGTCAACGTCAGAATCGATCTCGACCCGCCGGTAACGGCCGCCGATCTGCACAAAGGCTGCGCCGAGGCCGCCGCCGTCGAGATCTACTGCGACGATAAGAAGGCATTCCTGGAATCAGCCGAGGCCTACCAACGCCGCTAGCGATACGGCGGTTCCTGCACGATCGCGGTCGTTTTGGGCTTGCGGAACGCCCAGAGCTTGTTGATCGCGAAGTTCACCGGCATCGCCACGATGATCGAGATCGCCGACGCCCAGTAGAACTTCGTGCGCAGGCCCGAGGAGTCGTCGAAGATGTCTTCGGGAAGCGCGATCGGCGAGGTGGGGTTCATCAACAGGGTGGCCACGAACGTCGAGACCACCAGCGAGACCAGCCCAGAGGCCAAAAATGGGAAGAACCCGCGCCACCAGGACCGCTTCGCGATCCCCCGGAACGTCCACGAGCGGTTCAGCTGGTAGTTCCAGGTATTCGCCGCGAGGAAGGCGATGATCATGAACACGTGGTACCAGCGCACGTTCCACGGCGTGCCGACGATACTGAAGAACACCTCGTGCTCAGAGATCCCCCAGCCCAGCTCGGCGGCCTTCTTGGTCAGGTAGATGACCGCGAGGTTGACGATGGTGCCCGAGCCGCCCACCACGCCGAACATGAGGAACTGGCGCATGCCGTTCATAAGACGGGTGGCAGAAACCTGCCGGGCTCCCGTGGAGCCGGCGCTGCGACTGCGTACGTCCGTCATGAGCTCCCTATAGTGAACAGTTGGTTAATCGATTATATCGAGTAGCGGCCTCGGGGACCGAAACGCACGCGGGCGGAAGCTTAACGGATCGATAAAACTGATCCGCTCGGCGAGCAGATGCAGGCGCGTCGAGAAGTCCCACAACCCGCGCCCGAGGTCTTCCGGGTAGAGATCATCGCCCACGATCGGCGCGCCCAGATGCTGCGCCACCACCCGCAACTGGTGGGTATGCCCCGTCACCGGCCGCATCTCAACTAGCCTTCCCACCCCACGCACATAGGTGAGCGTCGGCGTGCCCGTGTGCGAGACCTCCACACGCCGAGCGCCCGCCGGCTTGTTCATCGTCAGCTCCACGCGCTCCCACTCGGGGAAAGACACCGGCGCACTCAGAAGAGCCCGGTAGGTCTTGCGTACCTCGCGACGCGCGAAGAGCTGCTGATACGCCCCGCGCGTTTCCGGATTGCGCGAGCATAGCACCAGCCCAGCGGTCAGCCGATCCAGCCGGTGGCAACAGATAACCTCGTCGCCGTGATCGCGGCGCAGGCGGGTCTGCAGGGTCTCGCGCTGGATGCGGCCGTTGGAGGTGGTGGGTAAAAAAGGCGGCTTATCGACGATCATAATCCCCGCATCCGCATACACCACCTCGTAATCGAAGGGGATCGGTGGTTCGTCGAGAAGCTCCGGATACGTCCAGGCGGGCACGGCGCGTGCCAGGCGGGTGCCGGCGGCCAGCTGTGTGCCGGCCGGAAACGGCGAGTCGCCGGCGCGGGCGGCCCAGTACTCGCCCTCGGGGACGACGCCGCTGAGCACCACCTTGCGCGCGGGGATGCCGTCACGGGCCGGTGGGCGCCCGCTGGGGTCAGTGCTGGGCAAGTCGGCCGACGGCGGCGTCGATACGCTCGTCGGACTCCGTCAGCGAGATCCGCACGTGGCGCTGCCCGCGCGGGCCGTAGAACTCGCCCGGGGCGACCAGGATGCCGAGGCCGGCGAGGTAGTCGACGGTGTCGCGGCAGTCCTCGTCGCGGGTGGCCCAGAGGTAGAGGCCGGCCTCGGAGTTGTCGATGCGGAAACCGGCGTCGATGAGCGCGGGCAGAAGCTTCGCGCGGCGGGCGGCGTAGCGCAGCTTCTGGAAATGCTCCTGGTCATCGTCGCGCAAGGCGGCGAGCATGGCGTGCTGGATCGGCCCCGGCATCATGAGGCCGGCGTGCTTACGCACCTCGAGGAGCTCGCGGACCAGCTGCTCGTCGCCGGCGATGAAACCGGCGCGGTAGCTGGCAAGGTTCGAGGACTTCGACAGCGAGTTGAGCACCAAGAGGTTGGTGTGGTCGCCGTCGGTGAGGCGATCGTCGAGAAGCGAGATCGGCGGGTTCTCATCGTCCCAGCCGAGCGAGAGGTAGCACTCGTCGGCGGCGATGATCACGTCGCGCTCGCGGGCGAAGTCCACGAGCTTGCGCAGGTGATCCGCCCCTAACACCTTGCCAGTCGGGTTCGACGGCGAGTTGATGTAGATCAGATCGGGCCGGCCCGGGCCGATCGCGGTGAGCGAGTCGGCGCGCAGGATCTCGCAGCCCGCCAGGCGGGCGCCGACCTCGTAGGTGGGATAGGCGATCTCGGGGATGACCACTTGGCCTTGCAGGCCCAGAAGCGTCGGCAGCCAGGCGATCGCCTCTTTGGTGCCAATGACCGGCAGCACCGCGTCATCGCTTAAGCCGCTGACGTGATAGCGCCGGCGCATCCACTCAGTGATCTCGGCCCGCAGCTCAGGGGTGCCCGTGGTCTGGGGATAGCCCGGCGCGGCGGCGTTTTCCGCCAAGGCGAGCTGGATCGACGGGGCGACCTCGTCCACCGGGGTGCCGACGGATAAATCCACCAGTCCGTCCGGGTGGGCTCTCGCGCGGGCCTTGGCGTTGGCCAGTGAGTCCCAGGGGAAGTCGGGCAGGCGGTCGTTTAAAGGAGTGCGGGCCATGATGAATGCGTTCTCGCGGTCGAGTTAGAGCTAGACGTCCTGGTTCTGCGGCTCGAGCTTCGCGATGTCCGGGTGATCGAAATCCTGCGGGCCGATCGCAGCGGCACCGCCCGGCGAGCCCAGGTCATCGAAGAAGGCGGCGTTGATCTCGTTGTAATCCCACCACTCGTCCGGGACGTCATCCTCGTAGAAGATGGCCTCGACCGGGCAGGCGGGTTCGCAGGCGCCGCAGTCCACGCACTCGTCGGGGTGGATGTAGAGCATGCGCTTGCCCTCGTAGATGCAGTCGACCGGGCATTCCTCGACGCAGGAACGGTCGAGGACGTCAACGCACGGCTGGGCAATCGTGTAGGTCATCGGTTATCGGGGCTCCTCACGGGCGGTCAGACGATCGGGATCCAGCCGCGGCACCCTCTGGTGGGCACCGCGTGCAGTAAGACAGTATGTCACCTGGTTCTCAAAAGGGGCCAAACGCCTCCTATGATTCCCGTCACGAGCAGGGCAATCGTGCGTATATTATTCGCCAGCAGCTGAAGCCCCAACACCTCCGCGAGCGCCACCGCGGCGAAGAAACCCACCGCCCACACGATCACCGGCGTAGCGCGGACCCAGGTGTTCTGCGACCACAGGGAGGCGGTTTTGGTGAGCACCATGTTGAAGAAGAACGCGAGCAGGATCGTCCAGGGAAAAGGCACCATGCCGAGACCCGGCACATCGATCCAGGTGCCCACATAGAGCATCTCGACGAACAACGAGAACAGCGCGCCGATCGACAGCCAGATGATACCGCCGGTCGCCTCGCCGCGGCTGAAGTCCGTGCGCAGGACCGCTTCTGAACTCACTCGCTTCTCCCCTAGTTAAATCCCGGTTTTTAGATCCCGGCGAAGAGGTCGTCGTCTTCGGAGTCGACGCCGGCACCGCGGCCGATCTGGTAGTGCTCGACGTCCATGAGCGGCTGGGCGATGAGGTTGCTCAAGGCGAACGTGCTCATCCCGTTGGTGCTCACGGCCTTCGCCGCGTGCGGGTTGGTGCGGCTGATCGAGCCATCGGCGATCCACAGCTGCGTGGTGTGGGCGCGCATGGCCTCCCGCTTGGCGTGGTAGTCGGCCTCGCTCAGGCGCACGGCGAGATCATGCTTATCGACGCCCGGCAGCTCCCCTACTTCCGCGGCGCGCCAGCCTTGCGGTATCTGGGTGATCTCGGCGGCGGCGCGTTCCAGCGGGGCGCGGTTGGCCACGGCCCAGACGATGCGGGGGATATCGACGCGCTCGGCGGCGGCGTGGGTGATCTCGTGGGCGCGGATGTGGTCGGGGTGCCCGTAGCCGCCGTCGGGGCCGTAGGTGATCACGAGCTCCGGGCGCAGCTTCTCGAACTGCTCGGCGAGCAGGTCGACGGCGCGCTCGCCGGAGTTAACGAAGGCGCGCGGGTGCTCGTGCGACGGGGCCCCGGCCATGCCGGAATCCCGAAACGTCCCGGGCCCGCCGAGGAAGTGGCCGCGCACCCCGAGGTGGCGAAGGGCTTGGGCTAGCTCGTGGATGCGGAAGCCGCCGAGCTGGTCGGCGTCGTCGGCCGCGAGGTGTTGGTAGGTCTCGCCGATGATCTCGCCCTCCTCGCCGAGGGTGCAGGTGATCACGGTGACCTCCGCGCCGCGGCGGGCCAGCTGTGCCAGCGTGCCGCCGGTGGCGATGGATTCATCATCCGGGTGGGCGTGCACGGCGACGACGCGGCGTCCGATGAGATCGCGGGTCATTTAGTCCTCCTCTACTGGAATGCGCCAGGCTCCGGCGTTGGACAGTCCGCCAGCGAACGGGTCGGCGGTATCTTCTGGGTTCTCTGCGTTGTCTACGTTAACCTCTTCGACCTTGCGTACGATCACGCGGCTTTCGCGCATGATAGGTACCGTCAGTTCCTCGAAGTCGTTGAGCTGCGCGATGCGCTGGCGGGCGACCTCTTCCCCGTAGGCGCCGGCGAGGATCTCATCGCTGAGCTCATCGCCGCTGGTGGTGCAATAGCCCGTAAGGTTCGCCAGGCGCAGGGAATCCTCATCCGGCGGGCAGCGATATCTCGAGGCCAAGTAGTTGAGGCCGCCGTCGTCGCGGGTGCGGGTGACGAGGGCGTCGAGGTCGCCGTCAACAAGCGTCGAGCGCGCGGCACTCGGGATGTCGGTGGAGACGATCTCGACCTCGATGTCATAGCGGGCCAAAAGGTCAGCGATGGTGCGCACGGCCGCGGAGGCGACCTCGTCAGCCAGATCAGCGCCGATGCGTAGCGGTGCGTCCTGCGTGGCGGCGACTAGCTCCTCCGAGGGCGCGGCGTTCTCCGCCACGGGGACGTTGTCAGCGACGCGGAGATCCGCCGTGCGCCCGGCCGCCTGGCGGGCGATGACCGGGATGTCCAGCAGGCTCGTGAGCTCCTTGCGCGCGTCGGCCTCGCCGAGGATCTCGGAGGAGACGTTGTAGTCCAGCTGCAGGGTGCGCGGGCCGTCGACGACGGTGGCCTCGGCCTCGGGCAGCAGCCGGTAGGCCTGCGCCATGGTCTCGGAGGGCAGCTGATCGAGGTACTTGATCTGCCCGGAGCGCAGCAGGTCGAGGCCCTGGGTGACCGAGTAGACGGTGCGCAGGGTCAAAATGTCGATCTGCGCGGGGTCTTGGCCCCAGAACCGGTCGTTGCGGTGCAGGGTGATCACCCCGCGGGCGCGGTCGACGGAATCGATCGTAAAACGCGAGCCGCCGGCGCCGATGGTGGCATAAAATGCGGTCGAGAAATCGGTGGCGCCGCCGTCGGCGAGGTGGCTGGGCAGCAGGTGGTTGAAAAGGTCCTGCCAGTTGGCGACGCGCCGGGAGAAGTCCACCTCCACGGTGCGCCCGCCGTTGGCGGTGCGGATCTCCTCGATCGCGCGGTAGCCGTCCGGCTCGATCACTCCGGGGGTGTGCGTGATCTCCTTCCAGAGGTAGATGAAATCCGAGCCGGTGATCGGGGTGCCGTCGGACCACTGCGCCTCTGGGTGGATCTCGTAGCGCACGGTCTGCACCACGGTGCCGGCGTTCTCGGCGGCGGAGACGTCCTCGTCGGCCGTCACCGTCTCCTCGGGCTGGGACTCGCCCGGCAGGCTGTCTTGGACTTCGGCGGCGAAGGTCACCAGGTCCTCGTTCTGGGCGCCGCCGATGAAAGGCGAAGGCAAAACGAGGTCGGCGATCGAGTCGACCAAGGGCGAGGTATCGGCGAGCAGGTGCGGGTTGAGCCCGTTGCGCAGCTCGTCGACGCCGACGGCCACCTCGGTGCGCTCGGGTTCCGACGGCTCCACCGTGGGCGGGGTGGTCTGCTCGGTCGTGTCGGTCGTGGGTGTTGGCTCCACCGTGGGCGGCGGGCCCGGGTCGGCCACGCACGCACTGGCCAGCACCGCGACCAGCCCGGCGACGAGGGTGGTGCGAAGGCGGCGTCGAAAAGCTCTCACCTAAGCGAGGTTACTTGTTCCGCTGCTTTTCTCGGGAACGCGCCCGGCCGCGCTCGGTGGAGCTGAGGATGACCTTGCGCACGCGCATGACGTTCGGGGCGACCTCGACGCACTCGTCGTGGCCACAGAACTCGACGGCCTCCTCCAGGCTCAGCGACTTCGCCTTGTTGAGCGTGACGGTGGTGTCGGCCGAGGCGGCGCGCATGTTCGTCAGCTTCTTTTCCTTGGTGATGTTGACGTCCATGTCCTCATCACGGTTGTTGGCGCCGATGACGGTACCCTCGTAGACCTCGTCGCCGGGTTCGACGAAGAAGGTGCCACGATCCGCGAGGTTCATCAGGGCATAGGCGGTGACCTGGCCGGTGCGGTCGGCGACCAGCGAGCCGGTGGGGCGGTCCTTGATCTCGCCGGCCCAGGGGCGCGGCTCGAGCGAGTAGGAGTTGGCGATGCCGGCGCCGTGGGTCTCGGTCAAGAATGTGGTGCGGAAACCGATCAGGCCGCGGGCGGGCACGTCGAACTCCATGCGTACCCAGTCGCCGGCGCCGGTGCCCATGGAAACCATCTGGCCTTTGCGCGCGGCCATGAGCTGGGTCACGGCGCCCTGGTAGTCGGCCGGGGTGTCGATGACCATGCGCTCATAGGGCTCGTGCAGCACGCCGTCGATGGTCTGGGTGACCACCTCCGGCTTGCCGACGGTCAGCTCGAAGCCCTCGCGGCGCATCGTCTCGATGAGCACGGTCAGCGCCATCTCACCGCGGCCCTGGACCTCCCAAGCGTCCGGGCGCTCGGTGGGCAGCACGCGCAGGGAGACGTTGCCGACGAGCTCCTGGTCGAGGCGGGCCTTGACGAGGCGGGCGGTGACCTTGTCGCCACCGCCGCGGCCGGCCATGGGCGAGGTGTTGACGCCGATGGTCATGGAGATCGCCGGCTCGTCGACGGTGATCCGCGGCAGCGCTTCCGGGGTCTCCGGGTCGGCGAGGGTGTCGCCGATCATGATCTCATCGATGCCCGAGACCGCCGCGATGTCGCCCGCGATAACCTCCTCGTCGGTGGAGGTGCGCTCCATACCCTCGGTCTTGAGCAGCTCGGCGATCTTGACCTGCTTGACGTGCTGGTTACCTTCTGCGTCGTAGTGGATCCAGGCGACCTGCTGGCCCTTTTTCAGGGTGCCCTTGTGGATGCGCACCAGGCCGATGCGGCCTAAGAAGGAGGAGGAGTCGAGGTTGGTGACGTGTGCCTGCAGCGGGGCGTTGACGTCGGCGCTGGGCTCGGGCAGGACGTTGTAGATGACGTCGAAGAGCTCCTGGAGGTCCTCAGCGTCGGGGGCGTTGCCGTTGCCGGGGTTCTCGGTGGAGGCCTTGCCCTCGCGGCCGGAGGCGTAGAGCACAGGCAGCTCGAGCAGGGTCTCGGCGGCTTCGGCGGCCTCGGGGTCCTCGAGCCCGGCGGCGAGCTCGAGCAGCAGGTCCTGGGCTTCCTCGACGACCTCGTCGATGCGGGCGTCCGGGCGGTCGGTCTTGTTGACGCAGATGATCACCGGCATCTTGGCCGCCAGCGCCTTGGAGAGCACGAAGCGGGTCTGCGGCAGGGGGCCTTCGGAGGCGTCGATAAGCAAAACGACGCCGTCGACCATGGAGAGGCCGCGCTCGACCTCGCCACCGAAGTCGGCGTGGCCCGGGGTGTCGATGACGTTGATGACCAGATCCGCACCATCTTTGCCCTTGCCCTTACGCCGGATGGAGGTGTTCTTGGCCAGGATGGTGATGCCGCGCTCGCGCTCGAGGTCGCCGGAGTCCATGACGCGGTCGGCGACCTCGCCGTGGTCACCGAAGGCGCCGGACTGCTCCAGCATGCCGTTGACCAGGGTGGTCTTCCCGTGGTCGACGTGGGCGACGATCGCGACGTTACGGAACTCGGGGTGATTGGTGCTCACTGGCGATAATTCTCCTCGGTGGCGGTGGCGCCCGCGGGATCAGCGCAGGCTCGGAAACTGGCCCAACGTTACTCGTTAGCGCCGGTGAGTGCACCTCAAGACAGGCCCTACTCCCCCACGGATGGTAGAGAATTTTTGCGTCCAGATAGTTGCGCCAGAAAAATTTGTGACTAATGTGGCAATTGTTTTAACAGTTACTATTGTTTCTGTTGTTATGCTGTCCGACTGCTAGGATTACTGCAGTCTGTTTATGCGTCACGCTGTCCGTCGCCGAACCAAGGAAAGGCCGTCGCCGTGCTGAACCTCTCGAAGCTGAACCGCCGCCTCGTCACGGGGCTCACCACCCTCGCACTCACGGGTGTCGGCACTGCACTGGCCACCCCGGCCGCCGCCCAGTCCGCCCCACCCGCCGGCTCTGTGCCGATGTCCTCGACCTACCTCGACGAGCTGGGACGGCCCACCCCCTACCTGCAGGAGCGCGTGCGCGAATTCGCCAACCAGCCCTTCGTCCCGCCCCAGCTGCGCGACACCCTGCTGAGCGCCTTGGCGTTCACCGCCGGCTACGGCGAGCTCGGGGGCCCGGAGCTGCCGACCGATGCCCCGACGTTCACCCAGTTCTACTGGCCGACGATCTCCGGCGGCTGCATCGGCGGCCAGGGAGACGCGGTCGCCAGCGCCCTCGCCGTTCCCGGTCCGGCCACCATCCCGGCTCCCGGCGCCGCCGAAGGCCAGACCTCCTTCCTGTTCACCGCCTTGGGCACCCCGCCCGCCGCCGAAAACCAGGGCGGGCTGTACGTACACTGGCTCAACCTGGATAACCTGCGCTTCGGCGCCACCCCGCTGGCCAACAACGGCATCAACCCGGAAGGCCCGGCGACGGTGTCCGGCACCGCTGACACCGGTAACGGCACCATCGTCGCCATCGTCGGCGGCGATCTGAACACCACCGAATCGACCTGCCACTTCCTGCCGACGGCCGCCATCATCGACGCCCGCTAATGCACCCCGTCAAGAAGGAGTCGTTCGTCACCGACGAGCGCATCAACGTCGACCCCAAGGGATATATCCGTGCGGTCGACGAATATCGCGCAGCCGACTTCGGGCTGTATATGGCACGGCCGGCCAACCACCCGCGCTTCGGCTACCTGGAATCCTGGCTGATACCGGAGATGGGCCTGCGGGCGAACATCTTCCACTTCCGCCCGCACATCGACATCACCCAGGACTTTTACTTCGACGTGGCGGACATCAGCGTCGACGAGCAGACCTGGATCACCCGGGATCTCTACGTCGACCTTGTCAGCCTCACCGGCCGGCCCATCGAGGTCTTAGACATCGACGAACTGGCCGCCGCCTGCTCGAGCGGCCTGATCACCGCCGCCGAGGCCGAACGGGCTATCGAGACCACCCTGGACGCCGTCGACGGCATCTCCCGCCACGGCGACGACCCGATGGCCTGGCTCGCCTCCCGTGGTATCCAACTCACCTGGGCCGATCCCGCAGAGATCACCCTCTGCCCTGCGGAATAACCTACGCTGGGGGCCTATGAGCACGATCTATCACAACCCCCGCTGTTCGAAATCCCGCGAGGCTTTGCAGCGCCTCCAGGACACCGGCGAGGAGCCCGAGGTGATCCGTTACCTGGACACGCCGCCGTCGACAAGCGAGCTCGCTCGGCTCATTGCGGCCGCCGGCCTCATTGTGCACGACGCTATCCGCACCCGCGAGGCCGAGTACAAAGAGCTGGGCTTAAGCCCCGAGATGAGCGACGAGGAGCTACTTCAAGCCATGGTCGCCCACCCCCGGCTGATCGAGCGCCCCATCGTGGTCACCGACAAGGGTGTGCGCATCCCGCGGCCGATGGAGCTTCTCGATGAGATCCTCTAAGAGCCCACCCCCAGTTCGATACCGAGACCCGGCACCGAGTCGATGAGGTTGCGGGTGTAGTCCTCGCGCGGGTTGGCGAAGATGTCATCCGCAGGGCCCTGCTCCACGACTGCACCCTTCTTCATCACCACGATGTCATTGGCGGTCTGGCGCACGACCGCGAGGTCATGGGTGATGAAGAGATACGTCAGATCCAGATCGTTCTGCAGCTAAGCCAAAAGCTGCAGGATCTGGTCCTGCACCAACACGTCGAGCGCGCTGACCGCCTCGTCGAGCACCAGCACCTCCGGGCCGAGGGCCAGAACCCGCGCGATGGCGATGCGCTGGCGCTGACCGCCGGAGAGCTCGTTCGGGTAGCGGCGCATCGCCGAACGCGGCATCGACACCAGATCCAACAGCTCCGCCACGCGACGCTCGCGCTTTTTGCGGTTGCCCACCTTGTGCAGGCGCAGCGGCTCCTCGATGCAGCGGTAGACCGAGAGCATCGGACCCAGCGAGCCATAGGGGTTCTGGAAGACCACCTGCATCTTGCGGCGCATATCGAAAAGCTCCTTGCCCTTGAGCGCCGAGATGTCGCGGCCCTCGAAGAACACCTGCCCGCTGGTGGTTTCGAGCAGGTTGAGCACCATGTTCGCCACCGTTGACTTACCCGAGCCGGATTCACCGACCAGCGCGGTGATGGTGCCGCGGATATCGAACTCCCTGACCAGGTTTTTCACCTCGATGACGGTGTCGGCCGCACCGGCCTCTGTGTCGTGGGCGTGCAGCTCCTCGGTCTCGATGCCCTTGTCTTTGGCCTCCTGGATGCGCGCCGAGGCCAGCGAGGGCGCCGCTTTGACCAAACGCTGGGTATAAGGGTGCTGCGGGTTGCGTAGAAGCTCCAGCGAGGGCCCCGATTCCACCACGCGGCCGCGGTGCATGACCACCAGGTGCTGGGAACGCTCCGCGGCCAGGCCGAGGTCGTGGGTGATAAACAGCACGGCGGTGCCGAGCTCCTCGGTAAGCGTCTCCAGGTGGTCGAGGATGGTCTTCTGCACCGTCACGTCCAGGGCCGAGGTCGGCTCGTCGACGATCAAGAGCTTCGGCCGGGCCGCCAGCCCGATCGCGATGAGCGCACGCTGACGCATACCGCCGGAGAACTCGTGCGGGTACTGCTTGGCGCGGCGGGCGGCATCCGGCAGGCCGGCTTCCTCGAGGAGCTTGGCGACGTGCTCTTTGCGCCCCTCGTCGGCCTCGACGTTGTTGGCCTTCAGCGATTCCTCGACCTGCGTGCCGATGCGCCACACCGGGTTCAGGTTGCTCATGGGGTCCTGCGGGACCAGCCCGATCTGCGAGCCGCGGATCTCCTGGAACTCTTCTCCGAGAGGTTGGTGATGTCGCGGCCGTCGAAAAGAATCCTGCCCGCCGGTGACCTTGCCCGTGCCGGGCAAAAGCCCCAGCGCCGACATGGCGGCGGTCGACTTGCCGGAGCCGGACTCGCCGACGATCGCCACCGACTGGCCCGGGTAGACGGTGAGGTTGATGCCGCGCACCGCCTCGACGGTGCCGGTCGTGGAGGTGAACGTGATCTCGACGTCGCGCATTTCTAACAGCGGTGTCATCGCTTCCTCGCTTTCGGATCGAGCGCATCGCGCACCACATCGCCCATGAGGATGAAGCTCAAGACGGTCATGGCCAAGGCGATCGCGGGATAAAACAGCACCATCGGTCGGGTGCGCAGGCTGGCCTGGGCGGCGGAGATGTCTCCACCCCAGCTGACCACCGTGCTCGGCAGGCCGATACCCAGAAACGACAGGGTGGCCTCGGCGACGATGAAGGTACCCAGCGCGACGGTGGCGTAGACAATGATCGGCACCGCGGCGTTCGGCAGGATGTGGCTGGTGAGCACGCGGAACTTCCCGGCACCCAGGGCGGTTGCCGCGGTGACGTACTCTTCGTTCTTCACGCTCATCACCGCGCCGCGGGTGATGCGGGCGATCTGGGTCCAGCCGAACACCGCTAAAACGATGACGACCATGATGACGCTGCGGTTGTCCTTGAACATCTGCATGAACACGATCGCGGCGAGCACCAGCGGGATGGCGAAGAAGATGTCGGTCAGGCGCGACAGGATGGTGTCGAGGATGCCGCCGAAGTAGCCGGCCAGCGAGCCGAGGGTCGTGCCGATGATAACCACGGCGAGGGTGGTGAGGATGCCGACGATCACCGATGCGCGAGCGCCGTGGATCGTGCGGGAGTAAATGTCACAGCCCTGGCGGTCGAAGCCGAAAGGATGGCCCGCCTCGGGCAGACCGAGCGAGTTCTCCAGGGTGCAGTGACGCGGGTCGACGGAGGTGAACAGTCCGGGCACGGCGGCCATGAGGACGGCGAGCACGATGAGTGCCGCGGCGATCCAGAACATCGGGCGGCGGCGCAGGTAGTGCCACGCCTCGCCCCATTGGGAGCGCGGGGCGAACTCGTCGGCGACGGCGTCGACGGCGCCGAGTCCGGTCTCGTCGGTGGAGTTGATGAAGTATTCCTGGCCCGGCAGGCTCTCGCCGGGAGACGCAGGTCTCTGGGGGTTCTTCGGCGTATCAGGCATAGCGGATCCTCGGGTCAAGCACGGCGTAGACAAGGTCAACGAGCAGGTTCGCGATGATGTAGACGACCACCAAGACGGTGGTAAACGACACCACGGTGGTGGGCTCACCCTTCAAGATCGCCTGGTAGATGGTGCCGCCGACACCGTTGATGTCAAAGATGCCCTCGGTGACAATCGCGCCGCCCATGAGCGCGCCTAAGTCCGCACCCTAGGGCGTGTCTGACAATTTCTTCAGCCAGGTCATGACGGCGATAGCCATCACGCCGACCCGGTAGACAACCGCGAGCTTGTCGTACCGGGTTGCCACACCCCGCCACTGCTTGAGGTTGCCGAAAACCGTTCCACCACGTTGCAGCCCTTGTAGGACTGCGCATCGAACGTCGGTAGACGCCCACCCATCGAGCCTTTCCGCTTCCGGACGGCGATCACGTCCTTCTTCTCCGGGAACGTCGCCGTGATCTTGCGCTCGCGCAGATACCTGCGCACAGCCTTCGATGCATACGCCCTATCCGCGCGCAGTTCATCGGGCCGGGTGCGCGGTCGGCCCACCATCCCGGGCACCCGCAGGCGTTTCAACAACGGGATCAGCACCGGGCAGTCACCGCGGTGGCCCGCAGTAACGATCATGGTCAGGGGCATGCCATGGCCGTCGACCAGGGCGTGGACCTTGGTAGACAGACCACCCCGTGATCGGCCGACCGCGTGATCAGGCGGCTCGGCCAGCAGGTTGTTGTAATTCGACAAAGCCCCCTGTGACCCGCGTGATGTTCGTGACGTGCTGATGGGCCCGGGCGATCGTCAAAGTCCACCGACACCGACCAGTCGATCAGGTCTTCCGTATCGGCCTGTCTAAGAAGTCGCTGAAAGATCACGTCCCAGGTGTCCGTCCTTGGCCATCCGGTTGTGCCAGGTGTAGACCGTCTGCCAGGACCCGAAGCAGGCGGGCAGGTCACACCGCGCGATCCCTGCCCGAAGGCAGTAGAGGATGGCCTCGAGCATCTGCCGGGGATCGGAGAACGGTCGGCCTTTTCTCCCCGTGCGACGGGGCAGAAGCTCTTCGACCATCTCCCACTGGGCATCACTCAACATGTGAAAACGCGACACGGGAGCCAGGGTCCCATGCCACGCTTCCCTCAATTATCAGACACGCCCTAAGCCTCCGGGTCGGGGTTCTCATCCTCGACCGGCGGGAAGTAGAGCCCCTCGACGCCGCCAGGACGTGCCCAGCGGACCTCGAGGCGATCGCGGGTGCCGAAACGCACGAGGTGGCGGCCGACGACCGACTCGACTTTCTCGAGGTAGTCATCGTCGGTGTCGATCTGTAGCAACAGCACGCCGTCACCGACGATCATCTCCACTTCACCGCGGACCTGCTCGCGGCTAAAACTCAGATGGCCGCGGCCTTCCTCGGGGTCGAAGCGAGTCTCGATCTTCTTCGCGAAATGCGATGCTAGCTGCTTCGCATAACGGGCGGGCCTTTCGCAGGCCACGCGGGCGGTAGAAGTAGCAGTCATGGCCTCATCCTAGCGAGCACGTTGAGGCAAGGGAACACCATTTATTCGAGAATCAGCAGCGACAGCGCCATCACCGCCATGCCCACGATGAGGCCGTAGATGGCGGTGTGGTGGCGTCCGGTGCTCACGGCCGTCGGCAGGAGTTTGTCCAGGGAGACGAAGACCATGATGCCGGCGATCGCGGCGAAGGAGATGCCAAGGGTGGCGTCGCCGAGGATCGGGGCGAGAATTGCGAAGCCGATGAGCGCGCCGGCCGGCTCTGCCAGGCCCGAGAGCGTCGCCAGGCTGAACGCCTTCATGCGGGAGCCGGTCGCCTCCCTCAGCGGCACCGCCACGGCGACACCTTCGGGGATGTTGTGGATGGCGATGGCCACGAGGATCGGCAACGCGATGCCCACGTCCGTGAGGGAGGCGATGAAGGTGGCGAAGCCCTCCGGGAAGTTGTGCAGCGCCAGCGCGACCGCGGTGAGCATGCCGGTTTTCATCATCGCCGAGCGGCGCTGATAGGACGACGCCCCAGAGACCGCGCCCGCCGCGTGCGGGTTGATTTCATTCGGCACGAGGAAGTCGATCACCGCGATGAGCACGATGCCGGCGAAGAACGCGCCGTAGGCCAGCCAGCCGCCGGCCCCACCGAAGCTCTCCCCCAAGTGCTCGGTGGCCTTCGGCAGGATCTCGACGAAAGACACCAGCACCATCACGCCAGCAGAAAAGCCCAGCGCGGCGGCCAAGAACCCGGGGCCCGGACGGCGGTGCGCCACGCCGATGGCGCCGCCGATGCCCGTGGACAACCCCGCGAGCAGCGTCAGGCCGAATGCCAGGAGGATGGTCGGCAGGTCGTAGTCGAAAGTCATGAAAAGATCCTGATACGAGTTTTCAACAAAAGTGACCGTAGCAGACGGCGACTACGGTCAAGGGCATGAGCGAAAACAAACACTTCGAGATTAAGGTTCCCGGCGGAAAACTCGTCATTGCGGACATCACCACCGACGGCTCCACCATCACCGACGCCCGCATCTCCGGCGACTTCTTCCTCGAACCTGACGCCGCCTACGAGGCGCTGACCTCCGCCCTCGTCGGCGCCGGCGTCCACGAAGATACCGACCAACTCACCCAGCGTCTCGACGCCGCCTTATCCACCATCGAACCCGCCGCCGAGCTGCATGGCTTCACGACGCGCGACGTAGCCGTCGTCACCCGGCGCGCCGTGACAGGCGCCACCGACTTCACCGACCACCGCTTCGAGGTCATCCACTCCCCCGTGCTGCCGACGCCCATGAACGTCGCGCTCGACGAAGTGCTCACCCGCCAAGTCGCCGCCGGCGAGCGCGGACCGACCCTACGGCTGTGGGAATGGGAGGACAATGCCGTGGTCATCGGCTCTTTCCAGTCCTACGTCAACGAAATCGACGACGACGGCGTACGCAAACACGACATGACCGTGGTGCGGCGCATCTCCGGCGGCGGGGCCATGTTCATGGAGGGCGGCAACTGCGTGACCTACTCCCTGTACGTGCCCGAATCGATGACGCGGGGTTTAAGTTACGCCGATAGCTACCAGTACCTCGACGACTGGGTGCTCGCCGCCTTAAAGGCGCAGGGGGTCAACGCCTGGTACGTCCCGCTCAACGACATCACCTCCGACAGCGGCAAGATCGGCGGCGCGGCGCAAAAGCGCAACGGCAATGCGGTGCTGCACCACGTCACCATGAGCTACGACATCGACGCCGACAAGATGGCCGAGGTGCTTCGCGTGGGGAAGGTCAAGCTCGCCTCCAAGGGGCTGCGCAGCGCGAAGAAGCGCGTCGATCCCCTGCGGCGACAGATCGGCGCGCCGCGCGAGGACGTGATCGCCGGGCTGATCGATACGTTCTGCTCGCGTTACGACACCCAGCTCTCCTCCCTCACCGAGAGCGACCTGGCCGCAGCCGAAGAGCTGGTCGAGCAGAAGTTCGGACGCGAGGAGTGGACGAAGAGGGTGCGGTGAGCGTTTTTGCGGCTGCTTGGGCGTTTTGGCTGGGTTCGTTTTGGCTGGTTTCGTTTTGGCTGGTCAGGGGGTTGGGCGGGCGGGGTTTTGCGTCTGGGTCGAAAGGAATCGGTCGAAAAGAGGGCCGGTTTAGGGGTCCTTTCGACTTCGTGGGACTCCTTTCTGTCAGGGTGATTTCGACCAGCGCTAGCGCAACACAGGGAACCAACGCCCCCAGAAGCAGCACCCACGAAGCCCTAGCGCTCGTCCGGGTAGGTGCCGGTGTCGTAGTCAAAGTCGATGGGGTTGCCGTCTTCGTCGGTACGCTGATACCACTCAGTGTTGCGATCGGCGGTCGAGTCAAAACCCGTGCCAGCGGCGTACTCGTCGCCTTCGCTGGTGGGGCCGACATCGATCGAGAAGTTATCGCCATGCAGCCGCACGCCCTCGCGCACCGCGTTGGACAGCGCGCGACGCTCGAAGTTGTAGCGGATCACATAAGGATCGCTGCGCAGCTCGCGGACCAACGCGACACACATGCCGATGATGATGATCGCGAACGGCAGCGCGGTAATCGTGATGAAATTCTGCAGGCCCTGCAGGGCGTTTTCGCCACCTGCCAGCAAGATCACCACCGCAATGCCCGCCATGCACAGCGCCCAGAACGCGGTGATGATCCGCCGCGGGTTGGGGTTGCCCTTTTGCGACATCTGGGAGTTGACCAGGGACGCAGAATCCGCGGTAGTGATGAAGAAGATCGCCAGCATCACGATCACCAACGGAGCCATGATCTCGGTGCCCGGCAGCTCCTCGAGCACGATAAAGAAGATCTCCTCCGGCGCCGGCATGGATTCGGCCGTGTTGTCTGGGGCGATGAGTTGGCTGTCGCGCTGCATCCAGATGGCAGTGCCGCCGAGGATCGTAAACGCCGAGGTGATGATAGCCGATGGGATTAACAGCACCCCGAAGACGAACTGGCGGATGGTGCGCCCGCGCGAAATCTTGGCGACGAACACGCCCACGAAAGGCGCCCAGGACACCCACCAGGCCCAGTAGAAGGTGGTCCAGCCGGACAGGTAGTCCTGCATTTCTTCGCCTTCGCCCATGTTGGCGGCGAGCATCTCGGGCATGGAGCCGACGTAGTCGATGAGCACGGCCGGCAGCATGTTCGCCAAGAACGCGGTGGGGCCGAGCACAAAGAAGAACACGGCCAAGAAGACCGCGAGCCCGAGGTTGATGTTCGACAGCCACCGGATGCCGCGGGCCACGCCGGACACCGCGGAGGCGATCGTGCCGATCGTCAGGATCACGGTGATGACGATGGCGAACTGATTGCCGGCCGTCGACCAGCCGGAGACCACCTCCACGCCGGCGCCGATCTGCAGCGCACCCAAGCCCAGGGAGGCGGCGGTGCCGAAGAGCGTCGCGATGATCGCCAGCCCGTCGATCACCCGTGCCTGCCAAGAGCTCGACGAACGGTTGCCGAACAGCGGCATGAGGATCGAGCTCATGAGGGGGACGCGGCCTCGTCGGAAAGAAACATAAGCCACCGCAAGCCCGACGATCGCGTAGATCGCCCACGCGTTGATTGCCCAGTGCATCGTCGACTGCGCCATCGCTCCGCGCACCGCCTCCTGCGTGGCCGGCTCATAGGCGCCGGGCCGCGGCGAGAGGTAGTGACTCATCGGCTCGTAGGGGCCGAAGAAGATGATCGCGATGCCGATACCGGCGGCAAACAGCATCGCCGCCCACGACAGAGTGGAGTACTCAGGTTTTTCGTTATCGAGCCCGAGTGGCACCTTGCCATACTTCGACAGAGCAAGGATGAGCAGAAAGAACATCAAGCCCGTGGCCAGGATGGTGAAGATCCAGCCGAGGTTCACCATGGTCCATTCGAGCGCGATGCTCGAGTAGTCGAAGACTTGCTCCGGGTTAATCACACCCCACGCCACAAATGCCACGATCAGCAGGCCGACCACGAGGGTCAGAGGCTTATCGACGCCATAACGCACCCTCTGATCCTCAATCGACACTCCGGGAACCAGCGCCGGGTGGATCCGATGCGGATAGCGCATCGCCTCCACGAAATCGCGGGTGCCGCGACGCAGGTGCTTCTCTGCACTCTCCCGCAAACCCCGCTCCCGGGGTTGGTCCTCGGATGCGTCTTCCGAGCTCGACATCACGGTCCTGCCTCTCTGTAGTTATGCGTTCCGGTGGATCTGTACTCGAATCACTAAAGCACCTTCACCACAGCGACACATCCGATGTGACATAACCACCCCCGAATGGTGCTGTGTTCTACCAGGATTGACATATTTCACCATCGTCGCAGGTGGCAGGAGATATGCTGACATATCAGAATATATGTCGTTGCAGGTGGCAATGTTTCGCTAATATGCATGTCAATTTTCGTAGAACACAGCACCCCTGTCTTACCCGCAGCTAAAGCACGCGGGCTTGCGACAGGGGCATGGGTCAATGAGTCAGGAAAGATTCTGGACAACGGTGCGCCTATGCATACAACAGAGCATGTTTGATATGGTTGATAACTGTACGTGAAGTCCATATACAAGGAGAGAATTATTATGGCTAAGACATCTCGCGCTGCTGTTGCTGCTACTACCATTGCATTCGGTGGTCTCATGCTTGCTGCATGTAACGATTCCGCTGATGCTCCTGCTGAGGATGCTGGCAACACTGTAACTGACACTATTGTCACTGAGGCACCTGAGGAACCTATCAACGATGGTTCTGAGATGGATGGCATGGGTAACGATTCTGTCAATGGGGCTAACACTAATGATGGCATGAACGACATGGATGATGCTGTCAGCGGTGGCTCCGACAACGTTTCTCCTGGTGCTTCAGATGCAGAGGACAGCATGGCGAACTAATTGCCTTTCACTCACAAACACCCCTCTTCACCAGAGGGGTGTTTTTGCATGTTGCCATGTTTTTTTTAAAACATATGAAATGCATAGCAATTGCGCCCTGCTTCACTATGCAAAAAAGGGACGCGAATAGGATATGCACAAAGACTGCTGTGTTCTACGAAAATTGACATGCATATTAGCGAAACATTGCCACCTGCAACGACATATATGAAGCGTCCTGGGTTTAGTTCCTACCTCAGCTAAGGAAGGATTGAACTATTCCTAGAAAGTATTCCGTCGAGTTCAAGGAGAAGGCAGTCCATCAGATCATCGAAATGGTCCGCCTGGAGTCTTGCTCACTGCAACGCGCCTACACGCAGGTCGGTGAGCTGCTTGGAGTATCCCACCACACGTTGCGGGCTTGGTACCGTGACAGCGCCTGCGTACGCGATAATTCTGACGCTTCAGGCGGCGAAGAA
Organism: Corynebacterium yudongzhengii; assembly: GCF_003065405.1. Classification (NCBI taxonomy): domain Bacteria; kingdom Bacillati; phylum Actinomycetota; class Actinomycetes; order Mycobacteriales; family Corynebacteriaceae; genus Corynebacterium; species Corynebacterium yudongzhengii. The sequence continues at coordinate 1,572,375 of NZ_CP026947.1, forward strand.
ATGGAAGAAGAACTCAGGCGTCTGCGTCGAGAAAACCGCGAACTGAAACGAGCAAACGGGATTCTTAAGACAGCCTCGGCTTTTTTCGCAGCGGAACTCGACCGACCCACGACCAAATGATCTCCTACATCGACGCGTACGAAGATCAATGTGGGGTCGAGGCCATCTGCAGAGTTCTAAAACAGGCAGATCGTGGATTCATCACCTCTCGTGGCTACCGCAAGGCGACCACTCGTGTTCCCAGCGCAAGGGCCTTAAGCGATAGCCTGCTCATCCCAGAGATACAGCGTGTGCATGCGGAGAATTTCTCGGTCTACGGCATCCGCAAAATGTGGCACGCGATGAACCGTGAAGGCTTTCATATCGGCCGCGACAAGACCGCACGTCTGATGAAACTCGCTGGCGTTTCTGGCCGCAGACGTGGGCGAAGCCCACTAACAACGATCAGCCCGAAGACACCGGATCATCGCCCGGACCTTGTGCGCCGAAACTTCCGTGCGCAGGCACCAGGCAGGCTTTGGGTTGCTGACATTACCTACGTTCGCACCCTGTCAGGATTCGCCTATACCGCGTTTGTCGTGGATGTATTCAGCCGAAAAATTGTTGGTGTCGCTACACGCTCGACAATGCGCACCGACGCGCTGCCGATGGAGGCTTTGGAGCATGCGTTAACGACTGCAGGGCGAATCCATGGAAACCAGCTAATTCACCACAGCGATCGGGGCAGCCAGTATGTGTCACTGAAGTATTCCACTGCGCTAGCTGAGTCAGGAATCCGCCCGAGTGTGGGAACAGTCGGCGATTCTTACGACAATGCACTAGCCGAAACAGTCAACGGTCTCTACAGGGCTGAACTGATTCATGCCCAGGGCCCGTGGACGTCGGTCGGAGAAGTCGAACTGGCCACCTTGCGGTGGGTGCATTGGTGGAACACTAAGCGATTTCACGAAGCATTGGACTACGCTACCCCACAGGAAATAGAAACCGAGTACTATCTCACCGAGCCCATCAACACAGGGCCGTAAAAGAAGCGGAACTAAACCCAGGACGCTTCAATATTCTGATATGTCAGCATATCTCCTGCCACCTGCGACGATGGTGAAATATGTCAATCCTGGTAGAACACAGCACCCGAATGGGGTTGCCCGCAAATCGTGGACACGTAGTGGAGCTACCTAGTGGTCAGGCAGCTATTTCTTTTCTGCTAGTGGTTGAACCGGTGAGGTTTTCAAAGTCGACGGGGCTTGCCATACCGAGTGCGGAGTGTCGGCGTCGACGGTTGTAGACGACTTCAATCCAGTAGGCAACGGCCTTGCGTGCGGCATCACGGGTCGTCCAGCGCTTACGGTCGTAGAATTCGGTTTTAAGCGTTGACCAAAATGACTCAGCCATCGCGTTATCGAAGCACACGCCAGTACGCCCCACGGACTGAGCAATGCCCAGGTTGCGGCAAACCTTCCAGAGCTTCTCGCTGGTGAATTGGGCTCCGCGGTCAGCGTGAAACACCAGCCCATCAGGAACGTCACCGCGCAGTGTATGCGCCATCCGCAGGGCCCGTTCGACCAGGCAGGTATCTTGAACGCTATCCATAGCCCAGCCCAGCACTCTGCGGGAATGGCCATCGCGGACCGCGCACAAGTACAACCAGCCTTCAGCAGTGCGCAGGTAGGTAATATCTGACATCCACACCCGGTTGAGCTCACCAGTATCAAACATGCGCTTGACCAGGTCAGGAAGCGTGGACTTACGCTTAGCTTGAATCGTTGTCACCGGGACAAAGGCCCACGGTGAAATCCCTTCAATGCCCATCATGCACATCCGTTTAGCCACAGTCTTACGGTTAAGCGCAATGTGGTAGCGCTCGGCAAGTTCTGCGGTGATCCGCGGAGCACCATAAACCTCATCGGAGTCTTTCCAAATCCGGTGAATCTTGCGGTCAGCATCATCGTAAAATGCCGCACGATAATCTTCACCGGATAGTCGCTTCTGCTGCGTATAGGCCCATTTGTAATATCCAGACCGAGACACTTTTGAAAGCCGTGCCATGCGCTTGATGCTGTAGTTCGCCTTCTCCTGCTGCATCAATTTGAATTTTTCTGCTCGCGTTGCTTCGCAGCGAAGAAGGCTGTCGCTTTTGACAAAAACTCATTATCCATCTTGGCTTCAGCCAGCTCCCGGCGCAGACGAGCAATCTCAGCACGAAGATCAGCCTCGCTCATCCCGTCTGATGCTCCTCGGCGCTCACGCTCGAGTTTGACCCACCGGCCTAAAAGCCCGGCGGAAACACCGATCTCCTTAGCCACATGAGCAATCGGGCGCCGCGACTCTATTACCAGGTTCGCGGCTTCCCGCCGATACTCCGGCGTGTATTTCTTGCGCTGTTGACTCACAATGAACATCCTTTCCTGCGGACACAAAATCCGCACAAATAGGGTGTCCACTAAACGAGGGTAACCTCACGAATGCGTCGGCGCGGAGTTTCTTGCCGACGCGCGGGTCAGCGATTCAAGTAACTACCGACGATCTTGGGGTTTCGGGGCCGAAAATCGGCTTATCGTCGGTAGTTACTTAAATCCCCGCCAAGCCCCCGCACTAGACTGAGGCGCATGCCTCTGCCTACCTATCCCCTCGCCCGCGGCACGCTCGAGATTCCGGCGAGCGAGGTCTCGCAGGCGAATGCGTGGCGCACCGGCCCCGGTGAGCTCGCTCTGCGCCTCTCGATCGCGGCCGGCGGGTGGAGCCTCGACGGCGGGCATGGTTACCTCGGTCTCCTCGATTCCTCGGTGACGCAGCGCTATCCGGATATGCTGCGCGTTTTCCGCTCCGGGATGGAGCCGGCCACCACGGGGCGCTTGCGGTTGCGCGAGGATGGCTCCGGCGCTCTCGACCTCGAGGTCGCGTTGCCGGCGCCGCCGTTTGTGGTGCCCGTCGGAAAGTTGGGCGAGGGTGTGGAGCTCGTCGACCAAGGCGCCCCGCTCGAGGTGGAGCTGCACGAGAAGTTCACCACGGCGTGCCAGGTGCTGGTGGAGATGCGGTTGGTCGGCAAGAATGTGGTGCTCATGCACGACGACGCGCTGCTCGGCGGGCTGGCCTTCTCCCCTCCCCCGCTGGTCGAGGCGCTCAAGCACCGCCGGCTCGGCGGGCGCGTGTTCGTCGCCGAGGGGATCGCCCGCCTGGACCTCGACACCGCGCTGCGCTCGCGGCCCTTAAGTCCCCTGGGCGCCCCGGAGCCGACGGTGCTCGCCCGTGATAACGCGGACGCATCGGAGGACGCCGTGTTCATCGCCGCCGATGACGCCTGGCTGGAGGCGGCGCGTGGTGGGCGGGTGGAACGTCGATAAGCGCCTACCCCCACCTACCCCCTGCTCCTTTTGTGATTGTTGAACAATCCCTACAATTCTGCACATCCCGTTCAGCATGACCCACGTCACTAAAAGTCAGGATGTGTGATGACCGACCAGTCTCAGCAGAAGCAGGGCATGACCGCTGCCAGTAGAACCGCCATGTTCGGCGCCATGTTCCTCATGGCGACTTCCGCTATTGGCCCCGGCTTCCTCACCCAGACCTCGGTGTTTACCGTGCAGATGGGGGCGGCCTTCGCGTTCGCGATCCTGGTGTCGCTGCTTGTCGACGTCGCCATCCAGCTCAACGTCTGGCGCGTCCTCGGTGTCTCAGGCTTGCGTGCCAATGAGCTCGGCAACCGGGTTATCCCCTTCCTCGGCTGGGTGATCGCCGCGTTCGTCTTCATTGGCGGCGCGGTGTTTAACATCGGCAACATCGCCGGCACGGGCCTCGGCATGAACGCGATGTTCGGCATCGACCCGCGCATCGGCGGCGCGGTCTCCGCCATCATCGCGCTGTTGATCTTCCTCTCGAAGCGGGCCGGGCTCGCGCTGGACCGCATCGTCGTGGGCCTGGGCGCCATCATGATCCTGCTTATGCTGTACGTGGCGATCGTCTCCGCGCCGCCGGTCGGCGAGGCACTCAAGCAGTCCGTGCTGCCGGATGAGGTCGACTTTTTGGTGATCACCACCCTGATCGGCGGCACCGTCGGCGGCTACATCACCTTCGCCGGCGCGCACCGCATGATCGACTCCGGGCTCTCCGGCCCCGAGCACGCCGGCCAGGTCTCCCGCGCCAGCATCCTCGGCATCATCGTCACCGGCATCATGCGCGTGCTGCTGTTTTTGGCGATCCTCGGCGTCGTCGCCACCGGCGCGACCCTGTCCCAGGACAACACCGCGGCCGACGCCTTCTACCACGCCGCCGGCGAGATCGGCCTGCGCATGTTCGGCGTCGTCCTCTGGGCCGCCGGCCTGACGTCGGTGATCGGCGCGTCGTACACCTCGATCACGTTCGTGACCACGCAAAAGACCGCCCCGCGCACCCGTAACCTGCTCACGGTCGCGTTCATCGTGGTCTGTGGCATCGCCTACCTCATCCTCAACCAGGCTCCGCAGGCGCTGCTCATCTTCGCTGGCGCCTTCAACGGCCTGATCCTGCCGGTCGGCTTCACGCTGATCCTCTGGGTGGCGCTGTTCCGCAAGGATTTGCTGCACGGCTACCGCTACCCCAAGTACCTGATCGTCTTGGGCCTCGTCGTCTGGGCCCTGACCATCTTCTTGGGCTGGAACTCGATCTCCGGCCTGTCCGAGCTCTGGCAGTAATACGCTCTAACAAGGAGGTCTTCATGAGCGCTGAACTTTCGCCTGCTGAGTACTCACCGAGCCAAGCCCGCGAATTCTTCCGCCACAACGTGCGGCCCAGCAGCGGATACGCCCACGGCTACGCGCAGGCCAACCTGCTGAGTATCCCCGCGCGCGACGCGTTCGACTTCCTCCTCTTCGCCCAGCGCAACCCGAAGCCCTGCCCGCTGCTCGGCGTGCTCGAGGCCGGTGAGGTCACCTCCCCGCTTCTCGACGGCCACGACATCCGCGACTGCCTGCCCAGCTACCGCGTCTTCCACCACGGCGAGCTGCACGGCACCTATGCCGACGTCCACGAACACTGGCGCGAGGACCTGGTGACCTTCCTCATCGGCTGCTCTTTTACCTTCGAATCCGCACTCATCGACAACGGGATCCGCGTCGCGCACATCGACCAGGGCTGCAACGTGCCGATGTATCGCACCACCCGCCCCACCACCCCGGCCGGGCGATTCTGTGGTCCTTTGGTGGTCTCCATGCGCCCGATCCCGGCGCATCAGGTCTCCGATGCGGTGCGGATTACCTCTCGTTACCCGGCGGTCCACGGCGCGCCGGTGCATATCGGCGATCCGGCCGCTTTAGGTATCGACGATCTCTCGGCCCCCGACTACGGCGATGCGGTGAAGCTTCACGACGGCGACGTCCCCGTCTTCTGGGCCTGCGGTGTCACCCCGCAGGCGGTGCTCGCCGCCTCCACGCCGGAGTTCGCGATCACCCACACCCCGGGCCACATGCTGGTGACCAATGCGCGCGATCTCGACTACCAGATTCCCTAAGAGCTAGTCCCCCGCCAGGATCTCGCAGACCCGCGCCGAGGTGGCTTGAAGCTGCTGGCGCATCTTCTCTGCGGCTTCTGCGCGCTGACCGGCGCCGATGAGCTCGGCGATGGCCTCGTTCTGCGCGATGTAGTCGGCGTGAAAGTCCGGTTCGACGCGCAAGACCTCGAGGAAGACCAGGCGCATGGTGGCCAAAAGCCTGCTCATCAGCTCGTCGAGTTCGCGCGATCCCAGCCCGGCGACCACCGCCCGGTGGAAGCGTTGGTTGGCAACGGCGACGGCGGGAAGGTCGCCGTCACCACGCGCCTTCTTGGCGCTTAACACCTGGGCGCGTAGCTCGCGGGCATCGAGGAACTCGCCGTGGGCAAGGCCGGCCGGCTCGATGACGAGGCGGGCGCGGTAGGTGTCGATGACGTCGTCGATACCCGGCTCGGCGATGAACACTCCCCGGTTGGGGATTTTGTGCACGAAGCCCTGGTTCATGAGCATGACGAAAGCCTCGCGCAGCGTGTTGCGCGAGACGTCGTACTCGGCGGCCAGGGCCACTTCGTTGAGTTTGGCGCCGGGATCATAGTCGCCGTCGGAGATCCGGCGGCGGATTTCGCGGGCCGTGTCAGTCACGAGCATGCTTAACAGTTAAGCACGCGCACAACCGATTAGTCCTCGTAGACGGCGAGCACCTGCCCCCGGGTGATCTTCTCGCCGGCTTCCACCCGCAGGCGGATGCGCCCGGCCTGCGGGGCGGTGACGGGGGTTTCCATCTTCATCGCCTCGGCGATCGCGACGGTCTGGCCCTCGGTGACCTCGGCGCCGTCCTCGACGCTCCAGGACACCAGCGAGCCGGCCAGCGGCGAGGTCACACCCTCGGCGTCGGCCTCCGCGTCTTCGGACGCGCCCTCGGCCGCGCTCGGCGCATTCGCGAAAGCGCCCAAAAGCCCGGTGGGGATGCCGACGGTGTGCAGGCGGCCGTCGATATCAATCGTCATGGTAGTGCGCTCGGTATAAGCCTGCTCGATGTCTTCGTAGCCCAAGGCCTCGCCGGGGGTGTATTCGGTATCGACCCAGTTGGTGTAGACCTTCAGCTCGTCGCCGGCGAAGGCCGGGTGCGCGAGCATGTCCCGGTGGAAAGGGATCACGGTGCGCACGCCGCGGACGGTGATCTCGTTGAGGGCGTCGGCGGCGCGGCGCAGGGCGGAGGCGCGGTCGCGGCCGCTGACAATAACCTTCGCGAGCATCGAGTCATACGCGCCCGGGATGACAGAACCGCTGACCACGCCGGAATCGGTCCGCACGCCAGGGCCGGTGGGGGCGGCGAACTCGGTGACCTCGCCCGGGTTCGGGATGAAGCCGTGGGAGACGTCCTCGGCGTTGATGCGGAACTCGAAGGCGTGGCCATGCGGGGTGGAATCCTCGTCGAAGGACAGCTTCTCACCGGCGGCGATGCGGAACTGCTCGGCGACGATGTCGATGCCGGTCACGGCCTCGGTGACGGGGTGTTCCACCTGCACGCGGGTGTTGACCTCCAAGAAGGAGACCGTGCCGTCTTCGGAGACGATGTATTCGACCGTGCCCGCCGAGACATAGTCGGCGGCCTCGCAGATGGCGCGGGCGCCCTCGATGATTGAGCGTTCCTGCTCTTCGCTCAAGAAAGGCGCCGGGGCTTCCTCGATGAGCTTCTGGTAGCGACGCTGCACCGAGCAATCGCGCGTACCGAGCACCCGCACGTTACCGTGCGTATCCGCCAGCACCTGGGCCTCGACGTGGCGGGGGTGGACCAAAAACTTCTCGACGAAGCACTCCGGGCGCCCAAACGCCTCTTGAGCCTCCCGGCCGGCGGAGGCGAAAGCGGCCTCGATCTCCTCGGCCTCCCAGACGACCTTGATGCCGCGTCCACCGCCGCCGTAGGCGGCCTTGATGGCGATCGGCAGGCCGTGAGCCTCCGCGAAGTCGCGGGCCTCCTGCCAGTCGTCGATGGGATCCGGGGTGCCCGGCGCGAGCGGGGCGCCGACCTTCTCGGCCAGCGCGCGGGCGCGCAGCTTATCGCCCAAGACCTCGATGGCCTCCGGCGTGGGCCCGATCCAGGTCATGCCGTTATCGGCCACCGCGCGGGCGAAGTCGGCGTTTTCGGACAGAAACCCGTAGCCCGGGTGGACGCTGTCGGCGTGGGCGCGGCGGGCGACGTCGAGAAGCGCCTCGATCGAGAGATAGGTCTCGGAGGTGGTCTCGCCGGGCAGGCGGTAGGCCTCGTCGGCAAGCCGGGCGTGCAGGGCGTCAGCGTCGTCGTCGGAGTAGACGGCGATGGTGCGAATGCCTAAGTCGCGGGCGGTACGGATGATGCGCACGGCGATCTCGCCGCGGTTGGCGATCAGACAGGAGGTGATCTGGGTGCTCATGGTTTAGTGCTCCTTCGGCGAGGTGGTCTCTGTCAGGGTGTCGGGATCGACGATCGTGAAGCTCACGGTATCTCCGGGGGCCAGCTGGGCGGCGATGTCGAGGTCTTCGGCAACGACCGTGGCGACGACGGGGTATCCGCCAGTCACGGCGTGATCGCGCAGGAAGACGACGGGCTCGCCGTTGGTGGGCACCTGGATGGCGCCGCCGACGATGCCCTCGCTGGCGAGCTCGCCGTCGCAGGCGCGCGTCAGGGTGGTGCCGTCCGCAGCTTGCAGGCGCAGGCCGACCCGGTTGGAGGCCTCGCTGACCTGCCATTCGCGGCTGGTCAGCGCGTCGGTGCCGCCAGCGATCCACTCGTCGCGCGGGCCGGCGACGCAGCGCAGGACCTTCTCGTCACGCTGCGGGTTGGGCACGGGCAGGCCGGGGTGTTTCGCCTGATCAGCAAGGCCTAAGGTGGCGCCGGGCCGCAGAGGTTTCGGGCCCAGGCCGGAAAGCACATCGGCGGAGCGCGAGCCGAGTTCGCCGGCGGCGGCGATGCCTCCCCGCACGGCGACGTAGCTGCGCAGGCCCTCCCCCGGCGCGATGGTGAGGGTCGCGCCGACCGGTAACACGAGCGGGTGGCCCTTGGTCACGGGTCGCTTATCGACGTCCACCTCCCCCGCCCCAGTCACAGCCACGGCGATCTCGGTGCGCGCGGTGAGTATAAGCCCGCCGATGTTTTCCAAGGTGGCGGCCTTCGAGCTGTTGCCGACGGCCTCATTCGCCGCCCGGTGCGCCGCCCGATCGGCGGCCCCCGAGGTGGTCACCCCGAGGTTGCCGTTGCCGGCGCGGCCCAGGTCCTCGATGAGGGTGAGCAGGCCGGTGTCGGTGAGCTCGAAGGCTCCTTGTTCCTGAGTAGGTGCTGGTTTCTCGGCCGGTAGCTGCGGGGGGTGTTCTGTGACCTGGCGGTAGCGCACGATATCGCCCGGCGCGATGGCGGCCGGCGGGGTGTTCTCGGCGTCCCACATCGGGGTCGCGGTGGTGCCGATGAGCTGCCACCCGCCCGGGGAGGTCCGCGGGTAGACGGCGCTGAACTCCCCGGCTAAGCCCACTGCCCCCGCGCGCACGGCAGTGCGCGGCGAGCTGCGCCGCGGCACGTCTTTCGCGTTGTGCTCGTCGGCCGCCACGCAGTAAGTAAAGCCCGGGGCAAAGCCTCCGAAGGCGCCGGTGAACTCGATGGAGGTGTGCCACTCGATGAGCTCGTCGACCGTCATGTTGAGGTGCTCGGCGACCTCCTCTAAGTCCTCGCCGTCGTAGACGACGTCGATGGTGATCTCGCGCGGCGTGGTTTTCTCGGTCGCATCCGGGCTGAAGGTCTCGAGCGCCTGTGCGCCCCGGGCGGCGGAGCGCGGCGAGTCGAAGGTGACCAGCACGGTGCGGGCAGCGGCGATGGCGTCGACCTGGCCGTCGAGAGGCGCCGTCGTCAGCGCGGCGTGGTAGTTCATGACGGTGCTGAGATCCGGCAGATCCACCATGACGGCGCGGGAGCCGACGCGCTTGAGGTTTTTTACACTCACAGGACGCTCCTTAGATCGATGCCGTCGGCTTTCAGCTTCTCGACGATCGCGCGCGTCAGCTCCACCGAGCCCGGCGAATCGCCGTGCACGCACACGCTTTCGGCGCCGACGTTGAGGACAGTGCCGTCGACGGCGACCAGCGAGCCGTCGGTGGCGATGCGGCGGACGCGGTCGGCGACGGCATCGGCATCCGTGAGCACCGCGCCCGGGGTGCCGCGCTTCACGAGCGTCCCGTCCGGGTTGTACCCGCGATCCGCGAAGGCCTCTGCGATCACGCGCAGGCCGCGCTGCTGTGCGATGTCGACGGCGACGCCGCCCGGCAGCAACATGACGGCGAGCTCGCGGTCGAAAGCGCGAATCGCGTCGATAACGGCGCGGGCGTGGACCTCGTTGTGGACGATGGTGTTATACAGCGCACCGTGGGGCTTGACGTAGCTGACCTGCGTGCCGACGGAACGTGCCAGCGCATCCACCGCCCCGATCTGGTACAGGATCTCGTCGGCGAGCTGCGCGAGATCGTAGTCGAGGAAGCGGCGGCCGAAGCCGGCCGGGTCGTTGTACGCGGGGTGCGCGCCCACGGTGACGCCGTTGTCGGCCGCCGCGCGCAGGGTCGTGCGGATCGCGTGCGGATCGCCTGCGTGATAACCGGTGGCGACGTTCGCCGAGCTAACCAGCGAGACCATCGCGGCGTCATCGGCAACGGGGTTGCCGGCGGTGGTCTCCCCCAAATCGGCGTTGAGATCGATGGTGGGCATCGCTTCCTCCAGACATATGCGTCGGATTGTTGAACAATCTGGAGTGTAGTGAATGGCTCCCCATTTGTGAAACGCATCTCACTGTGGGGGTGCCGTCGTGGCGGTCACCTTGTTCCCGGATTACAGTGCCAATCACCTTGAGGACGGAGGTGCGGGACGCTGAGCAGGCATGCGGCGATATCGCGTTCTTGCGCCTGGTTGAAAGGACCCCCATCTAAAGGAGTCCCACGCGGTCGAAAGGAGGAGTCCTTTCTATAAGGGTGAATTCGACCAGCGTTAACGCACCATAAGCGCGCAGCCAGGCAGGCACGTGCCGCGCGGACAGCTCGCCCCATCAGCCCCTCCGGTCCCTCCAGTGCGCGCCCGCAGCCCGCCGCGACCACCCCCTCCATACCGCGCTAACGCTGGTCGAAAGCACCCCTACCTAAAGGAGTCCCACGCGGTCGAAATCAGCACTCCTTTAGGGGCTACTCCTTTCGACCAGCGCTAGCGCGTTATGCTAGCGGACACCCCACCCAACACCCCAGAAAACCTAAAACACCACAAACAGCACGCAAGCAAGCGCAAAAGCAATGACCGACTCTAAGGTCTGCTGCACGGTCCACACCCGCAAGGTGGTGGAGACGTCCATGCCGAATAGCCTTCCGACCAACCAGAAGCCGGAATCGTTGACGTGGGAGACGCCGACGGAGCCGGCGGCCGTCGCTAGGGTGATGGCCACGACCTGGATGTCGCTGAAGTCCGCGAAAAACACCGCGGGCGCCATGAGTCCGGCGGCGGTGGTCAGCGCGACCGTCGCGGAGCCCTGGGCAATGCGCAGCAGCAGGGCGATCACGTAGGCAGCGATGATGACGGGGACACCGAGTCCGTCCATGGTTTCGGCGAGGGCGTCGCCGATGCCGGTCGCGCGCAAAACACCTCCGTACATGCCGCCGGCGCCGGTGATGAACACCACGGAGGCGATGGGACCGATCGAGGAGTCGAGGATGGCTTCGAGGCGGCGGCCGCCGTCGCCCTACGCGAACCTCAGCACGATGAGCGCGACCAGCACGGAGATCAGCAGCGCGATACCGGATTGCCCGAGCATGTCGAAGGCCTGCGCCCAGGTCTCTTTGCCGGTGATCCAGCCGGCGCTACTGGCGTAATCGACGCCGGTGTTAAGGAAGATCAGCGCCATCGGCAGCAGGAGCATCGCCATGACCACCCACACCTTAGGCGGGTTTTCATCGGGGCGGCCTGCTCGCCCAGGATGGTGTCCTCGACCGTAATGCGCGGGAACTTCTGGGCGGCGATCTTGCCCCACACGAGACCCGAGAGCCAGAAGGCGGGCACCACAACCAGGATGCCGAAGACGATGAGAAGGCCCAGTTTGGTGACGTAGAAGTCGGCGGCGACCGGGCCGGGGTGTGGGGGCACGAAGATGTGCATCGCCGAAAACGCCGCGGCGGTGGGGATGGCGAAGAGGAGGATGGGGGCGTCGAGACGCCGGGCGACCGCGAAGATGATGGGCAGCATGACGACGAGGCCGGCGTCGAAAAACATCGGGAAGCCGAGGAACAGCGATGCGAGCCCCAGCGCGAGCGGGGCGCGGGTGGGCCCGAAGCGGTTAATGAGGGCGTCGGCGAGTGCCTGCGCACCGCCGGAGTGTTCAATAAGCTTGCCGAGCATCGCCCCCAGCCCCACCAGGATGCCCACGTTGCCGAGGGTGGAGCTGAAGCCCGCCATTGTGACGTCGTAGATCGACTCCAGCGGGATGCCGGCCACGATCGCGGTGAGCAACGAGACCAGCACGAGCGTGATGAAGGCGTGTAGCCGGAGCTTGATCACCAACAGCAAAATCAGCGCGATGCCCGCGGCGGCTATCACAATTAGCGGCCCCGTGCCGAGCGTCTGATCCCACGTCTCCAGGGCGTTTATTCCACGTCCTCTCGTGTTGGCCGGTGTGGTAATAACCGGTGCTCTCCGAACATCCTAGACGGAGTCCCGCTCCGCCGCCGCCAGCAGGCTGGCATACGCCCCGCCGCGCCCCGCCAGCTCGCTGTGGGTTCCGCGCTCGATCACGCGGCCCTCGTCTAAGACGATGATCTGGTCGGCGTCGCGGATCGTGGACAGCCGGTGCGCAATGATCACGCGGGTGCCGCGATGCGTATCGATCCCCGCCTGCACCGCCTTCTCGGTCTCGTTGTCGAGGGCGGAGGTGGTTTCGTCGAGAAGCATGACCTCCGGGCGTGCCAGCAGCACCCGCGCCACCGCAATGCGCTGGGCCTGCCCGCCGGAAAACCGGAAGCCGCGCGCCGACGAGGGTATCGAGGCCGGCGGGGAGGGCGGCGATGGTGTCGTCGATACGCGCGGTGGCCAGGGCGCCCCAGAGCTCTTCGTCGGTGGCCTCGGGGCGTGCGAGCGTGAGGTTGGCGCGGACGGTGTCGTGGATGAGGTAGGTCTCCTGCGAGACGATGCCGATGCGGCGCGAACGCTCCGCGGCGCTGAGGTCTCGCATATCGACGCCGCCGAGCAGCACGCGGCCGCCGCTGGGATCGGCCAGGCGGGCGAGCAGCAGCGCGAGGGTGGATTTGCCGCTGCCGGTATGCCCCACCACGACGGTCGTGGTGTTCGCGGGGATGCGGATATCGACGCCCACCAGCGCCGGGGTTTCGCTTCCCGGGTAGGTATAGGTGACATCTTCGACGCTGAAGGAGTTATCTGCGATCTCGCTATCGCGCGGGTGTTCCGGTTCCTTGATCTCGGGTTCGAGGTCGAGGTATTCGAAGATACGGCTAAAAAGCGCCATGGAGCTCACCCACTGCGCGCCGATGTTGAGCAGGCCGGTCATCGGGCGAAAGACCTGGGTCTTTAGGGTGGTAAAGGCGATGAGCGTGCCGATGGTCATGCCCCCGCCAGTCGCCGGCAGCCCGGCGAGCAGATAGACGAGGGCGGGCATAATCGCGAAGAGCACCTGCGTGGTGGCCATGCGCCAGCGCCCGGCGAGGCGGAATTCGACCTCGAGATCGACGAGCTGGTGGGAGTTATCGCTGAAGGAGGCCTCCAGGCGCGGCTGGGCGCCGAGGGTTTTGCTCAGCCGAATACCGGAGACGGAGAGGATTTGGGAGACTTTCTCCTGGAGATCGGCGCGCTTCTTCTGCAGCTCGTTGAGTATGCGACGGCGGTTGAGCGCGACCTGGCGGGCAAGAAAGACCGCCGGCGGCATAACGATGGCGGTCAGAAGCGACAGCGCCGGGCTCAGCGCGATCATGGCGATGACCGTCGCCACCGCCATCGTGAGGTTCGAGGCGACCGAGGTGGCGGTGTTCGTAACCACCGACTGCATGCCCGAGATGTCGTTGACCAGCCGCGACTGGACCTCTCCCCCACGGTTGCGCGTGAAAAATCCCAGGGATTGACGTTGGAGGTTACGAAAGACGTCGACACGCAGCGTGTGCATGATCTCCTGGCCCACCCGGGTGGCGATCAACGTCTGCAACACCCCGATCGCCTGCGTGATCACAGCCAGCCCGATCATGCCGACCACCAGCACAAGCAACAGCGGCACATCCTGGCGCGGGATCGCGTCGTCGACGGCCTGCTTGACCAGAAACGGCTGCACGACGGTGAGCGCGGAGGTCGCGACGATGAGCGCGACCACCACGATGAGGCGGCGTCGATAAGGCGAAAACAGCCTCGCGACCCGCTCGAAGCTCACGGGTGCGCGCTCGAGTTGGGCAAGGTCGTCGGCACCTTTTTGCTGCGGTACCGCCGGGCCGAGATAGAGACTCACAACCGCTCAACCTTCTTGGCGTGCGACCCTATAAGTCTAACGGTATGCGTTTTGAGCGCCTGCTAGGCTAGCCGGATCATGTCGCGCACAGACAAACCCCGCGCCCCGAAAAAGCGCATCACCGGCACCTTCCCGATTTCCACCGGCACCGCCCGCATCACCGCCGACGAGACCCGCGACGGCGCCTACCTCCTCGAGGTCAACGACGTGCCCTCATCCCACATCGTCCTCGGCGCCCCGCGCGTGCTGACCTTTCCCTACATGCAGTGGCTAGCCCCGCTTATCGACGCCCACATCACCCGCCTGCCCCATCGCCGCGGCATCCACGTGGTACATCTGGGCGGCGCCGGCTGTGCGCTGGCGCGCTATGTGGCGGATAAGTGGCCGTCGACACGCAATACCGTCTCCGAGATCGACGCCGACCTGGCGCGGCTGGTGCGGGCGTCTTTCGATATTCCCGCCCCACCTGCGGTCGACATCGTGGCGACGGAGGCGCGCTCGCTCATCCACGCGCTGCCCGCCGGCGGGGCCGATGTGCTGATCCGGGATGTCTTCTCCGGCGCCGACACCCCGCGCCACCTGCAGACCGTCGAGTTCTTCGAGGCGGCCCGGCGCGCGCTGGGCAAAGGTGGACTATATGCGGCGAACGTGGGTGATTATGCGGGTTTGCCGGTGACGCGTCGAGAAGCGGCCGGGATGCTGCGGGCCTTTAGGCACGTGGCGGCCGTCGCCCCGCTGGACATGATCGAAGGACGCCGCTACGGCAACCTGCTTCTTTTAGGCTCCGATCAGCCGTTGGGGGACATCACCGCGGCGGCTGCGGATGATCTGCGAGTGCGCGGCATGGAGTTTGTGGCGCGGTTGTCGGCGAACGAGCGCCCGCTGCGCGACTGAGGCAAGGCTCAGGTGCTGGCCGCGGGCTGTGTGAAAGGTGCGACGAGTCTGGAAAGTTCATCAGCCGGACGCACCAATTTCATATTCCGGACACCTCTGGGGGACATGATGACTTAGTGACGACGGAAGTTTCTCGAGGAAAGGGACCCCATGTCTAAGAGGACCAATCTGCTCAAGGCCGTGGCCGCTGTGGCCACCACCGGCCTGCTGATCACCGCATGCTCGGATCCGAACCAGACCGACACCTCCGCCGAGGGCAACGGCGCGGACACCGCCACCACCGCGGAGGAGACTGGCGCCGAGAGCACTGAGGCCGCCGAGGACGAAGAGATCGATCCCGCCTACGGTGCGGAAAACGGCATGGCCCTCATCGAACTCCAGGACGAGAAACCGGAGGTCGCGGAGGTCGAGACGACCAACGAGCCGAACCGCATCGCCATGAGCATCACCGAGGAGCCCACCACCTCCATGGCGTTCAACTGGTACACCGCCGACGAGCTGGAAGACTCGGTGCTGCGCGTGTCCACCAACGAGGACATGTCCGACGCCCAGGAGTTCCCGGCCGAGGCCAAGGAGGTCATCTCCGAGTACGCCGAGCGCACCGAGGACGGCTACTACATCTACGCCGATGCCGAGCGCGACGAGGAAGGCGACATCATCCTCGACGACAACGGCGAGCCGGAGCAGGTCAACGGCTACTTCACCGACGAGCAGATCGACCGCGAGAACACCGAGTGGACTGCCGACGGATCTGATCTCGCCTACCTCGGCCTAGTCGAGGTCCCGGAGCACACCAACAAGGCCACCGCCGAGGGCCTGGAGCCGGGCACCGAGTACTACTTCCAGGTCGGTTCCGAGTCCGAGGGCTTCTCCGATACCGGTTCTTTCACCACGGCTTCCGAGGACGGCCAGTTCACCCAGTTCATCCAGTACACTGACACCCAGAACGCGTACTGGAACGCGAACGTCAACAACGAGGCCGCCTACGGCGCCGACACCCTGGCGAAGGCCAGGGAAGTCGCCCCGGACGCAGAGTTCGCCGTGCACACCGGTGACCTCGTCGAGACCGCCCAGGTGGAAGACGAATGGGTCGACAACCTGGACATGTCGGTGGAGAACAACCTCAACCTGCCGCACGCCTTCGTCTCGGGTAACCACGACGAGTACTCCGTGCGCTGGGAGGAGGAGCCGCTGCTCGAGTCCTTCAACGACCACCTCAACGTCCCAGCGGCCAACGACGCCATCAACGGCGGCTCCTACTACTCCTTCGACCACTCCGGCATCCACTTCACCGTCCTTAACACCAACGACAACAAGGAGTCCGAGGACAACCCGGAGGAAGGCGCCATCGGCCAGGAGCAGATGGAGTGGGCTCGCCAGGACATCGAGCAGGCCCGCGAAAACGGCGCCAACTGGATCGTCCTCGCCTACCACAAGCCGGTGTACTCGGCGTCCTACCACGCACTGCAGGATGAGGACGTCCAGGTCACCCGCGAGGACTTCGTCAAGATGGCCGACGAGCTGGGCGCCGACCTGGTGCTCCAGGGCCATGACCACCACCTGACCCGCACCAAGTCGCTGGTCTACACCCCGGATAACTTCGCCTACGGCGAGGTGGAGGACACCGAGAAGACCGAGATCGACGGCACCGAGTACCACGTCAACCCGGAGGGCGTCACCTACGTCATCCCGAACACCTCGGGCACCAAGACCTACGACGCGATCTACCAGAAGGGCGCCGAGCACGTTCACAAGGTCCGCCCGGATCTGGACTGGATGACCCAGGAACAGGTCGACTACTGGAACACCCTCTATGACATCGCTGAGCAGCCCGAGGACTCCGAGAAGTTCGAGCACGCTCACGACAACTACCGTCAGTCGGAAATCCAGCACTTCGCCGTCTACACCGTGGACGAGAACAACCTGAAGATCGAGTTCTACCAGGTGGAAGGCGATCTCCACGAGGGTGAAGACCGCGAGGCTACCCTCGTCGATTCCTACGGCATCACCAAGGACGGCTCCGCACAGTAGTACGGATCTGGCCTAGCTTTCCTTTGAGCTTGCCTTGAGAGAATCCCCCGCTGATGCGGGGGATTCTCTGCGTTCTAGACGGCGTGCGGGCTGGGTTTTTCGGTGGGAGTTTGCGGGCGCTGTAGAGCCCTACCGTGCGGCTGGGTGTGCGTGTACTCCCCCAGATAGGCTGGCACTGTCATCCCGCGTCTCCACGCAAGGAAGTAGCCATCATGGGCGACTCGGTTATCCATTCCCGCAAATTCCGGCCTGCCTTTGGTGTTCCTTTGGTGTTCCTTTGGTGTTCCTGCTTTCTTGGATGATTTACAGGGACGGCAACCATGTCACACGGCGCATTCGGCAACGCAGGACGCTCGTAGCGGCGGCAACCATGTCACACGGCGCATTCGGCAACGCAGGACGCTCGTAGCGGCGGCAAGCCAACCGACGAAGCTTTTACGCACGTGCGTAAAAAAGCAGAGGGCTCAGGGTGACAGTGTTCCTCATGTTCCTATGAGTTCCCCGGTATCCATTGATTTCCGATTACGCACATGCGTAAAACCCGCCCCACACTATGCGGCAGCATAGTGAGCCGCCCGGGACTGTTCTGCCCGTGGGGCCGACGCGGCGACCCGCCAGGGCGACGCACCGAGCGACTCCGACAACTAAACCTATGAATCAACCGCGATTCATCGATTTCCGATTACGCACGTGCGTAAAACCCCTCATCCGCACTATGCCGCGGCATAGTCGCGTAGATGCGTTTTCGCTCCTTCACCTCCGCCAGTAGACCAAGGTGGCGATCCAGCAGTTCTCTTCGAACTGATCGCCAAAGTGCAAGAAACACGAGAAACACTCCGGTAAGCATATTCCGGCGAGAGAGACTCCGCGGGGCCGCACACCGTGGAATGAAGAGATGCGTCGGAGCTAGGTGCTACCAGGCAAACCGGAATCCTACTACCAACTACCCGGACACGCACTACCACCTACCCCGAATCTGCAGTATATGACGGGAATCGGGTTGCTTTCCCCAAAATCTAAACGGCGACTATGCGCCTATCTAAGCCGGAAAAGAGGCGCCACCTCCAGCCACCTCGCGTTTCGCGAGGGACGGACGTGACGCCTCGGAGCAACCAGCAACCAGCAACCAGCAACCAGGCGCCATTCAAGCACCCAGCTCAGCGGAACCTAACCCATGTGGCCGACGTTGCGCAGAACGCCGAAGCGATGCGAGGTCACCGAGACCGCCTGCTCGAGGAGCATGTGGAGGAGTTCGCGGCGGCCGTCGGCAAGCACCGGGGTATCGATGATCACCGAACCGGAATCGACGGCGGCCTGGTAGGCCATGTCCGGAACGTCACCGAGGTAGCGCACACGCACACCGGAGCGCTCGGCAATCTTCTGGGAGTACTTCAGGTCGTCTTCGACGGTGATCTCCATGAATTCCGGCACCACGACCTCGACGGCGGCCGGGGCGGAGATCTCCAGCTCGGTGCCGGTGAGGATCGACCCCAGGTGCAGGCGCAGCAGGTCCTTGAGCTCGAAGCCGTGGCCGAGGCGGACCATGAGGCGATCGAGCAGCGGGCGGTAACGGAAGATGTTGCGCTCGCTGGCCAGGGCCGTGCGGTCGTGCTCCACGCCGAACTCGCTGCGCCAGGCGATAGCGTCGAGCTCCGCGGCGCGGGTGAGCCATTCGGCGTCCTCCTCGTTGAGCAGGGCCGCAACACTCAGCAGTTCGCGGGCGATGCGCGGCTCCAAAGAGACGTTCTGCGGCTTCAGCTCGCCGTCTTCCCAGGTGCCCTGCTGGGCGACGTAGTTCGGGCCGCCGGCCTTCGCGCCGGTTCCGATGGCGGAGTCCTTCCAACCGCCGAAGGACTGACGCTGCACGATCGCGCCGGTGATACCGCGGTTGACGTAGGCGTTGCCGACTTCGACGCGCTCGATCCAGTGGGCGATTTCGTCGTCGTCAAGCGAATGAATACCGCCCGTCAGGCCGAAGCCGGTGGAGTTCTGCCAGTCGATGGCCTCGTCGAGATCCTTGGCGTGCATGATGCCGAGCACCGGGCCGAAGCACTCGTGGGTGTGGTACCAGCTGCCCGGCTGAACGTTGTCGCGCACGCCCGGCGTCCACAGGGTGCCCTCCTCGTCGAGCTGGCGCGGTTCGATCAGCCAGGTCTCGTCGTCGTCGAGGGTGGTCAGACCGCGCTGGAGCTTCTCCGGCGGCGGCTCGATGAGCCCGTTCATCGTGGTGGAGATGTCCGTGCCGCGGCCGACGACGAGGGTGTCGATGGCGTCGAGAAGCTGGTTGCGGAAGCGGTCCGACTCCCCCATCGAGCCGACGAGGATGACCAGCGAGGACGCCGAGCACTTCTGCCCGGAGTGGCCGAAGGCGCTGTTCATGACGTCCTCGGCGGCCAGGTCCGGGTCGGCGGCCGGGGTGACGATGATGGCGTTCTTGCCCGAGGTCTCCGCGTTGATCTTCATCGTCGGATCCCAGGAGCGGAACAGGGCGGCGGTCTCGGAGGCGCCGGTGAGGATCACCGAGTCGGCGGAAGTGATGAGCTTCTTGCCGGCATCGCCTTCGTCGGCACGCACGAGCTGCAGGATGTCCGGGTTGATGTCGTGGCGGGCCAGGCCGCGGTGGATGGCCTCGACCGCGATCTCGGCGCAACGGACGACCTGCGGGGCCGGCTTAATGATGACCGCCGAGCCCGCCGCCAGGCCGGAGAGCATACCGCCGACCGGGATGGCGACCGGGAAGTTCCACGGCGGGATCACCGCGACGAGCTCATGCGGGGTGAAACGCTCGTCGAGCTGGAGTGCCGACTGCGCGTAGTACGCAGCGAAGTCAATCGCCTCGGAGACCTCCGGATCGGACTGCTCGATGGTCTTGCCGGCCTCGTGCGCCATGACCGTGAGCAGCTTCTTGCGCTGCTTGGCGAGCTCGTCGGCGATGGTCTCGAGGACGTCGGCACGCTCGTCGCCGCTCAGCTCCGCCCAGGCCTTATGCGCCTGCCGCGCCTTGTCGACGGCCGCGTCGACCTCCGCGACGTCGGTGGCCTCCGGGGATTCGATCTCGCCGGGGGTATCGGCCAGCGCCTCGAGAGCCCAGCGGCGGTTCGGCTCCAGCGCGGGATCGGTGTCCGGTTCGTTGGTGAACACGCCCCGGCGCGTAGCGCGGCCCTCTTCGGTGAAACGGTTCTGGGTGCGCCTCGGGGTCTCGCTGACACTCGCGGCATCCTCGACGGCGCGGCGGAAGCGGCGCTCCTGGTCATCCATCTCGTTCTCGGCGAACAGGGCGTGGATGAAGTTTTGCGACGACGCGTTCTCCTCCAGGCGGCGCACCAGGTAGCTGACGGCGACGTCGAAATCCTCCGCGCGCACCACCGGGGTGTAGAGGATCAGCGAGCCGAAAGCTTCGTGGACGAGGTCGGCCTGATCCGGGCTCATGCCCTGGAGCATTTCGGCGTCGACCTGGCGCATGACCCCGCGGCTGGAGGCCAGGTGGTAGGCCATGGCCAGGGTGTAGAGGTTGTGGCTGGCCACGCCGATGCGCAGGATGTCGGCATACTCTTCGTCTAGGACCATGTCTAAAAGGCGCAGGTAGTTGGCGTCGACCTCGTCCTTGGTGGCGTAGACGGTCTGCTCCCAGCCGTGGGTTTCGGCATCGACCCGCTCCATCGACAGGTTCGCGCCCTTGACGATGCGCACCTTGATCGGAGCCCCGCCCTTCGCCTTGCGCTGGCGGGCGAACTCTTGGATCTCCTTCATCGCGGACACCGAATCCGGCAGGTAGGCCTGCAGCACGATGCCGGCCTCGTAGTCTAAGAACTCCTCCTCGCTGAGCAGTTCCTTGAACAGGCGCAGCGTGAGGTCGAGGTCCTTGTACTCCTCCATATCGAGGTTGATGAAGGTCCGCGGCGACGCGTCGCGCGCGAGGCGGTATAGCGGTCGCAGCTGGTCCTTGAGGCGCTCGACGGAGCCGTCCTCGTCGAAGTGGTTGAGCTGCGCGCACAGGCTCGAGGCCTTCACGGACGCATACGTCACCCGGGGGTTCTCGATCAGCTCAGCGGTGCGGCGCGCGCGATCCTGTGCCTCCGCGTTACCGAGCACCGCCTCACCCAGCAGGTTGAGGTTTAGCTGCACGTTCTTCTCGTTGGCGTCGTCGAGAAGCTTGTTCAGAGAATCACCGTCGGCGTCGAGGACCAGGTGGCCCACCATCTGCCGCATGCGCGCCCGCGCCAGCGGCATGACGATGCCCGGCGCGATCCGCCCGGCCAGGGAGCCGAGGCTGAGCATACCCCGGTTGATCGGGCCGAGGAAGGCCGGGCCCGTCGGCATCTTGCGCAGTTCTCGAGCAGCGACAGCATCGTCGTCGGGGCGGGCGACACGATCCACGAAGTCCATCGTGAAGTTGACACCCTCGGGGTCCTGCATCAGGCCGGCGAGCTGGCGGGAGGCGGCATCGGTGGCCTCGGCACCGTCGTCGGTCTTGTCCAGCCATTCGTGGGCGAGAGTGACAGAATCCTCGACCAGCTGGGAAAGAGAAGGCGCATCATTCATGGTTGACTATCCCCTTGTGCATAGCCGACCCCGGTCCGGTCTCGACGGGAGAGGGCGGGGTCTTAGCGACAATCACGCATTCCGTGACCATCCCCCAGTGTGACCCTGGTCCTAGCCTTCCGTCAATGACGACGCATAACACACCCCCGTGGGGTACACCGGCGACGGGCATAAGGGCCGCTGAGCTGGGGCGATCGCTTATCGACGGCCGTTTCCACCTGGACGTTTAACCCCCTGTGAAAATGCACACCCAGATCCCCATTTTCAGTGTTTTCTTCCATACGCAGAGTGTTCCGGCCGCGGTAAAGGTTCATTACGGTGACCCTATGTCAGAGAGCACATCACCGCCAGGCGATCGCCTCCAGTCACAATCAGAGCCCCAGCAGGAAGGAATCGGGAAGGTCTCACCCCATTGGGCGCTGGGGCCTTTCGATGTCCGGCTCCCCTTCGTTCATTACCGCATCGAGTGGCCCGACTTCGCGCAGGGCCTTTTCATGTGCGTGGTTGATCTGGGTGCCATCCCTTTGATGACCCAGGCGCTCGGCATGCCCTTCGAGGTGGCCCTCGCCGTGGTCATCCTCAACGGCCTGATGTATCTGCTCCACCATCTGCTCGGCGACCCGGTCGTACCGGGCTGGATCACCCCGGCTATCCCGCTTCTGATCCTTTACGTCGAAACCTTTCCCGAGGGGGAACAACGGGTATGGGCGCTCATTAGTTTCCAATTGGTCCTCGGCATATTCGCGGTGATTCTTGGGTATAACCGGACTCGCCTCGCGCGTCGTCAGGATTATCCCTTCCGGCCTGAGGTCGGGGATCATCCTCGGAGCTGGTATCGCCGCCCTCATGTCCGTCTTCGGCGACGAAGGACACTTTCACGCGTTCCCCATCACTATCACCATCGCGGTTCTGATCGCGTTCTATCTCATGTACTCGCGAGGGTTCGCTGCGCTTCGTCGACAAGCCGCAGGCTGGCGTTTCCTCGCCTCATTGGGGATTCTTCCGGCCATCTTAATCGGCGTCTTCGTCGCCCCGATCGTCGGAGAAGGCGCGTGGCCGGACGTGGAATGGGGCTTCAGCCAGCCGGACTTCCTCACGCTGTGGAACGAGTACACCGTCTTCGGCCTCGGGCTTCCGCCCGCGATGATGTTCATTACGGGCATTCCTACCGTCCTTGCCGCCTATATCGTCGTCTTCGGAGATGTCCTGCAAAGCAAGGCGATCCTGAAAGAAGCCGATCACGTTCGCACCGACGAGGCGGTCGTATACAACCCCAACCGGGCGCATCTCCTGTTCGGCGGGCGAAACATGGTGATGAGCGTGCTCGGTCCCGACGTTGCCATGTGCGGGCCTTTGTGGTCCGCAATGCATGTCGTCCTCGTCGAGCGTTACAAGCAGGGGCGGCGCGCCATGCGCTCCATCTTCGGCGGCGCGGGCTCCTTCCGCTGGGGCACCAACGTGGGCCTGATGCTCCTTCCGATCGTTACCTTCGTCGGACCAATCCTCGCCGTCGGACTCGCCCTAACCCTTACTATCCAGGGGTTTGTCTCTGTTCGCGTCGGCATCATGGAAGCGAAGAACCAAAAAGGACTTAGGAATCGCCGGGGTCACGGCGGGAGTACTCGTCACTCAGGGAGCTGGGTGGGCCTTCGCTGCTGGCCTCCTCATGCTCGCGGTGATTTATGGCCCAAGGATGTTCCGCGATGAACGCGACGGCACCATCCGGCACTTCGACGAGATCGGTGACGACGAAGGTTTCGTCGATGCGAACGCCGACTTCACCGAACTCGCCGAACTCAACGACACCCCGGAAGGCCCAGATACCTCACCGCGATGATCAGCGCGCCCGCTGGTTCCACAGGCTGGTTCAACCAGGCTGTTACGCTGGGAAGGCATGTGGATTGTCACCGGAGCCGAAGGATTTCTAGGAAACACGATCGTGCGCCAGCTCCTCGAGCAGGGCGAAGAGGTACGCGCCTGTGTCTATGACACCGAGGCCGCGCGCTTTGGACGAGCTGTCGTGCGAGATCGTCACCATGGACGTCACCGACACTGACGCCGTGGCGGCGGGTTTCGACGGCGCCGATGAGAGCACCACCGTCATTCACTGCGCCGGCATCGTCAGCATCGGCAGCACGGTCACCGAGGCCGTGCGCACCACCAACGTCGACGGCACCCGCAACATCCTCGACGCCTGCCGTGAGCATCAGGTGCACCGGCTCGTGCATGTCTCGAGCGTGCACGTCATCCCGGAGGAAGAAGGCGTACTCACCGAGGTCGAGACCTTCGATCCCGAGCTCGTCGTGGGCGAGTATGCGAAGACGAAGACCGAGGCGACCGCGCTGGTGAAAGACGCCGCCAGCGATATCGATGCGGTCATCGTCCACCCCTCCGGCATCGTAGGGCCCGGTGACTAAGGCGACTCCCACCTCACCCGCCTGATCCGTGATCTCACTGAGGGCACCCTGCCCATCGTCGTCACCGGCGGGTACAACTTCGTCGATGTCCGCGACGTCGCCTCCGGCGCGATCAGCGCCGCCGACAAGGGCCGCCGCGGGGAGAGCTACCTGCTCAGTGGGCACGAGGTGACCGTGGGTGAGCTGGGCGCGATCGTCGCCAAGACGACGGGTCGGCGGTGTCCCGTGGAGATCCCGCTGTGGGTAGCGAAGGCCATCGTGCCGCTGGCGGAGTGGATCTCGCGGCTGCGCGGCACCGCTCCCCTCTTTACCCGCTACTCGCTGCATACCCTCGAAGCGCCGGCGAACTTCTCGCACGCTAAGGCGACCTCGGAGCTGGACTATGAGCCGCGCCCCGTGACCGAGACGATCACGGATACGGTGCGCTGGCTGCAAGAGCGCTACCAGGATTAGCGGGGTTATTCGGTTCTAGGTTAGTTGTAGCGGGAGCGGCGGGCGAGCCAGTTACCCAGCGACTGGATCGCCTGGACCACGATGACGAGGATGATCACCGTCATCAGGATCGCGAAGCTATCGAACTGCTGGTAGCCATAAGAGACCGCCAAGTCGCCGACGCCACCGCCGCCGACCGTGCCGGCCATCGCCGTCGCGCCGATCAGGCCGACCGTCGAAGTGGTCAGCGCCAGAATGATCGCCGGCTTCGCCTCCGGCAGCATGAAGTAGCGGATGGTCTGCCAGGTGGTTGCTCCCATCGACTCGGCGGCTTCGATGATGCCGGGCTCGACCTCGAGGAGCGCTGCCTCGATGAGGCGGGCGATGAAGGGCGCGATATAGATGGTCAGCGGCACCAGCGCCGCGGTCGTGCCGATGGCGGAGCCGACCACGAGGCGGGTAAACGGGATGATCGCCACCATGAGGATGATAAACGGCAGCGAGCGCACGATGTTCACCAGGAAATTCGTCAGCGCGTAAACGGGTTTGTTGGGCAGCAGACCGCCCGGTCGGTGCAAGACGAGCACCAAGGCCAAGGGGATGCCGATCAACGCGCCGATGAACAGCGAGATGCCCACCATGTAGAGGGTCTCCCCGCCGGCGGAGAGGTACTGCTCGGGGCTCACACGGGTGTCGAACGTTTCCATCCAATTATTCACGGAAGCACCTCCACATTGAGTCCGTCTGTGCGATCCGCCCAGCTCAGGGCGGAGGAAATGGATGCCGACGCCCCGTTGAGCCCGAGCACGAGCGTGCCCACCGAGCTGTGCCGAAGCGGCGCGTCCGCCGCGTGGAGTAGCTGCGCGGTCACGTCGAAACGCTCGCTAAACTGGCCGATGATGTCGCGGGCGGCGCCGCCGGTGTGGACGATGCGCACAGTCGTCGGGAAGGGGTGCTCGCGCAAATCCGCCACGACGCTATCCGGCAGCTTCTGCGGCACGACCGTTTCGACGAAGCGCCGAGTCAACGGCTGCTGCGGGTGGGCGAACACGTCGCGCACGGCGCCGTTTTCGATGAGTTCCCCGTTTTCGAGGACGGCGACGTTATCGGCGATCCTCGAGACCGCCGACATCTGGTGGGTGATGATGAGGATGGTCAGGCCGAGTTCTTCGTTGATGCGCTCCAGCAGCTCGAGGATCTGCGAGGTGGTCAGCGGGTCGAGGGCGCTCGTGGGCTCGTCGCACAGCAGGATCTTCGGGTCCATGACCAGCGCGCGAGCAATGCCGACGCGCTGACGCTGCCCGCCGGAGAGCTGGGCGGGCCGGTGGCCGGCACGCTCGGCGAGTCCGACGAGCTCGAGCACTTCCTTGACCCGGCTATCCCTCTCACTCTTGGCGACGCTGGCGAGCACCAACGGCATCGCCACGTTTTCGGCGACGGTCTTCGAGTCGATCAGGTTGTGATGCTGGAAGACCATGCCCATCTGGCGGCGCAGCTGGCGCAGCTCCGAGTGCCGGAGCTTGGCGACGTCTCGTCCCAACGTGGTCACGGTCCCACCAGTGACACTCTCGAGCCCGTTGACGGTGCGAAGCAGAGTGGACTTGCCGGCACCAGAGGTGCCCACCACCCCATAGATACTGCCGGCGGGGATGTCGAAAAAGATATCCTTCAAGGCAAGCACGCTATCGAAAGCCTTGCTCACGCCGCTGAAGCTCACGGCGGGCACGGTATTAGGTGAGGTCATACAGGCACACCTTTCGTTTCTCTGTCGCTCGACGCCCCGCTACTGGGGAGGGGTGATCTCTTCCGGGACGAACCAGTATTCATCGGAGTTCTCTTCGGCGAGGAACTCGTGGAACTCTTCGGAGTTATAGGCATCGACGACCGCGTTGGCCCACTCGGAGTCCGCGTCCTCGGCGCGCACGACGGCCTGCAGGATCAGCTCGGGCCGCAGGGACTCCTGGAAGTGCTGCAGCTCGGTATCCACGCCGGAGGCATAGGAGATCGAGCCCGGGATGACGCCCCAGTCCAGATCCGCGAGAGAGCGCGGGATCGTGGCGGAATCCATGGTCTGAATATCCAGGTTGTGCGGGTTGTCCTCGACATCCGCCATGGTCAAAAGTCCGGGGTTCGCGTCCGGGTTGAGGGTGATCCAGCCGGCGTCTTCCAGCATGAGGAAGGCGCGGGACTGGTTGGAGGCGTCCTGCGGGATGCCGACGGTGTGGCCGTCGGCGACGTCGTCCAGCAAGGAATGGTTCTCGGAGTAAATGCCGGCCGGCACGGTCGGGACCGGGGTAATGTTGGCCAGCTCCGACCCGATCTCCTCGTTGAAGTTCTCCATGTAGGAGGTGTGCTGGTCGACGTTCAGGTCGGTCGAGCCTTCCCGCGACCGAGACGTCGGCCTGCTGGAGTTCCGAGAACTCGGTGTATTCGATCGTGTATCCGGCCTCGCTGAGAATGGGCTCGATGCCGTCTTGGAAGAGTACGGAGTAAGGACCCGGCAAGGTGGCCACGCGGATGGTGTTCTCGTCCGAGCCATCGGCACCGCAGGCTACGAGGCCTGCGGAGGCGAATACGCTGATAGCACCCAGTGCGAGGCAACGGCGGATATGCATGTTTCTCCTGAATAAAATAGACCAAGTAGTACGTCGCGCTTAGACCACTTGGTCCGTTCAGGTTGCTGCCAACGACCCCCACGAAAGGGTGCATATGCGGCAGTTTTAACAACTGGTTTTTAACAACGGCAAAACCCACCCCTCGCTGTCACAGCGACGAGGCGGGTTGGGCTCAAGGACGCTCAGTAACGATCGCATTCACCGTCTTTTGGCTCTGAGTTAGATACCTGAGTTAGATGCCGAGGTCATTCTTAATGATCTCGGCCATGCCGTACTGACCCTGCACGGTCGGGTGGTTGACCATCGGGCCCATCTCCGGATCCTGCACTCCAGCAACCCAGCGCTCACCCTCCGGCGCACAGGTGGAATGCGACTTCGACTGCTCGTAGACGTCGATGAAGTTCGCGCCCCCGGCCAGAGCAGCGTCGCGAAGGTTGTTGCGGAACGACTCCTGGATGAAGTCACTGCCCGGGGTCGGCAGACGCAGGATCGTGTTGTTCGGCAGGTTCACGAAGCACACGTTCTCGCCGTTACCTTCGGAGGCCGGCTCGGCGAAAGCCTGGTACGAGGTGAAGGTCACGCGGGCGCCCGGGGCAACCTGGCTGACACGGTTCTGCACGTGGTTAACCAGCTGGCGGTAGGCGCTCACGGGAGGAACCGGAATGTTCACGGAACCCAGGGCGGCGTCAGCCCACTGGGTGACGTCCAGGCCGCCGTACATGAGCACGACCTCTTCGGTACCCGGTCCGATATCGCCGTACATGATGGCGGCCTCGAGGTAGGCGAGCATCTGGACGATCGGGAGACCGCCCGTGCCGTTGCAGGACCAGTCGCCGACGGTCTTGCCGGACTCGCGGCCGACGATCTTCGGCCAGTTCTCGTTGTCGGTCGCACAGTTAGAGACGATGAGGCTCTGCCCCGGCTCCAGACCGCGCGGGCCAGCCTTGCCGGCGTTGGCAGTGAAGGAGTCACCGAAGGCGACGATCTGCTTCGGCTCGGTAGCCCACGGCGAGAAGTTCGACGGCAGGTCCAGACCGGCGGCCTCGACCGGGATACCCAGGTTATCGAGGGTCCGCTGGAGCTGCTGGAGCGGGCTTGCGACGGCGGCACCCACGGCGTTCGCGGCCACGGCCGGCGGCGGGCCCGCAGGAATACCAGGTACCGGAGTGGCAGCTGCGGTGGGGACAAGGAGCCCGCCACTCAGCGTCGCGACGGCCGCGACCACTGCAACACGGGCGGAAGTAACGAAGTTCTTAACCATGCGTTAAATGCAACATAACTGCTTTGTTATATCCATATAAGGGCTTAAAGTTTGCTGAAAGTCTTTTTCACTACACGCTTGTCCAACATATGCGTTTCTGGGCATATCTAATGCTGGTCAGGCGGAAAAATAGCGCCAGTAGCTTTACTCGCACCCTCAACCGAAGTATCACCCCCGTTTGTGCAGGGAATCACATGATTAACGCAGTGTTTTCTCAGATTTTGATGTGCGAAGTGATTCATATTTCAGGGAGCGGATTTCGCCCGGGCTCCCGCCATCGCTTTTCGGACACGCAGCCGCCAAGGGCTGCCAGCATTGGGCGCCCAGGATCCGCGAACGGATAGCGCGAGACGGTGCGCCGACAGGCAGGGGCCCCGATCCGCGAGACTCGTCTGCCAGGGTCTTTTCGACGAGCGTTAGCGCAACAACAGGACCCGAGAGAGTAGGCGGTGGTTGGCGCCGGCCAATCGTCCCACCTCGCCCATTGGCCTCTTCTGTGGGGCTGTTGTATTTTGCCGGCCCGCATTGGCATGACGCGCTATCGCTGGTCGAAATCAGCCGCCCCTAAAGGAGTGCTGGTTTCGACCGCGCGGGACTCCTTTCTGAGAGGGCTCTTTCGACCGGGCACACGAAGGCGATAACGCTGCATGGACGGTAGGGCGTCAGGTGTTCTGAAGGTCCGCTCTTTGGCGCGGTTTTACGTTACCGCTATACAAACGCTTAAAGGACGATGCTTGAGGGGCGCGCCCTTAAGGTTTTGTCGCGAAAAATCACCCGATTTGCCGCCCCTCAAGGTTCTCCCTTTAAGCATTTGCACCCAGGGCGGCACCCCAGGCACCCCAGCCCCCCACAAACCCCCACCACCAACAAATGTGGCCTTGCTCACACTAGCTTAGTGAAACTATACTGATAACTGGGTACACACTCGCGAGCACCCCAGTCCTCTTTCCAGCCCCTTTACCTTAAGGAGCGAGACCATGACCCAGACTTTCACCGCCGCCGTGGTCGACGAATTCGGCCCTACAGTCAACCTCCGCGATCTTAAACTCCCCGAGCCAGGCCCCTTCCAGGCTCTAGTCAAGCTCGTTTCTTCCGGAATCTGCCACACCGATCTGCACGCCGCCGAAGGTGACTGGCCCGTGAAGCCGGAACCGCCGTTCGTGCCTGGACATGAGGGGGTCGGGATCGTCGAGAAGGTCGGCGAGAACGTCTCCCGCGTCAAGGTGGGCCAGATGGTCGGCAACGCCTGGCTGTGGTCGGCGTGTGGCGAGTGCGAGCACTGCCGCACCGGACACGAGACCCGCTGCGCGGACGCTGACTACGGCGGCTACACCCAGAACGGCTCGTTCGGCGAGTACATGCTCGTCGATACCCGCTACTGCCCCATCATCCCGGAGGGCTGCGACCCCATCGAGGTCGCGCCGATCCTGTGCGCCGGCGTGACGGTGTACAAGGCGCTTAAGACCACGGGCGTGAAGCCCGGCCAGTTCGTCGTGATCTCCGGCATCGGCGGGCTTGGCCACATCGCCGTGCAGTACGCGGTGGCGATGGGCATGCGCGTCATCGCCGTCGACATCGCAGACGAGAAGCTCCAGCTCGCCTCCAAGCACGGCGCGGAGCTGACCGTCAACGCCGCAGACGGCGACCCGGTGGCTACGATCCAGGAGTTCACCGGCGAGGGCGCGCACGGCGTGCTCGTCACCGCGGTGCACCCCTCGGCGTTCGGCCAGGCCATCGACCTTAGCCGCCGCGGCGGCACCATCGCTTTCGTGGGACTGCCGCCGGGGGATTTCCCGGCGTCGATCTTCAACATCGTGTTCAAGGAGCTGAGTGTGCGCGGATCGCTCGTCGGGACCCGGCAGGACATGGAGGAAGCCCTCGACTTCTACGCCCGCGGGCTGATCCGCCCGACCTACTCGGAGTGCCGCCACGACGAGATTAACGACGTCTTCCAGGCGCTTGTCGACGGCACCGTCGAAGGCCGCAAGGTCATCCGCTACTAGTACCGCCTAGCGGGTCGGCCGCGGCTGGCCTTCCGCATAGCCCGCGGCCGACTGCACGCCGACGATCGCGCGCTCGTGGAAGCGTTCGATCGTATCGGCGCCGGCATACGTGAACGAGGAGCGCACGCCGGAGACGATCGAATCCACCAGATCCTCGACCCCACCTGCGCCCGGCGTGAGATAGATCCGCGCCGAGGAGATCCCCTCCTCGAACATCTCGCGCCGGGCCTTTTCGAATGCCTCGGTCTCGGTGTTGCGGGCGTCGACCGCCCGGTGCGAGGCCATGCCGAAGGACTCCTTGTAAGCGCGGCCGTCGGAGTCTTTGAGCAGATCCCCCGGCGACTCGTAGGTGCCGGCGAACCAGGAGCCGATCATCACCTGCGACGCGCCGGCGGCCAGGGCCAGGGCGACGTCGCGCGGGTGGCGCACTCCCCCGTCGGCCCAGACGTGCGCGCCGTGCTTCTTCGCCTCCGCCGCGCATTCCACGACGGCGGAAAACTGCGGGCGGCCCACGCCGGTCTGCATGCGGGTGGTACACATCGCGCCCGGGCCCACGCCCACCTTGACGATATCCGCACCCGCCGCCACCAGATCGCGCACGCCCTCCGGCGTGACGACGTTCCCCGCCACCACCGGCACCCCCGGATCCAGAGACCTTACGCGGCGCACGGCGTCCAGCATGGACTGCTGGTGACCGTGGGCAGTGCCGATGACGAGGACGTCGGCACCGGCGTCGAGAAGCGCCTTCACCCTGCCCTCGACATCGCCGTTGATGCCCAGGGCGGCGGCGACGCGCAGCCGGCCGTCGGCATCCGTGGCCGGGGTGTAGAGCGAATCGCGCAGCGCCCCGTGGCGGGTGAGCACGCCGAGGAGGTGCCCGCTGTCATCGATCACTGGGGCGAGCTTGCGGGATGCGGAGGTCAGGCGGGTGAAAGCCGCGCGGGGCTCAATGCCGGCGGGCAGGGTGTAGAGATCCCGCGACATCAAGGCGCCGACTTGCGCGAAGTTATCCACGCCGACGAGGTCGCGCTCGCTGAGCATGCCGACGGGGCGCAGCGGATTTTCGGCGTCCACGACGATGGCGGCGCCGTGGGCGCGCTTCGGCATGAGGTGGCGGGCATAACCGGCGGTGTGGTGGGGTTTGACGGTGATGGGGGTGTCATAAAGCAAGTGTGCAGACTTGACTTTGGTGATCGTTTCGGCGGCGATGTCGGCGGGCACGTCCTACGGCAAGACGGCGATGCCGCCGCGGCGGGCGATCGTTTCCGCCATGCGGCGGCCAGACACCGCCGTCATGTTCGCCACCACCAGCGGGATGGTGGTGCCGGTGTTGTCGGAGGTCGAAAGATCGACAGACATCCGCGAACCGACCTCGGAAAGGGAAGGCACCATGAACACGTCGTCGTAGGTCAGGTCGTGTTCCGGTGCTCTGTCATAAAGGAATCGCATAACGCCTATTGTGCCGCGATCACACCTGTCGCGACACCGTGTGCGCCGGCACAATGGAGACCATGAAGATCACCCGACGATTCCACTCCTGCGTAGAAATCCGCGAAGGCAACACCACCGTCATCATCGATCCCGGCAGCTTCGGCGCGCCCGAAAACCTGGCCGACGCCGACGCCATCCTCATCACCCATATCCACCCCGATCACGTCGACGTCGACGCCGTCCGCGCCGCCCGCGCCCACAACCCCGCGCTGCAGATTTACGGCCCCGCCGCCCTCGGCGACAATCTCGAGCTGGAGCACACCACCGTCGCCCACGGCGAGAAGTTCGCGATCGGCGATATCGACGTCGAGGTTCACGAAAGCGCCCACGCCACGATCATCCGCTCCATCGAGCTGCCCCAAAACGTCGGCTATGTATTCAACGGCCGCATCTTCCACCCGGGCGACTCCTTCCCCGATCGCCCCGGCATGGAGCTGGTGTGCGTGCCGATCTCCGCGCCCTGGATGCGCATGCTCAACGTCGACGACTACCTCGCCGCCAACCGCCCAGAGTCCTTCATCGGGGTCCACGACGGCATCGACAACGACAACGGCCGCGGGGTGCGCACCAACCTCCTACGCACGCTCGCCAAAGATCACGACACCCGCTACCTCGAGCTCGCGCCGGACGAATCACACGAGCTGGCAGCCCGCTAGTTCACCTCGCGACGCCAGCCTTTCCCTTCCGCGTCATACTGCACGCGCAGGGCGGCCTTTTCAGCCCCCGGCTGCCAGAACTCGACGTGCTGCGGGGAAACCGCGAAGAACTCCCCGCCCCCGCCTGGGCTGGTGATGCGGTTGACCTCGCCGCGCACGCGCACCGCGCGGGCCTGCTCCGGCCACCAGAAGTTCAGCGCAGCGGCCTTCACGTGGCGCAGCTGTTCCGCCTTTGTGGAGCGCGCCGAGGTGCCGAAAGAAAAGCCCTGCTCGTCCACCGCGTAGAGGTTGACGGTGCGGGCATCCGGCGCACCGGAGGCATCCACCGTGGCCAGGGTCATGGCCTTCGGCTCGGCGACGGGGCCACAGGCGGCATGAAACCAGTCCACGAACAGTGCAATCGGGTTATCGGGCAGGTTGTCTACATCCAGCTCCGGCGCCTGGCCGGTCATCGAGGCGACATCCTGCAGCTGTTTCGCGCTCAAAGTGCTCATGCCGTCCAACTTAGCGGGCAGAAAGCTCGTGTAGCGCTGCCAGCGCGGCTGCCACAGCCCCACGCGCACGCCGATAAGCTCTCGCAAGTGCGGAGATGTCTCCTCGTCCAGGGCGCGAATATAATCCCCGACGACCTCCCGCGGTAGCCGCAAACCCATCGTCAGATGCGGCAGCCACCGCCGGCCCCGCCCGTCCGGATTCAGCGCGGAGAGCTCGCGGGCGGCACACTCGAGCTCTTCGGTGGTCTCTAAAAGCCAGGCGACGGTTTGGCGGCGCTTCGTTCCGAAGGTGACGGTTCCGGCCCGTCGAAAAGCGGCCGGCACGTGCGGCGGCAACAGCTGCGCGGCACGCCGCGTGACGACGGGCACCATCTCCGGCGCAAACGTCACCGTAATGTGCGGCGTCTGGCGCTGGGGCGGGAACCCGCGCTCGGCCAAGCGGGAGAAGATCGCGCGGATCTCCGCCTCCTGGTCACCGGAGAGGTGGAAGAGGATGTTATCCGGCGAGGTCACCTGGGCTCTCCTTTACTCACCGCACGCCGGCCGACCCCTAAACGTTGAACTTGAACTCGACCACGTCGCCGTCTTGCATCTCGTAGTCCTTGCCCTCCTGGCGGACCTTGCCGCTGGCGCGGGCCTCGTTGATGGAGCCGGCGGCGTCGAGGTCGTCGTAGGAGACGATCTCCGCCTTGATGAAGCCCTTCTCGAAGTCCGAGTGGATCACGCCGGCGGCCTGCGGGGCGGTATCGCCCTGGTGGATGGTCCAGGCGCGAGCCTCCTTCGGTCCGGCGGTGAGGTAGGTCTGCAGCCCCAGGGTGGCGAAGCCCGCCTTGGCCAGCGAGTGCAGGCCCGGCTCGTCCTGGCCGACGGAGGAGAGCAGCTCGGCGGCCTCCTCGTCGTCCAGCTCGAGCAGCTCGGTTTCGGTCTGCGCGTCGAGGAAGACGCAGTCGGCCGGTGCGACGAGCTGGCGCAGTTCTTCCTTCTTAGCGTCGTCGGTGAGCACCTCCTCATCGGAGTTGAACACGTAGAGGAAGGGCTTCGCGCTCATCAAGTGCAGATCGCGCACGAGCTCGAGGTCGATCTCGCCGCTGCGGGAGGCGGCGTACAGGGTGCGATCGTCTTCTAAGATGGCCTGCGCCTTTTTGACCTCGTCGACGGTCGCGGCGAGCGACTTATCCTTCCGGGCCTCCTTCTCCAGGCGCGACAGGGCCTTCTCGATCGTCTGGAGATCGGCGAGGATGAGCTCAGCGTTGATCGTGGCGATGTCGGAGGCCGGGTCGACCTTGCCGTCGACATGCACGACGTTGTCATCGGAGAACGCGCGCACGACCTGGCAGATGGCGTCGGCCTCGCGGATGTTGGAGAGGAAGGCGTTGCCCATGCCCTCGCCCTCGGAGGCGCCGCGGACGATGCCGGCGATGTCGACGAAGGAGACCGTGGCCGGAAGGATGCGCTCGGAGTCGAAAATCTCGGCGAGCCGGTTCAGCCGGGCGTCGGGAAGCTCGACCAAGCCGACGTTGGGCTCGATGGTCGCGAAAGGGTAGTTCGCGGCCAGCACTTCGTTGCGGGTCAGGGCGTTAAACAGGGTCGACTTGCCCACGTTGGGCAGTCCGACGATTCCAAGAGTAAGGCTCACATCGACTCATGGTAGCCCATCCGTTTTCCCGCGATAAGACCCGTCCCCGGCCTCGGCGTTGCCTGGAAATTTGGGATAAGGCACTATGGATGTGTGACTGACGAGCCTGAGACCCCGGAGAAGGATCAAAGCCCCTCCGGGAGCACCGCCGTAGGCGCCGCTGACTCCACCGATTACGACGCCAATGACCTCGCGCTCGACGATCCCGAAAAGGACATCGTCGACCGCTCCGTCGTGGTCTCCACCTTCTTAAAGAAGCTCGCCTGGTGGGCGCTGAGACTCTTCGTCATCGCCGCCGGCGGCTACGTCGTCTGGCTGTTGATCCAGCAGTTCTGGGCGGGCCTGCAGCCGATGATCCTCGCACTGATCATCTGCACGGTGCTCGCCCCGCCGACCACCTGGCTGCGGAGGATCGGCTTCCCCGACGCCTTGGCCGCGTTGGTGTCGATCCTGCTGTTCTTCGGCATCCTCGGCGGCATCATCGCGCTGATCGCCCCCGATCTGGTGCGCCAGTCGCAGGTGCTCTACCTCCAGGCCTTCGCGGGCGTGCAACGCCTTATTCTGTGGGTCCAGGGCCCGCCGCTGGAGCTGAACACCGAGGGCATCGAAAACGTGCTCAACGACATCGCCAGCTGGCTGCAAGACCAGGCCACCAGCATCGCCGGCGGGGTCGTCTCCGGCATCAGCACGGCGACCTCGTGGATCATCCAGCTGTTCATGATCCTCGTGCTCGTGGTCTTCTTCCTCAAAGACGGCCACAAGTTTTTGCCCTGGGTGCGCCAGATGTTCGGCCGCCGGATGGGCTGGCACGCCACCGAGATGCTCACCCGTTCGTGGACCACGCTCGGCGGCTACATCCGCGCCCAAGCGATCGTCTCCGCGGTCGACGCGTTCTTCATCGGCCTCGGCCTCTGGCTCATCGGCGTGCCGATGGCCTTCACCCTCGCCATCATCACCTTCGTCGCCGGCTTCATCCCCTACATCGGGCCGATCGTCGCTGGTGCGCTCTCGGTGCTCGTCGCGCTGGTCTCGCTGGGCTTCGAAGAGGCGATCCTCGCTCTGCTGCTCGCCGTGGCCGTCCAGCAGCTCGAGGGCAACATCCTCAACCCGGTGCTGCAGTCGAAGGCCATGAAGCTGCATCCGGTGATCGTGCTGATCTCCGTGGTCGTCGGTGGCAGCATGCTTGGCATCCTCGGTGCGTTTCTGGCGGTGCCGGTCGCCGCGGTCATCGCGGTGGGCCTGCGCTACCTCATCGGTATGATCACCCTGCAGGCGGGCGAGAAGACTATCGACGACATGGAGTTCGTCACCCCGGAGGGCCGCGCGGTCGGCCAGCTCAACCAGCAGCAGGGCCGCACCCTGCGCGAAGAGTGGCGCAAGGAGGGCCACTCCTCGGCCGAGTTCGCCCAGCTCGTCGAAGAGGACCAGAAGAAGGAAGAAGCGGACTCCGAGGACGAGAAGGCAAGCGACAACAAGGCAGCGAAGAAGTTTTTCGAACAAGCGATCGGGAAATTCCGCAAGCGCTGACGGTGAATGTCCACCCCGTGTGAGACAGTGACGGTTATGGACAACCTTCTGGCATATCTCCTGGTGGGTATCGCACTCGGCGCGCTCATCGGCTGGCTCGCTCACGCCGCCTGGGCCAGGCGGCAGGATCTGCAGGGTGGGGGCGAAGGTGTCGTCGATGAGCGAGACGAACCCACGCAGCAGGAGCTAACCATGAGCCGCCAGCTGCACGCCCTAGAGCAGGCGATGAGCACGCTCGACGGGAAGATCGGGACGCTGGAGACGAATCGGGCGGCCTCGCTGTCCTCACTGGCCAGCCAGGTCCAGGCCATGACGCGTACCTCGACCAGGCTCAGCGATCGTACCGACAAGCTGGTCACCGCGCTGCGCGCGCCGCAGATTCGGGGACGGTGGGGTGAGACGCAGCTGGAGCGCGTCGTCGAACTGGGTGGCATGGTGCGTCACTGTGACTTCGACACGCAGGTCACCGCCCGGCTCGGCGGTCAGACCGTGCGCCCGGATCTCATCGTGCACCTGGCGGGCGGGCGGCAGCTCATCGTCGATGCGAAGGTACCGTTTAGCGCGTATCTCGACGCGATGGACACCGAGGATCCGGAGGAGCATGCGGGGTTTAGGCGTCGTCACGCGCACCTTGTGCGCACTCACATCACGCAGCTGGCGGATAAGGAATACTTTCGGGCTTTCGACCCGACCCCGGAGTTCGTGATCGCGTTCGTGCCGGCGGATCCTTTCCTCGACGCCGCGCTCGAAGTCGACCCCGAACTGCTTGAATATGGTTTCAGCCGCAACGTCGTGCTCGCCACCCCGACCACGCTGTTCGCGTTGCTGCGCACGGTCGCTTTGGGGTGGCAGCAAGAAGACGTCTCCGACAAGGCCCGGGAGATCCAGCGCTTGGGTCGCGAGCTACACGAGCGCCTCGCCGTCTTCGGTGAGCACTACACCAAACTCGGCCGGAGCCTGGAAAAGGCGGTGGAGACCTATAACTCCACCCTCGGTTCGCTGGACTCCCGGGTGCTGGTCACCGCGCGGCGGCTGGCGGAGATGGAGCTGTCGGTGCGCGGATCACGCACCCCCACCCCGCCGGATCAACTGTCGACGGGTGTGCGCCGCTCTTCGTCTTTCGGTGATTCTTTGGGCGGTTCTTTGGGCGGTTCTTTGGGCGGTGATTTTCGGACACTGCCCGGGTCGTTCGACAATCACTAGCCGCTAATTGGGTAGGATTAGCGACCGTGTCGACGCCGAGTTCTCCTACCCGCAGCCCCGCGCCACCATCGCGCAACCAGGGGCGCTTCATGGGGCTGCCACTCTGGTTGTCGTTCGGACTCGTCGTCGCGGCCCTGACGACCGGGCTGCTCATCAGCCTCGGCACGGGCGGACTCGGGCTGCCATATCTGCTCTGTTTCACGATCAGCGCCCTCATCGTCGCGCTCTTGGTGCGCCCGCAGGGGATCTTTCTAACTGTGGCGAGCCTGCCCATTCTGTTCTCCATCTTCACGGTGCTCACGTCCTTTTTGACTGCCCGCGTGCAATCCAGTGAAGGCACCCCGCTGTTTTCCCGCGCGAATATGGTCACGGCCTTCTACCCCATGACCCAGCATTTCCCCTGGTTGGCGCTGGTCACCTTGGCGGCGATCGGGATCGGGGTGTTGCGGTGGTGGCTGCTGCGCCGGCAGTCGCAGCGCATCGACAACCACGCCGCCCAACAACGACGCGAACTCCAGGAAGCGGACCGACGCAACCGCGCGCTGTCCCGCGCAGCCCGTCGGCGCTCCGGGCAGCTCACCGTGGACGAGCTCTTGGCCCGCGCCGGGAAGGAAGCGCCCTCGCACGGTACGCGGCGCTCCCACCATCGGCGGCGTCGGTAGCGGGGTCTTGGGGTTCGGGTTCTCGTTCTGGGGGCGGGCTGCCTGGTGGGCGGGCTTGCCGGCATGTTGCGCTTGCGCTGGTCGAAAGGAGTCACTACTAAAGGAGTACTGAATTCGACCTCGCGAGCGCCCTTTATATGAGGGTGCTGTCGACCAGCGCAAGCGCACCACGCCTGCGCCGCCCTCCTCCGCATCCTCCAGTGGCTCGCGACGCCACGCGTGCGCTAGCTAGTTACGCAGGGCGGCGTGGAAGGCCTCTTCTGCCTCGGGATTGAAAGGGACGAAGATGGCTTCGTCGATGCCGGCGACTGCTCGGCAGGTGCGCACGGCGATGCGGGCGGCGTCGTCGATAGGCCAGCCGTACACCCCGGCGGAGATCGCCGGGAAGGCCACGGTGCGGGCGCCCAGCTCGCTGGCCAGCCGCAGCGACTCGCGGTAGCAGGAGGCGAGCGTGGCGGAGCGGTCCTCGGTCGTCGAGTAAACCGGCCCGACGGTGTGGATCACCCAGCGGGCCGGCAAATCGCCGGCCCCGGTGGCCACGGCCTGGCCGGCGGGCAGCCCGTCGGGGTGGGTGGTGGCGCGGATCTCTCGGCACTCGGCGAGGATCGTGGGGCCGCCGGCGCGGTGGATGGCGCCGTCGACACCTCCGCCGCCCAGAAGCTCGGAGTTGGCGGCGTTGACGATGGCGTCGGCGCACACGGCCGTGATGTCTCCAGCTTCGATGCGCAACTGCATGGTGCTAGGCCTTCGCGGTCTTCTTCGTGCGCGGCGCGCGCAGGTCGCGCGGCAGGGCGAAGTTGATGGTCTCGACGGTGGTGGTGATCTCCTCGACGTCGCTGAAGCCACGCTCGGCGAGGTAGTCGAGCACCTCGCGGACCAGGATCTCCGGCACCGAGGCACCCGAGGAGACGCCGACGGTCTCAACGCCCTCGAGCCAGGCCTCGTCGATCTGCGCGGCGTAGTCCACGAGGTGGCCATCCTTCGCGCCGTAGTCGAGGCCCACTTCCACCAGGCGCTTGGAGTTCGAGGAGTTCTGGGAGCCGACGATGATCATGAGATCGGTATCCGGGGCGATCTTTTTGACCACTTCCTGGCGGTTCTGCGTGGCGTAGCAGATATCGTCCGACGGCGGGTCCTGCAGGTGCGGGAAGCGCTGCTTGAGCTTATTGACGATCTCCAGCGTCTCATCCACCGACAGCGTCGTCTGCGACAGCCACACCAGCTTCTCGTTGTGCAGCCACTCCGGCAGCTCGTCGACCGAGTCGACGTTGTCGACGATGTGGGTGACCTCCGGGGCTTCGCCGGAGGTGCCCTCGACTTCCTCGTGGCCCTCGTGGCCGACCAGCAGGATGTGGTGGCCATCGCGGTCAAAGCGGGTGGCCTCCCGGTGGACCTTGGTCACCAGCGGGCAGGTGGCGTCGATGGTGCGCAGCTTGCGCTCAGCGGCGAGGTTACGCACCTGCGGCGACACCCCGTGCGCCGAGAACACCAGGTGGGCGCCCTCGGGTACCTCGTCGGCCTCGTCCACGAAAATGACGCCCTTCTTCGACAGGGTCTCGACCA
Source organism: Corynebacterium yudongzhengii (assembly GCF_003065405.1). Taxonomy (NCBI): domain Bacteria; kingdom Bacillati; phylum Actinomycetota; class Actinomycetes; order Mycobacteriales; family Corynebacteriaceae; genus Corynebacterium; species Corynebacterium yudongzhengii. Next base: position 1,611,761 of record NZ_CP026947.1, read on the forward strand.
CATACTTGTTATGGACGATCTCCTTGCGGACGTAGATCGGCTCGCCGTACTTTTCCAGGGACTTCTCGACGGTCTCCACCGCCCGGTCCACGCCGGCGCAGTAGCCGCGCGGGGCCGCCAGCAGGACCTTCTTTGCTCCATCGGTCATGGAACCCACCGTATCTAAAATGAGTCGGAAACAGTAGAGGCCCTAAACTAGGCCGCACTGCCCGAAACACTGCCCGATATGCTGCCGAGAAGGAAACGCAGCCACAACGCCGTGAAAAGAGAGGTAAGTCCCAGGTGGCGCCACGTTCCAGCACCCCGAGTAACAGCCAGGAGACCGCCTGGCCGGTGCATAGACTCAACGAATCCATCAAGGGCTGGATCGATCGCCTCGGCTGGCTGTGGGTGGAGGGCCAGTTGACGCAGATCAATACGAAGCCGCGGTGGCGGTTTAGCTATCTCACCCTGCGCGATACTGAGGTCGAGCAGTCGATCGAGCTCACCTGCCCCACCAGCGTTCTGCAGGAGCTGAGCAGCCCGCTTAACGACGGTGACCGCGTCGTCGTCTGCGGCCGTCCGGATTTTTATGTCGGCCGCGGGCGGTTGAGCATGCGGGTCAGTGAGATCCGGCACGTGGGCGTCGGCCAGCTGCTGGCACGCATCGAGGCGCTGCGCCGCACCTTAGCCGCCGAGGGGCTGTTCGACCCGGCGCGCAAGCGGCGCCTGCCCTACCTGCCGCAGAAGGTCGGTCTGATTACCGGCCGCGGTTCGGCGGCCGAGCGCGACGTGTTGTCCGTGGCCAATGCCCGCTGGCCGGCCGTGCAGTTCGAGATCATCAACACCGCCGTCCAGGGGGCGAGCACTGTCCCCCAGGTCATGGAGGCGCTCAAGCGTCTGGATCACAACCCGTCGGTCGACGTCATCATCATCGCCCGCGGGGGCGGCTCCGTGGAAGATCTGCTGCCGTTTTCCGAAGAGGCCTTGCAGCGTGCGGTCGCGCAGGCGCGCACGCCGGTGGTCTCCGCGATTGGGCATGAGCCGGATAACCCGGTGCTCGACAACGTCACGGATCTGCGCGCCGCCACCCCGACCGACGCCGCCAAGAAGGTCGTTCCCGATGTCGCGGAGGAACGCGCCGTCTTAGAGCAGGCCCGTGCCCGCATGGCCGGCGCGTTGCGCGGCTGGGAGCGCCGGGAACGCGAGGGCCTCAACGCGCTGCGCTCGCGCCCGGTGCTGGCTGACCCGATGCGCCCGATTACGCAGCGTCGAGAAGAAATCGAGCGCGCCCGCAACCTGATCCGCCGCGACATCTCCTACCTGCTGCGCGGCGAGCAATCCCAGGTCGCCGGGCTGCGCGGGCAGGTCTCCGCCCTCGGCCCGGCCGCCACGCTGGCGCGCGGCTACTCGGTCGTTCAGGTGTTGCCGCGCGACGGCAGCGGGCCGGAGGTGGTCACCTCGATTGCCCAGTCGCCGCCGGGTTCGCAGCTGCGCATCCGCGTCGGCGACGGCTCGATCACCGCCGCTGCGATGTCCACCCAGCGCTCTGATTAACCACACCCTGATAAAACCACAACCCCGCAGGAGAGAACACGATGACCGACAACACCGTAGGAGCTGGGCAGGTGCGCCAGGACGCGTTCACGCCCGTCGAGAATTTAGGCTACGAGGAGGCCCGCGATGAGCTCGTGGAGATCGTGAAGATCCTCGAGTTAGGCCAGATGGGCTTGGACGAGTCGCTGAAGTACTGGGAGCGCGGCGAGGCGCTGGCGAAGCGCTGCGAAGACTACCTCGACGGCGCCGCCGCGAAGGTCGAGCGCGCACTCGGCAACGCGGAAAACGCAGGCGCGGAAGACACAGACGCCGAGCAGGATTAGTTCTCGACGGGCTCGCCATCCAAGGTGGCCTCGATGAGGGTGGCGAACTCATCGTCGGCGGCCACACCGTTGATCAGGTAGGTCACCCCGCCCTCGGTGAAGGACCAGAGATCGCGGACGTCCTCGTTTTCTGAGGTGTGCACCGACACCTCCACGCCGCGGATGTCCTCGGTGCGATCGAGGCTGCGCAGCTCGCCGTCGATACCGTCGACGGCTTCTTCTTCCGGCAAATCCGTCTGGACGAGCTGCAAGAAGCCGTTCTCCCCGGTGACGTAGCCCACTACGGGCGCGGGAGTCTGGCCGATGCTGGTGCGGCGTGCGGAGTTCGCGGTCCAGTCTGCCGGGACCGTGGGAATGACGAGGTCGTAGTCGGCGGCGCCGGCTTCCAGAGATAAGAAGGTGCGCTCGTCGACCTCGTGCACAGGGCCGCTTTCGGGGGCGCCCGGGTTGAACGTGCACAGGCCGGTCGGCAGGATGATCGCGACGGTAAGGACCACGATCACGGCCATGGAGATGATCATGTCCCGGCCGGACTGGAAGATTCTGGGTTTCTCGTCGGTTGCCACGCCGTTCAGTATCGCACGTTCTTAACGCGCGACTAAAGCCCGCCCCACCCCGGCGCACACCACCGGTCGGGCCGCCACATTCTCCCCCGCCGCCGGCGCGAAAGTGTCACAATGGAAGAAGAGAGGCGTTGCCTTTGGCGACAACGCCGGATCCTTTCTTCATCTTTACCCCGCCAGGAGGCGCGACATGTCGAATAATCACACGGAAGCACCGGATCGTAACCTCGCGATGGAGCTGGTCCGAGTCACTGAGGCCGCAGCGCTGGCCTCGGGGCGGTGGGTCGGTCGGGGCCAGAAAGAGCGTGGCGACGGTGCCGCCGTCGACGCCATGCGCCACCTGGTCAACTCCGTGGAGATGGACGGCGTCGTCGTCATTGGCGAGGGCGAGAAGGACGAGGCGCCGATGCTGTTCAACGGCGAGCGCGTCGGCACCGGCCGCGGCGCTGAGGTGGACATCGCCGTCGACCCGGTCGACGGCACCACCCTGATGGCCGAGGGCCGCCCGAACGCCATCTCCGTCATCGCGGCGGCGGACCGCGGCTCCATGTACGACCCCTCGGCGGTGTTCTACATGCACAAGATCGCCGTCGGCGCGGAGGCCAAGGGCGTGGTCGATATCAACGCGCCGGTGAGGGACAATGTGCGCGCCGTCGCCAAGGCCAAGGGCATCGAGCCTTCCGAGGTGGTCACCGTGGTGCTGGACCGCCCGCGCCACAAGGAGCTCATCCGCGAGCTGCGCGAGGCTGGCGCCAAGGTGCGCTTGATTTCCGACGGCGACGTCGCCGGTGCGGTCGCGGCCGCCCAGCCGCACACCATGAACTCCGTCGACATCATGATGGGTATCGGCGGCACCCCCGAGGGCATCATCGCCGCGTGCGCCCTGAAGTGCATGGGCGGCGAGCTCCAGGGCAAGCTCGCCCCGACCGACGACGCCGAAGCCGCCAAGGCCCGCGCGGCCGGCCATGATCTCGACGCCGTGCTCACCATCGACGACCTGGTGTCCTCGAATAACTGCTACTTCGCCGCCACCGGCGTCACCAACGGCGACATGCTGCGCGGAGTGACCTACCGCGCGAAGGGCGCCACCACCCGTTCGCTGGTCATGCGTTCGAAGTCCGGCACGATCCGCCACGTGGAAGCTGAGCACAAGCTCGCGAAGCTGGAGGAGTACTCCGTGATCGACTACACCCGCCCGACGGAGTAACCCGCACGTGAATTGCCCGGGCGGTGTTAGCACTGACACACGCCCGGCAATCTCACTATGGTGGGAATTTGAAAAGACAACCGCACTCTTTGAACAACGAAGGTGATTCGCTAATGACCGAGCAGGACTACCGCATTGAGCACGACACCATGGGTGAAGTGAAGGTGCCGAAGGACGCCCTGTGGCGCGCGCAGACGCAGCGTGCCGTCGAAAACTTCCCGATCTCTGGCCGCGGCCTCGAGTCCGCCCAGATCCGCGCCATGGGCCTGCTGAAGGCGGCCTGCGCCCAGGTCAACAAGGACAAGGGCACCCTGGATGCGGAGAAGGCCGACGCGATCATCGCCGCCGCCAAGGAGATCGCCGAGGGCAAGCACGATGATGCCTTCCCCATCGACGTCTTCCAGACCGGTTCCGGCACCTCGTCGAACATGAACACCAACGAGGTCATCGCCTCGCTGGCTGCCCGCAACGGCGTGGAGGTCCACCCGAACGACCACGTCAACATGGGCCAGTCCTCCAACGACACCTTCCCCACGGCCACCCACGTCGCTGCCACCGAGGCTGCCGTCAAGGACCTCATCCCGGGCCTGAAGGTGCTGCACGAGTCGCTGAAGAAGAAGTCTCAGGAATTCGCGAAGGTCGTGAAGTCGGGCCGCACCCACCTCATGGATGCCACCCCGGTCACCTTGGGCCAGGAGTTCGGCGGCTACGCCCGCCAGATCGAGCTGGGTATCGAGCGCATCGAGGCCACCCTGCCGCGCCTGGGCGAGCTGGCCATCGGCGGCACCGCCACCGGCACCGGCCTGAACACCTCCGCCGACTTCGGCGCGCTGGTCACCGAAGAGCTGAAGAAGCTCACCGGTCTCGACAGCCTGAAGGAGGCCGAGAACCACTTCGAGGCCCAGGCCAACCGCGATGGCCTCGTCGAGTTCTCGGGCGCCATGCGCGTCGTCGCCGGCTCCCTGTTCAAGATCAGCAACGACATCCGCCTCATGGGCTCCGGCCCGCTGACCGGCCTCGCCGAGATCCACCTGCCGGACCTGCAGCCGGGCTCGTCGATCATGCCGGGCAAGGTCAACCCGGTGCTGCCGGAGGCCGCCACCCAGGTCGCCGCGCAGGTCTTCGGCAACGACGCCGCCGTCGGCTTCGGTGGCTCCCAGGGCCACCTCGAGCTCAACGTGTTCATCCCGATGATGGCCCGCAACGTGCTCGAGTCCTCCCGCCTGCTGGCGAACATCTCGCGTGTCTTCGCCGAGCGCAACATCGACGGCCTGGAGGCCAACGTCGAGCGCATGAAGACCAACGCGGAGTCCTCGACCTCGATCGTCACCCCGCTGAACTCGGCGATCGGCTACGAGAACGCCGCGAAGGCCGCCAAGCACGCCCTCAACGAGAAGATCACCGTCCGCGAGGCCGTCATCGACCTCGGCTTCGTCGACGGCGAGAACCTCACCGAAGAGGAGCTGGATAAGCGCCTCGACGTGCTGAAGATGGCCAACACCGACCGCGACAAGTAGGCACACAGCCTCTAGCCATAAAGAACCGTTGTCTTAACGTCCGTTAACATCACGGGCGTGGACAACGGTTCTTTTGCATATCTTGACCAGCGCACCCCGAAAAACCGCCCGGTGATCATCGCCGGGGTGATCGTACTCATCCTCGCTGTCCTCGGCGCTATCGCCGCCGGCATCATCGCCGCCGGGCGTGACGACGCCCAGCACCCCACCACCCCGGAGACCATCACGGTCACCGCCGCCCCGGAGCAGGAAGAGGACCCACGCGCCGAAGACGCAGATCGGCCCGCACCGGATACCTACGCCGGCAGCCTGGTCTCCGTCGCCGAGGATGACACCGCAGGGCGCAGCTGGCAGGCCGTGGCCACCTTCGCCGGCGATAACGCTCTCATGGTCTATCCCTCGACCGGCTGCGCGATGTATCTCGAGGCCGAAGCAGACGGCCAGTGGAGCTCGCAGGCGCTCAGCGATGCCTGCGCCGGCACCGGGGCCTGGCAGATCACCTACCCAGGCGGCGGGCTCTTAGAGCTGGCCTTCGTCACCGACGATGAGCAGGTGTTAGTCGAGGGCACGCTCAGTGCCGTATCCGATCCAGCAGATACGGCGTCGGCTCAATAATGAAGCCGTCCTCGCCGCCGGCATCAGAGATCGCCTCGATGATCCCGTCGTGCCACAAATAGATCCGCGGGGAGATGATCCTGCTGGCCCGGAGGTGGGAGGTCACCACGTAGTTGACCGCCGCGAGGATCTGCATCGCGCGGGCGAGTTCCTCGCCGTAGCCGACCTCCCGCAGCACCATCAAGTTGGTCACGGGCAGGGCGAAGAGCACCCCGTCGGCCGGGTTGATATCCGGGAAGAAGCGCTTAAGGAAGTCCTCCATCACCAGCGGCGCGCCCGCGATATACGGGGAGCGGCTGCGGATCAGCCAGGCGCCGGCCTGGTTATCGTCGTCCAAGCGGAACTCGGTCTCCGCGTCGAGGTGCGCGATCTCCTGGCGCAGGTTAGTCAACGCGGCGCGCCGCAGGGTCTCGAGGTCGTCGTAGGCCAGAAGCTCGTCGAGTTTTCCTGGGGTGACGGCCTCGCCGGTATCGAGCAAAAAGCATTCCTCCAGCCCCTCGGGGCCGTGTCGACGCTGTCGAAGGAGATGTCATCTGCCCCTTGCAGAACCAGCCTGAGCGCGCGGTAGGTGCTGGAGGTATCGAGGTCCGCGGCCGCTTCCGCGGCGTCGATAGCCTGGATCAACGCCGTCACCCACTTCTCGACGTCCCCCGGCCCCTTATCCCTGGCCACCATCTCGACGAGCTCGGTGGTGCGCACGATCAACGGCTCGCCCTCGCCGTGATAGACGTAGAGCTCATCGCCCACGAGCCTCACCTTGTAGCCGTGCGCGGTGAATTGCTTCTGCAGCACACGGCGAAGCTCGTTGGCGCGCTCGCGGCTGAGCCGGGGGAACTGCTTATCCGGTTGGGTGCGGGAACGTCGGAAGAACACGGTAGAGTCCATCCCCTTTCTGTTTACCTACTTCACCGTAGCGGAGATCGGCGAGCGTCTCGGGATACGCGATGATATTATTTCGCTCCTGAGTAAATTTTTGCACTGAGTGAAGGAGTTTTTCTGACCACCGCCACCTCCAGCCTCCGCGAGCGGAAGCGCCGACAGACTCGGCACCGCATCGTGGAGGCGGCGACCGCGCTCGTCGTCAAGCACGGCTTCGCCCACGTCACCGTCGACGACATCTGCCGCGACGCCGACATCAGCCGGCGCACGTTCTTCAACTACATGGACAGCAAGGACGAGGCCGTCTTGGGCACGATGCCCGCGCGCCTCGACAACGCCAGCGTCGAGAAGCTCATCAACACCGCCACCGACGATCTTGTCGACGCCCTGCTGGCCCACCTCGCCGTCGCCTTCGCAGAGGCGACTGATCTAGGCGACCGCGAGCTGCAGCAGCGCTTGCACGAGCGCCGCCGGGAGATCCTGGCGGCGGAGCCGACCGTCGCGCTGATCTCGCACGCGCGTTTCCGGGATCTGGGGGCTCACTTGCGGGAGGTCGTCGTCAAGCATCTCGACGCGCACCCGCACCGGCGCCGGCTGCCGCAAGAGCCCGTCGAGAAGGAGGCGGCGGTCACCGTCGGCCTCGTGCGTGAAGTCGTGCTCATTACCAGCATGAACGACCAGCCGAACAACGGAGATGCCGAGGAGCTACTCACACTGTGGCGCGCCAACGCCGAACAAATCACCACCGTCGCGAAAGGATATAACTGATGAGTCAGAAAAACGCTCCGCATGTAGGGCTCGTCTTCGCGTCGCTGATGACGACGATGCTCATGAGCTCGCTGGGCCAGATGATCTTCTCCACCGCCCTGCCGACCATCGTCGGCGAGCTCGGCGGCGTCGAGCACATGAGCTGGGTGATCTCCGCCTTTCTGGCGACGATGACCATCGCCATGCCCATCTCCGGCAAGATCGGCGACACCGTGGGCCGCAAGTGGGTCTACATCATCTCCATCGGGCTGTTCGTGGTGGGCTCGGCCATCGGCGGGTTCGCCGACACCATGGGCCTGCTCATTCTGGGCCGCGCCATCCAGGGCCTGGGCGCCGGCTCGATGATGATTAACTCGCAGGCGATCATCGCCGAGGTCACCACCGCCCGCGAGCGCGGCAAGTTCATGGGGCTCATGGGCTCCGTGTTCGGCGTGAGCTCGGTGCTCGGGCCGGTGCTCGGCGGCTGGTTTACCGACGGCCCCGGCTGGCGCTGGGCACTGTGGATGAACATCCCGCTGGGTCTGCTGGCGATCCTGGTGGCCACCCTCGTGCTCAACCTGCGCACCGGCAAGGCCCGCTGGCGCGACTACGATTACCTCGGCACCGCGTTGCTGAGCGTCGCGACGGCCACCCTCGTCCTCGTGACCACGTGGGGCGGGACCCAATACGCCTGGACGTCGCCGCTCATCCTCATCCTGGGCGCGGTCTCCGTGCTCGCCGGCCTGGCGTTCGTGTGGGTGGAGATGCACTCGAAGGACCCCTTGATCCGCATGGGGCTCTTCCGCCACCGCAACATGCTGCTGACCACGCTGTCCGGCGTCGTCATCGGCCTGGCCATGGTTGGTGTCCTCGCCTATCTGCCGACCTACTTGCAGATGGTCCACGGCCTCACCCCGACCACCGCCGGGTTGATGATGATCCCGATGATGCTGGGCCTGCTGGGCACCTCCACGGCAGTCGGCTTCATCGTCGCGCGCACCGGAAACTACAAGGTCTACCCGATCATCGGCCTGGTCCTCACCACCGTGTCGCTGGTGCTTTTGTCCACGATGACCGTCGAGACTCCGCTGAGCGTGCTGGGTATCTACTTCTTCCTCTTCGGTTTCGGGCTCGGCATGGTCATGCAGATCTTGGTACTCATCGTGCAGAACACGTTCCCGCTGCGCGTAGTCGGCCAGGCGACCGCCGCGAACAACTTCTTCCGCCAGATCGGCTCCGCGCTCGGCGCCTCCCTCGTCGGCTCGCTGTTCATCCACAACATCCAGAAAGAGATGCAGCACAACCTCCCGCTGGCCGCCGAGCGCGTCGGCGAGGAGGGGCAAGCCCTGGTAGAAAGCTTTGCGACGGGCGACGGCAGCTCACATCTGACCCCCGACGCGGTCGCCGAGCTGCCCGGCCCGCTGCTGGAGGCCATCGTGAACTCCTATAACGACGGCCTGACCCCCATCTTCCTGATGCTCGCGCCGCTGACCTTCGCCGCGGCGCTCATCCTGCTGCCGATCAAGCGCGAGCGCCTCCGCGAGACGATCGACTAGCCCGCTCCCTCGAGCAGGTCGGTGACCAGCTCCGCGATGGCGGAGCGCTCGGAGCGCTGCAGGGTGATGTGGGCAAACAGGCTGTGGCCTTTGAGCTTCTCGATGACCGCCTGAATGCCGTCGTGGCGGCCCACCCGCAGGTTGTCGCGCTGGGCGACGTCGTGGGTGAGCACGACCCGCGATCCGCGCCCCAGCCGCGAAAGCACGGTGAGCAGCACGTTGCGCTCCAGCGACTGCGCCTCGTCGACGATCACGAACGCGTCGTGCAGGCTGCGGCCGCGGATGTGCGTCAGCGGCAGGACCTCGATGAGATCGCGGGCGTGAATCTCCTCCATGACGTTTTCGGAGACGAGCCCATCCAGGGTGTCGTAGACCGCCTGACCCCAGGGGTTCATCTTCTCGTTCTCGCTGCCCGGCAGGTAGCCGAGGTTCTGCCCACCTACGGCATACAGCGGGCGGAAGACGATGATGCGGCGGTGCTCGCCGCGCTCTAGAACCGCCTCCAGGCCCGCGCATAGCGCGAGCGCCGACTTACCGGTGCCCGCCCGGCCGCCGATGGAGACGATGCCGACCTCGTCGTCGAGAAGCAGATCGAGTGCGATGCGCTGCTCGGCCGAACGCCCCGTGAGCCCGAAGGCCTGCTGGTCGCCGCGGACGAGGGTCACCTCGCCATCGCGACGCACCCGCGCCAGCGCCGACTGGCCCTGCGGGCCGGTGAGCGTGAGGCCGCAGTGGATGGGCATGTCGGCGACGGCCTCGCCGAGGTTGGTGGCGCCATCACTGTAGAGCTCGGTGATGGCGTCCTCGCTGACCTGCAGCTCGGCGTTGCCGCTGTAGCCGGTGAGCACGACGTCCTGGGCGTGGTACTCATCCGCCTGGAGGCCGACGGTGCCGGCCTTGACGCGCAGGGGCACATCCTTGGTAACGAGCACGACCTCATGGCCCTCGCGCTGCAGGTTGATGGCGCACGCCAGGATGCGGTGATCGCCCTCCGGGCCACGGAAGGCCAGAGGCAGCGCGTCCTGGTCCTGGTGGTTGAGCTCGACGCGCAGGCAGCCGCCTTCGAGGCTGGCGGGCACCGGCCGATCGAGGCGGCCGTAGGTGGCGCGCAGATCCTCGAGGATGCGCAGGGCCTGGCGGGCGAACCAGCCCAGCTCCGGGTGGTGGCGCTTGCCCTCGAGTTCGGTGACGACGACCAGAGGCAGCACCACGTCATGTTCCGCGAACTTCGTCAACGCCCAGGGGTCGGAGAGAAGTACGGAGGTATCGAGGACGTAGGTGGTGATGGTCCCGGTCGTCTCGGTGGAAGAGTTGGTGTGCTCGGTGCGGACGTCCATCTCGCAGTTTCCCCTATGAGTGCCGGCCGAAGTCTGTGCAGTGTCTGTGCAAAAGGCCCGCCCTTCGCACCCGCCGGCACCGGTGGTGCAGGGCGTGACCGGCGAAAGCCGAGGTCATAGCATCAGCTTCCGTTGACTCCGAGGCTAAGCGGGGAAGGCAAAAATTACATTGGTGTGAGATGAACTTAAGGTAACTTACTGGGCCGGCTCGATGGTGGAGTCGAAGTTACCCTCCGCGTCGCGCTCCCAGGAGATGACGCCGTTCTGGAACTCCTGGGTCCAGCCGTTGTCGGTCTCCTGCTCGGCGGCGACCGGCAGGCCGACCTCGCCGTCCATGCCGCCCTGCTCGTCCCAGGCGGCACCGATCATGCCGACGAGCTCGACGGCGCCGGTGTCCTCCGAGTAGACGATGCGATCGCCGTTCTCGAACTTTGCGATGGAGCCGTTGTGGCCCTCCTGGATGGTCTGCGGCTGGCCCCAGTCCTGCTCGCGCTCGGCGATAGCGTCGGCGAAGGCCTGCGGCACCAGCGCGGTGTTGCCGTCGGCCGTTTCGACGTCCACGGTCTCCTCGGTCTCCGGGTCCTGGCCGGCGGCCTCGGCGCCCTCGGTCTCCTCGGCGGTGCTATCGGCCGTATCCTCGGCGGCGGTCTCGGTGCCGTTATCGGCGCCGCCGTTAGCCTCACCGTTGTCCTCGGCGCAGGCGACGGTGGCGAAAGACAGACCGAGCACGGTCGCTCCGGCGAGCAGGCGGCGGGTCAGAGTGGTCGAGGTCATATTCTTGCACCTTCCTTTAGTTGATGTTTCTCAAAATATTTCAAGTTTCCAGTGTAACGGTCTTCGCGCGGCGCCTATTTTCGACGATTACGTGCCCGGCGCGCCTGCTTGGCCTTGGCCTTCTGCCGCGCGGTGCGCTTCGGAGCGGCCTGCCGCGAGGAATTCGCGGTACGCCCCTTGGTGATCCCGATGAAGTCCTGCACCGCAGCCGAATCCTTCTCGCGCGGGAACACCACCGCGATGGTGGTGCTCGGTGCGGCAGGGTCTCGGTAGCCCAAGTGGACGACCTTCTTTTTACTCAAGACCTTCAGAAGCGGGCGCGGGGCGAGGACGATCCCCACGTTCGCCGCGACGACCTGTAGGGCCGTGCGCAGCTCGGCGATGGAGTCGCTGGCATCGCCGGAATCGCCGGCGAAGCGGTAGTTGACGATCTCGTCGTCCACATCACCGGGACGGAGGGTCTGGCCGACCTCGGCGTAGACGGAGCCCTTCGGCACCGCGATCCCCGGGGCTTCTTCGTAGAGGGTGATGACGTGAAAGGTGTCGTCGATACGCGCATCCGGAAGGCGGGCCAAAGCGACGTCCAGGTGGCCGTCGATCAGTGCGGCGATAGGGTCATCCATGCCCGTTGCCTCTACCCCGCCGTGCGCGGTGAACTCGCGGTAGCGGCGCAGCCACTTATCCGGCTCACATCCGGTGACGAACCCCAAGATCAACATGGCCTCGATGCTACCGTGGCTAACGTGACTGACTCGAATAATCGACAGCCCTCCGGCACCGCCATGAAGCCGGAGACGGCCGCGAAGAAACTTGGAATCTACTTGCCCGCCGCCCCGGAGGACTTCCAGAACAACGCCGTCACGCACGCGGAGCTGCGCGAACTGCAGCAGAATCCGCCGGAGTGGCTGGCGCGCCTGCGCCGCGAGGGCCCGCACCCGCGCCCCGTCGTGGCGCAGAAGCTGGGTATTTCTATCTCCGCGCTCAAGCGCGCCGAGCTGGATAAGCCGCTGACCACCGCGGAGATCAAGGAGCTGCTCGCCGACCAGCCGGAGTGGCTAGGCGCCGAGCGCCAGAAGCTCGCCGAGAACCGCAACGCCGAAAACGCGGAATAAAAACCCGTGTGAGCTGGGCTTTTTAGGTAGCGCTATACAAACTCCCAGAGGGATGCAGCATCGGCTTATGTAGGGAAAGAAGATGGAAACACCCCCGCGTACCCAAGATTTCTGGGAGGATTTTATGACTGACATCAAGAATGTGACCATCCTGGGCGCCGGTAACCTCGGCGCACAGATCGCTATGTTTGCCGCCTACAACGGCAAGAACGTCATCAGCTACGACATCAACGACGACGCCCTGAAGGCTGCGGCGGGTCGTTTCGATACGATCGGCAAGAATTACCTCAACGATCTCGAAGACGCGACCGAGGAGAAGGTCTCCGAGGCCCGTTCCCGCCTGACCCAAACCGCGGATCTCGTGGAGGCAGCGAAGGACGCCGATCTCATCATCGAGGCCGTCCCGGAAAACACCGACATCAAGAACGAGACCTACTCGAAGCTCGCGGAGCTGATGCCGGAAAAGACCATCCTGGCGACCAACTCCTCGACTCTGCGCCCGTCCGACTTCGCCGAGCTCACCGGCCGCCCGGATAAGTACCTGGCGATGCACTTCGCCAACAACATCCACCTGGTCAACATCGTCGAGGTCATGCCGACCGCGAAGACCGACCCGGAGATCTTCCGCACCGCGGTCGACGTCGCCCCGGAGATCGGCATGGTCCCGATCGAGCTCAACAAGGAGCACCCGGGCTACGTCATCAACACCCTGCTGATCCCGTGGCTGGACTCCGGTGCCCTGCTGTGGACCCGCAACATCACGGACGTGGAGACCATCGAGAAGGTCGCCTCCACCATCACCCGTGGCGACATGTTCACGCCGTTCTACATCTTCGACCGCATCGGCTTCGGCGTGGCCTACCACATCACCGCCAACAACAAGGACAACCCGGACTCCCAGGAGATGGCCCGCCGTCTCAAGTGGGGCCTGGACAACGGCTACGTGGGCACCGAAAGCGGCAAGGGCTTCTACACCTACGATGCCGACGGCAACCGCACCGGCCTGTCCGACTTCGCCACCCGCGACTGGTCCACTGAGTCCGACGCTGACTAGCCTCCGGCCTGCCGGCTAAGCCTTCCGGCGGACGCTCAAAACCGCCCCTGCACCGCCCCCGCGGTGGGGGCGGTTTTTCCTTGTCAGGGCCACGCACGTAGCCCCCTGGGGACTCTTTCGGGCTTTCCCTAGTGTCTGTGATGAAACTCATCTATTTACTGATTGTCATACCCGAATCACATTTGACAGTCAGGAGCTTTTCAGCATGAGCACCAGCACCCAGGCCCCGGCGGGTGGGTCTCTCCCCATCACCGCGCGACGGTCTACCTGATCCTCGCCGTCGTGGGCATCTCCATCCTTTTCGACGGCTATGACCTCGTCATCTACGGTGCCGTGTTGACCACGCTCATGGAGGGAGGCGAGATCGGCGAGCTCTCCCCCGCAGTGGCCGGCACCCTGGGCTCCTATGCCCTGATCGGCGTGCTCGTCGGCGCGCTCTCCGCCGGGGCGGTCGGCGACCGGCTCGGCCGCCGCAAGGTGATGATCACCGCCATCGTCTGGTTCTCACTCGGCATGGCGCTGACCGCGTCGACCACCTCGGTGTTCATGTTCGGCCTGTTCCGCTTCCTCACGGGTATCGGCGTGGGCATCATCGTCGCCACCGGCGGCGCCATCATCGCCGAGTTCGCGCCCGCGAACCGCCGCAACTTGTTCAACGCCATCGTCTACTCCGGTGTCCCCGCCGGCGGCGTCATGGCCTCCCTGCTGGCCATCTGGCTCGAGGACGCCATCGGTTGGCGCGGGCTCTTTTTCATCGGCGCCAGCCCGCTTGTCTTCCTGCTGCCGATGGCCATCTTCTTCCTGCCGGAGTCGCCGCGGTGGCTCGTCTCCCGCGGGCGCATCGCCGACGCCGAAAAACTCTGCGCATCCCGCGGCCTGCCGAAGGGGCAGTTCCTCGCCATCGACACCGTCAAGCCCGCCCACGAGCCCCGCGTTAAGGTCGCCGAGAAGACCGGCTTCGCCGCGATCTTTTCCGGCTCCTATTTGATCGGCACCATTCTCATCGGCGTGATGTCCTTCATCGGCCTGCTGTCCACCTACGGGCTGAACACCTGGCTGCCGAAGATTATGGAGTCCAACGGCGCCACCGCGGAGGACTCGCTCTACTCCCTGCTCTTCCTCAACGGCGGCGCGGTATTCGGCGGGCTCATCGCCTCCTGGATCGCCGACCGCATCGGAGCCAAGGCCGTGATCACCTCCACCTTCGCCCTGGCTGCGCTGTCGCTGGCCATCCTGCCGCAGTTCGGCTCGGTGGCCCCGATGTACCCGCTCATCGCGCTGGCCGGCATCGGCGTTTTGGGTACCCAGGTGCTCACCTATGGCCTCACCGCGAACTACTTCGGCACCTCCGCCCGCGCCGCCGGTGTCGCCTGGTGCGCCGGCTTCGGCCGCCTGGGTGGCATCTTCGGCCCGGCCATCGGTGGTCTCATCATCGGCGCCGGCCTGGGCCCGACGATGGCCTTCTACCTCTTCGCCGGCGCCGCGTTGATCGGTGGCGTGGCGACGGCACTCATCCCCCCCGCTCCCCGGCCGACGAAAAGATCGTCGAAAAGGCGCAGACCCGCGCCGAGCGTGAGGCCGCCGAGAACGAAGCCTCCGCCCTGGTCCCCTCCGAGAGCTAAGCTCGCGCGCGCAACTGCTGCACCACCTGAGAGCGCGTTTAAGCCTACACTGGCTTAAACGCGCTCTTATTCATTGAAAGTACAAGCTACAAGGAGTTGAGCCCTACATGGCTAAGCAGAAGACGGCCAAGAAACGCTGGAAGAACATCGGTCTCGCCGCGGGGCTGACCACCGTGACGGCCGTGGTCGGCTCGCTGGCCACGGACCCGAACTCCAAGTGGTACAAGGAACTGGACACCCCGCCGTGGCAGCCGCCGACCTGGGCGTTCCCGGTGGCCTGGACCGGTCTCTATGCGGCAATCGCCGCCAGCTCGGCGCACGTGCTCAACAAACTCGACCGCGCCGGTGGGAAGAAGGCCGCGGACAAGCGACGCAGCTTCATCAACGAGCTCACCGCTAACCTCGTTCTCAACGCTGGGTGGTCCATCCTCTTCTTCCAGGGCAAGAAGAACGTGGTCTCCGCCGTCGAGGCAGCCCTTTTAGCGCTGTCCTCGGCCCGCCTGGCCCGCAAGGCCGGCACGATCACCCCGGCCGCCGGCTGGGCGCTGACCCCTTATGTCGCCTGGACGAGCTTCGCTACCGCGCTGACCGTCGAGATCGCACGCCGCAACCAATAGCAACCAGTAGCTAGAGCGAGAACGACAATTCTTCCCCGTCGCTGGCAATGGCCTTAAACTCGCCCGGCAGGCTGACAGTGACATCGAGCCAATCGTCATCGCGCGCGACGCGGTAGGACAGCCGGGCGTTATCTACCTCGCGTATCTCGACGCCGGCGGTGGTTAGGAAGCCGTGGCGGCGTCGAAAACCGATGAAACGCTGGTAGTACTCGTATACCCGAGCCCCGAGCGGGGAAAGCTCCGCGGGGGTGTCGGGAAGCGGCGGGCGCACAGGGTCGTCGGCCGCGAAGCCCTCACCGCGCAGGCCCTCAAAGCCCTGCTCGTCGCCGTAGTAGATGCTCGGCACCCCGGGCAGCGTGAACAGGATCGCCGCGGCGAGAATGGCTTGGTCTTGGCCCACCACGCTGGCGATGCGGTCGGTGTCGTGGTTGCCCACGAACGTGTTCAGATACCCCGCCTCCAAGAACTCGTTGTGCCGGCCTAAGGCGTGCGCCAGCTCGTGCATGTTGGTGTCTTTCAACGAGCTCCAGAGCGCTTTCCACAGCTCGTACTGGGTGACCACATCGACGTGGCCGTCCCGCAGCAGGGCGGCGTAGTCGCCGTGGATGATCTCGCCTAAAAACACCGCGTCCGGATGCGTCTGGCGCACCCTATCTGTGACCTTCGCCCAGAACGCGGTGGGCACGGCATAGGCGACGTCGAGACGCCAGCCCGCGATGCCGCGATCCAACCAGTAGTTCATGATGGCGACGACCGCCTCGGCCACCCGCTCGTCGGCGTGGTTGAGCTCGGCGAGCTCTTCGTGGCCCTCCCAGCTGCGTCCTGTGGTCAAACCCTGATCGACCCAGGGGTGATCGGCGGCGACGTGGTTGAACACGCCGTCGAGAAGCACGTTGATCCCGCGCCGGCGGCACTCGCCGACCAGCTTTCCGAAGTCCTCCTCGTCGCCGAGGCGATCGTCGATGCGATAGTGGTCGATGGTGTCGTAGCCGTGGGTGTGCGACTGGAAGATCGGGGCTAGAAGCAGGGTGTCGCAGCCCAGCTCGACGAGGTAGTCGAGCCAGGCGCTTAGCGACGCCACACCGCGCCCGGGCTTACGGCCCCCTCGGATCTGCGCCCCGGTGGCGGTCAGCGGGTAGAGATGCCACAGGATGGCGTGATCGAGCGCGGTCATCGCAAGGGACTTTCTAGTTGATGGTCCAGTTCTCGTAGCCCTCGTAGAGCGGGTACTGCTCGGTCAGCTTAGTCACGCGCTCGCGCAAGGCAGCCACGTCCGCCGACTGGCCGGCGGCCAGGGCGGTGCCGATGATGTCGGCGACCTCGGTGAAGGCCTCGGCGTCAAAGCCACGGGAGGCCAGCGCCGGGGTGCCGATGCGCAGGCCGGAGGTGACCATCGGCGGGCGCGGGTCGAAAGGCACGGCGTTGCGGTTGACGGTGATGCCGACCTCGTGGAGCAGGTCCTCGGCCTGCTGGCCGTCGAGCGCGGAGTTCCGCAGGTCAGCGAGCACCAGGTGGACGTCGGTGCCGCCGGTGAGCACGTCGACGCCCGCCTGCTTGGTGTCCTCGGCGGTAAGGCGCTCGGCGAGGATGCGCGCGCCCTCGAGCACGCGCTCCTGGCGGGCGCGGAACTCCTCGGAGGCGGCGATCTTCAGCGCGACGGCCTTGGCGGCGACGACGTGCATCAGCGGCCCACCCTGCTGGCCCGGGAAGACCGCGGAGTTGAGCTGCTTGGCGTAGTCCTGCTTCGCCAGGATCATGCCGGAGCGCGGCCCGCCCAGCGTCTTGTGGATGGTGGTCGAGGTGACATCGGAGTGCGGCACCGGCGAGGGGTGCAGCCCGGCGGCCACGAGGCCGGCGAAGTGGGCCATGTCGGTCCAGAGGTAGGCGCCGACCTCGTCAGCGATCGAGCGGAACGCCTCGAAGTCGAGGGTGCGCGGGTAGGCGGACCAGCCAGCGATGATGACCTTCGGGCGCTCGGCCAGGGCGATCTCGCGGACCTTGTCCATGTCGACGCGGAAGGTCTCCGGGTCAACCTCGTAGGCCACCACGTCGTAGAGGCGGCCGGAGAAGTTGATCTTCATGCCGTGGGTCAGGTGTCCGCCGTGGGCCAAAGACAGGCCCATGATCTTGTCGCCCGGGCGCGCCAGGGCGTGCAGCACCGCGGCGTTGGCCTGGGCGCCGGAGTGCGGCTGGACGTTGGCGTACTCGGCGTCGAAGAGCTCCTTCGCGCGGTCGCGCGCGATATCCTCGACGACATCGACGTGCTCACAGCCACCGTAGTAGCGGCGCCCCGGGTAGCCCTCGGCGTACTTGTTGGTCAGAACGGAGCCCTGCGCCTGCAGGACGGAGCGCGGAACGAAGTTCTCGGAGGCGATCATCTCGAGGGTGGAACGCTGGCGGTTCAGCTCCGCGTTCATGGCCTCGTGGACGGCAGGGTCGAACTCGTTCAGCGGCTGAGTGAACGAAGATATAGAATCGGTCATAATTACACCCGGCACTTCTTATCTCGTAGGTTTCGGTGATGTAAGGCCGAATTATAGAGAGTTCGGAAGCGTTTGTGGTGACCTTTCACACCCTTCACCTATACGGGTGCGACAATAGAACTCATGGCGCGTACCAACGACTCCACTCCCTACCTCGGGTTCGACCGCAATGACTGGCGTGAGCTGGGCAAGTACATGCCCCAGGTGCTCACGGAAGACGAGGTCGTCTCCCTGCGCGCCTTGGGCGAAGACATTGATCTCGACGAAGTCGCCGACGTCTACCTCCCCCTGTCGCGTCTCATCCACCTCCAGATCCGCGCCCGCCAGCGGCTGACTGCCGCCACCGAGACCTTCCTCGGCGACAGCCCCGGGCACGTGCCTTTTGTGATTGGGGTGGCGGGCTCGGTGGCCGTCGGCAAGTCCACCACCTCGCGTCTGCTGCAGGTGCTGCTGCAGCGCTGGGACTCACACCCGCGGGTGGATCTCGTGACGACGGACGGTTTCCTCCTGCCCACCGAGGAGCTGGAAAGGCGCCGCATGATGAAGCGCAAGGGCTTCCCGGAATCCTATGACCGGCGCGCGCTCATGCGTTTTGTCACCGACGTGAAATCGGGCCGCAAGTCGGTCGCGGCACCGGTGTATTCGCACATCACCTACAACATCGTCCCGGGCGAACAACAGCTCGTCGAGCAGCCCGACATCCTCATCCTCGAGGGCTTGAACGTGCTGCAGACCGGCCCGACGCTCATGGTTTCCGACCTTTTCGACTTCTCCATCTATGTCGATGCCGCCACCTCCGACATCGAGCGCTGGTATATCAACCGCTTTCTGGGGCTGCGGCACACCGCGTTTCGTGAGCCCGGCGCGCACTTCGCCAAGTACGCCGATCTGGGCGACGAAGAGGCGGTGGCTATCGCGCGCGAGATCTGGCAGTCGATCAACCTGCCGAATCTGGTGGAAAACATCGCCCCGACCGCGGTGCGGGCCTCGTTGGTGCTGCGCAAGGGCTCAGATCACCAGGTCGAGCGGGTGCGGATGCGCAAAATCTAGGGCGCGAGCTCGCGCCCGCCTAGCGCCCGAAACGCCGGTTACGCTGCGAGTAATCGCGCAGCGCGCGCAGGTAATCGATGCGCCGAAACGCCGGCCAGTAGGTGTCGGTAAACCAGATCTCCGAGTAGGCGGCCTGCCACAACAGGAAGCCGGACAGGCGCTGCTCGCCGGAGGTGCGGATGACTAAGTCCGGGTCCGGCTGGCCGGAGGTGTAGAGGTGGCGCGCGAGCGATTCCACCGAGATCTTCTCCGCGATCTCCTCTGCCGGGGTGCCGGCCTCGGCTTCCTCGCGCACGACGTCGCGGGCGGCGTCGACAATTTCTTGGCGCCCACCGTAGCCGACCGCGATGTTGACGATGATCCCCTCGTTATCGCTCGATTTCTCCGCGGCCTCGTGCATACGCCGGGAGAACTTCTCCGGCAGCAGATCCAGGTGGCCGACCAGGCGCACCCGGCAGCCGGTATGGGTGGTGGAGAGTTCGTCGACCACCCCGGAGATGATGTCGAAGAGCAGCTCGATCTCATCGGCGGAGCGGGAGAAGTTCTCCGTCGATAAGAGGTAGACGGTGACGACCTCCACATCCGTATCCGCGCACCAGTCAACCAACTCGCCGACCTTCTGCGCCCCGATGCGATGCCCGTGGCTGGGATCGGTGAACCCGGCCTCGCGCGCCCACCGGCGGTTGCCGTCCACGATGACCGCGACGTGCTTCGGCCGCGCCCGGTCCCGGATCTGTCGGTTCAGGCGCGCCTCGTACAGCGGGTACAGCAATCGCGGCAGGAGTTTCACGGCCCTCAGTTTACCCGTCGCTGGCGCACGGCCGCCGCGAGCTCGTCGAGAAGTTGCACAGTAGTCTCGATACCCATGCACTTATCGGTCACCGACTGCCCGTAGACCAGGTCGGCCGGGTTGTCGAGCTTCTGTGCCCCAGCGACGAGGAAGGACTCCAGCATGACACCGGCGATGTGCTCGTTACCGGCGGCGACCTGCCACGCGATATCGCGCGCGACCTCCGCCTGGCGAACATGATCCTTGCCGGAGTTGGCGTGCGAGGCGTCGATCATGAGGCGGGCATCGTCGCCCAGCTTGTCGACGGCCGCGGCCACCGACTCCGCATCGTAGTTCGGCCCGTTGCTGCCGCCCCGGAGGATGATGTGGCAGTTGGTGTTGCCGACGGTCTCCGCGACAGCGAGCTTCCCGTCGTCGCTGACTCCGAAGAAGAAGTGCGGCTGGCTGGCGGCAGAGACCGCGTGGATGGCGTAGTCGATGGAGCCGTCGGTGCCGTTTTTGAAACCGATGGGCATGGACATGCCGCTGGCCAGCTGGCGATGGATCTGCGACTCGGTGGTGCGCGCGCCGATCGCGCCCCAGGCGACGGCATCCGAGTAGTACTGCGGGGAGTTCGGCTCGAGGAACTCGCAGGCGGCGGGCAGGCCTAAGTTGACGACGTCGGTGAGCACCCGCCGCGCGAGCATCAGGCCGTGGACGATGTCGTGCGAACCGTCGAGATGCGGGTCGTTGATGAGGCCTTTCCACCCGATAGTGGTGCGCGGCTTCTCGAAGTAGACCCGCATGACGATCTTTAAGTCCTTATCGAGTCGCTCTGCCACCGGCGCGAGGCGTTCGGCGTACTCGCGGGCGGCGTCGACGTCGTGGATGGAACACGGGCCGACCACCACGACCAGCCGGTCATCCTCGCCGTGGAAGATGTCGGCGATCTCCTGCCTATCGGCCTCGACCTTCTTCTGCTGCAGGCGGGTCAGGCCGTCTTTCGCCTGGACCTCGGCGGGGCTGGGCAAATCGTGGAAGGCGCGGATGCGGCGATTGGTCGTCGATGCGGAATGCTCTAGGGATACTTTCGGGCTCATGGTGATTGTCCTGTAACGGTTATCGGTGGTTGGGCAAATAAAAAAGCAGCCCCCGACCTTTTCGGTCTCGGGTGCTGCTGCTCCGGTGTGCTCTGCGCCTGGGCGCGATGCCTGAAAGCTTTACTTAGCTAGCGGCAACCGCGAAGGCGTCCGGCATAACCGGAGCCTTCCCAAAATAAAATCGCGCGGTGAGCATGACTTTGATCATAGCATCCGTTTCTGGCGGCGGTCCAGCACACCGGCTTCGGCCATCGCCTTGTCGATCGCCTCCTGGTCGAAGGGATCGATACCGTGCTGCCCAGCGAAGATGCGCCGGCGCCGGAACCGCGAGTTGCGGCGGTGGAAAGCCCAGCCGAGCATGAGCACCGCCACGGCGAGGCCGACCAGCACGAGCAGGCCGATCGGCGAGGCCTTACCGAACTCCGGGCCGACTGGGCCGTCGGTGCCGCTGGCCTGGGCTAGCACGAAGGTGAGGTGGGTGAAGGTGGTGGGAATCATTTCTTCTCGTTCTCCTCGAGGCCGGCGAACAGGTCAGTTTCCGGGATCTCCGTGGACACCCGCGTCGCGGCGAGCTCGAACTCCTCAGTCGGCCACAGCTTCTGCTGCACCTCGACGGGGCTGGCGAGGAAGGCGCCGGCGGGATCGATCTGGGTGGCGTGGGCGCGCAGCGCAGCCTCGCGGGCGCCGAAGTAGTCGGCCGCATTGACCTGGGTGGTCACCCGGGCCAGGATGTCGCCGCGGTTGGTCTTCCACCGCTCCAACATCGGCTCATAAGGGCTGGACTTGCCCTGGGCAAGCAGGTCGTCGTGAAGCAACTGCATGCGCTGGCGCACGAAGCCGTGCGAGTAGTAGAGCTTCAGCGGCTCCCACGGCTCGCCCAGCTCGGGGGCGTAGTCGGGATCGCCGGCCCTCTCCCACGCCGCGACGGAGACCTCGTGGACCTTGAGGTGATCCGGGTGGGGGTAGCCGCCGTTTTCGTCGTAGGTGATGATGACGTGCGGGCGCTGCGCGCGCACGATCTTCACGAAGTCACGCACCACCTGCTCCGTATCGGCCAGCGCGAAACAGCCCTCCGGCAGCGGCGGCAGCGGATCGCCCTGGGGCAGCCCGGAATCGACATAGCCCATCCAGACGTGATCGACGCCCAAGGCGGCGACGGAGCGGGCCATTTCCTCGTGGCGGACGTCCTGCATGTGCTCGCGGATGCCGGGGCGGTCCATCGCCGGGTTAAGGATATCGCCGCGCTCACCGCCGGTACAGGTCACCACCAGTACCTCGTTGCCCTCGGCGGCGTACTTCGCCATCGTGGCGGCCCCCTTCGACGCCTCGTCGTCGGGGTGCGCGTGAATCGCCAACAAGCGATATCCAGTCACCTTTACTCCCTGTCCTTCCCTCTGGCGGAGCTTTCTTACCCGGTCAATCCTAGTCCGCACGCATGCGACTAAGCTAAAGGCGTCGGTTTGACACTGCACCTGACCCTGCATCTGATGCCGCCCGAACGAGGTCTTTTCGACGATGTCGTCCCCCATCTCCCGCCAGCGCCCGAACTCCCGGTACGGCTCCGCCCGCCGCAACGGGCCCAGGAACGTCACCGCCAAGATGCTCGCCGTTGGCGCGGTGCTGCTGGTGCTGGTCGCTATCTTCTTCGCCGTGCGCTACATCCAGCAGCGCGAAGACAACCCCGTCGATGTGTCCCTCGTGACCCAGGAGCGTCTCGACGACGACCTCATGCGCGTCTGGGTCGACATCTCCCGGCCGGATACCTCGCAGGACTCTTATTGCATCGTCACCGCACTCAACTACGCGATGGCTGAGGTCGGCCGCCGCGAGGTGCCCGTGCCCGCCGGCGGGGACAACGAGCAGCGCATCGCCGTCGACGTGCCCACCCGCGACTACCCCGTCGCCGGGGGTGTCTACGGATGCTCCACCAGCATTCCCGCACACCTGGACGTGCACAACCCCGTGTACACCTTCTGATAAAGTCCAGGGCACAGAAGGCCTGCGTAAGGTAAAGATAAGTACCGTCCGCACGGGAACCGGCCTGTTCACGTGGCGGACGGTTGTCGATTGATTTGGAGGGTCGCCCATTATGGCAGATGCCCAGAAGCAGTACATCACCCCGGAGATGAAGGCCAAGCTCGAAGCCGAGCTGCAGGAACTCATCGACCACCGCCCGGAGCTCGCCGCCGAAATCAACGAACGCCGCGAGGAGGGTGATCTTAAGGAGAACGCGGGCTACGACGCCGCCCGTGAGCAGCAGGACCAGGAAGAAGCCCGCATCAAGCACATCTCCGAGGTGCTGCAGAACTCCACCACCGAGCGCAGCGGCGTGGTGGAAGGCACCGCTCATGTCGGCTCCGTCGTCCACGTCTACTACAACGGTGACGAGGACATGAAGGAGACCTTCCTCATCGGTACCCGCGCCACCTCCACGGACAACAAGGACTTAGAGACCTACTCCGAGCACTCCCCGCTCGGCGCCGCCCTGCTCGGCGCCCAGGAGGGTGAGACTCGCGAGTACACCGCCCCGAACGGCAACACCATCAAGGTCACCGTCGTCTCCGCCGCCCCCTACGACTCCCGGAAGGCCGCCACCCCGCGCGCCTAGACTGGGTGTAAATAGCCCCGCTTTCAACGAAGGACAGGATCGCCCATGCGCTCTATGAAACGCACCCCCAGCGCCATCGCCCTCATCGCCGCCGCCGGCCTGACCATCAGCGCCTGCGTCCCGCCGAACGAGAACCCCTCCGACACCAAGGTGGACACCGCCACGGAGCAGGACCAGGACACCATCGGTAGCGCGGATAGCCAGCAGACCACGGCTGCTGAGACTGAAGCCCAGGATCAGGACCAGGCCACCGCCGATCCGGCCGCCGAAGGCGATGTCATGGTCATCGACTGCTTCGGCACCCCGCAGACTGAGCCGACCGCGCTGTCCGCCGACTGCCAGAACCCGGATCAGCAGATCACCGACATCCAGTGGGACGAGTGGACCGAGGAGTCGGCCACCGGCACCGGCACCGGCCCCGACGGTGAAGAGGCCCAGATCGAACTCTCCGAGCCGACCAACAACGGCACCGCGATGGTGTTCTCGGTGGTGCTGGTCGACGGCGCCCCGGTCGACGCTTAAGCGCCTGGCACAAATACCAAGAAAGCCCCGCCACCGGAAGAAAACCGGTGAGCGGGGCTTTAATCTGCGGCCGTTGTGAACGGCCGTGCACAACGGCCTAGTTGCGGTTGAAGTAGCTCAGCAGACGCAGGATCTCGGTGTAGAGCCAGACCAGGGTGACCGCCAGGCCCAGGGCCACGCCCCAGGACATCTTGGCCGGGGCGCCGGCCCGGATCAGCTTGTCGGCGACGTCGAAGTCCTGCAGGAAGCTCAGGGCCGCCAACACGATGCACACGAGGGAGAAGAGGATGGCGAGCATGCCGCCGTCGCGAAGCGGGCTCATGCCCAGGAAGATGGCGGCCAGCAGGTTACCGAGCGCCAGCACCGCGACGCCGATGAGGGCGGCGGTGATGAAGCGGGTGAACTTCGGGGTGACGCGGATGGCGCCAGTCTTGTAGACAAACAGCATGCCGGCGAAGACGCCGACCGTGCCTAAGACGGCCTGGCCGATGATGGCGCCGGTGCTGAGGTCGCTGGCCATCTCCGCGAAGATCAGGGAGATGCCGCCGACGAACAGGCCCTCGAACGCGGCGTAGATCAGGGTGGTCACCGGGCCGGTCTTCTGGCCGAACGCGTGCACCAAGACGGTGATGAAGCCGCCGATGCCGCCGGCGATGGTCAGCAGCATGGCGAGGCCGGGGTTGACCAGGGAGAGGCCGAAGTTCACGGCGGCGAGCGCGATGATGACCGCCAGCGTGATGCCGGTGTTGGTGACGACGTGATCGATCGTCATCGGCTGCTGGGCCTGCGGCTCACGATACTGCTCGGGGACCTGCCCGTAGTCAGCGTCGTAGCTGTTGCCCTGCTGGGAATACTCCCCCGCAGGGAGATTATTCAGAACGGGGTTGCTGCTGCGCACTAAAGTTGACCTTTCGTTTAGCTGAAACTTCGGTGGTACGCGTGAAGTCTTACAAGTTTCCAACGTACCAACGTCAACTATTGTTCCCGCAGTGCCCCCACTGGGATTCGAACCCAGACTGAATCGATTTTAAGTCGACTGCCTCTGCCGGTTGGGCTATGGGGGCTTGAAAAGACCGAGAGGACCCGATCTCTCAGAACGCTAGGCGCCCACTAATCCTGCGACAATACCGTCGAGGATGTCTTTTTCGGAAATGACCAGCGTCTCCGCGGTACCGAGGTCCTCGATCATGCCGATGATACCCTCCACCACGACGCTGCCACCGGCGATCACGTCCGCGCGTCCCGGGTGCATCACTGGGTGGGCGGCACGCGCGGCGGCCGATTCTCCGATGAGCTGGCGGGTGACGAGGCAAAGGGCGTCGATACGCAACTCGGAGTTGTGGATCTCGCGCGGATCGTAGCTTTCCAGTCCCTGCGCCATCGCCGAGAGCGTGGTGAAGGTGCCGGCCACGCCCACGAAGGTCGCCGCCTTATCGACGGGCACAATCGTGCGCACCTCGTCCAGCTTCTTCGCCACGTAGTCGGCGGCGATCTCCACCTCGGTCTCGCTCGGCGGGTCGGCGCGCATGATGCGCTCGGTCAGGCGCACGCAGCCCATCTGGACGGAGTGGGAGCCGAGGATGTCGCCGTCGGCACGCCCCACCACGAACTCGGTGGAGCCGCCGCCTAAGTCGATGACGCAGAAGGGCTCGCGGCTGGCGTCGAGATCCTGCACCGCGCCGGTAAACGACAGGCGGGCCTCCTCCTCGCCGGTAATCACCTCCGCGCGCGTGCCGAGCAGCTTCTCTGTCATCGCGAAGAACTCCTCGCGGTTGTCCGCAT
This sequence comes from Corynebacterium yudongzhengii, assembly GCF_003065405.1. NCBI lineage: Bacteria > Bacillati > Actinomycetota > Actinomycetes > Mycobacteriales > Corynebacteriaceae > Corynebacterium > Corynebacterium yudongzhengii. The sequence continues at coordinate 1,637,534 of NZ_CP026947.1, forward strand.
CGCGGGTCGCGGAGGTGGCGACCATACGCACCTTCGAGACATCCTCGAAGTCCATGACCTCGACATAATCCTTAAGCGTTCGGCGGGCGCGCTCGAGCGCCTCCGGGTCGATGCGGCCGGTCGCATCCACGCCGGCGCCGAGGCGCACGATCTCGTTGCGACGGGTGATCTGCCGCCCGTCGTCGGAGATCAGCAGGCGCAGCGAGTTCGTTCCACAGTCAATAGCGGCGACACGGGTCACTATCAGTTCACTCCTTTACGCGGGCGGTGCCGTCGGCGGCGACCTCGATGCCGAGGTCAGCGGTGGTGGGCCAATCGGCGGGCAGAGCAGTGCCACGCAGATCACCGTGCTCAGCGGCCAGCGCGACAGCCTCATCGCCGAAACGAAAATGCCCCGGCCCCTCGGCGAGGGCGTAGGCGATGAGTACGTGCAGGCACTTTACCCGCTCCGGCATCCCGCCGCCGGAGAAGTCGGTGCCGAGATCCGCGATGGCGTTGCGCTTCGCCAGGTAGTGCTCGTGGGCGCGCTGGTAGTCGTCGGCAAGCTTCGGGTCCTTGAGCCGCGCCTCCATCCACTTCATCACCTGCGCGACCTCCAGCCGCGACGCCTCGGCCGTCAGCCGCGGGTCGGTGAGGTAATAGAGGGTGGGAAACGGGGTGCCGTCGGGAAGCTTCGGCGCCGTCTTGACGACGCCCGGCTGCCCATCCGGCGTACGGTAGCTGACCTCCAACACGCCGCGCGGGGCTCGGCCGAGTTGCTTCTCGACGATCGCCAGATCCTCATCTGCCACAGTCATGGCGATCACTGTACCGGCAGGTGCATCTCGGCCGCCGGCGACGGGGGTGTGGCCACCGAATCCCACAGCACCTCGTACCACTCGGGCTGGATCTCGGCGTCCGTGCTCGAGGTGGTGACCTGGTCTTCCGGATCCATCCGCGGGTCGACGACCCGCCAGGCCGTCTCCCCCGGCTCGATCACGCCGAGACGCCGACGCGCCTCCTGACGCACAAACTCCTCATCGTCATACTGCGCGATCTCGTCCTGGAGCTGCTCCTTCTGGGCTTCCTTCGCCGCGATCGACTCGTGCAGGCGCGCGATCTCCGTGCGCCCGTCGAAATAGTTCTTCAGCGGCACATAGATCGCACCGAGGATCAGCAACACGACCACCCCGATGACCGCGAGCGAAGGGACGTCGAGGCTGCGCCCCTTAGCCTTACCAGCTTTGCGCGCGGGGCGGCTGCGCCGGGTCGCCGAGCTGCGGTCCGACACCGGCACCCGGGTGCGCTGAGAAAAACGTGCTGCCATAGGACCCTCGAGTCTAACTCACGAATTCACCATTGAGGGCCTAACATGATTGTTTTGACGACATTTGCCTGTCACTTGAAAGGACCACCGTGGCCCCTACCGACCAACACACCTCCTCCGCCGGGAAGATCGGGGAATCTGTCGCTAACGTCCTGCGCGGTTTCCTCATCGGTCTCGCCGAACTCGTGCCCGGCATCTCCGGCGGCACGGTCGCCCTCGTCGTCGGGATCTACGAACGCGCACTCGACGCCGGCATGCAGCTCATGGGCTCCGTCAAGGCGCTGTTTACCTCCGGCGAATCCGCCGGGAAGAAAGCCCGCGGATTGGACTGGTGGCTACTGATCCCGGTCGGCGTCGGCATGATTATCGCCGTGTTCTCCATGGCCGGGGTGATGCACACCTTCGTCACCGAATACGAGCAGACCTCGCGCGCCCTGTTCCTCGGCATGGTCGCGATGTCGCTGTACGTGCCGTTGAGCATGGCCCAGCCCGCCGACCTGAAGGCCAAGCCCTGGGTGTGGGTCGCGTTCGTGATCTCCGCGGTGGCCACCTTCTTCGCGACCGGGTTTACCTCCTCGACCGTCGCCGACCCCTCCTACCCGGTGATCTTCTTCGCCGCCTCCATCGCCGTGATCGCCTTGATTCTGCCCGGCGTCTCCGGCTCCTACCTGCTGCTCGCCATGGGTCTTTATGCCCCGGTGATGGGGGCTGTCGACGAGCGCCAGTGGGACGTCATGATCGTCTTCGCCCTCGGCGCGATAGTCGGCCTGGCGCTATTCATCCGCATCATGAGCTACCTGCTCTCCCACCACCGCACCGTCACGGTGGTGGTCATGGCCGGCCTCATGCTCGGCTCCCTGCGCGCCCTCTGGCCCTGGCAAGATGCCGACGCCGCGCTCCTCGCCCCGCCCTCGGCCGGCGAAGCGCTCGCCATGCTCGGTTGGTTTGCACTCGGCGTGGCGATCGTCGGCATCACCATCCTCGCCGAGCGGCGTTTCCACCGCACTGCTGCTTAAATAACCCCACAAACGCCCGCCCTCCTGGTGTCGGAGGAGCGGGCGTTTGTGGTTTTGGTGCGCGTCCTTCGTTACTTCTGGAAGCGCGGGAAGGCGCTGCGACCAGCGTAGACCGCGGCCTCCTGCAGCTCCTGTTCAATGCGCAGCAGCTGGTTGTACTTGGCGACGCGCTCCGAACGCGCCGGGGCACCCGTCTTGATCTGACCGCAGCCCAGGGCGACGGCGAGATCCGCGACGGTGGTGTCCTCGGTCTCGCCGGAGCGGTGCGACATCATCGTCTTGAACTGGTTGCGGTGCGCCAGATCGACCGCGTCGAAGGTCTCAGACAGGGTACCGATCTGGTTGACCTTCACCAGCAGGGCGTTCGCGGCCTTCTTCTGGATGCCCTCCTGCAGACGCTTCGGGTTCGTGACGAAGAGGTCATCGCCCACGATCTGCACCTTGTCGCCGATGGCCTCGGTGAGCGTGACGTAGCCGTCCCAGTCGTCCTCCTGGAGCGGATCCTCTATGGAGACGATCGGGTATTCGTCGATGAGCTCCTCGTAGACCTTGGTCATCTCGGCCGCCGAATGCTGGCCGCCCTCGAAGTTGTAGGTGCCGTTCTCGAAGAACTCCGACGAGGCGACGTCCAGGGCCAAGGCGATCTCGTCGCCGGGGGTGAAGCCGGCGCCCTTGGTGGCCTCGACGATGAGATCCAGCGCCGCACGGGTCGAATCGACCGACGGGGCGAAACCACCCTCATCGCCCAGGCCGGTGGACAGGCCCTTGTCCTTGATGACCTTCTTCAGCTGGTGGTAGACCTCAGCGCCGGCGCGCAGGGCCTCGGAGAAGGTCTCGAAACCGATCGGGGCGATCATGAACTCCTGGACGTCGACCCCGGAATCGGCGTGGGCGCCGCCGTTGAGGATGTTCATCATCGGCACCGGCAGAACGTGGGCGTTCGGGCCACCGATGTAGCGGTACAGCGGCAGAGCCGCAGACTCGGCGGCAGCGCGGGCGGCGGCCATCGAGACACCCAGGATGGCGTTCGCGCCGAGACGCGACTTGTTCTCCGAGCCATCGAGCGCGATCAGCGCCTGGTCGATGAGGCGCTGATCGTCGGCCTCCAAGCCAGCGATCTCGTCAGCGATCTCGACGTTGATGTTCTTGACGGCCTCGGTCACGCCCTTGCCGAGGTAACGATCGCCGCCGTCGCGCAGCTCATGCGCCTCGTGCACACCGGTCGACGCACCCGACGGGACCGCGGCACGGCCGTGCGCACCATCGTCGAGAAAAACCTCCGCCTCCACAGTCGGGTTACCGCGGGAATCCAAAATCTCACGTGCGAAAACGTGCAAAATGCCAGCCACTACTCGGGCCTCCTGTGCCAGTAGACAATCCTGAGGGTACGGCCCCTATTATTCCAGAAAATGCCGGCGGTGGTTTTGGGATGCTTGCTGTCCTTATGCCGGCTGTTGAATCGCGTAATTCGCCGCCGCGTCGCGCACATCGACGAGATACTCCTGCGAACGGTTATAGGACATCACCGCCTCGGTCCACCCCTGTGGGGTAGACAGGTCGCGGCCGTTATCGCACAGGTGGTGGGCCGCGCCTAAGGCGGCGTCGTCGATCTGGTGCGGATTCGCCTCCCCATCGCCGTTCGCATCCAACCCGTAGCGCTGCCACGACTCCGGGATGAACTGCAACGGGCCGACGGCACGGTCAAACTCGGAGTCGCCGTCGAGCTCGCCTCTATCGGTATCCGGGACCTTCGCCACCCCCGGGGAACCATCCAAGGGGATGCCAATGATCGGCGGGGTGACGAAACCATTCTCATCAATGCTCGCGCCATCGAAGAAGTTGCCCGTATAAGAACCGTGGCGGGTTTCCACCCACCCCAAACCGGCGAGCGTGTTCCACTTAAGGTTGCACTGCGGCCAGGCGTCGGCCGCGATCAACTCCGCGTTGCCATAGGCGCGCACCGCCGGCTCCGGGATCTTCGTCGACTCCGCGATCGGCGCCGCCCAAAACGACAACTTATCCGACGTCCGGCCCGGCGCGTGCACATCAATCTCTGGGACCTCCGCCCCGGCCGCCGGCGGCACATTGTCCGGAATCGGCTCCTTCGGGATCACCTGGATGGGGCCCGGCAGAAAACTCAGGGACCAACCGACCAGCGCGATCACCACGATGACCGCCAAAATCGCCCCACAACCGCAGCCAAAACTGCGCTTCGCCCCTTCGTTCATGGCGGTCGATTCTACACGCGCGCGTTAAGGTCTCGCGCGCGTGCGCTCATTCTGCTTGCCTAACGCCCACAGCTCGTCCTGGCGGGATTTCTCCACCATCTCAGTAGTGCCGTCGAAGAGATAAGGCGCGCGCGAGCGCATCTTGTCCACAAAACTCTGCGCGACCTGGCTGAGGTCGAAGGCACTGCGTCGAGAAGCAATCTCCGCGTGGAAGAGCACCTGGAGGAAGACGTCGCCCAACTCTTTCTTCAGCTCCTCATCGCTCGCGCCCGCGCGCACGGCCTCGGTAAACTCCCGGGACTCCTCCTCGAGATAAGGAAGCAGGCTCTCGTGGGTCTGGGCCGCCTCCCACTCGCCCAGACTGCGGGCGGCGTGCATGACGCGGCGGGCGGTGTCGACGGGGTCGTCGAGGCTCGTGGCGCGGATGACCTCGCGCGTGCCGTCGCCGCGCTCGTCCGGATCCATGGTGACGAAGGTGCCGGTACCGGAAGGGTCCTTGGCGGTGATGAGCTCGTCGAAATCCCAGCGGAGACTGATGGGCACCTCGGGGGCGAATTCCACCGGGGCAAGAATCCGGCCGAGGGCGCGCCGCGGGATCATCTCGGGCCAACGGGGGTCCAACACCAGGATCGTCATAGTTCGCTATCCTAGGCACCCCCGAACGGTAGGCACTGCCCGGGATCCGCCAGATTTTGCGAACAAGGAGAGTACGCTACATTTTCATGTCACTTGCCACGGAAATCCGCGAGCTGGCGCGGGAGCACAACGCCGTCATCCTCGCGCACAACTACCAGGTCCCGGAAGTCCAGGACGTCGCCGACTACACCGGAGACTCTCTCGCCCTGTCGCGCATCGCGGCGGAGACCGACGCCGAGACGATCGTCTTCTGCGGAGTCCACTTCATGGCGGAATCCTCCAAGATCCTCTCTCCCGACAAGACCGTCCTCATCCCGGACGCCGAGGCCGGCTGCTCGCTCGCCGACTCCATCACCGCCGAACAACTGCGCGAGTGGAAAGCCGAACACCCCGACGCCCTCGTGGTCTCCTACGTCAACACCACCGCCGCCGTGAAGGCCGAAACGGACGTGTGCTGCACCTCCTCCAACGCAGTCGACGTGGTGAACTCGCTGCCGCGCGACCGCGAAATCCTCTTCTGCCCCGACCAGTTCCTAGGCGCGCACGTGCGCCGCGAAACCGGGCGCGACAATATCCGGATCTGGCTCGGCGAATGCCACGTCCACGCCGGCATCAACGGACGCCAACTCGCCGAGCGCGCCGCCGCCTCCCCCGACGCTGACCTCTACATCCACCCGGAATGCGGCTGCGCGAACTCGGCGCTTTATCTCGCCGGGGAAGGCGTCGTCGCCCCGGAGCGGGTCAAGATGCTCTCCACCGGGAAGATGTTAGATGCCGCCCACGCTTCGCCGCACGGCTCGGTGCTGGTGGCCACCGAAGTCGGAATGCTGCACCAACTGCGCCAGGCGGCCCCGGAGGTCGACTTCCAGCCGGTCAACCCGGAAGCCTCCTGCAAATACATGAAGATGATCACCCTGGAGAAGCTGCGCGACTCCCTCGCCCACGGGCGCGACGAGGTGACGGTGCCGGAAGATATCAGCACGCGCGCCCGCGCCTCGCTGGAAGCGATGATCGCCATCGGCAACCCCGGCAGCGGCGAATAAACCCTGAACGAGCACACCCTGCAGGAGTTCTATGCGCCTTCAAGAAGACACCACCCGCGCCTTGATCCGGACCGCCCTCGAGGAAGACTTAGCCTACGGCCCGGATCTGACCTCCCTGGCCACCGTCGAGCCCGGCTCGTGGTCGACAGCGAGCGTAGCCACCCGCAGCGACGGGGTGATCGCGGGACGCGACATCATCGGCTGGACGCTGGCTGAGCTTGTCGACGGCGCCGAGACCACCTATCACTGCGCAGACGGCGACCAGGTGGCCCGCGGGCAGGTAGTGGCTACTATCACCGCTCCGACCATCGAGCTGCTCACCGCTGAGCGCACCCTTTTGAACCTGTTGACCCACTTAAGCGGGATCGCCACCGCGACGGCGGCCTGGGTTGAGGCTATCGGCGGGACCGGCGCCCATACGCGCGTGCGCGACACGCGCAAAACCCTGCCCGGGCTGCGCGCGGTAGAAAAATACGCCGTGGCAGCCGGCGGGGGTGTCAATCACCGGATGGGACTCGGCGATGCGGCGCTGATCAAAGACAACCACGTGGCGGCCACGGGCGGCGTGGTGGAGGCTTTGGCGCGCGTGCGCGCGCGGTATCCCGAGGCGCAGTGCGAGGTAGAAGTAGACACCCTAGAGCAATTCGATGCTGTGCTTGAGCAGAAGCCGGCGGAGATCCTGCTCGACAACTTCACGGTCGCCGAGTGCGCGGAAGCCGTGCGCCGGCGCGCCGGAAACGCCCCCGAGGTCCTCCTGGAGGCCTCCGGCGGGCTTTCTTTAGACAAGGCAGCCGACTATGCCGCCACGGGGGTGGATTTCCTGGCGGTCGGCGCTCTGACACATTCGGTTAAGGCTCTGGATCTGGGCTTGGACTTCGAGGACTTCGATCAATAACGTCCATCATGCCCATCCGGGCGACGGGTTCTCGGTGTCTCACCGGTTCCCCGTCGGGCGGCCGGTAGTGGATTTTTCCGTTAATCCGCTCGACCCTGCCGTTTTTGGGTGGGGCGTGGGGGTCGTCGTCGTTACGCCCGTTGTGGTGGCCGCACAGTGGGGTGAGCCAGCGCAGGTCCGTGCCTCCTCCCTGGGAGACAGCGTCGATGTGGTGGATTTCGCAGCGATCGGCCGGGGTGAGGCAGCCGTCCCAGGCGCACAGGATCGTTTCGGCGCGGGCGAGGGCGCGTTGTTTGAAGTTCGCGAAGCGCTCGCCTTGGTAGAGGTTGATCGGCCCGTTGACGGGGTCGACTAAACCGAAGTAGGTGTAGTCGCTCAGGCGCTCGTTGATGAGGTCGCGGCCGGTCATCTGGGTGCCGTCGGTGGCGGCGAGCAGGACGTCGTCGCCGCGGCCTTCGATGATCTCGAAGGCGTCCTCGGCGCTCACGACCACCAACGGGGTGTAGGTCTTGTCCACGGGGGCGAGTTTCTCACCGTCTTCACCGTCCGTGAGGAGGGATTTCACTGCGTCGTAGTGGGCCTGTTCGAAGGTGAGTTTGTTGTCGGCTTTGCGGAGGGCGCGGGTGCGTTCGTCGATAAGCGGCAGGAAACCGTCGAGATCCTCGGCCGGTGCTTCCCCTGAAAACCGCCGGGTGCCCCACGCCGTGATCGTCGCGGAGATGTGCAGCGTGCGCCGCGACCGGGCTTTTTCGACGCGATCAGGCACCCGCAGGTTGATCTCCAGGACGCGTTGCTTGGTGCGGCGTTTGATCTCGTCGTAGCTACCTTCGTAGTCGCAGAACTCGACCATCAGGTCCCACATGCCCACCTCTGCGCCTTTGTGCACCCCGCGCGCGGTGTTGCGGATGACTTCTAAGGTGTCGACGGAATGCCGGCGCCGACGCGCCGCCTCCACGGCATCGCGCTGTTTGCGGGGGTGGCGCGCCTTACTGAAGAAGGTGCGGGAAAGCTTCAAAAGCCGGGAGGCCTCGCGGCTGGATATTCCACGCTCGGTCAGCTCGCCGCGGGAGTAGCGGTCGGCTTCCTCCAGCAGGTCGATGCCGGCGAACTGCAGCTCGGCGTAGGTATCCAGGTGGCTCATGGGCCTAAGCCTAAAACCACCCGCACCCGCTCACAGCCGCCCGCGGCAAAGCTGTGGATAACCTACCACCCACCGTCCGCATAGCGCCCGATCAGACCTAGTTATCCACAGACCCGCATCTAAGACTCGCTCACCGAGACCACTGTGTGCTTAGCAGCATCTTGGGAGCCGGTGACGTCGATACGCTCTTGGTCGAACATGGTCGCCAAAAAGTCCGCCACCCACTGCAGTAGTTCGACGTCGCGCAAGTTGGGCTGCCCAGCACCCCGGCCGGCCTTGGGGAACGGCAGGTTGATGGCCTTCGCGGCCGCGCGGTAGCTCGCCCCCGGGTAGCGGCGCTTGAGGCGCACCTGCAGCGAGTCGGTGAGCTCCACCGGGTGAACCTTGATGCGGGTGCCTTGGACCATGATGTCGGCGACGTGCGCGCGCCGCGCGAGGTGGCGCACGCGCGCGACAGCGATCAGCCGCAGCACCTCTTCGGGCACGGGCCCGTAGCGGTCGACCATCTCCTCGATCACGCGCGCGAGATCATCTTCGTCCTTGGAGGAGGCGATCTTGCGGTAGATCTCGAGGCGCAGGCGCTCGGAGTTGATGTAGCTTTCGGGGATGTGGGCGTCGACGGGAAGGTCGATGCGGATTTCCTTCGGGCCTTGGTCGGTGGCGTCCATGACTTCGCCTTTGGCCATGGCCTTGAAGGTTTCGACGGCCTCCCCCACCAGCCGGACGTAGAGGTCGAAGCCGACGCCGGCGATGTGGCCGGACTGTTGCGCGCCGAGGACGTTGCCGGCGCCGCGCATCTCCAGGTCCTTCATGGCGACGGCCATGCCGGCACCGAGGTCGTTGTTCTGGGCGATAGTGGCAAGCCGGTCGTAGGAGGTCTCGGTGAGGGTGTGGCCCTTGGGGTAGAGGAAGTAGGCGTAGCCACGCTCGCGCGAGCGGCCGACGCGCCCGCGGAGCTGGTGCAGCTGGGACAGCCCCATGCGGTGGGCGTTTTCCACGATCAGGGTGTTGGCGTTTGCGATATCCAGGCCGGTTTCGACGATGGTGGTGCAGATCAGGACGTCGTATTCGCGGTGCCAGAATCCTTGGACGGTGCGCTCGAGCAGCTCCTCGCTCATCTGGCCGTGGGCGACCACGACGCGCGCTTCGGGCACAAGGTCGCGGATGTCACGGGCGCGGGATTCGATGTCGGCGACCTTGTTGTGGATGAAGAAGACCTGGCCGTCGCGCAACAGCTCGCGGCGGATGGCGGCGGCGACCTGTTTGTCCTCGTAGGCGCCGACGTAGGTGAGCACGGGGTGGCGGTCTTCGGGCGGGGTGAGCATGGTGGTCATCTCGCGGATGCCCGACATGCTCATCTCTAAGGTGCGCGGGATCGGGGTGGCGGACATGGTGAGCACGTCGACGTCGGCCTTGAGCGCCTTGATGTGTTCTTTGTGCTCGACGCCGAAGCGCTGTTCCTCGTCCACGATGATCAGTCCGAGGTTCTTCCAGCTCACTCCGGTCTGCAGTAGGCGGTGGGTGCCGATGACGATGTCGATGCTGCCGTCGGCAAGCCCGGCGAAGATCTTCTTCGCCTCGGCCGGGGTGCTAAAGCGCGACAGCTCGCGGATCTCGACCCCGAAGCCGTCCATGCGCTCGGTGAAGGTGTTGAAGTGCTGCTGGGCGAGCAGGGTCGTCGGCACGAGGACGGCGACCTGGGTGCCGTCCTGGACAGCCTTGAAGGCGGCGCGCACCGCGACTTCGGTTTTGCCGTAGCCGACGTCGCCGACGATGACGCGGTCCATCGGCACGGTCGATTCCATGTCCTGTTTGACGGCCTCGATGGCGGTCATCTGGTCTTCGGTCTCGACGAAGGGGAAGTCATCTTCCATCTCCCGCTGCCAGGGGGTATCGGGCCCGAACTGATGCCCCGGCGCGGACTGGCGCTTGGCGTAGAGGTCGACGAGCTCGCCAGCGATCTCGCGCACCGCGGCGCGCGCCTTGCGTTTGGTGTTCTTCCAGTCGCTGCCGCCCATCTTGGACAGGGTGGGGGATTCGCCGCCGGTGTATTTGCTGAGCAGGTCGAGCGATTCCATCGGCACCCACAGCTGGTCGGCGGGCTGGCCGCGTTTCGACGGCGCGTATTCCAGCACCACGTACTCGCGCCGGGAGGTCTCGTCGCCGGCGTGAATGGTGCGCTCGGCCATCTTCACGAACTTGCCGATGCCGTGGGTCTCGTGCACGACGAAATCCCCGGCCTTCAGCGCGAGCGGGTCGACCTTGTTGCGCCGCTTGGCGGGCCGGCGTTTGGCCCTGGCGATGTCGCCGACGCGGTTGCCGGTGAGGTCGGTCTCGGTGATGACGACGGTGCGTATCCGCGGAAAGCTCAGGCCCGCGTGGCTGAGGGCCTGATACAGGGTGATCTCGCCGATCGACGGCCGCCAGCCGGGCGTGGCCACGCGCGCGGAGACACCGGCCTCGCGGAAGCGTTCGGCCATGCGCTTGATGGTGGCTTCGGCGGGGGCGATGAAGGCGGCTGCTCCCCCGTCGGCGAGGTGGGCGCGCAGGGTGGCCATCATGGCGTCGATCTCGCGCAGATCGCCGCGCGGGGTGGGGCCGGGCTCGTAGTCGAGCGGGAGGGTTTCGGTCTCGTCGGCGGCGAACATGCCCGGCGCGGCGAAGGTCCATACGGGGCCGCGGGCGGCGTCGATGAGCGACTCGAAGGAGCGGTAGCTGGAGGCGGAGACGTCGAGGTCGGCGGAGGCGATGGGGCCCTCGGCGCCCATGGCGGCGGCCTCCCAGCCGGCGTTGAGAAATTCGGCGTCGGTTTCTTCTAAGTCGCTGATGCGCTGGCGGACTTTTTCGGGATCGACGAAAACCAGATGGGTGGTCGGGTCCATGAGCTGGTCGATGGTGGTCATCTCCGCATCGGTGAGCACCGGGATCAGCGCTTCCATACCGTCGGCGGCCACCTTGTTGCCGATTTTGCTGAGCAGTTCGGCCAGCGCCGCGTTGCCGGCGTGGTCGGGCGCGAGTTCGCGGGCGCGGGTGGCGACGGCGTCGTCGATAAGCAACTCGCGCGCGGGGAAGATCTCGACCTCGTCGACGGTGATCTCGGGGTGCGCGCGCTGGTCGGCGACGGAGAACTGGCGGATTTCGGTGATCTCATCGCCCCAGAACTCGACGCGGACGGGGTGATCGGCGGTGGTGGGAAAGACGTCGAGGATGCCGCCGCGCACGGCGAACTCGCCGCGGCGGCCGACCATGTCGACGTGCGAGTAGGCGCGGAAGGTGAGGGCGTCGGCCAGCTCGGTGAGGTCGAACTCGCGCTCTTCGGCAAGCACGATCGGCTCGCATCCGGCGGCCTCTTTGAGCACCGGCTGCGCGAGCGCGCGGGCGGAGGCGACGACCACCTGGTAGTCCGGCAGGTGATGCAGGACGCGGGCGCGGGTGCCGACGATATCCGTCCCCGGCGACAAACGCTCATGCGGCAGGGTCTCCCAGGCGGGGAACAAGGCGACCTTCTGCCCCATGATCGCGGCGAGCTCGGCGTGGAGGTCTTCGGCCTCCCGACCGTTGGCGGTGACGACTATCACCGGCGCCTTGCTGGCTAAAGCCGCCATCGCCCACGGGCGTGCCTGGGGGATCGCGGTGACGTGCAGGCGGTTGTGCCCGGCCGAATTCATCAGCCCGGCGAGCTTCGGATCCTCGGCGATCGCTCCGGCGAGACCGGAAAGCATCGGGGTGGCCACTAGTTGTTGTCCTCCTCATCCTCACTGAAGTCGCGCATCTTCGGCGTATTTTCCATGCCGGACAGCCCGTTCCAACACAGGTTCACGATGTGCGCAGCCACCGTCTCTTTATCCGGCTCGCGCTCGTCGAGCCACCACTGCGCGGTCACCGAGACCATGCCGACCAGCGCCTGAGCATAGATGACGGCGAGCTGGGGATCGAAACCCCGGTGCTCGAACGCCCTACCCAAAATATGCGACACCTGCCCCACGGCAGTGTTGAGCAAGGTGCCATAGGAACGATCGGCCTCCCCTTGGGCGGAGTCACGCACGAGGATGAGGAAGCCATCGGTTTCCTCCTCGACGTAGGTGAGCAGGGCGAGCGCGGCCTTCTCGATGCGCTCGCGCCACCGGCCCTCGCTGATCGCGTCGGTGATCAGCGACTCCAGGCGCAGCATCTCGCGGTCCACGACCACCGCATACAGCCCTTCCTTGCCGCCGAAGTGCTCGTAGACCACCGGCTTGGACACTCCGGCCCGCGAGGCGATCTGTTCGACGCTCACCCCCGCGATACCCAGCTCGGCAAACAAGGCTCGTCCGATAGAAATGAGTTGTTCACGACGCTCGCGCCCCGTCATTCGCTGTCGACTCATGCCCCAGACACTACCCCTGCAGCTTCATCCGCTAAGCTGTCGAGGTGCAGTTCCCCATGGTGTAATGGCAACACTACGGTTTTTGGTACCGTCATTCCAGGTTCGAGTCCTGGTGGGGAAGCTTTTTGTTTCACCCCGCTACCTGTGTTTTTGCTGGTGGCGGGGGTTTATCAATTTATCGAATGTGGCTGGGTGTGGCTGAGTGTGGGGTCAGATGTCGTGGAAATGTCGTGGGATTTCCGGGGCTCCGAAACGCAACATCCCGCACCCACAGCAGAGCTGGAAGGTTAGGCCTTTCCTGACATATAGTCGGCGCACCACTTCAGGGTGGTGCGGTACGTCTTACCGTGCTTGATAGCGCCGAGCTCGCCGCGCCTGATTTTCTGTGTCACTGTCCATCTGGACAGTGCGAGATATTCGGCGGCCTGGTCTGTGATTATCCACAGGCCGAGCGGTCTGTATGCGCCTCGACCTGAAGGAATCCGCCCAGGGCGGTGTCGGCCCGCACGGCCTGTGCATCGGGGCGACTGGCTCCGGAAATCCACACCCCCGTTTGGTGTACCGATAGCGTGTAGTCAACCGAACGTACACAGTGTCACGAAACTGCCCGTTGACCGCCACGAGAACCGCCTATGCTGACGGTTGTGGTGACAGTCGGTTCACCATTTCCATTGGATGGCGAGTAGGAGCCAGAAATGTCTATTACTTTTCCCGCCGAGAGGGTTCTTCGGTGGCTAGCGGACCAGTCCGACCAACAGATCTCGGCGGTGCCGACGGACGCGATTCCACCCTTCGAAAGTTGGTTGTGAGGCTAGGTGTGCGGCATGCCCGTCGAGCCCCTCTTCACGAAATCGTTTTCAGGTATCGTCGATTTAAGGAATCCCTCTGATCAAGGAGTTGCAATGACTGACAACTGGACGCGTGTGGAAGGCACCGGATGGATCGAGTTGAAGGGATTCGGCAAAATCAATCCTCGCCAGGACAACGTGGCAGGTGGACGGACTTTCTTCACAGCGATGACAGATCAGGATGAATACGCTTTGGCTCACGGTGAGCACGTCGGATGGGGTCCCGAGACGTGGTCCTTCGAGTTCGAGGAACCCTTCTTCCTGTCCGACTCTTCAGGAAAGAACTGCATCGAAATCGTCATTTCGCCGGGCAAAGGCGGTAAATATGCAATCCGCTTCCGCCCCGGGCAGCTGCCGCAGGCAAGCGGCGGAGCGTGGTAGTTCGAAAAACCACCGCCACCGGCGTACACGCCGACTGAAACCACCGCTTCCTTTAGCGAGCTATCCGCCTATCACGACGCCGTTGTTCTGTTGAAGGTTCTACGAACTGAATCGACTGCTACTCAGCAGGCCGTGAGGGTGACTGCTCGTTCCCTGATCGACGTCACCCAGCACGGTTTCACCCTCTGGAGCAGCATCGAGTCCGGTAACAGCCTTATGCTCCTCCGCTGCAGTTAACCCAGCATTCATTCTTATAGTGCTGTTGATCCAGTCAGCCCTGGATGCAATATTGGTGTGCCACATCAGCATGTCTTTTCCGTCCACGCAGGACGGGTTGTAACCCCCTCCCGTATGGATCGCATAGATGGTTGACCCGATATAAACAGGTGCCCCCGAGTCACCACTACATGATCGCGATGCGGTTGCAGACTGCGCTTCGAACAGATCGGTATAGACTGCGGACCCGAAATCTATCTCGCCACGATGAGCGACAATCGTCGTGGTGGCAGACGACGCATAGTCGTGGATCTCTCCGTACCCCGTCAGTGTTGCCTGCTGGCCTATGTCGAGCGGATCCTGCGCTACATCAAAAGTATCCGCATCAATTCCCGGCCCCACCTCAATCAGAGCAACATCATCTGTATCCGACAATGTGTAGATCCCGGCGATCCCAGCCCGCTGCCCATCAAACTGCTCTAAGTAACCATCCATCGACGGGTTCTGAGAGACGCAATGGTGCGCAGTAAGCCAAAACCCATCCCCCACATAACTCGCAGTGCACTCCCTACGGACCTGAAGTGAAGCATCTCCGCTGGATGAGGGTATAACCTGCCACAAGGCGGCAATTCGATTGTCCATAACAGGAGTAGTGCTTGTCGCCTGCAGCGACGGCCAATCATCCGCCACAGCGTGAGGCAACCCAGTTACAACGCCCACAACAGTAGCGGCAGCCAGCAGGAATCTGCCGCATTTCCTCTCGACCCTCATATCCCCAACACTCTTTCTCGCCACAATAGGTGCAGTTTCCACTTAGTTAACATCTGTACGGCTCGCACTGCAGCACTGAAAGACAACTTGTAGCCTAAGGACAGCCAGCGCACACCACAACACCAAACGCCTGCACTCGAGGTGCGGCTATCGTTCGCCGAACGCCTTTGAATCTTCCGAAGCAACTATGCTCAAAACCGCATCTTGATTAAAACTCCGTGTCCACTTTCCGGGGTTCAGGCCCATATTTCTATCATGCGATTTCCAGCAATGTGAGGAGAGGCTATTTCTTGGCTTCTCCCGTCCGATCTCTGTGGCGTTTTTTAATTGGGAATCTAAGCAAGAAGTATGCCGATAGAACGAGGCCGAAGCTTAAACTCACAACAACCCAGGAGTCCTCATTCCCTATGCTGAAAAAAACAAACAAGAGGTAAAGCGCTAAGGCCGGTATTACAAGTATTGCTGTGAATGTTAGAAACCTTGTCATTAATACCCTAACCCTAACAGTATCTATTCCAATCAATATGAGTACCACCTATAGCAGCTCCGATAGTACATGCTGTAGCGGTGATTGGTCCGCCAAGACCGCAATAGAATCCAGTTACTACCGCTGCGGTGCCTGCTCCTACATAGCTTTTCCAGCAGGGATCGTTTTGAAGTGACGGAAAGTTGTCGTACTTATCAGCCTCGTCCTGTGGCACAACTTCCGGTGAACCTGTAGATGGATGGAGTAGGAGCGCTTTTCCCTCTAGATTCGCCGCTATTTCTTGCACGACGACCGTAGGGGTGCTCGCTGCAAGACGCTGTCGATCCTCTATTGAAAAATCAGAATACTTATCAAAATATTCAACTAGCGCTGAAGAATTTTCAATGATAGAAATATTTTCCTGATATTGAACGGGATCTTTCGCAATCGCTTCTTGCAGATCAAAAGTTTCGTACTCTTCCTGCGCAGAGTCTAGAATTTTCTGTTTCTCGCTTTTGGTTTCTGAAACGGTCTGCGAGCATGTCTCGCTCTGGTCGACGGGCTGGGTGACAGAACTTTCCGGGGAAGCGGTAAGCAATGCAGCGCTAGACGATTGGGCTGCGGCAGTAGCTGGGGGGGAATGCGATCAGACAAGCTGCACCTGCGACGATCACTGAATTACCTTTTAGAATACGCATTCTACTCCTTGTATTAGGTGTGTAGAGGAGTCTAATTGTAACTTTTGACTCCTGTTGGTCTGTTATTTAGGTCCAATTCCTGCAGGGCAGTGCTACTCCCTGCAACTTGTCTTAATGCTCTGGATATTAAAGTGCGCTCCGCACTTTGGTGACCAGTAGGTCATACTACCTTTGTAGACGTTGTAGCGTCCGAACTCCACCGATACAGCGCAAGAGCCCTTTTCTTGTTGCCGTCTGCAGCAGAAAGATATGGGGCCATCCGAGCTGCCCCTAGGGCGCCAACTACCGTGTCCCTCGTGGCTGATTTCATAACGTAGATACTGCCACAGCAATCATGTAGAGCAGCCCAAGCACTAATCACACCACCTAACCGATGGCAGCGAACACACAGCCCTGCCATCGGCAAAGCCAGCATTTCATATCCCCTAGGACACCATGCTGGAGCTAATAAATACCGTTGACTGGCTCCAGATGATTAGGCATTCTGGGGCCTCCTTTCTTTTTATGCTGCGTTGTCTTGTACCTGGTCGAACCAGGCTGCGAGGTAGTTCTGGTCGCCCTGGAGTGCGCTGACGCGGAGTGCGACCTCTGCGGAGACGGGGTAGCCGGCGCGTACCTTTGCGAGGTCGTTGCGGCGTACCCCGATGAACAGTGCGAGCTGTTCGTCGGTGGTGAGGTTGCGTGAGCGCATGATTGCTTCGAGCGCTCCGGGGTGGAAGGTGTAACGCGGCTTGCTTAGTGCGTTCATGTAATTCCCTCCTTGTCATTCATTTATTGTTCCGGTGCTCTGCCATGCGCCGGTGTCCCTAGTTTGGGCCATGCGTCCCGCTAATGCAACCCTCGCACCACGCCATACCCCGCCCGTCACCCCCGTCAACACACTTGTGCTGCACAGATTGCCGCGATCACACAGTGTCCCTATAGTGGGACACATGGACATTGAGAAGTGGTTCACCGACCTGACGGGCAACGCCTCACTACGCGAAGCTGCCGAGACGAGCGGCGTCTCAAAGAGCACCCTTTCCCGCAACCTCGACGCTGGAAGGATGACGCCGGAGACGATCATCACCCTCTGCCGTGCCTACGGCCGCTCCCCTGTCACCGGACTCGTCGAGACCGGCTACATCGAGTCCTACGAGACCGACGGCGTCTCCGTCCCCTTCGCCCTCGAGCGGGCGACGAACCAGCAACTCCTCGACGAGATCATGCGCCGCTCCGACCCCGAAGCGCGCCACCTGTTCGGTGCAGACGAGGGCACCATCGGACTCGCCCCGGACGCCGAAGTGTTCGACTTCCCCACCCCCGATGTCCACCTCGGTTCCTATGCTGCTGACGACAGCCCCAACGAACCGGAGGAAGGAGATGAAGGTTTCCACGACGGACCCTGAGAAACTCGCACACGAACTCGGGGTGACAATCTTCGAGCACGACACAGGCGAGAAAGGCCGCTACTACGGCTACGGAATAATCAGCCTCCGCCGCGGCCTCGGCTACCGCGCCCGGCGCTGCACACTCGCCCACGAGCTCGCCCACTACATCCTCGACCACAACCCCAGAGCCACCGGGTGGTGGAAGGAAAGGCAAGAAAACGCAGCAGACCAGTGGGCAGCTGACCTGCTCATCACCCCCGAAAGATACCGAGACGCAGAGAACACACACGGCCCCCACAGCGGAGCCATAGCATTGGAACTCGGCGTGACAACTCACGTCATCAACACCTGGCGCAACCACTACCAAAGGAAAACAGCATGAAAGACACAAAAATTTGGGACATGAACACTGGCAGGGCAAGCTAGGCGTAAATACTTAGCGTGTGGGTACGTTCTCGCGGAGGTAGCTTCGAGACGACTGAGCCCGTCAAAACCTCCCCCGCCACCCCCCGGCCGTAAGTATTATTAACCCGCCCACGATAGCCTCAATGACCGCAAAACAAAGGCCCTAACCGAGCACGGCATACTCAGTGTGACCGCGCCCAACACAGAAAGGAAAAGTAATCAGTGTCAACCCCGAACGGCCAGCAGCCGAACCCGCAGCCCAACAACCTCCCCGAAGGATACGAGATCCGGCAAAAGCGCCCCTGGTACAAGAAGCCCGGCTGCATCATCCCCCTCATCATCGTGATCATCATCCTCCTTTTCATGGGTGGATGCACAGCGCTTTTCGGAAAAGCCGCTAACGACGTCAACGAGGAAATGAACACCGAACGTGCCATCACCTACGAGGTTGATGGTGACGCCACCGGAGCCCTAGTCACCTTCATTAACACCGACGGCAACATGTCCCAAGAAAACGGGGTCGCCCTGCCGTGGAGCAAGGACGTCACCTTCACCGGCTTCGACCTTGCCCAGGTCTCAGTCACCAACGGAGTTGAAGATGAAGGGACCATCAACTGCCGCATCCTCTACAACGGCGAGGTCGTCACTGAAAACTCCGCGTCCGGCATGGGCGCGAGCGCTTCCTGCTCCATCGCGACGAGTGATATCGACACCGGAGAATAAACGAAACCGAGTTTCATGTGGCTGCGCCTCACACGGTGGACACCCCACCCAGTGGGGCGCCCTCTTTTTATACCCCAGTGCCCGGCGCGGACTGTCCATCGCCGAATACCGATCCACCCTCGCCCACGAACTCAACCATCCAAGAAGCCCCTTCACACGCGCTGGCGGTTCACCCCCTAGCCATCAACGTCATCATTTTCGGCGATGATGCCACTGACGACCACCCGACGTTTGAGATATAGCGGACTGTCAACTCGTCCGTGAGGACCCCTACCTATTTCATCAATGTTTCATCAATGCCCACTGATAGGGGCCTAATTTCCCGCCCAGCGACACGGAAAATACACTCGACACCATGATTCATGTACGACACCGCCATGCCGCCATTGCCGCGGCCACACTGGCCCTCGCCGCAAGCTTCGCCGCACCTGCGGCAGGAGCCAACACCATCCAATCCCCCTCCTACCCCGACCAACTCGGCGGCACGCCTCCCGCCGTTACCGCACAAGTCCGCGAAGACTCATCCAACCTCCCCGTCGTATGGGTAGGATCAGCCCTCGACTTCCCCGGCATCAACACCCGCGCCCGCTCCTACTTCGAGAAAAACGGCCTCCGTTTCTTCGAATGGGCACCACTCGCAGTCACCGCCACCGACCCCAACGTCGGCGTCTTCGATCACATCAATAAATACACACCCAGCCTCAACGCTTACATCGACGACGTGCTACGGCAAACCGGAGCACCCAAAGTCAATCTCGTCACTTTCTCCCAAGGTGGACTCATTTCCGCAGTATGGCAACGCCAAGGCAACAACGCCTCCAAGGTGGACAAAGTGGTCAACATCTCCGGTCTTGTCCACGGATCCCCCGCCGCCCAGTTGGCCAACCAACTCCTTCCCGGTGGCTGCTTGGGAATCGGAACCTGCCAAGACCTTGATCCCAACAGTGACGTCATCCACTTCATCACCAACCCCACCGAAGCGCTCCCCGGCATCGAATACCTCAACATCGATTCCCGCGCCGACATCGTCGCCGGTCCCTACACCAACAACCTCATGTTCGGTGACGGCGACTACCAGAATGTACTCATCGAGGACATGTGTCCCTTCCAACAGGTGGACCACCCGCTCATGGGTTTCCACCACGCGGTACATGAGATGATCGTGCAGTTCTTCCGGGGACAGGACGTCAAACCCCACTGCATACCGTAGCTGACAATCCCAGCCATCCTACCCACGTAGGATGGCTTTTCCTTTTGTCCCCCTTAACCTCGACATCACAGGAATCATGAATCACACTCAGCAGCCTGAATTCTGGCACACCATCAAACGCGTCCTCGCCATCGTGGTGATCATTTTCGGCTTCGCCGCCGCACTCACCGGATTGGGGCAGTCTGCCAGGGAATTCTTCGGCGTCATCTTTTAAGTTAATTGTATGCTTTTTATGTCGTGGATTTGTCGCGGAGTGTGGGCAAGTTTCGGCGTTTAAGCAGCTTAAATGTGGTTTTATTTCTAGGTTCGAGTCCTGGTGGGGAAGCTTGACGACGACCCGCCGGCCAGTGGTTGCGCTGGTCAGGCGCTAGTTCTCCTTAGTGAAGAACACGGCTGCTTTTCTTAAGAACTCGTTTTCGCGTTCCAGCTCGGCGATGCGTTTGGCCATCTCTGCAGGATCTGTGGAGTTCGGATCGGCTTTGCGCATGTGGCTTCCGGAGCCGGTGCCGAGGGTGCCTTGTTCCTTGGCGACCCAGCGGCCCAAGGTGGAGTCGCTAATGCCGTATTCTTGGGCGACTTCGGTCCGGGTTTTGCCGAGCTCGAGGACGGCATCGACGCACTGCTTGCGGAATTCTGCGGAATAACGAGAGGCCATGCCTACTCTCATTGCAGATGAGAGAGTTTCACTGCCCCAAAGAACCTTGGCGCCCTGCACAGCAGAGGAACTTCACAATGCTAGGGATTGGAACTGGCATCATCATCGCCGAAGACACCGGCGCCCGTCTCTGGAACGGCACCCAATGCGCCGACTACATCGGCGTCACCGCCCGCACCTGGTCCAACTACTACGCCAACGGACGCACGCCTAAACCCGTGGCTACATGGGGTAAGGCGGCACCACTGTGGGACGCCGAGGAGATCAAAGCCGGGCAAGCCAACCGTCCTGGCTCCCCGTGGTCAACGCTCCCACGAGCAAGCAGAGCGACTGATCAGCTCGCACTGGTCTTCTTCAGAGTCGCTGTTTTAGGAGTTCTGCGAGTATTTCCTGATCGAGGTGGCGAGGCACTTGCCCGTGATTGCCCAGGACTGTTTGATGATCTCGCTCGCTGTGGGGATGGGGAGGCACCGTCGCCTGACGGTGCGCGGCTGAAGGTATGCCATCACCCACTCACCTGGTCTTTCCTTGTTTTAAGGAGACTTCACCAATGAACCCAGCGGTTTACTTCACATCCACCAGTGTCTTCCCCGCATTCATCCGCCCTTCAGCATCTCAGGAAAGCTCGATCACTCCTCACTGACAGCACCACATAACTCGATAGCCGCCTAGTGCGGGCCGTGCCCACTCATGGGCTCTAGGGCGGCTTCTTCGCCGGGCTCGACGATCACGAATTGCCCCATCATGCCGTTGTCCTCGTGCCAGAGCATGTGGCAGTGATACATGTACGGCACGGTGGGATCCGGGTAGTAGCCGAACTCGACGGCCAGTCGCGCCGTGGCCCCCGGCGGCAAGGAGACGGTGTCTTTCCACCCGTAGGTGCCGATCTCTTCGACCTCATTATTGTCGATGCTCAGCACCCGGAAGCGGCTGTTGTGGATGTGGAAGTTGTGCGGCCAGTCGGGATTTTCGTTGGTGACGATCCAGACCTCGGGGTCCTGGTGGTCGATGGTGACGTCGACACGCTCCATGTCCATGGTCTCGCCGTTGATCTCGAAGGTGTTGAGCGCGAACTCGCGCTCGATGACGCCGTCGAGGTTGGGTTGCTCGGCGGCCGCTGGGTCGAGTTCGGCGGGCAGCGCCGCCGAGGCCGGCGTCCCCTCGGCCGGGCCGGTGATCTGCAAGAACTCGAACTCGTGCTGGAATCCGAAATCGGGGGCCTCGTCGTTGTCTTCGGGGATGCCGAAGTTTCCCTCCAGCGGCAGCGAGACCAGCGAGATCTCCTCTTCCGGCTCGAGGTCGACGACGATCTCTAAGCGCTCGCCCGGCCCGATGAGCGCGTGGGTCACCTCGTGCGGCTCGCTGAGCAGGCCGGAGTCGGTGGCGACGACGGAAAAAGCCCGCTCATCGCTCAACGCCAGGTTGTAGAAGCGCATGTTGGCGCCGTTGACGATGCGGAAGCGGACGCGTGAGGTCTCGGCGTCGAAACGCGCGTTGGTGATGCCGTTGACCACCGGGGTGTCGCCCATGAGCCCGAGGTCATCGTCGAGGGTTTCATCGAGCTCGCCGTCGTCGGTGAACTTGTGATCCATGATGACCACGGGGATGTCGTCTACGCCGTACTCATGGGGCAGGTCGAGGTTGTCGGAGACGTCGTCGTCGATAAGCAACAGCCCGGCCAGTCCCCGGTAGCAGTGCAGGCGCGTGCGCCCGTGGGGGTGCGGGTGGTACCACAGGGTGGCGGCGGGCTGGTCGACGCCGAAACGTGGGCTCCAGGTTTCACCCGGCTCGATCGGTGAGTGCGGGCCGCCGTCGGCCCAGGCGGGCAGTTTCATGCCGTGCCAGTGGATGGTGGTCATCTCGTCGAGTTCGTTGGTGATGTCGACCTCGACGTCGTCGCCGCGGTGCATACGCAACGTCGGCCCGAGGAAGTCACCGTTGAAACCCCAGGTGGAGGTGGTGGTGCCGGGCAGGATTTCGGCGCTGCCTGCCTGGGTGGTGAGGGTGAAGTGGCGGTGGCCGTCGACAAGCTTGCCCTCGTCGAGCGGCGGGATGGGCAGCGGGCGCGGCTCGCCATCGTAGCCGCGCGGCTGCGGTTGAGAGGTGCCGCACGCCGCGAGGACCGGGCCGGTGGCGGCGGCGAGGGCCATCACCGTCGCCGCTTTGAGAAATCCGCGTCGTGACATCGCTGCAGCCATCGTCAACACTCACCAATCTCATTCAGCCGAAAGTGCATAATTCAACCTTAGCCGTACTATTTTAATTAACCTTAGCCGTACTATTTTAATTAATGACCAGCGACCTGGAGCGCCATAACGGCAACCGTTTCATCGTCTCCAACGGGCTGCAAGGCCTGGGGGATCAGATCGTCTCCGCGAAGACTGTGCTTCCGTGGCTTTTGGGGCCGCCGGCGCGCCCGGGTTCTTCATCGCCCTGCTGGTTCCAGTCCGCGAGGCCGGCTCGATGCTGCCCCAAGCGGCGCTCTCGCCATGGGTGACGACGCAGCCCTCGCGCAAAAAGGTCTGGATGATCGGTGCGGCCGGCCAGGCGCTCGCCGCCGTCGGGATCGCGCTCGCCGCCGTGCTTTTAAGCGGTGTCGCGCTCGGCCTTGCGGTGGTGGTGCTCCTCGGCGTACTCGCGCTGTTTCGGGCGTTGAACTCGATCTCGTCGAAGGACGTGCAGGGACGCACGATCTCGAAGGGCCTGCGCGGGCGCATCACGGGGCGGGCCACCGCACTCGGCGGGCTGATCGCACTGGTCGTGGGCGTGTTCTTGTGGTTTTTAGATTCGGATCTGCCGCAGTGGCTGCTGGCGCTGCTGCTCGCGGTGGGGGCGGCGAGCTGGGCGGCGGCCGTCGTCATCTTCGGCGGCATTCGTGAGCCGGACTCACAAGAAGAAGAACAGGGACTCAACCGCCGCTGGTGGGCCGACACCTGGGGGTTGTTCACCCAGGATGCGAAGTTTCGCCGCTTCGTGATCGTGCGCTCCCTCCTTTTGGTCACCTCCCTGTCGACGACGTTCGTGGTCGCCTTGTCGCAGCAGATCGGCCACGACATCTCCGGTCTGGGCGCCTTCGTGGTCGCCTCGGCCGCGGCGTCACTCGTTACTGGCCGGATTTCGGGGATCTGGTCGGATGCGTCGTCGAAAAGCGTCATGGCCTACGGCTCGGCGGCGGCCTCCGCGGTGATCGTGCTCGTGGTGGCCGCCGCGCACTTCTCTCCCGACCGGTTGGCGCCTTTCGCCCTGCCGCTCGGCTTCTTCCTCATCCAGGTCGCGCATACCGCGGTGCGGGTGGCGCGCAAGACCTACATCGTCGATATGGCCGAAGGAAACCAGCGCACCCGCTATACGGGCGCGGCGAACACGATAATGGGCCTCATCTTGCTCATCGTGGGCGTGGTCTCCGGTGTGATCGCTATCTTCGGCGCGTCGATCACGCTGCTGTTCCTGGCCGCGGTGGGCGTGATCGGCGTGGTGGGCGCCACGCGTCTCGACGACGTCTCCCGCAACCCCTAGGCGCGATATGCTGGGGCGGTAGTTTTCCTTATCACTGTTGTCTATGTCTCCAGGAGCAGCACTCGTCGTGAGCACCCGCACTCCCTGCGCCGTCATCGTCTTAGCTGCCGGCGCCGGTACCCGCATGAAGTCCGCCACCCAGAAGACCCTGCACGCCATCGGCGGCCGCAGCCTGCTCTCGCACTCCCTGCACGCCGCCGAGGGCATCAACCCGGAGCACCTGGTCGCCGTGGTGGGTCACCAGCGCGACCAGGTCATCCCCGAGGTCGAACGAGTCGCCGAGGAACTCGACCGCGAGGTGCTGCAGGCGGTGCAGGAAGAGCAAAACGGCACGGGCGACGCGGTGGCGGCCGGGCTGCGCCCGATCCCGGAGTATGAGGGCACGGTCATCGTCACCAACGCAGACGTGCCGCTGTTGCGCGCCGAGACCATCCAGGCGCTTTTCGACGCCCACACCACCGCCTCCGCCGCAGTCACCGTCTTGTCTTTGGACCTGAATGATCCGACCGGTTATGGCCGCATCGTGCGCAACGACGCCGGCGAGGTCACCGAGATCGTCGAGCAGAAGGACGCCTCCGAGGAGCAGAAAGAGATCACGGAGGTCAACTCCGGGGTCTTCGCCTTCGACGGCCGCGTGCTCAACCACGCACTCACCCAGCTGAATACCGACAACGCCCAGGGCGAGCTCTACATCACGGACGTGCTGGCCATCGCCCGCCGCGAGGGGCACACCGTGGGCGCCCACCTCGCCGACGATCCCCGCGAGTTGGCCGGGGTGAACAACCGCGTCCAGCTCGCGGCCGCCGGCAAGGAGTTCAACCGCCGCACCGTTGAGGCCGCGATGCTGGGTGGGGCGACGATCATTGACCCGGAGACCACGTTCATCGGCGTCAACGTGGTGATCGGCCAGGATGTGACCATCCACCCAAACACCCAGCTGTGGGGGGCTACGCATATCTCCGACGGGGCGGTGATCGGTCCGGATACGACGTTGACGGATGTGACCGTCGGCACCCGCGCCAGCGTGATCCGCACCCAGGGCGAGCGCTCCACCATCGGCGCGGATGCCACCGTCGGGCCGTTTACCTACCTGCGCCCCCACACGGTGCTGGGCACCGGCGGCAAGCTCGGCGGCTTCGTGGAATCCAAGAACGCCACGATCGGCGCCGGCTCCAAGGTGCCGCATTTGACCTACATCGGGGACGCCACCGTCGGCGAGGAGACGAACATCGGCGCCTCGAGTGTGTTCGTTAACTACGACGGCGTGAACAAACACCACACCACCATCGGCGATCACTGCCGGACCGGCTCTGACACCATGTTCGTCGCCCCGGTGACGGTCGGCGACGGCGCCTACACCGGGGCCGGTACAGTAGTGACCGACGATGTCCCGGCAGGGGCGCTGGCTGTCAAGGAAGGCAAGCAGCGCGTCATCGAGGGATGGGTCGAGAAGAAGCGCCCCGGCACCCCCGCAGCGGAGGCCGCGCAGCGCGCACGCGAGAAGGAAGGCAAGTAACTATGACTGGACAATGGTCCGAGAGCCACAAAAACATGATGCTGTTTTCCGGCCGCGCCCACCCGGAGCTGGGCGAGGCCGTCGCTAAGGAACTCGGCATCGACCTCGTGCCCACCACTGCCCGCGACTTCGCTAACGGTGAGATCTTCGTGCGCTTCGAGGAGTCCGTCCGCGGCGCCGACTGCTTCGTCCTGCAGGCCCACTCCGGCGATTTGAACAAGGCGATCATGGAACAGCTCATCATGATCGACGCCCTCAAGCGCGGCTCCGCCAAGCGCATCACCGCGATTTTGCCCTTCTACCCTTACGCGCGACAGGACAAGAAGCACCGCGGCCGCGAGCCGATCTCCGCCCGCCTGGTCGCCGACCTGCTCACCGCGGCCGGCGCCGACCGCATCGTCTCGGTCGACCTGCACACCGACCAGATCCAGGGCTTCTTCGACGGCCCCGTCGACCACATGCACGCGATGCCGATCCTCACCGACTACATCAAGGAGAAGTACGACCTCGACAACCTAGTCGTCGTCTCCCCCGATGCCGGCCGCGTGAAGGTCGCCGAGAAGTGGGCCAAGACGCTGGGTTACGCCCCGCTGGCCTTCGTCCACAAGACCCGCAGCGTCGACGAGGCCAACAAGGTCACCGCTAACCGCGTGGTCGGTGACGTCGAGGGCCGCAACTGCGTGCTTCTCGACGACATGATCGACACCGGCGGCACCATCGCCGGCGCCGTCAAGGTTCTCAAGGAAGCCGGCGCGAAGGACGTCATCATCGCCTGCACGCACGGCGTGTTCTCCGACCCAGCCCGCGAGCGCCTCAGCGAGTGCGGCGCCGAGGAGGTCATCACCACCAACACCCTGCCGCAGTCCACCGAGGGCTGGTCGAACCTCACCGTCTTGTCCATCGCCCCGCTGCTGGCCAAGACCATCCACGAGATCTTCGAAAACGGCTCCGTCACGACGTTGTTCGAGGGCGAGGCTTAGGTTCTTCCGTCAAGCGTGTGAGCACCTGCTCCCAATCTCGCACCGTGGCCAAGACCCGCGAACAGGGCTAGCGTGGGCTACGTAAGAATCTGAACCACGTTATTGGGAGGATTCAGACTTACACATGGCTGATTACGCAGGACTCAAGGGTAAGGTTGCGCTGATCACCGGTGCCGGCTCCGGCATCGGAGAGGCGATCGCGCTGGATCTCGGGGCGCACGGCGTGAAGGTCGTCGCCACCGATATCAACGAGGAAAGCGCGCAGAAGGTCGCCGAGGAGATCAAGCAGGCCGGTGGCGAGGCCGCCGCCTTGAAGCACGACGCCACCTCGGCCGAGGAGCATCAGAAGGCGGTCGCATTCGCCGTCGAGACCTTTGGCAGCCTCGATCTGGCCGTCAACAACGCCGGCATCGGCGGCACCGACGAGCCCACCGGTGAGATCACCCCGGAGAAGTGGAATGCCGTCATCGACGTCAACATCAACGGCGTGGCTTTCGGCAACCGCTACCAGATCGAGCAGTTCGAGAAGCAGGACAACACCAACGAGTGCGCGATCGTGAACCTGGCGTCGGTGGCCGGCACCGTCGCCGTGCGCAACAACTCGGCCTACACCACCGCTAAGCACGCGGTCGTCGGGCTGACGAAGACCGCCGCCGTCGAGTACGCCGCCGATGGCATCCGCGTCAACGCGGTCGGCCCCGGCTACATTGACACTCCCCTGCTGTCGAAGCTGCCGGCGGAGGTGCGCGAGACGTTGGTCGATAAGCACCCGATGGGCCGGCTGGGCCGCGCCGCAGAGGTGGCGAAGCTGGTCTCCTTCCTGCTGTCGGAGGATGCCTCGTTCATCACCGGCTCCTACCACTTGGTCGACGGCGGCTACACCACGGTCTAGTTTTGGGTCCTCGCCTCTCAGGCTGCTAGCATTAGCTACCGTCTCGGCGAGGGCGCACGAATGTGGGCCGTTATCGACGCGATGATTTAATCCCAGACTTTCTGGCCACCTTGACGTGGCACCGAAGCCTGCGATGACTCGACGTAGACACCGAGTCGGTCGCAGGCTTCATTTCTTTTGTCGCCCTCGACCGGAAAACCACAGTAAGCGACATACTCAAGAGAGGTTGGATTCCACATGGCTGAAACCCCGGTCATCAAGGGTGAGGTCCGTAAGGAGTTCGGTAAGGGCGCTGCCCGCCGTCTGCGCCGCGACTGGCGCCTGCCCGGTGTGCTCTACGGCGAGGGCCACGACAACTACCACTTCCACGTGGACCTGCTGGAGATGCAGACCCTGATCCGTTACGAGGGCGTCAACGCCGTCATGGAGCTCGAGCTCGAGGGCCAGCAGCACCTGTGCATGGTGCGCCACATCGATCAGAACATCCTGACCCTGGACATCGACCACATCGACCTGCTGACCGTCAAGCGCGGCCAGAAGGTTGAGGTCGAGGTTCCGGTCGTCACCGAGGGCGAGATCGCCCCGGGTGGCCAGCTGCTGCAGGAGACCGACAACGTCCTGGTCCTGGTGGATCCGCTGAAGATCCCGGACGAGATCGTCATCAACGTCGAGGGCATGGAGATCGGCACCCAGATCTTCTCCTCCGACCTGCCGCTGCCGGACGGTGTCTCCCTGGTCAACGACGAGGAAGACGACCTCTTCGTCAACATCACCGAGCCGGAAGAGGCCGAGGTCCCCGAGGAGGGCGACGAGGCCCCCGAGACCGACGGCGAGGATGCCCCGGCTGGCCAAGAGCCGGACGCTGTCGACGAGGGTTCGAAGAACGACTCGGACACCGAGTAAGGCTTTCGGGTCTCACCAACGCCCCGCTGCGGGCCTGCCACCACCGGCCGGTTTCCGCGGCGGGGCGTTTGTTGTGTCAGACTAAGGGGTGTGTCTGATACTTCCCTGCTACTGGCCCTCGGCAACCCGGGCCCGAAATACGCCCTTACCCGGCACAATGTGGGTGTGATGGTGCTCGACGAGCTGCTTGCGCGCGCGTCGGCAACACTGACGGTGCACAAACGCACCAACACCGAAATCGCCGAGATCTCCCCCGGCGTGCTGGGGCCTAAGCGGGTGGTGCTCGCGCGCACGCGCGAGTTCATGAACTTAAGCGGCGGGCCGGCTAAAGCACTCGCGGGGTATTTCGGTATTCCCCCGGCACGCATCGTAGCGCTTTACGACGACATGGAGCTCGCCTTCGGTGAGTTAAAGCTCGTCACCGGGGGCGGGGATAAGGGGCATAAGGGGCTGAAGTCGCTGACGAAGTCCTTCGGCACGAACAACTATCAGCGGCTGCGTATCGGCATTGGCCGCCCGCCTGGGCGCCAGGCCCCGGCGGATTTTGTGTTGCGCCCCTTTGGCCGCGCAGAGCGCGACA
This sequence comes from Corynebacterium yudongzhengii, assembly GCF_003065405.1. Classification (NCBI taxonomy): domain Bacteria; kingdom Bacillati; phylum Actinomycetota; class Actinomycetes; order Mycobacteriales; family Corynebacteriaceae; genus Corynebacterium; species Corynebacterium yudongzhengii. Next base: position 1,666,295 of record NZ_CP026947.1, read on the forward strand.
GCCTGCCGATTATCGCGGCCGATGCCGCGGACCTGGTGGAAAAACACCTCTAACGCGCGCGTATTAGAGCACCAAGTCGCTGGGCTGAGCGCCATCCTTGCGCTGGCGTTCGAGCTTGTGGAGGTTGTACTCCCAGTCCTCCAGGCCCTTCGGCAGGTTGCCCAGCGACGGGTCCTTCAAATAAGCGCGGGCTTCGGGGTCGTAGTTCCACAGCCAGTCGGCGTAGTGGAACCAGTAGTTATCCACGCCGGCTTGGCGGAAGAGTTCGTTGCGGACGTGGCGGGCGATGCCGTCGACATGCCAGAGCTCTCCCCAGAGACGTCCCACCGTCTGGATGCGGCCGCAGCGGGGGGCGCGTTCAACGGACACTTCGCGCAGCACCTTGCCCCAGTCGAGTTCGCCGCGGTTGGCGGCTTCGGCGGCGAAGAGGGCGAAGACCTCGGAGTCTTCCATGGCCATGACGGCCCCGGAGGCGAGGTATTGCAGCGGCGGGTGGGCGGCGTCGCCCATGACGATGATGCGGTCGTTGACCACCCAGTTGTCCAGCGGCTCGCGGTCGGTCATCTGCCACCACTGGTCGAGCCACATGTGCTTCTGGCGGCACTGGATCTTTTCGTGGGTGTGGGTGAAGGCTTGGCGGAACTCGTCGTTGTTTCCCCAGTCTTCGGGCACCTCGGTTCCTTCGACCAGGGACTTTAGGTAGCGCGGGGACTGGAAGACGGCGACCTGGTTGAGCAACTCGCCGCTGCGCAGCGGGTACTGGATGAAGTGGCAGCGCGGGCCGATGTAGCCGATGACGGAGGTGAGGCCGGCCATGTCGGGGTCGTCGGGAAGCGAGGAGGTGCCGCGGTAGGCGACGTAGGCGGAGGGGACGGGATCGTCGTCGACAATCTTCTTCCGAAACAAGGAGTGGGTGCCGTCGAAGCCGATGAGGACGTCCGCTTCGACCTCGCTGATGGAGTTGTCTGCGCGGTTTTTGACGGTGACCTTGACGCCGTCGCCGTCGGTGACGCCGTCGAGGACGTGATGGTTGTTGACGAGCGTCGCCCCGGCCTCGGTGGCCGATTCGACCAGGAGGTTCAACAGGTCGGAGCGGTGGATGACCAGGTATTCGGCGCCGTAGTGTTCTAAGAACTTCTCGCCGAAGTCCATGGTCAGGATGGTCTCGGCGGTCATCGCGTCGCGGAACTGCATGTTCTCAGGCACGAAGCCGAGCTCGATGGCGCGCTGCCCGATGCCCCACTTCTTGAGCATCTTCACGCCGTGCGGTCCGATCTGCAGCCCGGCGCCGACCTCTTTGAATTCGGGGTGGTGCTCGTAGAGGGTGACGTCGGCGCCCCGCAGCGCGAGCGCGAGTGCTCCTGCCGCCCCGCCGATGCCCCCGCCGACGATGACGATCTTCTGTCCCTGCAGTTCGGTGGTCTTTTCAGCAATAGACATGGTCTCGCAGTTGATCCTTTCTTAAACAGTAGAGAGAGCTAGTCGACGCGGGTGAGCACCGGCGGGCGGGCCCGCGCGATCCGCCAGAGGACGAAGAGGGAGAGCCCGGAGAGTATCGCCGCGATGCCGAACATGAGGTAGCTGGAGGCGGGCCCTAGGCCCCAGGCCAGCAGGAGGCCGGCCATCTGCGGGGCGACGACGGCGCCGATGCGGCCCACGCCCAGCGCCCAGCCCAGGCCGGTGCCGCGCAGCTGGTGCGGGTAGAACTGGGTGACGGCGGCGATGATGAGGATTTGGGTCCCATGCGTGCCGACGCCCGCGAGCACCAAAATCGCATAGATCGCCACCACCGAGCCGATGATCGCGCCGAGGTTGAGCGCGAGCGTGAAGTTCAACGACGCGCCCAGGTTGTAGCCCTGTTCCTGCATGAGCCGCGGCAGCCAGGTACCCAGCCCATACCAGGCCAGCAGGGTCACGAAGGTAGCGATGGCGAACATGACAGTCGCGCTGCGGTACTGCGGCGCAAACAGGGCACCGAAGCCCGGCTGCTTCTGTACCGCGCTACCTTCGGGCATGCGTTGGCCGCGGTGGCGCAGGTCGTCGATAATTTCTTTATCGGCGGGGATGATCCGCATGGCCAGCGGCAGCCCCACTGCCAGCGGGACGAGAGCGATGAGGAACATCATGCGCCATCCCCAGTCCTCGTGGGAGGGGACGATGAAGCCGGCGAGGATGGCGGCGATCGAGCCGCCCAAGGGCACGCCGGCCATGATCACGGTGGACCAGGCGGCCATCTTGCGCGCCGGAACCAGATCGGCGCACAGGGCGTTGACGCTGGGCACGAGCCCACCGAGGCCGATTCCGGCGATCAGACGGTAGAGCCCGAACGTGACTGCGCTCGTGGCCAGGCCGCAGAGCACGGTAAACATCGAGAGGATAACCACCGAGCCGATCACGGCGGTCTTTCTCCCGATGCGGTCGGAGAGCCTGCCGATGCCAACAGCACCGATGACCATGCCGACGAACGCCATCGAGCCGATCGTGCCGGCGGAGGCGCTCGTGAGATTCCATTCCTCCATGAGCTCCGACTGCACGGTGCCGTAGACGATGAGGTCGTAGCCGTCGAAGACGATGAAGAACCAGCCCAAAAGTACTGCATAGAGCCGCCGCCCGGAGATACCCAGGATTCGGCAACTGCCTTCTGGCATGACGGGCGTGGGCGGCGCCCATCCAGTAATTGTTGTTCCAGCCATATTCACATCTTCTGCGTGACCGGGGTTACAATCAAAAGTATTCCACATAGCGGAAGGTGTGATCATGATCCATATCGGACCCACCCACGGGCCTCCGCCGCGGGATTACTTACAGTCGGTCGACATGGCACTGATGCTTGCGTTGCTGCTTCGCGACGAAGGCACGCTCACCGTCTCCCGCGCCGCAGAGATGCTCGGCGTCTCCCAGTCCACGGCGCATCGCTCGCTGGCCATGCTCGTCTATCGCGGCTTCGCCATCCGTAGTGAAGCGCGCGCATATTTGCCGGGACCATCGCTGACCACCTCGAGTTTGCGCCCCGGTGTAGGACACGAGCTCATCGCCACCGCGGAACCGTTTATGCAGGCACTGTCCACCGAGACCGAGGAGACCTCGCATCTGACCGTGCTCGTGGAGAACAAGACCCACTTCTTGCATACGGTCGACGGCACCCAGTCGGTGCGGGTGGGTTCGCGGCGCGGCCAGGTGCTGCCGGCCCATCAAAATTCCGGCGGGCTCATCATGTTGGCGGAGCATTCCGCCAGCGAGCTGCGCGCTTTATACCCTGCGCTGCCGGATCACGAGTTCGATGACCTGCGCCGGACGCTGAACCGTTCGCGCCAGCACGGGTTCGCGATCAACAACGGCCAGTACGAAGCCGACGTCTCGGGTGTAGGCGCCTGCCTGCGCAACGATCTCGGCGACACGCTCGGCGCGGTGACGGTGACGGCCCCGACGAACCGCTTCAACCGCGTCTATCACCGCTGCGCCGAGGTTCTGATGCGGCACGTCAGAGACCTCAATCGCTCGCTACAGAATTTCCGACCCACCACCTTTTCCTAGCCCCGCACTCACCCGGGAGGGGGTAGCGCTGCCCCCGTCGGCAAGCATATTCCACATAACGGAAGTTCTTTGAGTCACGCTGCGGCCGCAGTTATGGTCGTCCTCACAACCCCAGGTTGTCGTTGACACCCCTACAGGAGGTTTAGTCCATGAGTGAGACTGACTACTCAAACAAACACGTCGAGTTTGAGGTTCCGGAGCCCACTCCGGAAGAACAGGCACGCCTCGATGAGATGTATAAGGAGATGGAGGGCCTGCACACCCTCCCCTTATGGCGCACCATCGGGAACCTGATGCCCAACGAGCCCACCCCAGAGGCCGTGGCACACAAGTGGGATTGGTCGCAGCTGTCGAAGGTCGCCGAGCAGGCCGGCGAGCTGGTTCCCGTCGGCCGCGGCGGCGAGCGGCGCGCCATCGGCCGGTGTAACCCGGGCCTCGGAGGCAACCCGTACGTCTCTCCGACCCTGTGGGCGGCGATCCAGTACCTCGGCCCCGGGGAGAACGCTCCGGAGCACCGCCACTCGCAGAACGCCTTCCGCTTTGTCACCGAAGGCGAGGGCGTGTGGACCGTCGTCAATGGCGACGCGGTGCCCATGAAGCGTGGTGACTTCCTCATCACCCCGGGCTGGGCTTATCACGGCCACCATAACATCGCGACGGAGCCGATGATCTGGATCGACGGTTTGGATATCCCGTTCCAGCACGTCATGGACACCGGTTTCTTCGAGTATGGCTCGGAGAAGATTACCGACGACGGCACCCCCGACTACTCCCGCATGGAGCGGCTGTGGGCGCACCCGAGCTTGCGCCCCGTCTCCTACCCGGGCGAGTCGGAGTTCTCCCCGATCGGCCGCTTCGCCTGGGAGCACACCGATGCCGCGCTCAACGAACAGCTCGCTCTCGAAAACGAGGGCTACCCAGGGGTTGTCAGCCCAGGCCATGCCGCTATTCGCTACTCCAACCCGACCAACGGCGCGGACGTGATGAACACGGTGCGCGCCGAGTTCCACCGCCTGCGGCCTGAGGCCCAAACCATCCCGGTGCAGGAGGTCGGCTCCCGGGTCTTCCAGGTCTTCGAAGGCACGGCCACCATCACCATCGGTGAGAAGGTCTTCGAGCTCAGCCAGGGCGACATGACGGTCGTGCCGTCGTGGCAGCAGTGGCACATCGTGGCTGGCGCTGACGGCGTCGATCTATTCTGTTTCTCGGATCACCCGATCTTCGAGAAACTCGGTCTTGCACGTACTTTTACCCCGGAAGGAATTTAGAAACTATGCGTCTTGCAACTCTTCGTGTCGACGGCTCCACCGTCGCCGCCCGCGTCGAATCCGAGAACTCCGCCGTCGCCATCGACGGCTACGCCAACGTCGGTGAGCTCCTGCAGGAGGACAACTGGCAGGAGATCGCCGAGAAGGCTGCAGGCGAGGCCGTGGAATTTGCCAAGGAGGACCTGGATGCCGTCGTCCCCGCGCCGAAGAAGATCATCTGCGTGGGCTTGAACTACGCCAACCACATCAAGGAGATGGGCCGCAACCTGCCGGAGGTTCCGACCCTGTTCATCAAGTTCCCGGACGCGCTGGTCGGCCCTTATGACGACGTCGTGGTCCCTGAGTACGCGAACTCCGCGCTGGATTGGGAGGGTGAGCTGGCCGTCGTCATCTCCAAGCGCGCCCGCCGCGTCAAGGCCGCTGATGCCGGTGAGCACATCGCCGGCTACGCCGTCATGAACGACTACACCATGCGCGACTACCAGTACCGCACCCTGCAGTGGCACCAGGGCAAGTCCTTCGAGAAGTCCGCCGGCTTCGGCCCGTGGCTGACCACCAAGGAGGACTTCACCTTCGGCGGCGAGCTGGCCACCTACCTGGAGGACGAGAAGGTCCAGTCCACCCCGACCGACGATCTCGTCTTCGGCCCCGAGCAGCTCATCGAGTACATCTCGCGCATCTACCCGCTGGATGCGGGCGACGTAATCGTCACCGGCACCCCGGGCGGGGTGGGCCATGCCCGCGACCCGAAGCGCTACATCGGCGATGGCGAGACCGTGAAGGTGGAGATCGACGGCCTGGGCCACATCGCCAACAAGACGGTGTTCGAGTAATGGCGGAAACCGCACAGTCCTTTCACGACCTGTCCATTGACGAGCGGCTACAGATCGTCAACCGGGGCACCTCGTACTTTTCCGGGCAGCTTGCCCACATCGACAACGAGGACTTCGGCGAGCCCACGCTGCTGCCCGACTGGGATCGCTTCTACCTCGTGGCGCATGTCGGCTACAACGCGCGCGCCTTGGTGAACTTGGTCAACTGGGCAAGCACCGGCGTGGAAACCCCGATGTATTCCTCGCCGAAGGCGCGCGGTGAGGAGATCGCCCGCGGCGCGACCCTGCCGCCGGGGGCGCTGCGCAACCTGCACAGCCACTCCGTCGTCCAGCTGAACGTCGCGTGGCGGGACTGCCCGCGGGAGGCCTGGGACGCCGAGGTGAAAACGGCGCAGGGGCGCACGGTCCCGATGTCTGAGACGCTGTGGATGCGCACCCGCGAGGTGTGGCTGCACGCAGTCGACCTCGACGTCAACGGCCGTTTCTCCGACATCCCGCACGTGGTGCTGGCGACTTTGGTGCCGGAGATCGTGGGCAAGTGGCGCAAGAGAGAGCTTGGCGACGGCCTCGTCCTCGTCAACTCCGAGACCGGCGAACGCTGGGCCGTCACGGAGGGCCACGAAGAAACCGAGGTCACCGGCACATTGACGGGGCTTGCCCGCTGGGCTTCCGGGCGTGGCGGCGCCGGCGTCAACGCCGATGCCCCCGAGCCACCGCGCTGGCTCTAAATACGAAAACACTCCCGGTGGGACGCCTGTAGGCTCCTGCCGGGGTTTTTCTTTGCGGGGTGCTTAGCGATGAGCGGAAAGGCGGGCTGGGGTGATAGAGGCCCCGGCAGCGGAATCCATCATCGTGACGGTGGTGTGGCGCCGTTTCACCCACGCTCGCGCGCCAGCGCCTCCCCGACGCGCTTGCCCGAGTGGATACATCCACCGAGGAACGTCCCTTCCAGCGCGTTCTTGCCGTGCATGCCTCCGCCACCAAATCCGGACACCTCACCGGCAGCGTACAGGCCCGGCAGCGGGGTACCGTCGCTGCGCAGCGCCTGGCCGGAGAGATCCGTTTCGATACCGCCGAGAGTCTTGCGGGTCAGCGCCCGCAGGCGAACGGCGATGAGCGGGCCGTGCTTGGGATCGAGAAGCTTATGCGGCGGCGCGCAGCGCACGATGCGATCGCCTAAGTAGTTGCGCGCGGTACGGATGTAGTTGATCTGGGCGCCCTTCGAGAACTTGTTGTCTAGCTGCATATCGCGGTCCTCGACGGTTCTGCGCAGCGCCTCGGCGTCGATCTGCGGGGCGTCGTCGCCCACCAGCTCGTTCATGCCGGCGACCAGCTCGTCGAAGGAATCGGCCACCACCCAGTCTTCGCCGTAGTCCATGAAGTTCTGCACCGCTGGGTGCAGGCCTGGGCCGACCTTGCTGGCGAGTTTCCGCCACGACTTATCCGTCAGATCTGGGTTCTGCTCCGAGCCGGAGAACATGAATTCCTTCGACGCGATCGTCTGGTTGAGCAGGAACCAGGAGTACCCGTACCCGGTGCGGCCGATGTGAGAGAGCGCCGCCAGGTTGTCGCCGCCCGGGATGAGGTGGGTGGGAAGGCGCTGGCCTTCGGCATCGAGCCACAGCGACGACGGCCCCGGGATGATGCGGATACCATGCGTCGGCCAGATGCTGTCCCAGTTCTGCATGCCCTCCGGGTAGTGCCACATCCGATCAGTGTTGACCAGGTTCGCTCCGGCATCCTGCGAGATCTCCAGCATGCGCCCGTCGACATAATTGGGCACCCCGATCACGAGGTCCTCGGGCGCATCACCCCACCGCTCGGTCGGCCAGCTGCGGCGCACCAAATCCAGGTTGCCGCCGATGCCGCCCGAGGTCACCACCACGGCGCGGCCGTCTAGGTCGAAGGCGTCGACGACCTCGCGTGACGACTCCGCCCCGCGCACCGCATCACTGGGTTTTAAGACGGCCCCGGTGACGCCGGTGACGTGGCCGTCGACAAGCTTTAACTCATCGACGCGGTGCCGGAAGCGGAACTCGACGCGACCTTCGGCCTCGAACTTCTCCAGGGGCTCACGGAAGATGCGCACGACCTCCGGGCCGGTGCCCCAGGTGAGGTGGAAGCGCGGCACGGTGTTGCCGTGGCCGGAGGCGTCGCCGGAGCCGCGTTCGGCCCAGCCGACTGTGGGCACCAACCGTAGCCCCAGCTCCCTGAGGTAGTCGCGCTTCTCGTTGGCGGCGAAGCGCACGTATTCGTGGCCCCATTTCTTTGGCCAGTTGTCGTTGTCGGCGTCATCATAATCGGCCGAGTTGGCCCAGTCGCGCCAGGCGAGCTCCTCGGTGTCTTTGACCCCCATGAGCTTCTGCTCCGGGGAGCCGACGAGGAAGAGCCCGCCGAGCGACCAGAACGCCTGGCCGCCCAGGTTGGCCCGGTTTTCCTGATCCAGCACGGTGACGCGCCGGCCGCCCTTCGCCGCCTCGTAGGCCGCGACGAGTCCGGCGAGTCCGGCACCGACAATGATGACATCCGCTTCGCTCATGGTTTTCAACCTACCGCAGCATTGTGTCCCACGTCACGGGTTTTAGTCCTTGGGAAGGAACTCCGCGACGTTCTGTGCGGTCACGGGCACCACGGCGACGGGCACGACGTCGGCGACGGGTAGGCCGTCGAGAAGCCTTTTGCCCTGCTCGACTGCCTGGACCCCGAGCTGCCAAGGCTGCTGGGCGATGGTGGCGGTCATGGTGCCCTCCTCGACGGCGGCGAGGCCTTCGTCGGTGCCATCGAAGCCGACGATCGCGATCTCCTCGCCCGCGCGGGCCCCGGCAGCCTCGATCGCGCCGAGCGCCATCTCGTCGTTTTCCGCGAAGATAGCGTCGACGTCCGGATGAGCCTGCAGCAGGTTGGTGGCCACGTCGAGGCCTTCCGTCCGATCGAAGCTCGCGGTCTGCTGGGCCACGACCTCGATGCCCGGGTACTCGGCGATGCGGCTGCGAAAGCCCTCTCCCCTATCGCGCGAGGAGGACGAACCCGGGATGCCCTGCAGGATAATGACCTTGCCCTGCTCGCCGATCGCCTCCGCCAGTACATCGGCGGCCTGCTGGCCGCCGTCGATGTTGTCGCTGGCCACATAAGAGGTCAGCTCGCCGCCATTCGACGTGCGGTCGACGGCGATAACCGGGATGTCCTCCTGGTTTAAGGCGATCACGGAGTTGCCGACGGCGTCGGAATCCACGGGGTTGACCACCACGACACCCGCACCCATAGCGGCGGCGTTGCCCAGCTGGTCGGCCTGCATCAGGGCGTCATCGCCGGCGTCTTGGACGTTGAGCTGGACGCCGAGTTCTTCGGCACGCTCGCGCGCACCGTCGCGAACCTGGACGAAGAAGGGATTCGTCTGGGTCGACAGCGCGAGGGTGATCTCGTCTTCCCCGGTGCCCGCCTGGCCGCAGGCAGAAGCGGTGAACGCGGTGGCTGCCAGCGCGGCGATGGCGACCGTTTTCCTGAGTTTCATGACCGGCGTCCTCCTACTGCGACAGGGTCTTGTTGCGGATGACATCGAAGCCCACCGCGGCGGCGATGACGAGGCCGATGACGATCTGCTGCCAGAAGGAAGAGACGTTGAGCAGGTTCAACCCGTTGCGGATGACCGCGAGCAAAATCGCACCAACAAACGTGCCCCAGGCCCCGCCGCGCCCGCCGGCCAGGGAGGCGCCGCCGATGACCACGGCGGCGATCGCGTCGAGCTCGTAGCCCATGCCGGTATTGGGCTGCGCGGACGAGAGCCGAGCCGTCATGACGAGGCCAGCCCACGCGGCGAAAAGCCCGGAGAGCGCATAGACGCTGATGAGGATGCGGCGCACCGGCAGCCCCGACAGGCGGGCGGCTTCCATGTTGCCGCCGAGGGCATACATCGACCGCCCCAGCACGGTGCGCGAGAGGATGAACCAGCACAAAAGCCCCGCGAGCACCATCATGATGATGGGCACCGGCACTGGCCCGAAGTCGGCGCCCATCCAGTTGACACCGCTGGAGCTTGCGATGGGCGAGCCTTCGGAGATCACCAGGGTGAGCCCGCGGGTGATCGACATCATCGCCAACGTAGCGATGAAGGCCGGGAGCTTCCCATAGGCGATCGATAGCCCCACGATCGCGCCCGAGAGCACACCGACGAGCAGCCCGAGGATCAAAGTCACCCAGCCGGGCAGTCCGGCCTCGGCCCACATGAAGGCGGAGACCATGCCGCCGAGCGCGGCCACCGCGCCGACGGAGAGGTCAATGCCGCCGGTGACGATGACGAAGGTCATGCCGAAGGCGATAATCGCGATCGCGGCGGCCTGCACGCCAACGTTGATGACGTTGTCGATGGTCAAAAACGCCGGCGCGGCGATCGCCAGGATGATCACCAGCACGATCAGGCCGACCAGTGCCCCGTTGTTGAGCATCCAGTTTCCGATGCTGCGGGGGCTGAAAGACTTCTGAGCAGTAGACATGAACTAACGTTCCTTCGAGACAGCCAGGGACATCACGTCGTCCTGGGTAGCGGTCGGGTCAAGCTCGCCGGCGATCCGCCCGCCGGACATGACCAGGACCCGGTCCGACATGCCGAGTACCTCCGGCAGATCCGACGAGGCCATGAGCACCGCGCCTCCCTGGGCGGTGATGTCGTTGATGATGGTGTAGATCTCGACTTTGGCGCCGACGTCGACGCCGCGGGTGGGTTCGTCGAGAAGCAACACCGTGGACTCGGCCATCACCCATTTGCCGAACACGGCCTTTTGTTGGTTGCCGCCGGATAAGTTGCGGATGAGCTGGGCGCTGTCAGCCATGCGGATGCGGAGTCGCTCGGCGACGGTCTCGGCACGCCGGCGCTGCCCCTTCCGGTCGGCGAGCCCGGCGCGCGCCGAAGAGCGCAGGGTGGCAAGTCCGATATTGTCGCTGACGCTCGCATCCAGGATGAGCCCTTGGTTCTTGCGGTCTTCCGGCACATGCCCGATGCCGGCGCGGATACCGGCGGCGACATCACCCTTGCGCAACTGCTTATCGCGCACGGTGATCGTGCCGGAGTCATAAGGATCGGCGCCGACAATGGCACGGATAACCTCCGTGCGTCCCGCGCCGACCAGCCCGGCGATGCCGACGACCTCACCGGCGCGCACCTGCAAAGAAATATCGCGGAACTTCCCGGCGCTCGAGAGCTTATCGACGTTCAACAGCACCCCTCCGGGGGCACTGGCCTTACGCGGGTATCTGTCGTCGATGTCCCGGCCGACCATGAGGCGCACGAACTCGTCTTCGGCGGTGTCGGCGCTGACTTCGGCGACGAAGTGGCCGTCGCGAAGCACGCTGACGGAATCGGCAATGCGGGCGATCTCGTCGAGGTGGTGGGAGATGAAGACCATGCCCACGCCGCGGGCCTTGAGGTCGTCGACGACGCGGAAGAGCTGGTCGATCTCGTTGCCGGTGAGTGCTGCGGTGGGCTCGTCGAGGATCAACAGGCGGGCATCCATGCTCAGGGCCTTGGCGATCTCGACGAGCTGTTGGCGAGCCAGGCCGAGCTCGCCGACCGTGGCGTCGAGGTCCACGTCCAGGCCGATGAAATCGAGTGCTTTTTGGGCTTTCTCGCGCAGCTGGGAGAAGTTGACGATTCCCCCGGTGTGCGGGGTTCGGCCCAGCATGATGTTCTCCGCCACCGAGAGCGAGGGAACCAGGTTGAGTTCCTGGTAGATGGTGGCGATGCCGTGGGCTTCGGCATCCCGGGTCGTCGCTAGCTTGGTGGGTTGGCCGTCGATGAGGATCTCGCCGGAATCGGGCTGGTGGACGCCGGCCATCATTTTGATGATGGTGGACTTGCCGGCGCCGTTTTCGCCGAGCAAGGCCTGCACGGAGCCCGGATACACCGCGACGGAGACATCGTCGATGACGTTGACCGGGCCGAAGGACTTGCTGACGTGTTTCAGCTCCAGGATCGGCTTCTGACTCATGGTTCACCTCCAGGGTGGGTGGGGTTGTGCGCTGCGGGTGTAAAAAGCGTCGTGGCACTAAAACCGCGCAGAGGTTTTGGGGTTTTGCCGTGGATCATGCCGTCTAAGGCGTGAAAGGCGCGGGTGGCCATTTCGTCGACGTGCTGGTCGATGACCATGATCGGTCGCGGTTGTAGCTGAAAGAGTGGTTGCGTATCGAACCCGATGACCTCGAGGTCGTGGCCGATGACGAGTCCGCGGCGGTGACACTCCTCGATGACGCCGATGGTCATCATGGAATCCCCGGCCAGCAGCGCTCGGCATCCGGCGTCGATAAGTTCGCTGGCGCCGCACCGGCCACGCTCTTGGGTATAGCCGCCGAGAAACACGCGTTGTTCGCCTATGCCGAGCTCCGCGCAGGCGCGGCGGAAAGCCTCGAGGCGGCTACGCCCCGTGGAGGTTTCCATGGGCCCAGAGAGATACCCGATGGGCTGTGCGCCTGCATCGCTGAATATGCCGACGGCCTCGGCGATGGAGGCGGCGGCATCGGATGTGATCGTGGGGATGGTGGAACCTTCGAGCTCGCGGTCGATGAGCACGATCGGCATACCCGAGCGATACATCCCGAGCAGCCGGCGAGAGCAACCCTCGTGTGGCACGCAGATGATGCCGTCGACGCGTTGGTCGGCGAATACTTGGAGTGCATCGGCGAGGGTGTCCGAGCGTTCCTGACTGTTGGCGATGATCGTGGAAAGCCCCGCCGCGCTAGCTTCGCGCTGGATCGCGGTGACCATGGAGGCGAAGTAGTAGTTGATGAGGCTGGGCACGACGACCCCGATGGTGTTCGTAAAGGACCTGCGCAGCGCTTGGGCTTGAGCGTTCGGCCGATACCCCATCTCGGTGGCGATGCGTTGGATGCGTGCGCGGGTGGCCGGCGCCACCGCTGGGTTTCCCGACAGCGCCCGCGAGGCCGTGGAGATGGACGTGCCGGCAGCCTCGGCGACGTCTTTGAGCGTGGCGCGCTGCGCATCTCTGTCCATGATTCCGCCTTTGCGGCTCGTTGAGAATGACGTGGTCAACGCACGTGCAATCGTTTGCTGCAATCGTTTGCACAAGCGTAGCGCGCAGAGTTCCGCGCCGTCAATGCCTCAGGCCACCGGGGACATGTCAGTGTTAGGTAGGACTCATAGCTGGTGGACAAGCTTGTCGACGATCTCCGCCGCCGACTTCAACGAGCTCAGCGGTTTTTACGCGGCGAGAAACCCGAGTCTGCCGGCGGCCAGTTTGCTGAGCGCATTCATAGGGCCATGGTATGTGCCAGACTGGGGTTTGTGTTTCGACTTCCGGATATTCTGCGCCGTGTTTTCCACCGTTCATCCGAGCAGTCTTCCCACTCGGCTGCGGCTTTACCCGAGGAGGCGTCGTGGCTAATTGTGGGCTTGGGCAATCCAGGACCCCAGTATGAGTTGACGCGTCATAACGTGGGTTTTCTCGCGGCCGACCGGCTGGCCGGCGAGTTTTCTGCCGTGCCGGGATTTCAGGCCGAGGCGGCCGCAACGGAGGAAGCCGTGGTGATTAAGCCACAGACGTTTATGAACCTCTCGGGCGAGGCGGTGCGGGCGGTCGTCGAGAAGTACGGCATCGCCCCGGAGCACGTGGTGGTCATCCACGACGAGCTGGACCTGCCCGCCGGGACCGTGCGACTGAAGAAGGGCGGCAATGAAAACGGACATAACGGGTTGAAGTCGATTACGCAGCACCTCGGCACGCGGGATTATGTGCGGGTGCGCATTGGCATCTCCCGGCCACCTAAGGGGATGAAGGTTCCCGACTACGTCCTCTCCCCGCTGGGCAATGAGAAGGAACGCTTCGAGCAGGCCTTCGAGAACGCGGCGGAAGGTGCCCATCTCGTAGTTACGGAGGGCTTATCGAGAGCTCAGAATCAGATTCACGGACGCCGTAAATGAGAAAACCTCATGCCCAGTCCACGGAGGCGTCATTCGCGCTGCCCGGTGGGATGACTGTTCGTAGGCGGGTTGTGTGGGCGCTTGCCAGGAGCAGGTGCGGGGTATGCACTTAGTTTCGGTACCGATACTTGATCCCGCAGGTGCCACAACCCCCTCCCCTACTCCGAACAGAGAACACCATGAACATCCAGCCCATTATCGCCTCCGTGATTGCCGCGGTGACCGCCTTCTTCGGTGGCGTCGCCCCGCGCGGTTCCTCGCTGCCCATCAACAACACCATCGCCGACACCACCGATGACTCTTTCGGCTACGACGACGATCGGGACGACTGGGAAGACTAATCCCTTCTGGCATCGTCTGCCGTCTTGAGTTTTCGCACCTCCCCCTTATCCGGATGCTGGTCCAGGCCTCCGGGTGAGGGGGAGGTGTTTTCGTGGGTGTTTTCTTGGGCGGGCGCTTCGGGGACGCGCGCTGCACAGCAGGTCGCGGAGGGATAGGCAGCCTAGTCGACATACAGCGGTATTGCGTTCGCACGCCTGGTCGAAATCACCCCCATATAAACGAGTCTCGCGCGGTCGAAACGAACACTCCTTTCTATAGCCCTGCTTTCGACCAGCGCTACCGCACCATACGAATACGGACCCCCAACCGACGCCTCAAGCAGTTCGCGCAGCAGGTACACCCGCCACGCCCAGAACCCCTAGTGGTTACCGACCAGCTTTTCCAGCTCGTCGAGCGTCTTGGTGAGCTGCTCGCCCTGGTGCGCCTCGGGCTCGAGCCCGTTGTCACCGAAGTCAGTGGCCAAACGCAGGGCGATCTGCGCACGGGCCTGCGGCATGTACAGGTTGGCGACGGCCGGCCGCCACGCCTCCACCGCGCGCACGCCGCCCTCTGCGCCATAGCTGACAAAGGCGACGGGCTTGCCCACCCACTCGCCGCCGAGTGAGTCAAACGCGTTCTTCATCGGGCCTGGAACACTGTGGTTGTACTCCGGGGTGACGAACAAGAAGCCGTCGCACTCGTCGATCGCCTGGGAGAAGCGGGTGACGTGCTCGTCGTCGTAGGTCTTGTTCGCGGCTGCCGGCGGGATCGCCGCCGACATCAGCGGCAGGACGTGATCCACGAGGTCAATCACGCGGTATTCAATATCGCGCTCCTTGGCGGCCTCGACGATCCAGTCGCGTACCTGCTCACCGGCGCGGCCTTCGCGCACGCTGCCGACGAAAACTCCGATGGTCGACTCCGTCATGGCTCAACCTTTCTGTAGACAGTGCTTCTTGGTGAGCCCACCCTACCGATACGCGGCCAGATTAAACTTCCTTCATCATCCGTTCATCCTCTGCTCATAACGGCTGTAGAGAAGATTTTTCTTATTCCTACAGGCCACACACGCTTTTCTACGTGCAACTTCAACCTTTATAGTGGATGACGTACCTGCCGGACGCGGTGAACATGACCACCTAACCGGCTCCCGCGAACGGTGCGTCACAGAGAAGACGTGCCGAGTAAGGAGTAGCAACACAATGCTCAACCGCAAGCTCACTATGACCGCTGTCGCCGCGGCCGCTGGCTTCGCGCTCGTCGCCTGCGGGGGCCAGGACAACGCCCCGGCACAGAATGAGCAGTCCAACCAGCAGACCAACGAGCAGAGCCAGCCCCAGGATCAGAACCAGGACCAGACGCAGGATCAGAGCCAGGACCAGAGCTCTGCCGAGACCCTCAGCCAGGACGAGGCTGAGCAGATCGCCCTGGACGATGCCGGTGTGACCCGCGAGGATGTCACCCAGTGGGATCGCTCCGAGCTCGACCAGGATGACGGAGTCCAGATGTGGGAGATCGAGTTCGACGTCAACCAGTCTGAGTACGAGTACGACATCGACGCTGTCTCCGGCGACATCCTGCAGAAGGACTTCGATAATTAAGGAAGCACCACCGGCCCCGCCTCGCGCGGGGTCTTTTTCTTTTCGTCTTCCTTTTTAAATTGGAGAGACGGATACCCGTCGCGAAGCAAACCGATTGCCCCGCAGCCACCTTGCGGCGCTACGATAAGGGGCTTATGAGCACCGCCACCGAAGCCGCCCGCCGCCGCACCTTCGCCGTCATCGCCCACCCGGATGCCGGTAAGTCCACCCTGACGGAGGCGTTGGCGCTGCACGCCCACATCATCACCGAGGCGGGCGCCACGCACGGCAAGGCGGGCCGGAAATCGACGGTCTCGGACTGGATGGACATGGAGAAAGACCGCGGCATCTCCATCGCGTCCTCGGCGCTGCAGTTCGAGTACCAGCCAGACGGCCACGAGGGTGAGCCGTACATGATTAACCTCGTCGATACCCCGGGCCACTCCGACTTCTCCGAGGACACCTACCGCGTGCTCTCGGCGGTGGATGCGGCGGTCATGCTTATCGACGCCGCCAAGGGCCTCGAGCCGCAAACGCTGAAGCTGTTCCGCGTGTGCAAGGCGCGCGGTCTGCCGATTATCACGGTGATCAACAAGTGGGACCGCGTCGGCCGGGAGCCGCTGGAGCTGGTCGACGAGATCGTCACCGAGATCGGCCTCCAGCCCACCCCGCTGTACTGGCCGGTCGGTGAGGCTGGCGATTTCCGGGGCCTCGCGCATGTCGATGACGACGGCGAGGTCGACAGCTACATACACTTCGAGCGCACCGCCGGCGGCGCCACCATCGCCGGGGAGGAGCACTACACCCCCGACGAGGCCGCCGAGCGCGAGGAAGATGCGTGGGAGACCGCCGTCGAGGAGGCCGAGTTGCTCGCCGCCGATGGAGCGCTGCACGACGAGGAGCTCTTCGAAAGCTGCGAGTCCTCCCCGCTAATCTTCGCCTCCGCGATGCTCAACTTCGGCGTGCACCAGATCCTGGATACCTTGTGTGCCATCGCCCCGCCGCCGCGCCCGCGGGAGGCGGACCCGAAGGCCGTCGAGGCCTCTACCACCGCCATGGATACCGAGCGCGCCCTCGACTCCGAGTTCTCCGGCGTGGTGTTCAAGGTGCAGGCGGGCATGGACCGTAAGCACCGCGACACGCTGGCGTTCATGCGCGTGGTCTCCGGCGAGTTCGAGCGCGGCATGCAGGTCACGCACGCGCAGTCGGGACGCAGCTTCTCGACGAAATACGCCCTCACCGTCTTCGGCCGCACCCGCGACACCGTCGAGATCGCATACCCCGGCGACATCATTGGCCTCGTCAACGCGGGCGCCTTAGCCCCGGGCGATACGATCTACGCCGGCCGCAAAATCCAGTTCCCGCCCATGCCGCAGTTCGCGCCCGAGCACTTCCGGGTGCTGCGCGCGCAGTCGCTGGGTAAGTACAAGCAGTTCCGCAAGGCCCTCGAGCAGCTGGATGCCGAAGGCGTCGTGCAGATTTTGCGTAACGACGCCCGCGGCGACGCCAACCCCGTCATGGCGGCGGTCGGCCCGATGCAGTTCGACGTCATGCAGGCCCGCATGGAGGTCGAGTACAACGTCGAGACCGTCACCGAACCGATCCCCTACTCCGTGGCCCGGCGTACGGATGCCGATTCGGCCGCGGAGCTGGGGCGTCAGCGCGGCGTCGAGATCTTCACGCGTACCGACGGCGAGCTCATCGCCCTCTTCGGCGACAAGTGGAAGCTCGCCTTCATCGAGCGCGAAAACCCCGATCTCACCATCGAACCGCTGATCGCGGACTAAGCTAACCTAACTAACCGCCCAGAAACTCCCGCCACTGCGGCCACTCGCGCTCGAACTGCGCGCGGCCCTGGCGGTAGGCGGCCTGCAGGCGGGCGAGCTTCTTCTCCCCCGAAGTAATCGGCATCGACTCCGGGAAGAACACCTGCGCGATGCCCTTCTCCTCGAGGTCTAAGACCTGGCGTTTCGACTGGTTGTAGCGGGCCGGACGATCGATCACCGCCTGCGCGATCGCCGGTTCCCGGCGCAGCACGCGACGCACCAATTGGGGGTATTTGACCGGGCTTTTCGCATACTCGCGCGGGCGGGTGGCGATCACGCAGATTTTGTCGTATCCGGCGCGGCGGGCGGCGTCGATAAGCAAGCCTCCCGAATAGCCCAGCGCGCCGTCGAAGTAGCGCACCCCGTCGCGCACGAGCGGGCGCATGAACCCCGGCAGGGTGGACGAGGCGCGCACCATCTTCATGAGTTTTGTCGTCTCGGTGACATCGGCACGGTTGAAGGCGATGGTCTCGGCGGTATCGGAGCGCACCGTCTCGATGTGCATCTCCGCGGGGTTCTCATAAAACGCCTGCTCATCTAGGGGAAGCGCGCTCTCGTGGGAGCGTTCGTAGATGAACTCGCCGTTGAAGTAACCGCGCCCGCGCAGAAAAGATCCCCACCCGCCGAACTCGCGGTGCGCGGCGAGGGTGGTAAACGACGCCTCGGCGCGCCCGGCGTCCCGGCTGAGTATGTTGATGGTGTGGCTCGCCCCGGCCGAGACCCCGCCGACCCACCCGAACTGCACGTCTTCTTCGATGAGGCGGGCGATCACCGGCGCGATATAGGCGCCGCGCAGTCCCCCTCCTTCGATCACCAGGGCTGTATCGCGAGCGTCCATCACACCCCCTACCCTACAGATATGGGACTTTTCGACCGCCTTTTCGCCGGTGAGCGCCTGCCCCGCCTGCCGAAGACCGCCCGGATCGCCGACGTCGACGCCCTGCACGTGCGCACCGCCGGCGAGCTCGTGGTGTGCAGCATGGATACCACCGGGCTGCGGGCGCTTATCGACGCCGCCGCCGACCGCATCCCCCTCCAACTGCGCGGACCCGGCCGGCGCACGACGTTCGTGCCGGTCACGAAGGTCCAGAAGATCGTGTTGGACCCGGATCACGGGTGGATCATCCCGCTGGTGCCTGAGGCGTGTGCGGACATCGCCACGTGGGAGGTCGCACCTTCGGAGCATCAGCTGGGCTCGCTGGCTGTGGTCGTCGAGTAGCGAAGGTGGCTTCGCTGTTCATCCGGTGAAGTTTGTAGTTATTCGCTACCATGAAAATTCGGACCTAATTCACAATGTTGGGAGTATGAGCAGTGAAGGTTGCGATTCTCGGCGGCGACGGCTTCTGCGGTTGGCCTGCCTCTTTGTACCTGTCGGACCAGGGCCATGATGTCACGATCGTCGACAACCTGTCTCGCCGTGCTATCGATGCCGAACTCGGTGCGGAATCTCTCACCCCGATCGCATCCATCGATGAGCGCCTGGCCGCGTGGAAGGAAGTCAGCGGCAAGGAGATCGGGTTTGTGAACCTGAATGTCGCGAAGGACTATGACGCGCTGCTGGACTTCTTAAACACGCAGCGCCCGGATGCCGTCGTGCATTTCGCCGAGCAGCGCGCCGCGCCGTACTCCATGAAGAATTCGACGACGAAGCGCTACACCGTCGATAACAACACCAACGCCACGAATAACCTGCTCACCGCGATCGTCGAGTCGGGGCTGGATATCCACGTCGTGCACCTGGGCACCATGGGTGTCTACGGCTACGGCACCGCCGGGATGAAGATCCCGGAGGGCTACCTGAAGATCCAGGTCACCTCCGACGAGGACGAGAACGGCAACGCCACGAAGCCGCACCCGATCGATCTGGAGATCCTCTACCCCACCAATCCGGGCTCGATGTATCACATGACGAAGGTGCTGGATCAGACGCTGTTCGCGTTCTTCGCGAAGAACGACGAGCTGCGCATCACTGACCTGCACCAGGGCATCATCTGGGGCACCACTACCGAGCAGACCGCCCGCGATGAGCGCCTCATCAACCGCTTCGACTACGACGGCGACTACGGCACGGTGCTCAACCGTTTCCTCATGCAGTCGGCGGTGGGCTACCCGCTGACCGTCCACGGCACCGGTGGCCAGACCCGCGCGTTCATCCACATCCGCGACATGGTCCGCTGCATCGAGATCGCCCTGGAGAACCCGCCGGAGCGCGGCGATCGGGTGAAGATCTTCAACCAGATGACCGAGACTCACCGCGTGCGCGATCTGGCTGAATTGATCGGCAAGATTTCCGGCGCCGAGGTCGCCTACGTGCCGAATCCGCGCAAGGAGTCCGCGGAGAACGAGCTCCACGTCGTTAACGAGACGTTCTTGGACCTCGGGCTCCAGCCGACCACGCTGGCCGAGGGGCTTTTGCACGAGGTTGAGGACATCGCCAAGAAGTACGCCGATCGCGCCGATACCTCTAAGATCCCGGCCCGCTCGCTGTGGACCAAGCAGAACGCGGCCGGCGAGCCCGAGCTCCAGAAGTAGGCGAGTCCCGCATGCGGATCTCGATGTTCACGGAGGTCTTCTTACCGAAGATCGACGGAGTGGTCACCCGCGTGACCCGCACCCTCGAACAGCTGCGCGACTTAGGTCATGAGGTCCAGCTGTTCGCCCCGGGTGATCCGCCCGCGGAATACGCCGGCTTCGAGGTCATCCCCGTGCGCGGGGTGCGCCTGCGCCCCATCTACCCCGAGATCACCGTCGGCATGCCCACCCCGCGCATCCATCGGGCGGTGCGGGAATTCCAACCCGACGTCCTGCATGCCGTCAACCCCGTCTGGCTGGCCGCCTACGGTGTCTTCGAGGCGAAGACGCACGACGTCCCTTTGGTCTGCAGTTTCCATACCGACGTGCCTGAGTACGTCGAAAGCCTGCGCATCGGGTGGGCCCGCCAGCCGGTGGCCACCTGGATCCGCATGCTGCACAACATGGCGGCGGTCAACCTGTGCACCTCCGGGCCGATGGTGGACAAGGCCATCAACCAGGGCTTTCGTAACGTCGAGCTGTGGCCGAAGGCCGTGGACACCACCGGTTACCACCCCGATCGCCGCTCTGAGGCGATGCGGGAGAAGCTTAGCGACGGACACCCCGACGCCCCACTCGTCGTCTACGTCGGGCGTATGTCGCTGGAGAAAAACCTCGACCGCCTCGCCCCGATCATGCGCCGCGTGCGCGAGCAGGTCCCCGGCGCCCGGTTGGCGATGGTGGGCTCCGGCCCCCAAATCGACGAGCTGAAGAAACTCCTCGATCCCGCCTTCACCACCTTCACCGGGTATCTCTCCGGCGCGGAGCTGGCCGGCGCGTTCGCCTCCGGCGACGTTTTCGCTTTCCCCTCGACCACCGAGACCCTCGGGTTGGTGGCGCTGGAGTCCTTCGCCTCCGGGGTGCCGGTGGTCGGCGCTCGGGCCGGCGGCATCCCCTTTGTTATCGACGACGACGTCACCGGCTACCTCGTGGAACCCGAAGACCTGGATACCTGGGCCGAAAGGATCATCGGGCTGCTGCAGAACCCCGAGCGTCGCCGCGAGATGGGGGCCACCGCCCGCAAGGAGGCGGAGCGCCACGGCTGGCGGTCTGCCACCGAGCGCCTCGTGCGCTTCTACGACTTAGCGATCGAAGGCCACCCCACCCGCGATTAGCACGTGCCTCAAGATTCCAGCACGCTCGCGGAGATCGCCGGTACGACGACCTGGCCTTCGACAGTTGTGTGGTCGATCTCGTGGTCATGTAAACGGTGCACCCAGCGCTTGTCCTCGGCAAGCGGGCCTATCTCCCAGTCGCGGTCCCGGGCGTTGATCGCTACGTAGATTTCTCGTTGCTCGCCGCCGTCGATAAGAAAAGACAGCCTTCCCGGCTCGGCGTGGAGGAGCTGGTAGCGCTCATCGACCTCGGCGTAGCTTGACGGCTGCGGCCAGCCGGGCTGCCTCCGCCACCGATTCAGGGCGATGAATAACTCGCGTACCCGGGCGTGGCGAGGATCCCACCCGCGGTCATAGTCGAAGGCGTTGATGCGATCCGGTGAGCGATAGGAGTTCTCATCGCCGTGTTTGGTGCGCCGGTGCTCCATCCCGGCGTGTACAAAGACGGTCCCGACGCCGAGATACGGCAGCGTCATCGCCAGCAGGTGACGACGCAGCAACTCCTCGTCATCTGCCGCTTTCGTGCTGGCGGGATCCAGTCCGGCGACGGCGCAGAGCTTGTCATGCATCGTGAGGTTGTCATGCGCCTCGACGTAGAGAACGGACTGTTCCGGCTTTAAAAAGGGATAGCGCGTGGAGGTGAGGGCGCAGAAGAGCTCGAGCGAGCACTCCGTGCCACCGTGACCGGCGACGAAACCGGGGACTTCAGCGTCAAAGTTATCGCCGCGGATCGCATCGCGGGCTTGATCGTTAAACATCCGGATCCGGGGGATCTCGTCCGCATGGAGAAGATCGGCCGGTGTGACGGCCTCGAGGTGGTTCCCCATCTCCCACCCCTCGCCGAGCAGCAGGATCTCTGGGTCGATCTCGTCGAGGCGCCGGCGGATGGCCTGCATGGTCTCCACATCGTGGGTGCCCATGAGATCGAAACGGAAGCCATCGATACCGAAGGCCTGGGCCCAATAGGCCACAGAATCGACGATGAACTCGCGCACCGCCGGTTGTTCTGTGGCGACCTCGTTGCCGCAGCCGGTAGCGTCGTAAAGCTCGCCGCCGTCGGTGCGGAAGTATCCCAGAGGGAAAAAGGCGTGAGTGCCGGCATCGTAGACGTGGTTGTAGACGACATCCATGATCACCCTTAAGCCCGCGCTGTGCAGGGCGTCGATGCAGGCGGCGAACTCCTCGATGCGCGTAGAGGGGTCTGTGGGGTCGGTGGCATAAGAGCCCTCGACGGCGTTGTGGTGGTCGGGGTCGTAGCCCCAGTTGTACTGCGCGTTGAAACTCAAGTCGCCGGTCTCGTCGACGGTGGCGAAGTCGAAGACCGGCATGAGCTGGACGTGGGTGACCCCGAGGCTACGCAGGTAATCGAGGCCGCTGGGGTTGCCCTTCGCCGTGCGGCGCCCCGGTTGGCTGAGGCCGGCGAAGGTTCCGGTCGACTCGATACCGGCCGACGGGGCGATCGTGAGATCCCGGATGTGTATCTCGTAGATGATTTCCGTACCCGGCTTCGGCGCCGACGGGCGCTGGCCGTTCCAGCGGCGCCGCGGTAGCAGTACGCCGTGGGTGCCGTTGGCGGTGACGGCCGTGGCGTGAGGATCGGTAAACTCGGTGACGCAGCCGTTGCGGTCAGTATGGCGTAGCCGGTAGCGTAGCCCGGTATATGCGCTGCTCAGGGCGAGGCTAAAGGTGCTGTCGTCTCCGCGTGTCAGCGGCCGGCGGAGGATCTCAGTGCCGGCGTCGTTATAGCCGATAAGCTCCACCGCCACCGCGTGCGGGGCGGAAAGGCTCAGTACGTAGTCGGCGACCATGGTGGGCCCCCAGACTAGCTGGACGGAGGAGATGATGCACCAGAGTGCAACGCCGTCTAGGTCACGTAGGGAGTGCTAATGCGCCGTAGTGCAGCGTCCTGGGTTTAGTTCCGCTTCTTTTACGGCCCTGTGTTGATGGGCTCGGTGAGATAGTACTCGGTTTCTATTTCCTGTGGGGTAGCGTAGTCCAATGCTTCGTGAAATCGCTTAGTGTTCCACCAATGCACCCACCGCAAGGTGGCCAGTTCGACTTCTCCGACCGACGTCCACGGGCCCTGGGCATGAATCAGTTCAGCCCTGTAGAGACCGTTGACTGTTTCGGCTAGTGCATTGTCGTAAGAATCGCCGACTGTTCCCACACTCGGGCGGATTCCTGACTCAGCTAGCGCAGTGGAATACTTCAGTGACACATACTGGCTGCCCCGATCGCTGTGGTGAATTAGCTGGTTTCCATGGATTCGCCCTGCAGTCGTTAACGCATGCTCCAAAGCCTCCATCGGCAGCGCGTCGGTGCGCATTGTCGAGCGTGTAGCGACACCAACAATTTTTCGGCTGAATACATCCACGACAAACGCGGTATAGGCGAATCCTGACAGGGTGCGAACGTAGGTAATGTCAGCAACCCAAAGCCTGCCTGGTGCCTGCGCACGGAAGTTTCGGCGCACAAGGTCCGGGCGATGATCCGGTGTCTTCGGGCTGATCGTTGTTAGTGGGCTTCGCCCACGTCTGCGGCCAGAAACGCCAGCGAGTTTCATCAGACGTGCGGTCTTGTCGCGGCCGATATGAAAGCCTTCACGGTTCATCGCGTGCCACATTTTGCGGATGCCGTAGACCGAGAAATTCTCCGCATGCACACGCTGTATCTCTGGGATGAGCAGGCTATCGCTTAAGGCCCTTGCGCTGGGAACACGAGTGGTCGCCTTGCGGTAGCCACGAGAGGTGATGAATCCACGATCTGCCTGTTTTAGAACTCTGCAGATGGCCTCGACCCCACATTGATCTTCGTACGCGTCGATGTAGGAGATCATTTGGTCGTGGGTCGGTCGAGTTCCGCTGCGAAAAAAGCCGAGGCTGTCTTAAGAATCCCGTTTGCTCGTTTCAGTTCGCGGTTTTCTCGACGCAGACGCCTGAGTTCTTCTTCCATTTCTTCGCCGCCTGAAGCGTCAGAATTATCGCGTACGCAGGCGCTGTCACGGTACCAAGCCCGCAACGTGTGGTGGGATACTCCAAGCAGCTCACCGACCTGCGTGTAGGCGCGTTGCAGTGAGCAAGACTCCAGGCGGACCATTTCGATGATCTGATGGACTGCCTTCTCCTTGAACTCGACGGAATACTTTCTAGGCATAGTTCAATCCTTCCTTAGCTGAGGTAGGAACTAAACCCAGGACGCTTCACTCGTTGGAATCTCTGCGGGGTATCTGCATCACCACGCGCTGAAGGAGCGCTGCTACCGGGTAGGAAAGCCCTAGCGCACAAGCCATGATGAGCAAAAGCTACATGGACAGCATCTGACAAGAGCGCCGCGCGGGCCAGCCGACGAGGTGGAGGCAACCGAGGAAATAGTCGAATTTTCTAAACGCACGGCCCACGATCTGCGGGATACAGAATAACGAGGCGATCGTCCACGAGATCGCGGCGTTGGTAGCGAGGTTCACCGTCACAGCCTCACCGACCTCGGTGCCTTGGACCGCGCTTCGGGTGTTAATGACGGCTGCAAGAACACCGATAGCCACGCTCACCGCAACGATGGCTGCCACGTTGGCGCCCATCGACGCCCGCACGTAGGACACCATAATCTTCGTGGCGATAGACCTAAGCATTGATCGTTCCTTCGTCGAGACGAACAATGCGATCACAGAGTTCCGCGATGCCAGGATCATGAGTCACGATGAGCGCATGAGCATCCTGCGCGGAGCACCAGTCCGTGATCTCACCCATGGCGCGCCGCGCGTTGTCTTCATCAAGGCTGCCCGTGGGCTCGTCCGCGAACAGAAGTTTCGGCCCACCGGCTAAGGCCCGAGCGATGGCTACGCGTTGGGCTTGCCCACCCGAGACGGCCTCGGGCAGTGAATCCCGCTCATCCCCGATGGCTAGGCGGTCAAGAACGGTAGTGGGTGTGATGTTTTTCGGCTTGCCTGCCAAAGCCCACGAAAGCTCTACATTTTCGAACAAAATAAGACTTGGGATTAAAAGGTGTTCTTGGAAAATGATCGCGACCGATTCACGCAGGTGCTCGCGCACCTCGCGTTGCGAAATACCCGAAATCTGTGTTCCGTTGAGCTTACTTGTTCCTTCGGAAAGCTGAGCGATGCCAGCAAGCCCGTGAAGCAAGGTTGTTTTTCCTGTTCCCGACGGCCCCATGAGTGCGACACATTCCCCTTCGGGGATCTGGAAGTCTATATCGCGGAAGAGCCAATCGCGTCTCTCCGCGTTGTCGAACTGGAACCCGGCTCCCAAAACCTCACATATACCGATCAACCCTTAAAGAATGACGTTCTTCTTATCGGCGTGGCTTTGGGACCCAACGTAGTCCGGCCCTATGGCTACACATCGGGGTTTGCCCTGCCTGAGGTGTGACCTGGGGTTATGATGACCGCTACACTCGAGGAGCTCTTTCGAAAACAGCAGCAGGCAGGGCACAGTACCCTAGCCCAGCCTAGCGCTCGCGTTTGTTGCGGTAATTATCGGCGGCGAGGTAAGTACTGAAAGCGCCAAGGAGAGCGCACAAGCCCGAGCTGACCAGAAGTCCTCGTGAGGGGTCCGGAAAAGCGATGTTGAAGGTAAAGACTCCGACACCGACGACCAACCCAAACAGGGCCATGCCCAGCAGAATCTTCTCACGCTAAGCTATCTTCCTCTTCTTGAGGTGTTCACAATTCCTGAGGTAGCTGCCGCGGTGGGCAACGCCTCGATTGACCTCTAGATTCGAAACAAATAGCTGTCAGGGCCCACAGTACAAAACTATTGACTTGTTGCCAACAAGTCCCCTACTCCAAGCCCTCTCTGCGCATCGACACAGACCGCATGCCCAGGCGCATCCAACGAGCGAGCCAATAGTGAGTGCACAAACGCTTGAAGGAAGCGCCCTTCAAGCATCTTCCTTCAAGCGTTTGCAAACAACTCCCCCGACCGACCTAGCGCAAACGCCACCCCACACGCCTCACAGATGCACCACACCTAAAACGATGAGCACCGCGGCAACGAGGTAGCCACCCATCCGGCTCACGGCCTCAGAGTTGTCGCGGGCTTTCTGGAACCACTGCCCCAGCCGCGAGTGCGGGTACCGGCGCACGAGGCCGACGGCGAGGGCGACGAGCGTCGGCAAGCTCAGGGCGAGGCTGGCGTACCAGAGCATGCCCCCGTAGCGGGCGGCCACAGAGTAATCGCCCGCGGAGAGCACCGCGATGCCAGCGAAAAAGGGCCCCGATGTCAGGGATTGCACCGCGCCTAAGACGAAGCCGGCGACCACCGTCCAGATAGAGGGGGTGCGTACGAACGACAGGATCGTGTTGATGATCTTGCGGTTGCCGCCCGGCTTCGCCCGCCAAGTGCCAATCAGGGCGACGAGCCCCACCGCGATGAGGATGAGGCCGAAGACGGGGCCGTCGACAAGCCGGGTGACAAAGTCTTCGAGCCCGTCGAAGACGAACATCACCAAGATGGCCAGCAGGAAGACCCCGAGCCAGTCGCCGGCGATCAGAAGGGGCGCGACTTTGCGGTAGGCCCCCTTCGGCAGGATGATGCCGATCGCCACGACAACGGCGATGAGCAGCGCATTGACCGAGTCGATAAGCGCGAAGCTGACGGCGGAGAGCATGAACGACATGCTACCCGCTGCTAAGCCACCTACTTCAGTTCACTCGGATCGAGGCGCCGCGGGTAGACGGAGGGGCGCACGCCTGCGATGTGCTCGACGATGCGGATGACCTGGTTGGAGTAGCCATACTCGTTGTCGTACCAGACATAGAGCACCAGGTGGCGTCCGTTCGCGATGGTGGCCAAACCGTCGACCACGCCGGCGTGCGTGGAGCCGACGAAGTCAGTGGAGACCACATCCGGGGAGTTGATGTAGTCGACCTGCTGGCGCAGGCTCGAGTGCAGCGTGACGTCGCGCAAAAACTCGTTGACTTCCTCGCGCTCGACCTCGGTGTTCAGCGTCAGGTTGAGCACCGCCATGGAGACATCCGGGGTGGGCACGCGGATGGCGTTGCCGGTGAGCTTGCCCTGCATCTCCGGCACGGCCTTGGCAACGGCCTTCGCCGCGCCGGTCTCGGTGAGCACCATGTTCAGCCCGGCGGCGCGGCCGCGGCGCGGGCCCTTGTGGTAGTTATCCGCCAGGTTCTGGTCGTTGGTGTAGGAGTGGACGGTCTCGACGTGGCCGTGTTCGATGCCGTAGCGATCGTTGATGACCTTCAGCACCGGGGTGATGCCGTTGGTGGTGCACGAGGCGGCGGACAGGATGTCGTCGCCGTCGTCGATCATGGCTTCGTTGATGCCGTAGACGATGTTCTTGATGTCCCCCTTGCCCGGCGCGGTGAGCAGCGCCTTGGCCACGCCCTGGGACTTGAGGTGCTGGCTCAGCCCCTCGCGATCGCGCCAGCGGCCGGTGTTGTCGACGACGATCGCATCGTTGATCCCGTAGGCCGTGTAGTCGATGCTGGCCGGGTCGTCGGCGTAGATCATCTGGATGGCCGTGCCGTTGGCGATGATGCGGTCATTGTCGTGGTCGACGGTGATGGTGCCGTCGAAAGGCCCGTGCACCGAGTCACGCCGCAGCAGGGAGGCGCGTTTGACGATGTCTTCGTCGCCCTTCTTGCGCACCACGACGGCGCGCAGGCGCACACCGCCGTAGGTCGCCTCGCGGGCGATGAGGATGCGAGCGAGCAGCCGGCCGATGCGCCCGAAGCCGTAGAGCACGACATCGCGCGGCGTGAGTTCCTTCTCGGTGCCGATGACCTCGGTGAGGTGGCCTTCGACGAAGCTACGCAGATCCTTTTCATCAGACTTGGAGAACTGCACGGCCAGCGCACCGAGGTCGATGGACGCGGTGCCGAGGTCGAGTTCCACGAGCTCCTTGAGCACCGGCAGGGTCTGCTCGAGCGGCAGCTCCTTCTTCGCGATGCGGCGGGCATACCGGTGGGCCTTGATGATGTCGATATCGGTCACCCCGACAAGCAGGCGGCCGAAGATCGAGGTGACCACGTTCTTCTCCCGGTGCAGCCGGGAAATCAAAGGCAGCATCTCCTGCGCGAGCGCCAGTCGGTGGTTCCAGTCCTGCTGGACGTTGTGGTCATCGGTCATGCTTGATCATCCTCGTGGTACGAAGGGGTCTCGACGTTTCGCCGGGTAGGCGTTAACGTACGGGTGGTTTCCCTTTCATTGTATGTTTCACCTTCCGCGGGCTTCGCCCCGGGGGAGACCTCTCGTTTCCTACTGTCAGAGGCCTATTTCATGCAGCTTCCCTCTCCCCGCTCCCTCGCGGAGGTCGTCGCCGACGGCACCATCGAGCAGGCCGCGATCGACGCCGCCTCCCCACGCATCAAGCATCTCGAGTGCAACGGACTCGCCCCACTGAGCGACGAAAAAGATGCCGCCTGCGAGATCCGCCTCGATCCCGCACGCCGCACCCTC
The DNA here is from genome assembly GCF_003065405.1 of Corynebacterium yudongzhengii. NCBI lineage: Bacteria > Bacillati > Actinomycetota > Actinomycetes > Mycobacteriales > Corynebacteriaceae > Corynebacterium > Corynebacterium yudongzhengii. The sequence continues at coordinate 1,694,709 of NZ_CP026947.1, forward strand.
ACTGCCACCCGCGTGGCCCGGATCAGCGACGGCACGTGGACGTGGCTCACGCAGCGCATCGAGGGCTTTGACTTGCCGGAGTTCCGCGGGCCAATACCGGCGAGCGACGAGCTTATCGACGCCGCCCGCACCCTCTTCGGCAACGCCCCCGCCTTCGTGATCCCGCATGACGAGGCGACGGCCTCCGTCGTCATCCCGCACGGCCGCCCGGAGACCCTGCCGACCCGCGAGGCCCTGGCCACCGGACTTCCCCGCGTCCCCTCTGCTCACCTGCGCCGCGCGATCGACAGCTTCGCCGCCACCCGCGGGCTCGGGGTGCGCCACGGCGAGGAGGCGATCGACTTCAGCGACGGCACCCGGCTGGGGCTTCACGACGGCCTCGTCACCGACATCTACGGCCTGGGCGGACCCCGCTTTTCCGAGATCCGCGCCGACGCGTTCTTCCCCTCGGTCGAACACCAGCTGCTTCTCGACGGCCGCTTCCCCCACCACACCCTCGTCTGCGACCTGGCTAGCGGCAGGGCGCGCCTGGCCACCGCCGCCGGCGAGATGGAGCTGAAGGCCCACGTCATGGGGTTCATCGAGGCCGATCAGTGGCGCTGGGCGTGGGCGGATCCGCGCACCGGCGGCCACGAGTCGGCGGCGCTGTCGCTGCGCGTGCGCGCCTTCGGCCAGGACAAGGGACTGCCCGTGCTGCAGTCCCCGCGCCTGTCGTGGCATAAGTGGTTGATCGAGCTGTGCAAGCCGATCACGGGGCGTTTTACCCACGGCTTCGTGCACTTGGGCGATAGCGTCGCAGTGGTGCTTTTAGAACACGACAGCCTGCGCCTTCCCCCACCGAGTGAATCCGCGCTTAGGGCCACCCTCGCGCGCGAGCTCCCGGCCGGGGTCGATCCGCAGCGCGCCGTGGCCCGCTATTGCGACTACCGCGGCCTGGCGCTTCACGAAGGCTCCCTACACGCCCCGGATACCGGGCGCACACTGCGGATTCTTATCGAGGGCCGCAAGGTTAGCGTAGATACTGACGGTACTCGCTAGCCGGCAGCGGGTCGCCGAAGCTGGCGTCCTTCGTCTTATCGACGAGCACCGCCCGCACCCCCTCAGCGAAGTCGGGCTGGCGGATCATGAAGCTGCCGAGGCGCAGTTCGTTGTCGAGCGCCTCGGAGAGATTGCGCTCGGCGTTGACCGCCAGCAGCTCCGCGGTGGCGACCAGGGAGGCCTTGCTGGCGCCGGCGATGAGTTCGTCGACCAGCTCGACGAACTCCTGGTTATCGTGGCTGCGCAGGGCTTTATCGATCTCTTCCCAGCTGCCGTAGCGAAAGACCGCCTCGATGTCTTCGGCGACACGCGCGATCGGCGGGTCGATGGCGGTGGTGCGGGCATCGGCCAGCACGTCGTCGAAGCTCTGCCGGGTCAGCGCCTCAATATCGGGGCTGTCCACGACGTGGGTGGCCAGCCCGGTATGCAGCATGTCCTCTGCCTTTAAGCGGTAACCGGTCAGGGCGAGGAAGCGCCCGGTCGCCTTACCGGTAATCGCCTGCAGGGCATAGGACATACCGACGTCCGTGATATACCCAATCGCCATCTCCGGCATGGAGGCGAACGCGTTCTCCGTCACGATCCGGTGGCTGCCGTGCATGGAAATGCCCTGGCCACCACCCATGATGACCCCATCGGCGAGCGCGGCGAAAGGCTTCGGGTACTCCGCGAGCAGGTTGTTGAGCCGGTATTCGCCGGCGAAGAACTGATCGGCCTCGTCGGATTTGCCCTCGAGCACCGCCTCGCGGGCCGCACGGACGTCCCCGCCCGCGCAGAATCCGCGCTCCGGGGCGTGGATGAGTACTTGTTCGACGGTGTCGTCGTCACGCCAGCTCTCCAGGGCTTCGGCGATGATCTCCACCATCTCGGGGTTGAGGGAGTTCAGCGCGCGAGGGCGATTCAGCGCGATGACTCCGGTAGCATTGCTGATTGATGTGATCACTGGTGTGTCCATGGCCCCCAGTGTTGCACAGATCACCAGTGCGTGGGAAGGATCTTCAAGTCAGTGGCACCCCGGCTCATCGCCGTCGACATGGACGGCACGCTTCTCGACGACACCGGCCGCATCCCCGACGCCTTCTGGGACATCAACCGGCGGGCACGGGAGGCGGGGTGGTGATCGCGCCGGCCTCTGGACGCCAGCTCGGCACACTCAAGGCGCTGTTTCGCCAGTGCCCGCCGGAGGCCTATATCGCGGAAAACGGCCCGGTGGTCGCACATTGCGACGAGGTGGTCTCCACCACCCCGATCGCCGACGACGACGTCGCCCGCCTCCTTCACGCCGCCAACCAGACCCCGGCGGTGACGGTGGTCTGCCAGCCCGAAGTTGCCTATGTGCGGCCCACCGACGACGAGGCTATCGCCCGCGAGATCGCGAAGTACTACCGCTCGCGCCGCACCGTGTCTGATTTGGGTGAGGCGCTGGGTGGTGGCGTCGTCAAGCTTGCCCTCTATAGCGAGACCGACGTGGAGGAGACCGTCGCGCCCGTGCTGCGTGCTGCCGCGGGTCAGCTGAATGTCTCGGTCTCCGGGGCGCACTGGGTGGACGTGATGAACCCGCAGGCCAACAAGGGTATCGCGCTGAATAACCTCGCCGGCGCGCTCGGAGTGGAACAGGCCGAGACAGCCGCGTTCGGCGACTACTTCAACGACTACGAGCTACTCCAAGCCGCCGGCACCGCCTATGCGATGGCCAACGCGCACCCCGGCATCAAGGAGATCGCCGATCATGTCATCGGCTCGAACGCGGAGCACGCGGTGATCACTGAGTTCGAGAAGATGCTCGGCTAGTCGTTCTTTTTCTTCTTCGCGGCGATCTTGTCGCGCTCTAGCTCGGCGGCATAATCCGGCACGTAGTGGAACTCGCCGCGCGAGGGGCGATCGATCTCATCGTGGACGGTGCGCTCCGGCAGCTCCGGGACGTAAGGCTCCGTGGAGACATAAGGGATCGTGTCGAGGATGTGACGAATCACGTTGATGCGCGAACGCTTCTTGTCCTCGCTTTCCACGATGTACCACGGCGCCGTGATGGTGTCAGTGTGGACGAACATCTCGTCCTTCGCCTTCGAGTAATCGTCCCAGCGGTTGATCGACTCGACATCCATCGGCGAGAGCTTCCAGCGACGCAGGGGGTCATCGACGCGCGAGTGGAAACGCCGCAACTGCTCCTCCGCCGAAACCGAGAACCAGTACTTACGCAGCAGGATCCCGTCCTCGACGAGCATGCGCTCGAAGGTCGGAGCCTGGGCGAGGAAGCGGCGGTATTCGCGGGTGGTGCAGAATCCCATGACGCGCTCGACGCCGGCGCGGTTGTACCAGGAGCGGTCAAAGATGACGATCTCCCCGGCGGTGGGCAGGCGCTCGATGTAGCGCTGGAAGTACCACTGGCCTTTCTCGCGGTCGTTCGGCTTCGGCAGCGCCTCGACGCGGCACTGGCGCGGGTTCAGGTACTGGGTGATGCGACTAATCGCCGAGCCTTTGCCGGCGGCGTCGCGGCCCTCCATCACGAGGACGACGCGGGCGCCCGTCTCGACGACCCACTGCTGCAGATCCACCAGATCCGCCTGCAGACGGCGCAACTCCTTCTCGTAGGCCTTCTTATGCAGCTTCGGTGGCTTGTTATGGCCGGTCTCTCCGGCTTTTTCGGACTTCTTCCCCATAACCATGATGCTACTTGTAGCCCGCCTGCCAGGGAAATGGGGTTTGGGTGGGTTTGGTTCGGTACTCCGAACGCGCGGTCGAAAGGAGTCGGTCCTAAACGAGTCCCGCGAGGTCGAAAGGAACACTCCTTTATATAGGGGTAATTTCGACCAGCGCTATCGCAACACGAGCGCCCGGCCGGGATGTGAGGCGAGCTACCCGACGCCTGGCCACACCAGACCCATCCTTCCCATCAACCTCCCCGGACAATCTTCACGGCCTGCCCGCACCCTCCCGGACATAAAGCGCTACCGCTGGTCGAAAGGAGGTGCCCCTAAAGGAGTCCTCCTTTCGACCGCGCGAAACTCCTTTCTATAGCCCTGCTTTCGACCAGCGCTAGCGCGGCATGAACTCAGCGATCCCAGGCAGCCAACACCACCAGGAGCCGCTAGTCGACCTGGAACTCGGCCATCCGATCCCACTCGGTCTTGCCCTCGATGAGGGTGTTGATAATCTCCGGAGTCTCGGTGAGGATCTCCGGGAACAGCTCCCCGGCGTCCTGGAAGTGCTGGGAGTTGACGTGGGCCTCGGCGGCGTCGTCCTTGAAGCCCTCGACGAGGATGAACAGGCCGTCTTCCTCGGTAGAGCGGTACCAGTCGAAGAACAGGCAGCCGTCCTCGGCGCGGGTCTTCTCGGTGAATTCAGAGACCTTGTCCATGAAGGTCTTGACGTATTCCTTCTTCGGGCGGAACTTCACATTGATCAGAATCATGCCCCCACCCTACCGTTCGAGTTGCTCTCCTAGCTCCAACCAATGCATCTCGAGCTCCTCGTGCTGGACGCGCACGTCGCTGAGCTGGGTATCCAGGCGTTTAAGCTCTTCGTAGTCCGGCTCGGTGGTCGCGGAAGCTTCAGCCATCTCTGCCTCCAGCGCGGCGATTTTCTCGTCGAGCTTCGCCATCTTCCGCTCGGTGGAGTTCATCTTCTTCTGCAGCGCGTGTTCTTCCGCGGAGCTGAGCTTCTTCCCCGAAGAACCAGAAGACTCAGAGGACCCAGAAGAACCAGCCTCGTCGTAGCCGCCCAGATCCACCGGCCCGCTTCCGCCTTCTGCCTGCTTGCGCCGCTCGAGGTATTCCTCGATGCCGCCGGGCAGGTGGGTGAGCTTCCCGTCACCGAATAAGGCGTAGGTGTTATCCGCAATGCGTTCGATGAGGTAGCGGTCGTGTGAGATCACGATGAGCGTGCCCGGCCAGCTGTCCAGCAGCGATTCGAGTTCCTGCAGCGTATCGATGTCGAGGTCGTTGGTGGGCTCGTCGAGAAGCAAGAAGTTCGGCTCCGCCATGAGCACGCGCGTCAGCTGCAGCCGGCGCCGCTCGCCGCCGGAGAGATTGCGGATGAAGTCGCGCTGGCGCTTGGCGTTGAACCCGAGGCGCTCGGCGAGTTGCGAGGCCGTGAGCTCCTTTGTGCCCATCTGGACTCGGCTGGCGACGTCTTCGACGGCGTCGATGAGCCGGCGATCACCGTCGAGGTCGTCGAGTTCCTGGCGCAACCACCCCAGGCGCACTGTCTGGCCTTCGATCCGCCGGCCCGCGGCCAATGCGTGCGCGCCGGCGATGGTGCGCAGCAGCGTCGTCTTGCCGGAGCCGTTGACGCCGACCAGGCCGATGCGCTCGCCCGGCGCGAGTCGCCAGGTCAGGTGATCGACGAGCGTGCGCCCGTCGGGCGAATCGATGCGGGCGTCTTCCAGCTCGACGACCACGTTGCCCTGGCGCTGGCGCGAAAACGCCATGAGCTCGACGGTATCGCGCGGCGGCGGCACGTCCTTGATGAGAGCTTCGGCCGCCTCGACCCGGTAGCGCGGCTTCGAGGTGCGCGCGGGGGCACCGCGGCGCAGCCAGGCCAGCTCCTTGCGGGCCAGGTTCCGACGCCGCTGTTCCATCGCCTCCGCCTGGCGGGCCCGCTCGGCGCGGGCGAAGGTCCAGTCGTTGTAGCCGCCTTCGTAGAAGTCGACAGTGCCGTCGTGCACCTCCCAGGTGCGGTTGGCCACCGTGTCCAAAAACCAGCGGTCGTGGGTGACCACGATGAGCGCGACCTTGCGTGCCAGCAGGTGCTCGGCCAACCACTGCACGCCCTCGACATCGAGGTGGTTGGTCGGCTCGTCCAGAGCGACTAAGTCGAGATCCTGCACGAGGGCCGCGGCGAGGTTGACGCGGCGGCGCTCGCCGCCGGAGAGCGAGCCGACACGGGTATCCAGTCCCAGCTCGACGATGCCTAGGCCGCCGAGCACGTCGCGCACCCGCGCGTTCGAGGCCCACTCGAAGGTCTGCAGGCCCAGCGGTTCGACGACGACGTGGCCGATGGTGGCATCGTCGTCGAGCTCGGCGCGCTGAGTGACCACCGCCAAGCGCAGATCCCCGGTGTGGGTCACGCGCCCGGAATCCGGCGGTTCGATGCCGGACATGACCTCTAAGAGGGTGGTCTTGCCGCCGCCGTTGAGGCCGACGACGCCGATGCGATCGCCGGTCTGCACGCCGAGGCTGACGCCGTCGAGAAGCGTTTTGAGTCCGTAGGACTTAGAGACATTCTCCAGGTTGATGAGGTTCGCCATGGTTATTCGCAGTCTAGTCCGCGCGGGTTGCGCTCACGAGCTCGGCTCCCGGTGCGGGACCGGTTACCGCCATGCCCCTCGTACCGGGATTATCCGCCGCGACAGCCTGCGCGACTTCGTCCGCGGCGTGTGCGTCGGGGCATAAAAACACGCACGTCGGCCCCGACCCGGAGACGAGCCCGGCGAGTGCGCCTTCGGAAACGCCCACCCGCAAGATCTTGCGCAGCTCCGGGCGCAGCGACAGCGCCGCAGCCTGCAAATCGTTGTGCAGCGCGCCGGCGAGTTTCTCGGTATCCCCGGCCGCCAGCGCCTCGGCCACCGGCTGGGTGTCGGGCTCTCGGCACTCGACATCCCCGGCCGCCAGCGCCTCGGCCACCGGCTGGGTGTCGGGCTCTCGGCACTCGACATCCCCGGCGGCACGCATCGCATCCAAACGCTGGAAGACCTCCGGAGTGGACAGCCCCTGCGGCGAGGTCACCACCGCCCAGTGGAACTGACCACGCGTGAGCATCGTGACCAACTCATCTCCCCTACCAGTACCAAAAGCGGTCTGCCCGGCCAGCACGAAGGGCACATCCGCGCCCAGCTGACGGGCCAGCGGATAAAGGCCGCGAGCCCCCAGCGGCTCACGCCCATAGGCGACAGCCAGCCACGCATCGGCCGCCACAAGTGCCGCGGCGGCGTCGGCCGAGCCCCCGGCCATGCCCCCGGCGACGGGAATCTTCTTATCAATGTGGATCTTCACACCCGGAAGCAGGCGGGGCCCATGGCGATCCCGGTAGGCCTGCACGACGAGGCGCACGGCCTGCCAGGCGAGGTTGCCGGCATGGGTGGGTACCTCACCGGGCAGGCGCTTATCGACGCTCAAACCCCGCACCACGTCCTCCCCCGGCGCCGCTTGTTCCGCGACGTTTAAAGACACCTCATCGCGGGCGCTGACGGACTGAAACACCGTGGTCAGATCGTGGTAACCATCGGGGCGTTCGGCGCCGACGGCTAGATACAGGTTGATCTTCGCGTGCACCGTGGCGGCGACGGGCAGGAAAGGATGCGTGCTCATGAGTCGTTCTCTTCGTGGTCGGTGCTCGTGCGGGCGAGGCGGACGAAATCGCTAATGGAAAGCTTCTCGCCGCGCTGGCGTGGATCGATGCCGGCGGCGGCCAGGGCTTCTTCTGCCGCTGGGGCTGAGCCGTAGTGGCCGGCCAGCGCGGCGCGCAGGGTTTTGCGACGCTGGGCGAAAGCGGCGTCGATAAGCGGGAACAACCGGCTGCGAAGTTTTTCGCTGACCTCCCACGAAGCCTTCGGATCCGGTATGTCGATGCGCACCAGCCCGGAGTCGATGTTCGGCGCGGGCCAGAACACGTTGCGCCCGATCGCGCCAGCTTTGCGCACCCGCCCGTAGAAGGCGGCCTTCACGCTGGGCACGCCGTAGATCTTCGATCCCGGCGCGGCGGCCAACCGGTCAGCGACCTCGGCCTGGACCATCACGAGCACCCGGGTGATCGTGGGAAACGTCTGCAAAAAGTGCAGCAACACCGGCACCGAGACGTTATAGGGCAGATTCGCCACCAGGGCGGTGGGGGTATCAATCTCTTCGGCCGCAACCTCTAAGGCGTTGCGGTGGAGCACGGTGAGCTTATCGGCGAGCCCCGCCGCCCGCTCCCGCGCCGTCAGCTCGAGGCGGGCGGCGAGCCTTTCGTCGATCTCCACGGCGGTAACACGGTCGGCGGCCTCCAAAAGCCCGAGGGTCAGGGAACCGAGCCCGGGGCCGATCTCGACGACGTGATCGTCGCGGGAGAGCTCGGCGGCGGCGACGATGCGGCGCACGGTGTTCGGGTCGTGGACAAAGTTCTGGCCCAGCTTCTTCGTGGGCACCACGCCGAGCTCGTCGGCGAGTGCCCGGATATCAGCTGGGCCTAGTAGGTGGGCCTCCGGGTTGGTCATGCTCCCAAAGTACCCGGCGGGCCGGAGGCGTTAGTGCTGCCCCTCGGCGAATTCCTCGACGATCTTGTCGTTGAACGCCGGCAGGTCATCCGGGGTGCGCGAAGACACCAGGCCCTGGTCGCAGTGAACCTCCTCGTCGACCCAGGTCGCACCGGCGTTTCGCAGGTCGGTCTTCAGCGACGGGTAGGAGGTCAGGGTGCGATCGCGCAGCACGTCGGCGTCGGTGAGGATCCAGGCGCCGTGGCAGATGACGCCGAGCGGTTTGTCGGCGCCCACGTGCTTCTTGACGATCTCGACGGCCGCCTCGTCCATGCGGATCTTGTCGGCATTGCCGGTACCGCCCGGCAGGATGATGCCGTGGAAGTCTTCGCCGCGGGCGTCGGCGGTGGTCTTATCGACGCTCACCTCGGTGCCGTTCTTGCCGCTGATGGTGCCGGCCTCGGTGGAGAGGACGACGACGTCGGCACCGGCCTTGCGTACCGCCTCCACCGGGCTGGACAGCTCGGAGTCCTCGAAGCCGTCGGTGGCGATAACTGCGATGGTCTTTCCGTTCAAGTTCTCGGCCATTGTGTGAAACCCCTTTCCGGATCTCTCGAGTGCCTTGTGCTCGCCCAGCATAGGAGCAAGAGAAAAATCCGGCAGAACCACTGTGCACGCGGTGGTTCTTGCCGGATGAAAGCGTCGACTAAGCGCTTTTTAGCGGATGCCCATGGAGGCGGTGCAGGCGGGCCAGGCGCCCCAGCCCTGGCCGGCCTGGACCTTCTCGGCGACGGCGATCTGCTGCTCGCGCGATGCCTGCGCGGCGGTCGGGGCATATGCGGTACCGCCGTAGGCAGCCCAGGTCTGCGGGTGGAACTGCAGGCCGCCGGAGAAACCGTTGCCGGTGTCGATGGACCAGTTGCCGCCGGACTCGCACTGGGCGAGGCGATCCCAGACGCCGCCGTTGGCCACGGCCGGTGCGGGTGCGCCGGTGTTGCCGCCGTGGTCCTGCTCGGCCGCCGGGGTGGCCTGCTCGGAGGTGTCTTCCTCCACCACGCGGGTGCCGCGGGCGATGGTGGTCGGGGTGGCCTCGGTGATCGTCTTCTCGGAGACGACCTCGGTGCCCTCGAGCTCACCGTTGACGTAGGTGGTGCGGGTGAGCACCTGGCGCTCGCCGGGGGTGCCCTCCTCGACGACGCGCTCGGTGCCGGCGTCGGCCTCCGGGTCGTCGACATAGTTGACTGGGGCCTCGATGGCCTCGCGCTCGGAGTCCTCGCTGACATCGACGCGCTCGATGGAGATTTCGGTGTTGGTGGTCAGCGGGGTGTCCAGCGAGGGGCTGACGCGGTCGAAGGAGTCGACGGTCACGCCGCGGGTCTTCAGGACATCGCCGACGGTGCCGGCGGCGATCTCGGTGTAGGTGACGGTGCCGCCGTCGTTGATGGCAACGATCTTCGGGGTGGTCACATCGACCTGCATGCCCTCGGTCAGCGGGGCGTCATAATCCGCGGACACAGCCGAGGACGCCGGAACGTTGCCGAGTTCCTTGACCAAGTCGCCGACGGTGGCGGCCGCCGAGCGCAGGGTCTGCTCGGCGCCGTCGATGGAGACGGCGACCGGCTTGACGGTGTGAACGGTGATGGTGTCGCCGTCGGCAAGCGGCTCGACCGGGGCCGGGGAGACGAGATCGTCCGCGCTGACCTCCACGCCGGCCTTCTCCAGCGCACCGGCGACGTCCTTGGCGTAGGTCGACAGGGCGAGGGTCTCGCCGTTGTAGTCGACCGTGACGTCCTTATCGGAGCCAGCGGCAGCGACGCCGCCGATCGCGAGAGCGCCCAGTGCACCGCCGGCGATCAGGCGTGCCGGGGTGGACTTGGGGGAAACGATGCGGGTGTTGTGCTGTGCCATCTAAGAATTTATTCCAGTTCTCAACTCGACCGGCCCGGGTTGTCGCATCGATTGCTCGGCGCCACCCGGACTCACTGTGATGATTTCTGTGCACACTCTGCGGCATGCGGCTGTTCGTAACAATAAGGTAACGAGCCTCGTTTTTCCAACATTTCGGCGAAAAACTCGACATTAGTGTCACAAAAGTCACCCGTCCCCCAGCCGTCACACCCGGCCTGCACAAACGGCACGAGTGATATTTACCACCCCACGGGGTGTAGAGGTGCTCTTAAAGCCCGTAGACCGTATCGAAGTTCCGGCTTAACTGCGCGGTGAGCTCGGTGACCTCCACACCCCGGGCGGCGGCGACGACCTTCGCGGTGTGCCCGATCAGCGCCGGGGAGTTCTTCGTACCGCGGAAAGGCTCCGGCGTCATATAGGGCGCGTCGGTCTCGATGAGGATCTTCTCCGCCGGGGCGATGCGGGCGGCCTCGCGCAGCTCATCGTTGCGCTTGAAGGTCACATTCCCGGCGAAACTCAGGTAGTAGCCACGCTCGAGCGCCTGCTCAGCAACGGCGAGCGGCGAGGAGAAGCAGTGCAAGATGACATCCTTGGGCTGGGGTGCATCCGCCAGGATCCTCATCAGATCCTCGTCGCCTTCGCGGTTGTGGATCATCAGCGCCTTGCCGGTCTCGCAGGCGAGATCGACGTGGAAACGCAGCGATTCCTCCTGCTGCTCGAGCGAGGCGGTGCGCTCGGGTTCGTGGGTAATCCAGTAGGTGTCGATACCGGCCTCTCCCACCGCCACGCAGCGCTCATCGCTCGCGAGCTCGCGCAGGCGCTCACGGGCGTTATCGTCCAGCTCGTCAGCGCGGGTCGGGTGGATCGCGCACGCCGCGTAGACCGCGTCATGATGCTGCGCGGCCGCGAGTGCCTCCTCGGCCTCCGCCAAACCGTCGCCGACCGTGCAGATCTTTTCCACCCCGGCTTCCTTCGCGCGGGCCACCATGGCGTCGATCTCCTCGCGGCTGCGGGCCCCGGCCGAGGCCAGGTGCGTGTGAGCGTCGATGAGTCCGGCAATGGTTTCCGCAGGTACGGGCGTGGGACGCGGCTTCTTTTTCGACATGGTTCCCCACTGTAACTCAGTGGCCTATCCTGGTGGGCATGCTGATTCGAGACGCAGTCGACGGCGATGTCGCCCAACTGACGGAGATCAACAAATGGGCGGTGGAAAACACCCTCGCCAGCTTCGCCCGCGATCCGGATGACGAGGAACAAAGGCGCGCCTGGCTCAAGGGCAGGCAGCAGAAGGGACTGCCCGTGTTGGTCGCCGAAGGCGACGACGGGGAGTTCCTCGGCTACTCGTCCTACGCCCAGTTCCGGGAGGCCTCCGGGTATCGCCACACGATGGAGCACTCCATCTACGTCAATCCCCACATCCACGCCAAGGGGGTGGGCTCCGCGCTCCTGACCGCCCTGGTCGAGCGCGCCCGGCAGGCCAAGAACGTCAAGGTCTTGATCGGGTTCATCGAGGCCACCAACGAGGCCTCGCTCGCGCTGCACAAGAAGGTCGGCTTCTGGGAGGTCGGCACGCTCACCGGCGTCGGCTACAAGTTCGGCAAGCCCCTGGATGTCACGATCATGCAGATCGACGTCCACTCCCCCGAAGCCGCCGAGACCCCGCGCCGGAGCTCCGCCAAGCAGCTCTAACGGCGATACCTCTAGCGGCGGGCGAGCTCGTCGTCGACAAAAAAGCGCCGCGCCGCGCGGGCACCGACCAGCCCCTGGATCACCGAGGCGATAATCAACGCGATGATGATGCCGGCCCAGTTCGGGGCCTGCGGGGTGTAGACCGCGCCGACGATCAGGGGACCGACCATCGGGAAGAGATAGCCGACCGGCTGGACGAATCCGGACAGCCGGGCGGTGACCTCCGGCTCCCGCGAGCGCGCCACGATCAGGGCGAGCGCGCCGGGAAACGCCCAGCCACCTAAGCCCAGAATGGCCGACCAGATGAGCGTGCCGCTCGTCGGCGCTAAAAGGATCCCGAGATAGCCGATCACGGCGAAGCCCGCGATCGCCAGGATGTACGGCGCCAGCGAGGCCACCTTATCGATCAGCGGCGGCATGACGATGCCACCGAGGATGTTCATAGCGCCGACCACGGCCAGAGCGATCGAGGCCTTAGCCTGGCTGGTTCCGGCGTCGATGAGGATCTGGGGCAGAAAGCCCATCTGGATGTAGGCGTTCATCGACTGCAGGCCGAAGAAGACCATGAGGAAGATCGCCGTCGGCGAGCTGAACAGCGACGCCGGGCGGCGTTTCTTCTTGCCGGGCTCTGCCTCCGGCTGCTGAGCGGAGTCCGGGAAGTCGAAGCCGGTGCGCAGCGCGACGATGGCCCAGACCGCTACCTGGGCGATCGCGATCCACACCCAGAAGAACAGGGCGTGGCGCCAGCCGTCGTCGCCGTCGACAAAGAGCGCGCTCAAGGGCCCCACCGCGCCGGAGGCTCCCAGCAACGTCGTATTCAACGTCATGAGCGTGACGATGTTGCGCCCGCCGTGCAGCTTGATCCAGGCGGGCAGCAACACGTTCGACAACGCGATGCCCGCGACGACGAACGCCGTCAGCGCCATGAACGGCCACGCGGAGTTCACCCACGGGCGGAAGGCGGTGCCGATGAGCGTCATCGCCATGCCGAGCCACAGGGTGCGCGACAGGCCCACCCGGCGCGCGATCGGGACGGCGGATAAGCCCATCACCGCGAAGAAGGCGCCCGGCATCGCGGTAATGATGCCGGCTAGATTGCCGGAGGCGTTGAAGGAGGCGAGGACGTCACCGAGCACGGGGCCTAGGCCCGCGATGCCGGCGCGCAGATTCATCGCCGCGGTGATGACCGCGACGAACACGAGCGCGACAGGAAGGTAGCGCTTCGTAGCCACTAGTGCACCGGGGCCCACTCGGGGCCGGTCTCGGCGAGTTCGAGATCCAGCTTGGTCACCAGCGGCTTCGGCTTGGCCAGCTCGGTGCCGGGTCTCACCTCGACGCGCTCCCACACCGCCTGCTGCTGGGTGTAATCGCCGGTGATGATGGCATAGGAACGGTGAGCTTCCGGCAGGCCGACGCCGACGGGCTCCTCCGGGGAGTCGTCGGTGACCTCGCGGACCTCGGGCATCGCGGCCCACACCCCGTCGCGCCCCAGCGTTTCGTGGACGGCCTGGGCCATCTTCGGAAGGTAGGGGGTGAGCATGACGTTGCAATCGCTGACCACCTGGAGGGCGGTCCACAAAACCGTCGCCAAGCGATCGCGCTGTGCGTCATCCTTCGCGAGCTTCCAGGGCTCCTGCTCGGCGATATACGCGTTCGCCTCGCCGACGACGCGCATGGCGGCGTTGATGCCGTTTTTGAACTTTGCCGCGGCGAGGAAACCGGCGACCTCGTCGAGGGATGCCTTCGCCAGATCCAGCAGGCGACGATCGGAATCCTCGAGCTCGCCCGGGGTGGGCACGGCGCCGTAGTTCTTGTACGCCATGGACACGGTGCGGTTGACCAGGTTGCCCCAGCCGTTGGCGAGCTCGTTGTTGATGCGGCGGACGAACTCGTCCCAGGTGAAGTCGGTGTCCGTGGTCTCCGGGCCGGCAACGCTGATGAAGTAGCGCAGGGCGTCGGGGCCGAAGTCGCGCAGGAAGTCCTTGACGTAGATGACCACGCCCTTCGAGGAGGAGAACTTCGAGCCACTCATGGTGAGAAACTCCGAGGAGACGACCTCGGTGGGCAGGTTCAGCTCGCCGTAGCGATGCTTCTGGCCGCCGTGGGCGCCCTTGCCGGCATAGCCCAAAAGCTCGCCGGGCCAGATCTGGGAGTGGAACGTGATGTTGTCCTTGCCCATGAAGTAATAGCCCGGGGTATCGGGATCCTGCCAGAACTTGCGCCAGGCCTCCGGGTCGCCGGAGCGATGCGCCCACTCGATGGAGGCGGACAGATAGCCCACCACCGCGTCGAACCAGACGTAGAGCTTCTTCGCCCCGTTGTCCTGCCAGCCCTCGACGGGGATGGGAATGCCCCAGTCGATGTCGCGGGTCATGGCGCGCGGGCGTAGGTCCTCGAGCAGGTTGAGCGAGAACTTCAGCACGTTCGGGCGCCAGTCGGTGCGGGTTTCCAGCCAGGACTTCAGGGCCTCGGCGAGTGCTGGGAGGTCCAGAAGGAAGTGCTCGGTCTCGACGAACTTCGGGGTCTCGCCGTTGATCTTCGAGACGGGGTTGATCAGATCCGCCGGGTCGAGCTGGTTGCCGCAGTCATCGCACTGATCGCCGCGGGCGCCGTCGGCGTGGCAGATGGGGCACTCGCCCTCGATGTAGCGATCCGGCAGGGTGCGCCCGGTCGACGGGGAGATCGCGCCCAAGGTGGTCTGGCGGATCATGTAGCCGTTGTCGTAGAGACCGCGGAAGAGCTCCTGGACCACGGCGTAGTGGTTGCGCGTGGTGGTGCGGGTAAAGAGGTCATAGGACAGGCACAGCCCGGCCAGGTCCTCGACGATCTGGCGGCTGTAGCGATCCGCCATCTCGGTCACCGGCACGCCCTCCTTGTCGGCCTGCACCAAAAGTGGGGTGCCGTGCTCGTCGGTACCCGAGATCATCAGCACGTCGCGACCCTGCATGCGCTGGAAGCGGGCGAAGACGTCGGAGGGGACGCCGAAGCCGGCGACGTGTCCGATGTGGCGGGGGCCGTTGGCATAGGGCCACGCCACGCACACGAGTACGGGGTTGGTGGTGTCAGGCTCAGTCATGGCCACCAGCTTAATTTAGCCGGCCCCCGGGGCAACCGACGGCCCCGGAAGGAAGGACAAGAGATGAGAAAACCGCCGCCCCCTTCAACGGGATGCGGCGGTTATGTAGCGCCTCGTGAATGACAGCCGAAGGCTAGTTGTTGGTGCGCTCTCGCTGCTCTTCGTCTTCGCGGCGGCGGCGCATGATGCTGTCGTGGCGGACCTTCTGAGCCTCGCGGTAGGTCTTCTCGCGGTGCAGGCGGCGCTCGATGGCCATCTGGCGCTGGAAGCGCTGGCTCTCGCGGTAGTCCTGGTAGATCACATCGTTGGAGAGATCCTTCACGATGCTGATCATCAGCAAGATGATGATTAACAGGAACGGGGTGGACGCGACGATGGTGACGTTCTGCAGGGCGTTGAGAGCATCGTCACCGCCGGCGATGAGCAGGGTCATGCCGACGAGCGCAGCGATGACACCCCAGGTCGCCGAGAGGAACGGGTTGGCATCGGAGCGTCCGCGCTGGGACATCGAGCCCATGACCGTCGACGCGGAGTCGGCGGAGGTGATGAAGAAGGTACCCAGCAGGATGATCGCAACCACCGCGACGACCTCACCCAGCGGCAGGTTGGCCAGAAGGTTGAACAGCTGCTCCTCGGTGGTGCCGCCGCCGACGATGGACTGGCCGTCCTGCTCCATCTGGATGGCGGTGCCACCGAAGATGGCGAACCACACGGTGGACAGGCCCGCCGGGACGAGGGTGACGCCCAAGCAGAACTCACGGATGGAGCGGCCGCGGGAGATACGTGCCAGGAACATGCCGACGAACGGCGACCAGGAGATCCACCATGCCCAGTAGAAGATGGTCCAGCCGGAGAGGAATTCCTCGGTAAAGCCGGAGGCATCGGCGTCGGCCGTCATGCTGGCCATCTTGAAGAAGTCCTGGATGTAGGAGCCGACGGCGGTCGGGATGAGGTTGAGCTGGACGATGGTGGGCCCGACGACGAACACGAAGATCGCCAGCAGGGCGGCCAGGACCATGTTCAGGTTGGACAGGTACTGAATGCCCTTGCCCACGCCCGAGATCGCGGAGAGCACGAACGCCAGGGTGAGGATGGCGACGATGGTGATGATGACCGCGTTGCCCGGGTTATCGACGAAGCCGGAGGACTCCAGACCGGAGCGGATCTGCAGGGCGCCGAGGCCCAGCGAGCAGGCGGTACCGAAGATGGTGGTGAACACCGACAGGATGTCGATGACCTTGCCGACGACGCCATTGGCGTTGCGCTCACCGATCAGCGGGACGAACGCCGAGGAGATGAGCTGGCGGCGACCGATACGGAAGGTGGAGTAGGCGATGGCCAAGCCGACGATCGCGTAGATCGCCCACGGGTGCAGCGTCCAGTGGAACATCGCCTGCGCCATGGAGGCGCCGACGTCCTCGGTACCGGAACCGGGCACGCCGTCGTTGTAGAAGGCCAGCGGCTCGGAGGCACCGTAGAACATCAGGCCGATGCCCATGCCGGCGGCGAACATCATGGCGACCCACGAGGCGGTCCGGAACTCCGGTTCCTCGTCGACGGCGCCGAGCTTGATCGTGCCGAAGCGGCTGAACGCGATCACCAAGACGAAGGCGACGAAGATGGTGCCGAACAGCACGAAGGCCCAGCCGACGTTGCCCAAGACCCAGTTGAAGGCGTCGGTGGCGAAGTTGCCGAAGCTCTCGGCGCCCACCAGGCCCCAGAGCACGACGGTCAGGGCCAGGACGGCGGCCGGGACGACAATCTTCCAGTCGATGCTCGCGGTCTTGTCCTCCGACGCGAGAACGACCCTCTGCTCGCCGGTATCGGCGGCGTCGAGCGCATCGGAATCGTGCAGCATCGCGGCCAGCTGCGAGGTCGCACTCGTCGCGGCGAGCCCTTCCTTGATCGGCCGATACTCGTCGGTACCGGCCTCGGTGGTATTTGGCCCACCTTTGCCGTAGGTGAGATCTTCCTGAGGCGTCGACATGTCAACCTATTGTGGCGGACTCCCGGGATATATCAAGCTCAGCTTTCGTTTACTCACAGATTCATTGATCGAAAGCGCTGATCAGCGGCGTGACCGCGATAACAACGAGGCAACAAAAGGGCTGGCTACGCCAGTAACCCGGACTTTATTTATTACAATTCTGTAACGATCTAGTTTAGCGCTTGTCATCGCGGGCGTGGATGACGGCGTCATAAAGCTCCCGCTTCTTCACCCCGGTGCCCGCCGCCGCCTGTTTGCAGGCGTCACGCAGCCGCACTCCCGCGGCGACTTGGGCCTCGACGTTTTCCACCAGATCCGCGATATCCAGCGTGGTCTCTTGCTCGCGCGCGCCTTCGATGACGACCGTGATCTCCCCCTTAGCACCCTCGGCCGCCCACTGCGCCAACTCCGCCAGATCGCCGCGCACGACCTCCTCGAACGTCTTCGTCAGCTCCCGGCACACCGCCGCCCGGCGCGCGCCCAACACCTCGGCGGCGACGGTGAGGGTATCGGCGATCCGGTGCGGGGATTCGAAGAAGCACACCGCCCGCGGCTGCCCCACCAGCGATTCCAGCCAGCTCCGCTTCGCGCCGGCCTTGCGCGGGGCGAAGCCGTCGAAGATGAACTGCCCGACGTTCAAGCCTGACAGGGCCAAAGCGGTCGGCACCGCCGAGGGGCCCGGCAGACAGGTGACGGGGATGCCGGCGTCGTGAGCGGCGTCGACCAGCGCCAGGCCCGGGTCGGAGACCAGCGGCATGCCGGCGTCGGTGACGATGACGACGGAGCCGGCGCGTGCGTCGTCGAGAAGCTTGGCGACGCGCGCCTCCTCGTTGTGATCGAAGTTGGACACCACCCGGCCGGTGATCTCGACGCCGAGCGCCGCCGCGAGCGCGCGCGTGCGCCGGGTGTCCTCCGCGGCGATGACCTCCGCCTGCGAGAGCGCCTGCTTGAGCCGGGGCGAGGCATCCTCGATGTTGCCTAGGGGCGTGGCGGCGACGATGACGCCGCGCGGCAGGTGCGAAGAGGCGTGAGTCATGTCCCCCAGCATGACACACTTCTGCCCTAGACTCGTCGTGGTGAGTACCCGCACGATGGCCACCGCGCGACGTTCGCGCCCGGCCCCACCCCCGCCGACGCCGCGTCGTTACGCGTGGGGGCGTGCCGACTATCTCTCCACCGCCCTCATCGCGCTGGCCGCGCTGATCACCCGTTTCGTAGGCCTGACGAACCCCGAGGTCAGCGGCACCCCCGTCTTCGACGAGAAGCACTACGCCCCACAGGCCTACGACATGGTGGAAAGCTTCGAGAACCCCTTCCTCGGCGGCATCGAATCGAACCCCGGCTACGGACTCGTGGTGCATCCCCCGCTGGGTAAGCAACTCATCGCGCTCGGCGAGGCGCTGTTCGGATATACGCCGCTGGGCTGGCGCTTTATAGTCGCGCTCGCCGGGGTGGCCACGGTCGTTCTCATCATGGAGCTGACGCGCCGGCTCTCACACTCCTGGCAGGTCGCGGCGTTCGCCGGCATCATCGCCGTCTGCGACGGGGTGCTGTTGGTCTCCGCGAAGTTCGGCATGCTCGACGCCTTCCAGGTGATGCTGGTGGTCGCCGCGGCGGTGTGCCTCGCGCGGGACCACGAGCAGATGCGCCACCGGCTTCACGACGCCTACCTCGCCCGCCTCATCCACACCAGCGACTTCGGGCCCCGGCTGGGGTTTCGATGGTGGCGCTTCGGCGCGGGCGTGCTGCTGGGCCTGGCGCTGGCGGTGAAGTGGTCCGGGCTGTATTACATCGCGTTCTTCGGGTTGATGAGCGTGCTGCAGGATCTGTATCTCCGCCGCCGCTACGGGGTGCGCCGCTATGTCGTGGGCACCCTCGTGCGCGATACGCTGCCGGCGCTGGCATCGCTGGTGCTCGTCCCCGCGCTGCTCTACATCTTTTCCTACCGCGCGTGGTTCGCCTCCGAGACCTCCGTCTACCGGCACGCAGCCACCGATGGCACCATCGCCTCCGATTCTGTGCTGCAGCTTTTTCCGGATGCCGTGGCCGGCTGGCTGTATTACCACCTCTCGGTGCTGGAGTTTCATAGCGAGCTCACCAGCTCCGGCGGGCACTCCCACCCCTGGGATTCGAAGCCGTGGTCCTGGCTGGCGGCCACGCGCCCGGTCCTCTACTACTCCTCGACCGGCATCGACTGCGCGGCCGGCAGCTGCCGGTCGATGATCTATCTCTTCGGGACCCCGATCATCTGGTGGCTCACCGTCCCGGTGCTGCTCTGGGGACTGTGGCGAGTCACCATCGGCCGCGACCGGCGCTTCGTGATCCCGCTCGTGGCCTTCGGCGCCGGGTTCATCCCCTGGCTGATCAACTTCGACCGCCAGATGTATTTCTTCTACGCCACCGCGCTCGTGCCGTTTACGATCGTCCTACTCGCCCTCGCTTTAGGGCACATGGTCGGCGGCGGACGTAGGCTGCGCTTCCTGCACTGGATCTCGCTGACACCGATCACCTCGGGCACGTTCGTGGTGATCATCTACCTCTCGGCGGTCGTGGCGATGTTCGCCTACTTCTCCCCGATCCTTTACGGAGTAATCATCCCGGACTGGTACTTCCAGCAGATCATGTGGCTGCCGAGCTGGTTGTAGACGCACAGCGAGCACTTAGCGCGGGTCGGCGCCGAGGGTGCGCCACGCGCGCTTTAAAGCCACCCCGCGATCGGCCAGCCAGGTCCCCGCCAGAGCCAGGACAGTGACGACCAGCAGCGCCAGCAACGCCAACTGTGGGGTGCCGACGGTGCCCAGCACCAGATCGCGCGCCGTAAAACCGATGAGGAAGGCCGTTAGTGTCGCGGGGATGATCGCGATGCCGGCGATCAGCCCGGGTTTCCAAGCGCCGAAGGCCAGCGCCACGGCCAGGGCGAAGCGCAGCCCGGCGGATTCGACGAGGAGGCGCATCAGCTCCGGCTCTGCCGCGGGGGCGAGGACGGTGCCGTCGCTACTCACCGGGGCCAGGCCGCCGGTAGAGATCAGCGCCCCGACCGCCCACAACCCGTGCAGCAGCGCCAGCACGGTGAGCACCACCCGGCCGATAGCGAGGCCCGCCCGGCGGTTCGAGTCGCGCCGGCGCCACTCCGGCTCCACCTGGGCGAGGATCGTTTCGGAGAGGTCGTGGGGTGGAGACATGCCGTCGTCACGCGGTTCGACATAGCGCAGCGAACCGGACATGCGGGCAGCCTGCTCGGCGAAGCGGCGGCATTCGGCGCAGCCCGCGAGGTGGGCGTCGATGACGTCGTCGTCGAGGCCGGTGGGCTCGCCGTCGAGACGCGCCGAGACCGCGGCCTGGACCTGCTCGTGATCGACCATCTACTCCAGCGCTCCGTCCACGCTCGCCCGCCCAGGGCCGAACACGACGATGGCCAGCAGCGCCGCGGCGAGCACAGCGACGAACTCGATACCGTTATCCGCCACGAATAACCCGTTGGGCAGGTGCACGAAATACCCTGCGGCCGCCACCACGAGCAGGAGAATCCCAGCGACGAACGTGGTCAGAAGCCCGAGCACCATGAGCGCGCCGCCGATGAGTTCGACGCCGGCGACGAGGTAGGCCGACAGCTGCGGCTGCGGGACCCCCCACGCGGAGAACTGGCCGGTGGTCTCGACTAATCCGGTCAGAAAGATTTTGTCGTAGCCGTGCGCGACAAAGATGATCCCGAGGACAAGGCGCAGAATCAGCAGGCTCGCATCCCTCACCACCGGTTTGTCCATGTCGCAAGGGTACAACATCGCTGGGCATGCTTTCGGCACGCCGGCCCGCAGGTAGCGTGGAATCCTATGAGCAGCTTGGCGAAGCGCATCATCGACACCCCGATCGGCGTGCTCACCCTTTATGCCTCGCCCCTCGGGGTGCGCTTTGTATTGCTTGCCGACGACCCCACGCCCCACGGGCTCACCGCAGCCGGGGCTGGTGCGGCCGCTGGTGGCTACGCGCAGCAGGCGGCCACAGAGCTCGCCGACTACTTCGCCGGCCGCTTGAGGCGTTTCCGCACGCCGGTGGATATCCCGGGCGAAGGTTTCATGTCCCGGGCCCAGCAGGCGCTGGCGGAGATTCCTTATGGGGACACGCTCAGCTACTTTGAACTGGCGCAGGCCGCCGGTGCGCCGCGGGCGGTGCGCGCCGCCGGAACCGCGTGTGCCAGAAACCCGGTGCCGATTATCCTGCCGTGTCACCGGGTTGTGCGCTCGGATGGCAGCCTCGGTAACTACCGCGGCGGTATCGCTAAGAAGCGGTGGTTGCTCGACTTCGAGGCCGGGAACCGCAGGGAGGAAGGAGCAGTCGGATAAGGCATGGGAGAAAACACCACAGAGAGCACAGAGTCCACGACCGCCACCGGGGTCATCATCGGCGAGGACGGCTTGGCCCGCCCGCCGTGGGCCGCGCGTGATGAGCTCCTGCGCTACTACTACGACACCGAGTGGGGCATGCCTGTTTATGATGATCAGTCCGTTTTCGAGCGGCTGTGCCTGGAGGGCTTCCAGGCCGGGCTGTCCTGGCGCACGATTTTGGCCAAGCGGGAGGCGTTCCGGGAAGCCTTCGCCCACTTCGATATCGACACAGTGGCAAGATTCGGCGAGGATGACGTCGCCCGGTTGCTGGATAATCCGGAGATCATCCGCAACGAAAAGAAGATCCGCGCCGCGATCACCAACGCCCGGGCCACGCTTCAGCTGCAAAAGGAGGGCACGAGCCTCGCCGACATCGTCTGGTCCTACCAGCCGGAGGAGAACTACTACCCCACCACTGTCGACGAGATCCCCTCGAGCTCCGAGGAATCGAAGGCGCTGGCCAAAGAGCTAAAGTCGTATGGTTTCACCTTCGTCGGCCCGACGATCATGTTCGCGCTCATGGAGGCGATCGGGGTGATCGATACGCATCTGATGGACTCGCACCGGCGCGGCAGCTCCGGAGTGTGGGATGATGCGGAGGCCGCAGGCTAGCTCAGTGGGGGTCCTCGGGGACGTCGATGATTTTGGTTTCCCCCTGACAAGCAGTGCGATATCGCGCTATACTCTACTTTAAACTTCAACAGAAAAGGACGCCCCCATGACCATCACCCCCGTCATCCATGACAAAACACCGGAAACGAGCTCTGGCGCGTGGTCGACTGCGCCGCGTACCTCGACGTGAGCGCTTCTGCCTGGCGTAATTACAACTCTCAGGGCCGCACCCCGAAGCCTGTAACTAATCTCGGTGCCCGGATGCCACTGTGGGATGCGAACGAGGTGAAGGAGTGGCACGCCAACCGGCCCGGATCGCCCGTCCCCAACAACCCGGGCCAGAGGAAGAAGGAGGCGAAGGATAAGGAGGATTAAGCGCTTCTACGCGGCTATCACGTCACGGCCGCTCTGCTTCCTCGGAGTCCTCGAGCCACTCGGGCTCCGCACTACCCAAGCCTGCGGCGAGTGCCACGGCTGTTTCCCTCCAGGAATTCAATTCCGCCAACACTAAGTGCGCCTTCCCAGTCGAAAACGATGCTCGCGCAGTGTCAAAAAGCTCGTACGCTGCATGCTTCACGGTCTACCGGCGATAATGCGGGCATCCAGGAGAATGCCTCGATCATGCGCTCAACGAGCGTTCCGTGCTTCGTGGTGGCGACAGTGATCCGCTGTGTTGCGAGTTCTCGAGGCTGCGTACCGGCGCTTCCCCATCACCGCGGGTTGCCATTACCGGGTGGTCTTCGGCCTTAGCAAAGACTTCGGCCGGGTAATTACTCAAATCCGAAGAACGTCGTATCCGGTCAGGTCGGTCAGTACCTATGGCTATAACCTCACGGTATTCCGAATACGTACGAAAAATCTAGGGACAGTGCCGCATGGTGAATACACCAGTCAGTGCCCAGCGCCCTTTGCGGAAAACTATGCCATGGCATAATTCGGCCGCTCGGCCTGGCGGCATCCCATACTTCCTTCGCCGCGGTGATTTAAGAAGGTAGCGGCGGTTTCCGAGGAGTTGGTAGCAACCGTCCGACGCTCGGCTGCCACTGCCCAGGCCCCGGCAGTTCTCCCAGGATCCCCTCCGCAGACCCCGAGCGCGACGGCACTAGTGCTCGCCGCACGGCATCCTCGGTTACGGGGACCTAAGGCGGCAATGTGTCTCGTGCACCTATGAATTCCCCGGGATTCATCAATTCCCGATTACGCACGTGCGTTAAAAACTAGAGACCACCCTATGCCACGGCATAGGAATTCTGAGGCTGCCGTGGTTAAGAGGTCGTTGCGGCCGTCCTACCCGGGCGAAGGACGAGCGACTCCGACAGCCGGCGCCCGTTTTACGCACGTCGTAAAAACCAGAGGCCGCAGGCGGCGATGTGACTCGTGTTCCTATGAGTTTCCAGCGATCCATTGATTCCCGATTACGCACGTGCGTAAAAACCAGAGACCACCCTATGCCACGGCATAGGAATTCTGGAGGAATTCTGGAGCTGCCGTGGTTACGGGGTCGTTACGACAGTCCTGCCCGGGCGAAGGACGAGCGGTGCCGACAGCCAGCGCCTGTTTTACGACCGTGCGTAAAACCAAAAGCCTCAGGCGGCAATGTGTCTCGTGCACCTATGAATTCCCCGGGATTCATCAATTCCCGATTACGCACGTGCGTAAAACCCGCTCCGCACTATGCCGCGGCATAGTCGTAGGTGTGTTTCGTTTTCTTCACCTCCGCCAGTAAGCCAAGGCGGCGGTCCCGCAATTCTTTTCAGACTCCGATCACCAAGATGCAAGGAACACTGCGGTAAGTACACTCCGACATGAGATATTTCGGGGTGCGATTACAGCGTGGAATCAAGTGTATCGCCGCAATCTCTGTACGCCCAAAAAGGAGAAGAATCCCCTTCACTAATCACACAGAAAACACCGAACTACAGGGCCACGCACCAGAGATGCGCCGGAACTAAGGGGCGACCACGTAGCCGGAAACCTGCTACCACCTACCCCGAATCTGTCGCCGCCTCTTCTGCAGCGACCAGGCCACCGCACAGAAGACGAAGCCGCCCTTGAAGAAGTCCTCGAAGAAGTAGAAGAGGTTCAGCCGCTGAGGCGCTCACCTAGCCGGCGGCATGCAGGCGCGAGGAGTTGCCGTCGTCGTCATAGAAGTCGCCCGGACGGGCGGTGGGCAGGTGGTCGAAGTCAGGGCTATCGTCGTCGATTTCCATCACGACGGCTCCGGGGCGGCGCAACTGGCGGGGCACTCCTGACTGACGAACGCCCAGCCGCGCCCGCTTTAAATGCTGCAGTCGCCTCCGGCGCAGCGCGTTCTCGGAGCGGACCTGGCTGCGCAGCGCCACGAGGTAGGCGCCGGTGAGCACGAGCGCCACCACGGCCGGCGTCCACGCCCAGCCGCCGACGATGATGCCGAGCGCCACGGTCAGCACCACCGCCACGGCCAGGCCGGCGAGGGTGCGGCGACGGCGGGCGTAGAGGTCGTCGGAACGCTTCTGATCGCGCTCCGGGTCCCAGCCGCCGCGGCCGCTGCGGGAGCGGGCGAAGGCGACATCGTCGTCGGTGAGGTCCTCGGCCTCCACATCCGCGGCTCGCTCAGCGGATTTCTGGTATTCGGCCCCCGTCTCAGCCGCCTCTTCGTGCGCATCGTCGGCAGCCTCGGCGCGGGCGTAGGGGTGCAGCAGGTCGCCGGGGTTGGTGTAGGACTCGTCCACCGGGTACTCGCCGCCGCGCAGTTCATCGGCACCTTCCGCCTCCTGTGCGTCGGCATCCTCGCGGGCCTTCAGCACGCTATACGCGGTCGATCCGCCGACACCGTCGGTATCCGCAGCCGTCTCAGTCTCAGCCTCAGCCTCGACGACCTCCCCGTCGACCACCTGCTCGGCCGGCTGCTCCTGCTGCCGTACGCGGTGGGACGGTTCGTCGATAAGCAACTGCTCTTCGTCCTCGACGGGATCAGCCTCGGCCTCGACGAGTTCGTAGTCCTCGTCTTCCCGCACCCGCACGTCGGCGGGGCTCACGCGCGGCCGGCGGCTCGAGCTCAGCGAACCGGTGCCGCCTTCGTGGAGGACGCGGGTGTCGTCGAAAGCCTCGCCGGATTTGTGGATCGGCTTCTGCCCGCGCAACAGCAGCGGGGCGAGCACGATCAACCAGACCACGATGATCAGGATGATGATCAGTGTCGGGGACATGTTCTGCGACGACCTCTCTCATGCCTTTTCAGCATCAATATCGGGATGTGTCCGTCTGCTCGATTTTAGCCGCGATCCCCCGGCTCTTTTACCGCCACGCCGTGACCCGGCCGGCCACCATGAGTCTTTCGATGCAGGTCGTCGGGTACTCATCCACCAGCTGCGCGACGAAGTGGTGATCGCGCCACCGGCCGTCGATATGCAGGTTGCCGGTGAGATAACCCTCCTCGCGATAACCGTTGTGCGCCAGCACCCTCCCCGAGGCCGGGTTATCCGGCAGGTAGGTGGCGGTCAGCCGGTGCAGCCCGATGCGCTGAAAGGCGTGATCGGTACCCAACCCACAGGCGGCTGTGGCGATCCCTTTGCCCATGTGCGCGGAATACACCCAGTAGCCGATCCAGGCCTCCGAAATCGACCCGTGCTGGATGTTGCCGATGGTCACCTGCCCCGCGAAATCGCCGTTGACCTCGATAACCAGGGGCACGACCCGCCCGTTTTGGGCGTGATCGCGCAGGTTGCGGAAGTTGCGGCGCCACGCGGCGTCGTCATGCGCCTCGATCCAGGTGCCCGGCTGGGTGGGCTCGACCGGCTTGAGCCACGCCTTGTCCACCACGCGTGTCGACGCCCACGCCTGCCCGTCGCGCGCCACCAGCGGCCGCAGGCGCACCTCGTCGCCGCTGGGCATGACGACGGTGCCGGTCGCCTCGGGCCAGCCGGGGTGCACGGCATCGGGTTCGGCGGTGGCTGGACCCCGCATGGTGCCTACTCGGCGGAAAGGATCGAGCATCACGAACGCTGCGCTAAGAAGATGACGTCCACGATGTCGCCCGGGCGAATCTCGGTGACGTCTTCGGGGATGCGGATCATGGAGTTCGCCTCCGCGAGACCGGCCAGCAGGTGGGCGGGCGCGCCGGTGGCACCCCCGAGACCCTCGACGAGGTAGTCCTGGGTATCGGCATCGCGCATGAGACGGGCGCGCACGAAGCCACGGCGCCCGGCGATCGAATCCACATGACCGACGGAGCGCGCCCGCACGACGCGACGTTCGGTAGCCCGCTTGCCCTGGGAGGCGCGCAGAAGCGGCCGGGCGAAGACCTCGAAGCTGACGAGCGCGGAGACCGGGTTCGACGGCAGAAGCATCACCGGGATGCGCTCGCGGCCCAAAAGCCCGAAGCCTTGGACGGAGCCAGGGTGCATGGCCACGCGGGTGGTGTCGATCTCGCCGAGCTCTTCGAGTACCTCGCGGATGGTCTCGGCCCCGGCGCCGCCGACGCCACCAGAGATGACGATGAGCTCGCTGCGCTGCATCTGGTTTTCGATGATCTCGCGCAGCCGGCGGGGCTCTCCGGCGGCGATGCCGACGCGCTGGACGTCGGCACCCGCCTCGGCCGCCGCGGCGGACAGGGAGTGCGAGTTGACGTCATAGACTTGGCCGAGTTCCGGCGAACGGTCGATGTCGACGAGTTCGTGGCCGAAAGATAGAACGCTCACGCGCGGACGCGGATAGGCCAAGACCTTCGCGCGGCCCACGGAGGCCAGCAGCGCGATCTGGGCAGGGCCCAAGATGGTGCCGGCGCTCACCGCGACGTCACCGGGCTGGATGTCATCGCCCACGCGGCGCACGAAGTCCCCGGAGCGCACCGGGCGGTGGGCGGTCACGCGCTTGCGCCCGCGGTCGGTCCATTCCAGGGGTAAGACCGCATCAGCGAGCGTCGGGATCGGCGCGCCCGTGTGCACGCGCACCGCCTGGTTGGGGTGCAGCTTCAACGACTGCCGGGATCCCGCCGGCACCTCGCCGACGACCGGCAGCGACGTGGTGACCTGAGGGGCTTCGATCTCGACGGGCTCATCGCCCTCCTCGCCCTCTGTCTCCGGTGCCCGGCGGGTCAGCGACTTCTCGCCGCCGACGTCGACGGCGCGAACCGCGTAGCCGTCGACCGCCGCCTGCGCAAAGCTCGGCAGCGGCTGGGTGGCCTGGACCTCCTCCGCCGAGCGCAAACCGAGGGCCTCCGCGATGGTGGTGCGCACCGGTTCCGGAGTCACGGCGGCATCGGTCATGATCGCCAGCTGTTCCTCGACGGACCTCATGCGGCACTCCTTTTAACAGGCTTCGGACAAGCGGAAATCGGTTGAGCCTAACGTAGTCTAGCCCTCGCCGGGGCCATCAGCGTTCAGGCATAACGGGGATAAGCGAGGTTAAGCGAGACCGTTTTCTTTCTCGTAATCGGTGACGATCTGCTTAATCGCGCGGTAGAGGGCAGGACCATAGGTCTCGTGGTGCAGACCGAAGTCGACGTTGGCGGGGATGTAGCCGGCCGGGTTGCCCAAATCGTGGCGGGAGCCCTCGTGGACGACGACATGCACCGGGTGACCCTCCTGGATGAGCAGCTCGATGGCGTCGGTCAGCTGCAGCTCACCGCCCTTGCCCGGGGAGATGCGCTTGAGTGCGTCGAAGATCGCCCGGTCGAGCAGGTAGCGCCCGGCGGCGACGAACGTCGACGGCGCGTCCTCCGGGTCCGGTTTCTCCACCATGCCGGTGACCTTCTTCACCCGGGTGCCCGGCACGCCGGCATCGCCGGCGACGTCCTCGACCGCGAAGACGCCGTAGTTGAAGACCTCTTCGCGGGCGACGTCGAAGGCGCAGAGCACGGAGCCGCCGAACTCCTGGCGCACGCGGGCCATCTTCTCAACGACCCCATAAGGCAACACCAGATCATCGGGGAGCATGACCGCGAAGACGTCCTCGTCCTCATCGAGGGCCTCCTCCCCCAGCCCGACCGCATGACCCAAGCCCAGCGGGCGGTCTTGCACGACGGCGACCGGGTGGATCAGCTCCGCGGCCCGCTTCACCTTGACCACCTGGGTATCCTTACCGCGCTCCGAGAGCGTGGCGATGAGTTCCGGGAACTCACCGAAGTGATCGAGGACGCCGTCTTTGTTCGGGGCGGTGATCACCGCGAGCCGGCTGGCCCCCAGCTGGGAAGCCTCTTCCGCGATCAGCTCGATACCGGGGGTGTCGACCACCGGCAGCAGCTCCTTCGGGACCGTTTTGGTCGCGGGCAGGAATCGGGTGCCCATGCCGGCGGCGGGGACAACCACGGTGCGCACACCGTTGCGGGACTTCTCAGTCGGTTCAGCCATAGTTTGACCTTACCGTTCTCCGCCGCGGCATCGGTGCACTAACCCGCCCGAAAGCGGGCGAAGACTGCGGTGTTTTAGGCTTGGAAGCCATGAGTGCTAACGCGGACAAGAACGCGAAGACCCAGCTGCGCCGCCAGCTTGCCGACGCCCGCCGGGCCCTTAACACCGCCGACATCGACCGCCAATCGGCCGCCGTGATCTCTTTCGCCGTCGCCCTGGTGCGCGCCCAACCCGCGCATCCGGTACGCGTGGCGACCTATCATCCCCAGGCCACCGAGCCGGGTGGCCGCCTGCTCGTCGAGACGCTGCGCAGCGAGGTACACACCCTCTATCTGCCGGTCACCCGCCCTCAGGGCCGCCTGGAGTGGGGCCGCTACCAGGATCCCGAGCGCACGCGCACCGGTTCGCTGGGCATCGTCGAACCGTTGGAGCCTTATCGCGATACCTCCGCGCTACTCGAGTGCTCGGTGGTCTTCGTTCCCGCGCTGGCGGTCTCTGAACGAGGGGTGCGCTTGGGCCGCGGCGGCGGCTACTACGACCGCACGTTGCAGGAGCTGCGTTCGCTGGCGGGCGACGGGCGCACGCCCCTGACCGTGGCCCTGCAGTTTTCCGGCGAGATCACAGACAAAGTCATCGCCGAGGACCATGACGAGCACGTCGACATGGCCATTACCCCGGAAGGAATTACGGACTTCCGCTAGGCAGTGCGTGCCGAGGGAACCGTGGGGCGCCGGCGCGGGTCTAAGGGAGTTATGCAGCTTCCCGCGTTTTTCTCCCGCCCCGGCTACCGGCGCAGCCTGCTGATTCGCCGTTTCATCGCCGCTATCTTGGTTATCGTCGCCGTACTCGTCGCTATCGGTGGTACGCTGCGCAGCGATCCGCAGGTGGTCGTCTTCTCCCGGGCGCTGGCCGCTGGGGACACGGTCACCGTAGAGGATTTGCGGCTTGTGAGTATCCCGGCCGAGGCGATTCCCGACGGCGCCATCACCGACCCCGAGGCCGCCGCGGGGCGTACCGTCGTCACGGCGGCCGGGCGCGGCGAAATAGTCACCGACGTGCGCATCACCGGCTCGGCCTTGGTGCAGTCTTTCAACGACGCTGCTAATGGCGAAGGCGCCCCCGAGGTCACCACCGTGGTGCCGGTGCGCCTGGCCGATCCCGCCACGGTGAACCTGCTTAGCCATGGCGATACCGTCACCATCCTCACCAGCCCCAGCGAGGAGGACGGCGCCTCCTCGGTGCTGGCGCGCGGCGGGCGGGTGGTGGTCGCTGATGAGGACAACCCCGACACCGTGCTCATCGCTTTATCCGAGCACGACGCCCAGACTGTGGCCTCGGCCTCATTGACTTCCCCTTTGGGCGTTGTTCTCACTTCCGCGGCTGGGCTCGCCTCCCAGAATTAGTTCCCCCTATAATCAGTGCGCACTGTGTCCGTGGACAGTCCACGGCTTTGTTCTGAGAAAGGGCTCCACCACGCTGCAGGGCTTCAAAGAA
The DNA here is from genome assembly GCF_003065405.1 of Corynebacterium yudongzhengii. Taxonomy (NCBI): domain Bacteria; kingdom Bacillati; phylum Actinomycetota; class Actinomycetes; order Mycobacteriales; family Corynebacteriaceae; genus Corynebacterium; species Corynebacterium yudongzhengii. The sequence goes on from NZ_CP026947.1 coordinate 1,724,395, forward strand.
TTCATCATGCGCGGCAACGTCATCGACCTGGCCGTCGCCGTGGTCATCGGCGCCGCCTTCACCAACATCGTCACGGCTCTCACGGACAACTTCATCTACCCGCTCATCGCTGTCCTCGGCGACCCGGAGGTCGGCGGCCTGTCCATCCAGCTGCGTGCCGACGACGTCGCCACCACCATCGACTTCAGCGCCATCATCACCGCGGTGATCAACTTCTTGCTGATCGCCGCCGTGGTCTACTTCTTCATCGTCATGCCGATGAACAAGCTCCAGGAGCTGCAGAAGCGCCGCTCCGGCGTCGAGGAGGAGGCCGAGGACCCGACCGAGACCCAGCTACTCACCGAGATTCGGGATTTGCTTGCCGACGAGCGCGCCTCCGCCAACAACCCCTCCACCGGCGGAGCGCACCGGGCCGAGGACTAACGCCGGGTGAGCTTTTAGTCGCCGCCGTAGTGGGGCGGTCGTTCGTCGAGAAGGCGATCGACCGCCCCTTCCTCTGTGTCGTGGGTGTCGTCTGCAACCTCTTCGCCGTCGAGGAAGTTCAACACGCTGGGCTCACGATCGGCCCAGCTCCCAGGGGTATCTGCGCTGCGGTCATAATCGACAGCGCTGCGCCGCACCACGCGGCGCAGCTTTCTCGGGCTGGCCATGATTTAGGCGCTGTGCTTCTGCAGTTGCGAGATCAGGTGGTGGACCAGCGGCGGGAGGGTGGCCAGGCCGTCGCGAAGCGCCGCCCGGGAGGCCGGCAGGTTGACGACGACCGTCGAACCAGAAATCCCCGCCACCCCGCGCGAGCAGGTGGCCTCGACGATGCCGCACGCCTGACCTGAGGCCCGCAGCGCCTGGGCGATGCCGTGGACTCGCTGGTCGAGGACGTCCTTCGTGGCCTCCGGGGTCTTATCGCGCGGGCCGACGCCGGTGCCGCCGACAGTGACCACGAAGTCCACTCCCCCGACCACGGCGGTCTCGATGGCCTTGCGGATCTGCGACTTCTTCGAGCGCACGGAGACGGCGCCGTCGACATCGAAACCCGCCTCGGTCAGCAGCTCGGCGACGAGCATGTCGGTGTCTTCGCCCGATTCCAGCACGCGGTCCGCCACCAGCACGACGAGCGCGCGGGGGCGGCGGGGCGCGTTGGTTTCACGCTCGGTGGCGATCAGGTACGCGGCATCTGGTTCGGCGATGTTGGCGAGCCGCTCGCTGCCGGAGCCTGTGGCGAGGGCCTCCGCACTAGCTTTCATTATTAGTCTCCTGGAATGTTTTTAGACCTCGTTGGCCGTTAATCTACTCGTCCGTCAGGGTCACTTCTACTTCACGGGTGTCTTCGGTCTGGGGGTCGAGAACCTCCAGGGTGACGGTCTCTCCGAAATCGTGGGAACGTACCGCGGTGATGAGGGAATCCGCGGTGTCGATGACCCGGTCGTTGACCCGGGTGATGACCTCGCCTTCCCGGATGCCGGCCTCGTCGGCAGGGCTGCCGCCCTGGACGGAGGCCACCAGCGCGCCGCCTTCGATCGGGTCGCGGGCATCGACGGACACGCCCAGCATCGGCTGGGTGGCCTCGCCATCTTCGACGAGCTGCTGCGAGACGCGCTGCGCGAAGTTCGACGGGATGGCGAAGCCCAGACCAATCGAGCCGGCGGTATCTCCCGTCGACAGCGAGGCGATCACCGAGTTGATGCCCACGAGGTTGCCGTTCATATCCACCAGCGGGCCGCCCGAGTTACCGGGGTTGATGGCGGCATCCGTCTGGATGGCGTCGATCAGTGAGGACTCCCCGCCGCCCTGGACGGCGCGCACCGGACGTTCGAGGGCGGAAACGATACCGGAGGTCACGGTGCCAGACAGGCCCAGCGGGGCGCCGATGGCCACGACCTCTTGGCCCACCACAAGCTGATCGGAGTCGCCGAACTCCAAAGTGGGCAGGCCGCTGACACCCTGGATCTGGATGATGCCGATATCGGTGTTCGGATCCGAAGCGACGTACTCCGCTGGGTGGCGCTCGCCGTTATTCAACGTGACCTGCAGGCCACCGTCCCGCGCATCGGCAACGACGTGGTGGTTCGTGAGCACCAGCCCGTCGGGGCTGATAATCGAACCAGAGCCCTCACCGGCGCCAATCCGGGAGATCGCCTGGATGGAGACCACCGCCGGCAGGACTTCCTCGGCGACGTGGGCAACGCTGCCGTCCGCGGGCTCCGGGATGTCATTCGCTTCTTGACGCAGCGCCTCCGTCGCCGACTCCTGCTGCGCAAACGACGAACCAGGACCGAACTGCGTGGCCACAACACCGACGATGCTGCCGGCCGCCACGGCGCCCACGAGCATCAGTGCCAGCGCCGCGCCCAGCCCCACCTTGCGCGGGCCGCGCTTCTGGTTGGGGTTGTCGCTCGAGGGGCTCTGCTGGAATACCGGCTGCTGGTTTTGGGGTGGCTGGTTCTGCGGGTTTCCTGGATACGGCGAGGTGGTGCCGGCGCCGTCGCCCTGGGGGCTCTGCGGGCTCTGGGGGCTTTCGGCGCCGGGCCAGCTGCCGTAGGGCGAGCTATGGGATTCGTAACCGTCGCGCCCGCCTTCTGGGCGCGGTCTCTGGTCTTCGTTCATGGAGGCTACTGTGTACCTTTGCTCTGTGACTGCGCTGTTTTCAGACTGGCCACCTTAAACACACAGTCTGAATGTTTGCTGTATACCTTCACCTGGGATTACCTGCCCACAATAGTGCATGACTTATGGGTGGGTGCAAAGATATAGATTCAGACGGTCGTCTGACGGTTGTCGGCGGCGCAACGCATGCTGGCGGGGCGTTTGGGGCTTGAGGGGTCGCGGGACGCTTTTCGGCTTGCGCCGGCCGCTTTCCGTGGGCGTGGCGCGCTTGCGCTGGTCGAAAGCAGCAAGACAGAAATGAGTCCCGCGCGGTCGAAAGGAATAGCCCTTTCGGTGTGATTGCTTTCGAACAGCGGTAGCGCTGCATGCCAAGGCGGAGCCAACCGACCGCAAGAGCCCCACAGAAGAGACCAATGAGACGGATGAGACGACTGGCCGGCGACACCAACCCTCTATCCCCCAAACCCCCATATTGCGCTAACGCTGGTCGAAATCACCCCTATATAAACGAGTCCCACGAAGTCGAAACCAGTAGTCCTTTCTATAGCCCTGCTTTCGACCAGCGCTACCGCGTTATTCCAACGAGGTATCCCCTACTCCCTTGTCGGGCTATTCCGCTCTCCCCCCCCTGGGGCCCTTTCCCGCGGCAAAACCCCAAACAAAAACGCCCCCGCTTAACAGCAGGGGCGCAGACGCCGAAAGGCCAAAAGCAGTTTTAGAACTGCTCGACGTCGATCAGGCCTTCCTTGGCGGCGCGGACGAGGCGGCGCGGGATGCGCACCTTCTGACCGTTGATGGTGACCTCCTGGAGGGCGACGTTGTCGGCCTTCCACTGCGAACGACGCATGCGGGTGTTCGCGCGGGACTTCTTGAACTTGGGAGTTGCCATTGTCTTCTACCCTCCTTATTACTTGTTGTCGGTCTTCTTCTTGCGGCGGGCCATGCCACCGAAGCGCTGCTGGAACTTCTCGACGCGGCCAGCGGTGTCCATGAGGCGCTGCGCACCGGTCCAGAACGGGTGGGACTCGCTGGTGACATCCACGACGATCAGCGGGTACTCGTTGCCGTCCTCCCAGGTGACCGTGCGGTCGGAGGTGGCGGTGGAACGGGTCAGGAACTTGGAGCCAGTGCCGGCGTCCTGGAAGACCACCGGGTGGTAATCCGGGTGAATATCCTTCTTCATGGTATCGATTCCCTCAGGATTGCACTTCAGGTCGGTTCACCCCGCATGACTTCGCCGAATGAAACGGAAGCCTAGGGTGATCGTGCCTGAGTTGGGTTTGCGATGTACGACAAAACGTTGCGACGCGACCGCTAGAAGCGATCGCCAACCACCGAGAGTTTAGCCACCGGGTCCCGGTTTTCCTAATCGCGCCTAGTCAGATGGGATTAGGAGATGTGGGAAGCGGAATGTATATTAGATGCTTGCTGTTGTCGAAAGTAATCGTCTACGCCCCGTCAGCTGGCTTTCGTCGGCGCCCCGAGCATTCCCTCACACTCCGTTCGGTGCGGCGCGATGAATGAGACTGTCGTGGGCGGCAAGGAGAAAGAAGCACCCATGTCGGCTATTTGCCAGGCCACGGGACGTTCGCCGAAGTTCGGCAAGACCGTCTCACACTCGCACCGCCGCCACTCGCGCCGTTGGAACCCCAACATTCAGCGCAAGCGGTTCTACCTGCCCTCCGAGGGCCGTACCATCACCCTGAACGTGTCCACCAAGGGTCTTAAGGTCATTGACCGCGACGGTATCGAGTCTGTCGTCGCCAAGATCCGTGCCCGCGGAGAGAAGGTGTAAGCAATGCCCCGTAATGACATTCGCCCGATCATCAAGCTGAAGTCCACGGCTGGCACCGGTTACACCTACGTCACCCGTAAGAACAAGCGCAACAACCCGGACCGCATCTCCATGCGGAAGTACGACCCGGTCGCGCGTAAGCACGTCGAATTCCGCGAGGAGCGATAAATATGGCGAAGAAGTCCAAGATCGCTAAGAACGAGAAGCGCAAGGAGATCGTCGCCCGCTACGCGGAGCGTCGCGCTGAGCTCAAGGCCATCATCAAGAACCCGAAGACCTCGGACGAGGATCGTCTCGAGGCTCAGTTCGAGCTGAACCGTCAGCCCCGCGACGCCTCCCCGTCGCGTGTGCGCAACCGCGACTCCCACGATGGTCGCCCGCGCGGCTACCTCCGCCGGTTCGGCCTGTCCCGTGTCCGTATGCGCCAGATGGCTCACCGCGGTGAGCTTCCGGGCGTTCGTAAGTCCAGCTGGTAAAGGGAGTGACTGCGAAAATGAAGCGCAACAACAAGAAGGGCCGGGTCGAGCAGTCTCGCCGCCCGAAGAAGAACCCGCTCAAGGCCGAGGGCATCCAGAGTGTCGATTACAAGGACACCAAGACCCTGCGCCTGTTCATCTCCGATCGTCACAAGATCCGTTCCCGCCGCGTGACCGGCCTGACGCCGCAGCAGCAGCGCCAGGTCGCCTCTGCGGTCAAGAACGCCCGCGAGATGGCTCTCCTGCCGTTCACCAGCCGCTAAAGGCTTGAGTCGAGCACGCAACAGCGTACTTTTGCCTCTGGCTGTGTGACCAGGTCAAAAGAGAACAATCCTCGAAAAGACCCGCCACCGCTTTGCCGGTTGCGGGTCTTTTCGCATCGGTGGGGTACTATCAAATTCCCACTACTTAAAGTCTTGAACGCTTGTGAGCATCCGGGAGGTGGCATGCTACTTTCCCACCCCACCCTCCTATGCCCGCGCGCGACCGGGAAGGACGCGTAAGAACATGGGCAAGCACGTCGGCCGTCCACGCAAGAACCGGCCCCGACGCCACGGCGCCACCGCCCGCGAGGAAATCCTTGACGCCTCCGCCGAGCTGTTTACGCGCCAAGGCTTTGCGACGACCTCGACCCACGAAATCGCCGAGGCCGTCGGCATGCGGCAGGCCTCGTTGTACTATCACTTTCCCTCGAAAACGGAGATCTTCTTAACGCTTCTGAAGTCGACGGTGGTGCCCTCTTTAGAGCTCGCCGAGAAGCTCGCCGACTCCCCCGCCAGTGCGCCCCAGCGTCTGTGGTCGCTGGTGGCCGCGGAGGCCCAAGCGCTGCTGGTGCCGCGCTGGAACGTCGGCAGGCTGTATCAGCTGCCGGTGGCCAACTCCGAGGAGTACAACGCCTATCACCAGGCGCAGGCGGATCTTGCCCGCATCTTCCGCGAGATCGCCACCGAGATCGTGGGCGACGATCCGCGCGCGGAGCTTCCGTTCTACTTGGCGCAGTCAGTCGTCGAGATGCGCGCCAACGACGGCACCGCCCCGGAGATTGATCCTGAGCAGCCGCTTCTAGCGCAGGCGATCATGGTGGCCGACGCCGCGCTCGACGTCCTGCACGCCGAGCTTCCCGACGACCGCATCGCCCACACCGTCGCCCTCTTGGACCAGCATTAGCAGCTGCTTAGTGCGCGAAGTGGCGGGTGCCGGTGAGATACATCGTCACGCCGGCCTTCTGGGCGGCGGCGATGACTTCCTCATCGCGAATGGATCCACCCGGCTGGACGACGGCGCGAATGCCCGCCTCCGCCAGGACCTCGAAACCGTCGGCGAACGGGAAGAAGGCATCGGAGGCGGCGACGGCGCCGCGGGTGCGGTTGGCACCGTCGGCAAGCGTGTTGGCGCGCTCGACCGCCAGCTTCGCGGAATCCACGCGGTTGACCTGCCCCATGCCGACGCCGACCGTCGCGCCCTCGTGGGCGATGAGGATGGCGTTGGACTTCACACAGCGGATCGATCGCCAGGCGAATTCCAGATCGGCCAGCAACGCATCGTCGGCCGCCTCCCCGGCTGCCAGGGTCCAGGTGCGGGGATCATCGCCGTCGGCCTGCAGGGCGTCGGCCTCCTGCATGAGCGTGCCGCCGGAGATCTGGCGCAGTTCGCGACCGCCACGCTGCGGTGCCTCGGCCACGAGGATGCGCAGGTTCTTCTTTTCCTTGAGGAGTTCGAGGGCGTCGTCGGCAAACGAGGGAGCGATGATAACCTCGGTGAAGATGCCGCGGACGGTCTGGGCCATCTCGAAGCTGACCTCGCGGTTGGAGGCGATCACACCGCCATACGCGCTCATCGGGTCGCAGGCGTAGGCCTTGCGGTGGGCGGCAGCGATGTCGTCATCCGTGCCGATGCCGCAGGGGTTGGCGTGCTTGATGATGGCGACCGTCGGGCGTTCATGGTCGTGCGCGGCGCGCCACGCGGCGTCGGCATCCTGGTAGTTGTTGTAGCTCATCTCCTTGCCGTGCAGCTGGGTGGCATTCGCCAGCCCACCGGCACCGGCATCGGCGTAGACCGCTGCCGCCTGGTGCGGGTTCTCGCCGTAGCGCAGGTCCGCACGCTTGGTGTGCGCGCTGCCGATCCAGTCCGGAAACGCCGGCGCCTGTGCGTCGGCACCGGCCTCTTCCTGCGCGCCGAGCCAGCTGGCGACCGCGACGTCATAAGACGCGGTGTGGCGAAACGCCTCGACGGCCAGCTCTGTGCGCTCGCGGCGGGTGAAGCCACCGTTTTTCACGGCGGCGGCGATGTCGTCATAACGCTGCGGGTCGGTGACCACCGCGACCGACGGGTGGTTCTTGGCGGCGGCACGCACCATGGACGGCCCGCCGATGTCGATCTGCTCGACGCACTCGTCGAAACCCGCACCCGAGGCGACGGTTTCGGTGAACGGATACAGGTTAACGACGACCAACTGGAAAGGCTCGATCTCTAGCTTCGCCAGCTGATCGAGGTGGTCGTTCTTGCGGGTGTCGGCGAGGATGCCGGCGTGCACGCGCGGATGCAGGGTCTTGACGCGGCCTTCGAGGCACTCGGGGAAGCCGGTGAGCTCGGAGACCTCGGTGACCTTGACGCCGGTGTCTGCGATGCGGCGGGCGGTGGAGCCGGTGGAGACGATTTCGACGCCGGCCTCACCCAGCGTGCGGGCCAGATCCTCGATACCGGTCTTGTCGTAGACGCTGATCAGCGCGCGCTTGATGGGCTTGCGGTCATCGCTCATGGAATACAACCTTCCTGGGGTTATCCTTTTGTGCCGAGCGCAGAACAGACACGATCAGTGCCCGTTCCACGGTTTTGATCTTCTCGTGCAGGCTCTCTTCGGTATCCTCCGGCGCCACCGTGACCGCCTTTTGGGCGATGATGCGGCCGGTATCGACGCCCGCGTCCACAAAGTGCACGGTCGAACCAGTGACCTTCACGCCATAATCGAGGGCGTCGCGCACGGCGTGCGCACCGGGAAACGCCGGCAGAAGCGCCGGATGCGTATTGATGGTGATGCCTTCGAAACGCTCGAGGAAGCCAGCGCCGAGGATCTTCATAAACCCCGCGGACACCACGATGTCCGGCGCTCCTTCCGCGACCGCCTCGGCTAGAGCGACGTTCCACGCGTCGCGATCATCACCCAATTGCACGAGCTGCGTGGCCACCCCGGCCGCCGCGGCGCGCTCGAGCGCGCGACAGTCCACGTCCGCGACCACCCGGGTGACCCGGTAGTGCTCATCCTGATGATCGAGGATCGACTGCAGCAGGGTCCCAGACCCGGAGGCCAGGACCACCACGGACTTCGGTTCAGTGGGAGGTGTCGGTGTAGTGGTCACTTGTCCCAGACTAGTCCTCCGCCGGGCGCGGGGAGGACTTATCAGGGTCTTCTTCCTCTTCTTCCTCTTCTTCCTCTTCTTCCTCTTCCGGTGCCTCGGGCTCTTCTTCCTCCGGCTCTTCCTCCGGCTCTTCCGCCGGCTCCTCCTCCGGCCCCTCCTCTTGGCCGCGCCGTCTGACCACCAGCGTGACGACCACCGTGACCACTCCGACGGCGCCCACCCAGACCAGCACGAGCAGCGGCGCGATCCACCAGGTCGGCCCGACGTAGTCGTACCACCCCAGCGAACCGCTGGCGAAGTACACGGCGACGAGCATCGTTATCCCCGCCGCCAGCGCGCCTCCGAGGACGCGCCAGACACCGGGGCGCACCTCCACCCACAGGTACACCGCGATAGCCGCCGGGATCACGAGGGCGACCGGCGCCCAGTTCTGCGCGGTCGGCGGCACGAGTGCGGTCAACGGCAGCGGCGGCAGCGGCACGAGGTGGATGGAAAAGAGGGAGACGGAGGCGTCGCCAAACCAGACGTCGCCACCGACGAGCACCGACATCCCCGCCACCGCCGCGTTCGGCAGGTACAGAACTGTCAGCGCCACCAGCGCCGCTATGCCCGCGGTATCGATCACCGGGTACGCGGCGATCATCTCCTGCTGCCGGCCCCATCCCGCCACGGCGAGCACCACCATCACCGCGACGCTGGCCGCGGCGAGGTAGGTGAGAAAGCGGACGCCGTGGCCGGCACCGTCGATAAGCTGCGGGTTTAACCCGTAACGACGGAAGATCGCTCGCCACAGCTTCGGCCCCACGCCGATCACCATGCCCACGAGGTGGACCAACGCCGTGTTTGCCAGCGCGATGAGAATCGGCGGGGCGCCGACGGGGTAGACGCGCGCGGCGTCCCACAGGATGAGCCAGGCGATGAGGGTGAGGATCATCGGCACCACGAGGGCCACGCCGAGGATCACGCCGAGGTCATAGACGCTCACTTTGCGACGCACCACCGTACGCACGCGCGAGGCGAGCAGAGCAATGACGCCGAGCGCCGGCAATAACGGGACCAAGCCGACGGTGACGCCTTCGAAAATCACCGGCGAAAGGTGTGAAATCATCCACATTTCGGCGATGAGGCTGGCGAGGGCACCCAGCGGGGTGTCGCTGAACATCACCACGACGACCGCGAGCACCGCCAGCACCAAGGCGACAAGCACCGCCACCACACCGATCGACGGCAGGAATCGACGCAGCTTGCCACCAAAGGTTGTCGGACGCTTATCGACGTCCGTTTCCGCTGGTCGGCGCGACATCCCAAAGCGGGGCCGCAACGGCCGGCGCGCGGGACGGGAGGAGGGGCTGGTCTTCTTAGTCATCGCCATCTAGCTTGCCACGCCTGACCGCCACTGCCGTCCACAACACGACCCCGGATTCCCGGCCCCATCTATCTGCTTTCTGCTCGGGGGTGCTACATCAGTTGTCCAATCGTTACCAAAACGCTATTCTTTCCGTCATGCATCACGAAACGGTTACAATGACGGCCCTTTGAGGCGTCCAGTCCCTTAGTGAGAGCAGGACGGGTATAGCGAATATGAGCATCATCTCTCGAAGCACCCCGGGCAAGCACCGCCGGGTCACCTCCTCCCAGACCGCCCGCGGGCGCATCGCGATGGCGACCATCGCCGTCAGCGCCGTCTCGGGCGCCGGCGTCTCGGGCACCGCGGCCGCCTTCGCGGCCCCGAACTTCATGCCAGCCCCGGAGCATGACGCTGGTAGTGCGGGTAGTGCTGGTAGTGCTGCGGCCAATCCGGTCGCCCCGGAGTCTTCCTCCCCGCAGGTGCTCGCGATCGCGGAGCACAAGCCGGTCATCGGCCTCGACGACCAGCTCGACAAGGCCGTCGCCGCCGCGGAGGAAGCGGCCGAGGCCGCTCACCTAGCCACTGACCCTTCCAAGGGTGAAGATTCGCACGGCACGCCGGTATTCAAGCCGACCGAGGGCGTGTTCACCTCCGGCTTCGGCCCGCGCTGGGGCACGATTCACAAGGGCATCGACATCGCCAACGCCATCGGTACCCCGATCCTCGCGATCATGGACGGTACCGTCATCGACGCCGGCCCGGCCTCCGGCTACGGCAACTGGATCCGCATCAAGCACGACGATGGCTCGATCTCCATCTACGGCCACATGGTCTCGCTGAACGTCAGCGTCGGCGACCGTGTCTCCGCTGGCCAGAACATCGCCGGCATGGGCAACGAGGGCTTCTCCACCGGCTCGCACCTCCACTTCGAGATCCACCCGACCGGCGACGAGGCCGTCGACCCGGTGCCGTGGTTCTCCGAGCGCGGTATCTCTATCTAACTCGTGCTCAGCTTTAGCTTTACCGGTCCTCGGGTGGCTTTGGGGTGCAGTCAGCTTTGGCTGGCTGCACCTTTTCGCTTTCAACGTAAGGCGGGGGGTTTACCGCCGAAACGGGGGCGGGGATTTGAGTAACTACCGACGATCTTGAGAGTTTGAGTCCGAAACGGGGCTTATCGTCGGTAGTTACTTAAATTTTCTGGGTGATTCTGGCCGAAACGGGCCCAGGATTTGAGTAACTACCGACGATCTTGAGGGTTTGAGTCCGAAACGAGGTTTATCGTCGGCAGTTACTTAAAAGTCTGGGACACACAACACTGAAACAGCCACAAGATCTAGGTAACCACCGACGCAGAGAGGGATGTTGGCGTCGAGAAGCAACCCACAGCCAGCAGCAACCCCCAGAACCCTGCAAGTGTCACAAAAACCCCAAATGCAACACGAAACGCAGAAATCACTAAATTCACAGAAAACTCTACAGTAACTCCAGTTTTCGATCGATGACCTGCCGTGTTCGAAGAATTCCCAGGTAAATTATCACTTTATCCACTTGTGTCACTTTCGTAACACCGGGTAAGTTAAATCCGGTCCGCCGCAACGGCAGGATGCCCAACGACCCCGGATTGATGAGGACTTCAACACGTCATGACTAAGTCACGGACTTCCCGGCGCCTCTTCGGAGGCGTCGCCGCCACCGCCGCAGGCTTAAGCACCATCGCTGTTCCGGCCACCGCGGGTGCCAACGAGATCACGATTGATCTCGGCACCCTGGCCACCATCGGGCAGGAAAGCTCCTCTGGCAGCGGTGAGTCATCCTCCAACGAGGAGATCGTCAACGGCCTTATGAAGGCCGCCCGCAGCGTCACGGTCAACGGCAACAACCTCGGCTCCTCCAACTCCGCCACCGCGGCGGAAAACGACGCCGCCGAGGCCAACGCCGGCCGATCCACAAGCGACGCGAGCGACGCAAGCAACACGACCAACTCCGACACCGTCGTGGACCCGCAGGGCACCAAGCTCGAGGGCGTCGGCGATCAGTACACGGAGTACGAAGACGAGATCGAGGCCCTCGACCTCGCCAACGAGCGCCCCTCTGACAAGGGAGAGACCGCCGACGGCCGCACCGTCTACTTCCCCACCAAGGGACGTTTCACCTCCGGGTACGGCGAGCGCTGGGGCACCATCCACCGTGGCATTGATATCGCCAACTCGATTGGCACCCCGATCCGCGCGGTGATGGACGGCAAGGTCATCGCCACTGGCCCGGCGCAGGGCTACGGCAACTGGGTTGTCATCGAGCACGACCACGGCGAGAAGTCGATCTACGGCCACATGGCCAACCGGGATGTCGTGCCGGGCCAGTATGTCTCCGCAGGCGACAAGATCGCGGAGATCGGCAACGAGGGCCGCTCTACGGGCCCGCACCTGCACTTCGAGATCCATCCGACCGGCGACGGCGCCGTCGACCCCGTGCCGTGGTTCGCTGAGCAGGGTATTTCGGTCGACCAGGCACGCCAGTAGCTCACCACGTGGGGTGGAAAGCACTAGGGGAAGCCATCCCACAGATTTAGAGCTTGTCCATCGGCAAGCCGGGCATGATCATCAGGCGCACGATGCCCTTCGACCCGAAGTCGATCGTGGCGAAGGGTTTACCCGCCATGGAGGTCACCTCCGTGACCTTGCCTAGGCCGTATTTCTGGTGATTAACGCGGTCGCCAATCTCCAGCGAGAGCGTCGCACCACCCGCGCCGGCCTTCGGTAGGGTGCGCCGGCGTCGCTGCGCGGGCTTCGTGTTCCGGGTCATCGGCTGCGGTTCCGGTAAATCCCACGCGGACGAGTAGGTGCGCTGGGGTTCTTCTCGACGCCACTCAATCAGCTCCTCCGGGATCTCTTCTAAGAACCGGCTCGGCGGGTTTTGCGCCGGCGGGCCCCAGGATGAGCGCAGCATCGCCCGCGTGATGTAAAGCTGCCGACGGGCACGCGTGATGCCGACGTAGGCGAGGCGGCGTTCCTCGGAAAGCTCGTCTGGGTTCCCCAGCGAGCGGACGTGCGGGAACTGCCCGTCTTCGAAACCGATGAGGAAAACCACCGGGAACTCGAGTCCCTTGGCGGTGTGCAGGGTCATCAGGGTGACCACGCCTTGGTCTTCGTCGGGAATCTGATCCGCATCGGCCACCAGGGAGACGCGCTCGAGGAACGCCTGCAGCGAGCCGGGGCGGGCCTCTCCTTCCTCGAGTTCGATCTCGTCACCGTCCATGTCGGCATAGGCCATCTGGTTGGCGGCCTCGGAGGAGAACTCGCGGGCGACCGAGACCATCTCGTTGAGGTTATCCAGGCGCGTGGCGTCCTGCGGGTCGTTGGAGGCCTCGAGCTCCGCGCGGTAGCCCGTGGCATCGAGCACGTCGTTGATGAGCTCGCCTAAATCAGGCATGCCGGTGACCTCGTTGGTCATCGACGGCATGCGTTCTCTGATGCCGCTCATCATCTCGGTGAAGCGTCCGATGGCGTTCTTCGCGCGGGGGTTGAGGGCGCTGATCTGGTCGGCGGCGGCGTCGTGAAGCGCGCGTCCGAAAGAGATGCCGTGGTTGTCGGCGTGCAGCGCCACCTGGCCCTGCGCCTTGTCGCCGATGCCGCGGCGCGGGGTGTTGATGATGCGCCGCAGGCTCACCGTGTCGTCCAGGTTATCGAGAACCCTCAGGTAGGCGATGATGTCGCGGATCTCGCGGCGTTCGTAGAAGCGCGTGCCGCCGACCACCTTGTAGGAGATGCCGGAGCGAATGAAGATGTCCTCCAGCGCACGCGAGGCGCTGTTGGTGCGATACATGATCGCGAAGTCGTTGTAGCTCGCGCCCTCGTCGACGAGCCGGTCGATCTCGCTGGCGATGAACCGGGCCTCGTCATGTTCGTTATCCGCGACGTAGCCGATGATCTTTGCGCCCTCGCCGTGATCGGTCCACAGGTTCTTCACCCGGCGCCCCTCGTTGCGGGCGATCACGGCATTGGCCGCCGACAAAATAGTCTGGGTGGAGCGGTAGTTCTGCTCGAGCAAAATCGTGCGTGCCTGCGGGAAGTCCCGCTCGAACTCGAGGATGTTGCGGATGGTGGCGCCGCGGAAGGCGTAGATGGACTGGTCCGAATCGCCGACCACGCACAACTCCGGGGCGTCCTCCCCGTCCCCCACCAGCGAGCGCACCAGTGCGTACTGGGCGTGGTTGGTGTCCTGGTATTCGTCGATAAGCACGTGCCGGAAGCGGCGCCGGTAGTAGTCCGTGACCTGCGGGTGCTGCTGGAAGATGCGCACGACCTCGCCGATGAGGTCGTCGAAGTCGACGGCGTTGGCCGCACGCAGGCGACGCTGGTATTCAACGTAGACGTCGGCGACGGTGGTCTCAAAGGGGTTTTTCGTCTGCGCCGCCTGCTCGCGGGCGCTGTCCGGGCCGACCAGCTCGTTCTTGTGGTTGGAAATGGCATTCGCCAACGAGCGGGCGGTGAACTTCTTCAGGTCCAGGCCCATGTCCTTGCCGATCATCGTGAGCAGGCGGCGGGCGTCGTCGGCGTCGTAGATCGTGAAGTTCGAGTTCAACCCGGGCACCAGCTGGGCCTGCTGGCGCAGAATCCGCACGCACACCGAGTGGAACGTGGAGACCCACATCCGCTCGGCGACGGGCCCGACGAGCTCGCTCACGCGCTCGCGCATCTCCGTGGCGGCTTTGTTGGTGAAGGTGATCGCAAGCACCTGCCACGGCGCGACGCCGCGGTGGGCGATGAGATACGCGATACGCCGGGTGAGCACCGCGGTTTTGCCGGAGCCCGCCCCGGCGACGATGAGCAGGGGTGATCCGGAGTGTTCGACGGCGGCGGCCTGCTGTTCGTTCAGGCCTTGGGTGAGGGAATCACGTTCAGAATTCATATCGCTTGTTAAACCTACTACCCCACTCGTGAGCTCCCCGTGGAATGATGGGACGCATGAGTGAAGAGTTCGAGATCCGTGTGCCCTCGGGCACAGACGATCCACTGTCGGATGCGGAAATCCAGCGCTACCGGGAGGAGATCAACCGCCTCGACCGGGTCATCCTCGACGCGGTCAAGCGCCGCTCGCTGGTGTCGAAGGCCGTCGGCAAGACGCGCATGGGCTCGGGCGGGACTCGTTTCGTCCACACCCGCGAGGTGCAGATCATCAACCAGTTCCGCGACGAGCTCGGCCCGGAGGGCGCCGAGCTGGCCAACGTCTTGCTGCGGATGGGCCGCGGCCGCCTCGGCTAGTTCTCGGCGTCGTTCTCCGTCGAGTCGAGCACGACCTCGAACTCGAGCAGCTCCGCGTGCTCAGCGACGGGCTTCCGGTCGCCGCCGGCGTGCCCGGCGCGCCCGGCGCCTTCCCGCCAGGCGTCGTAGGATGCCTGATCGGCCCAGCGGGTGACAACGAAGTAGCGCTCCTCCCCCTTCACCGGCCGCAGCAACTGGAAGCCCTCGAAGCCGGGTTGCTCATCGATCGCTTGTCGACGAGCCCGAAACCTCTCCTCTAAAACCTCCCCCTTACCGGCGGGCACGGTAATCGCGTTGATCTTCACAATGCTCATGGGTGCTCCTTGTGATCATCCAGGTTTTAAGGCAGGGCGATGAACTTGGGCTCGAGGTATTCGTGGATGCCCTCGAAGCCGCCCTCGCGGCCGATGCCGGACTGCTTGACGCCGCCGAACGGGGCAGCCGGATCGGACAGCGCCCCCTTGTTGACCGCCACCATACCGGTCTCCACCCCCTCGGCGACGTTAAGCGCGTGCTCGAGGTTTTCCGAAAAGACATAGGCGGCCAGGCCGAACGGGGTGTCATTGGCGCGGCGGATCGCCTCGTCGTCACTGTCGAAGGTGGACACGGCGACCACGGGGCCGAAGATCTCCTCGGAGTGGATCGCGGCGCCCTCGCCGATGTCAGAGAGCACGGTGGCCGGGAAGTAGTAACCGCCCTCGGCCAGCCCCGTGGGCAGCTCGTCGCCCAAGTGCCGGGTGGCGCCGTGGGCCATGGCGTCGTCGACAAGCCGGCGGACCTTCTCCAGCTGGTCCTCGCCAGAGAGCGGACCATAGTCCGAGTTCGGGTCCGTGCCGGCGCCGAGGGTGAACTCGGAGATCTTCTCGGTGACGGCCTTGAGGAAGTCGTCCTTGATCGCAGAGTGCACCAAGAAGCGGTTGGCGGCAATGCAGACCTGGCCGGCGCCGCGCATCTTCGCGGTGGCCACGGCTTCGGCGGCGGTGTCGAGATCGGCGTCGTCCAACACGATGTAGGGGGCGTTGCCGCCGAGCTCCAGGGAAGTCTTGATGGACTTCTCGGCGGCCTTCGCCCCGAGCATCTGTCCGACCTCGGTGGAGCCGGTGAAGGTGAATTTGCGGAGGCGGTCGTCGTCGAGAAGCTTCGAGACGTTGCTCGACTTTCCCGTCGGCACGATGGAGACCACCCCGTCCGGCAGCCCGGATTCCTTGAGCGCCTTCGCCAAAAACAGCATGGTCAGCGGGGTTTTCGAGGCGGGCTTCAGCGTCATCGTGCACCCGGCGGCCAGAGCAGCGGCGATCTTACGCGCGCCCATCGCCAGCGGGAAGTTCCACGGGGTAATCGCCAGCGACGGCCCGACCGGCTGCTGGTGGACGATGATGCGGCCTGAGCCGGCCGGCGCGTGCCGATAATCGCCGCGAATCCGCGTCGCTTCTTCCGCGAACCAGCGGAAGAACTCCGAGCCATAGGCGACCTCGCCGCGCGAATCGCCCAGCGCCCGGCCGAGCTCTGCCGACTGCAGATACGTCAGCTCCTCGGTGTGCTCCTTTAAGTAATCGTGGGTGCGGCGCAGGATCTCGCTGCGCTCACGCGCCGGGGTCGCCGCCCACTCTTTCTGTGCCTCGCAGGTGGCGTCGAAGGCCTTTAGGGCATCCGCCTCGGAGGCCGAGGCGACCTCGGTAAGCGGCTGGCCTGTCGACGGGTTGAGGACCGTAAACGTCTTTCCACCTTCGGCGTCGACGAACTCGCCGTTGATAAACAGCTGTTTCGGGGTGTTATCGATCAGTGCGTGCAGATCAATCTCGGTATCGCTCATGCCCCCACTACTACCCGGTTTTGATTAGATTCGTTGTCAGGGACCTTTCCTACTGGCGAGACGCGAAGGAGCACGAACCCGCATGTCCGACATCACCCACTCTTCCGCCTGGGAGCGCCTGTCCTCCCTGTCGCACGATCACCCGCTCAACTTGCGCGAGCTTTTCGACGCCGACGCCTCCCGCGCCACCCGCTACACCCATAAGGCCGCAGGCCTGCGGGTTGACCTGTCGAAGAACCTCATCGACGACGACGTCCAGGCCGCCCTCATCGAGCTAGCCGAGACCGCGCAGCTGGGCGAGGCCATCGAGAAGATGTTCACCGGCGCGCACATTAACAACACCGAAGACCGGGCAGTCCTGCACACCGCCCTGCGCCTGCCGGCGGAAAAGGACCTCACCGTCGACGGCCAGGACATCGCCGCCGACGTCCACGAAGTCTTGGGCCGCATGCGTGACTTCGCCTCCGCGTTGCGCTCCGGCGAATGGCTGGGTCATACGGGACGCACGATCAAGAAGGTGGTCAACATCGGCATCGGCGGCTCCGATCTCGGGCCCGCGATGGCGACGCGCGCGCTGCGCTCCTACGCCACCGCCGGCATTACCGGCGAGTTCGTCTCCAACGTCGATCCCGCCGACATGACCTCTATCCTCGAGGGCCTAGATCCCGAGTCCACCCTGTTTGTCATCTCCTCGAAGACCTTCACCACCCAGGAGACCCTCGCCAACGCCCACGCCGCGAAGCGCTGGCTCATTGAGAAGATGGGTGGGGACGAATCGGCCGTCGCCAAGCACTTCGTCGCCGTGTCCACCAACGCCGAGAAGGTCGCCGAGTTCGGCATCGACACTGACAACATGTTCGGCTTCTGGGAATGGGTCGGCGGCCGCTACTCCCTCGACTCCGCCATCGGCCTGTCGCTGATGACCGTGATCGGCCCCTGGGACTTCATGCGGATGCTCGAGGGCTTCCACGCCATGGACGAGCACTTCCGCACCGCCGCGTTCCACGAGAACATCCCCGTGCTCATGGGGTTGCTGGGGATCTGGTACACCAACTTCCACGGCGCACATACCCACGCCGTGCTCCCCTACTCGGAGGATCTGGGCCGCTTCCCCGCCTACCTGCAGCAGCTGACCATGGAATCCAACGGCAAGTCCGTGCGTCACGACGGCACCAGCGTCTCCTACGACACCGGCGAAATCTACTTCGGTGAGCCCGGCACCAACGGCCAGCACGCCTTCTTCCAGCTCATGCACCAGGGCACCAAGCTCATCCCCGCCGACTTCATCGGCTTCGCCCGCCCCAAGCAGGACCTGCCCACCGCCACCGGCGAAGGCTCCATGCATGACCTGCTCATGGGCAACTTCTTCGCCCAGACGAAGGTGCTGGCCTTCGGCAAGACCGAGGCCGAAATTCTCGACGAAGGCGTCGACCCCACCCTCGCCCCACACAAGGTCATGCCGGGCAACCGGCCGACCACCACGATCCTCGCCGAGGAGCTCACCCCGGCTGTGGTGGGCGCGCTGATCGCGCTCTACGAGCACATCACGTTCGTCCAGGGCGTCATCTGGGACATCAACTCCTTCGACCAGTGGGGCGTCGAGCTGGGCAAGCAGCAGGCCAACGACCTCGCCCCGGCGGTCAGCGGCGCCGAGGACCCCAACTCCGGCGACTCCTCCACCGACGAAGCCATCACCTGGTACCGGTCGGTGCGCTAGGTTGTGGGGCCATCGGTCTAACTGTCTGTGGCCTTCACATTGCGGCCACAGGCTGCGGCCGGCGCTGCCCTTCGCCTGCTGTCCCTTAACAGTGAGGATTTGAGCAACGGTTCCCACGACCACGGCCAGGGTGGTCACCCAAACGTATTGGAGCTGAACGAATATACGAAAAGCCCAGCTCCCGAGAAAATGAGTCCACACACCGCGAATGCGGAGGTTTTACCCAGGCGTAGGTACATGAGGCGCACTGTCACCTAGGCCTGTCGCCTAAGGCCTCGGGTTTTTACGCACGTGCGTAAAACAGGGTCGGACCCCTCACTCTTCGCCCCAACAGGCCCACCGCAACGGCTCCGCAAGCAGAACAGTCCTAGGCCCTCTATGCCGCGGCATAGTGCGGACCGGGTTTTACGCACGTGCGTAATCGAAAATCAATGGATCCCGGGTAACTCATAGGTACACGAGACTCCATCGGAGTCACGGAGTCGCCCCCGCAAGCAGAACAGCCCCAGAATCCCTATGTCGCGGCATAGTGCGGGCCGGGTTTTACGCACGTGCGTAATCGAGAATAGATAAACCTCGGGTAACTCATAGGTACACGAGGAACACTGTCACCTGAGATCTCCGGCTCTACGCACGTGCGTAATCGAAAATCAATGGATCTCGGGTAACTCATAGGCGCGCGAGACACACCGTCACCTGCGCCGTGCAGCGAGCACTGATGCCGCCGCGTTCGGGGTTTACTGCAAGCTGGTGAGCCTGCTGCGCCGCCGAGGCCGAGACGTGGCAGCCGGTACCGGATGGCTGCTACCAACTACCCGGAAACCGCTCCAACCGTCTTGCCAAAGAATCACTACCAAAAAGACACGCCCTGCTATAGACCGCGCGGAGTTCTCCGACTAGATGTGCGGGCTCAGGATTTTCCTTTCCGGTTTCCCGAGCCCAAAGCATCCTCTACACAACGCTCACGAGAACCCTAGATCCGGATGCCGAACTGGGCAAAGAAGTCTCGCGCCTGCTGGACCACGGCCGGGTTGTGGATCAGCCCACCGATGCCGAGCGCCAGCCCGAGAGCTGCGACGAGTCCGGCCCCTGCTCCCGCGGAGCTAGAGCTCCCACCAGCAGAACCCTCCAGGCCCGCATCAATCTCATCAGCGCCTTCCGGCCCGCCCTCAAACACAACCGTCGCCGTGGCGGTGCGCGGGTGACCGGTGCCGTCGTCAGCCTCGGTGAGGGTGACCTCGACGGGCCCACGGCCAGAACCGCTTATAGCACCAGTGATCGTGCCCGCCGAAGCGTCGAAGTCCAGCCCCTCCGGCAAGCCTTTGACCTCGAAGGTGTCCTCGAGGAGGGGGTCGTTGCGTTCGAAGAGCTCGACGAGCTGAAGCGTCTCGATCGTCCCATCGTCCGCCACGCTAACCTCGGTGTTCTCCTTCGCCTTCAGCTCCGTCTGCAGGTCCGGGTCCAGCCAGCGCAAGGTGGTGTTCATGTAGCCGATCTGGTTGGCCACGGCGGGCTCGAGCAGGATGCCGATCGAGCCGTCTTCCTGGATCGCCATCGTGGTGTATCCGGTGCCTTCCTCACGGAAGGTCTTCTTCTTCGCCCAGGTCGCACCGTCGTCATAGGAGATGTGCAGCGTTCCGTTCACGCGCTGGCCGGTGGTGTCGGTATTGGAGAAGAGCAGCACCTTGGAGCGCAGCGTGCCCGGCGCGGCGTTCGGGAACGCCCGGATGAGCTGGGCGTTGTTGGCAGGATCGACGAGCGACTCGTCGATACGGTAGTCGCCCCAGGTCACGCCGCCGTCGCGGGAGATCGCGACGATGCGGTGCCCGGCGCCGTGCCAGGCCTGGGTGCGGGAGTTGAGCATGAGCGAGCCGTCGCTTAACTCTGCGACCTTGTTCTCGTCGAAGCGGATGCGCTCGCCGGCGATGCCCTGGGGGTCGGTGGGGTTGCCGGCCTGCCAGGTCTCGCCGTGATCGTCGGAGTACAGGGTCAGCGCGATGACGTCGTCGTTGTTGTTCTCCGGGATGCCGTTGCCGTTGGTATCGGTGATGCACGCGGCCTGCTGCAGCAGGCGCCCGGCGTGCGGCTCGGTTTTCTTCTGCGTGCCCGCCCCGGAGGTGGCGAAACACGATATGATCTTATGCTTTTCGACGAGCGGCCCGAGCACCTCATTGGTGATAATGCGCTGCTCCCAGGTGTGCCCGTTGTCGTGAGAGACAGCGAGCCCGAAGTTCACGGCGTGGGGGCTGTCTTCGTCGATGGTGCCGTCGTCACGCAGGGGGTATGCCGGGTTGTTGGCGAAGATCCCGGACTTCCGGCTGGCAACGAAGAAGTTGAAGATGGTGCCGGTTTCGCGGTCGACGACGTAGGAGGGATCGGAGAAACCGCGCGGGTCTTCGTCGCTGACCGCACCTTGGGCGACGACGGTTTCTTCCTCCCAGGTGGCGCCATTGTCTGTGGAGCGGCGCTGGTGGACGGAGTTCTCGTTCGGTGAGTCTCCCCCCGTCGGTCATGCCGTCGCGCGGGCGGTAGTCATAGGAGGCGAGCAGGTCGCCGTTGGGTGCGAGCGCGATCGCGGGGATGCGGATGTTGTAGTTCTCGCCGGTATCGCGCAAGAGGGTGAGCTCCGGCTCCCGCGGCTCAGCAGCGGGATCAGCATCCGCGTCGACGATCGACGTGGCCTCACCCGCCAGCGACGAGCTCAGGCTCGACTGCGCGGTAGCAATCGGCATCCCGGCCGTGGTGATCGCCAGCGAGGTAGCAACTATCCCGGCACAAGCTTTATACAGTTTTCCCATATTCGATGTGACTCCTTAGCTTTCCGGCCCACAAAGTGATGCGGGCCACTTTCAAAGCTAAGAGGTCATCAGACGTCTGTCAACAGACTTCACAGAACTTAAGAGTTTTTTTAGAAACGGATCATCGGCCGCCACCCGGCGGGGATCCGATCGCTCGGCACGATGCGCCGGCCGAACGGGAAGCACGTCACCGGAATCATGCGGATGTTGGCGATAGCCAGCGGGATGCCGATAATCGTGATGGCCTGCGCGGCCGCGGTGGTCAGATGCCCGATCGACAGCCACAGGCCGGCGATGATAAACCAGATCACGTTGGTGAGGGTGCTCAAGCCGCCGGCCCCCTTCTCGGGTTCGACGACGCTGCGCCCGAAGGGCCACAACGCGAACTTCGCCATCCGGAAGCTGGCCACGCCGGCCGGTATCGTGATGATGAGAATGCAGGCGAGGATGCCGAAAAACACATATGCAATCGCCAGCCAGAGGCCGCTGAATATCAGCCAGATGAGATTCAAGAGTAGATTCATACAATTAATCTTATCGGCGTTATGAGAACCACGAGTAGAACCGCAAGCGCCTCGGAAAGGACAACTCTGTAGTGCAGTCCCTTGTTGACTGGGTCGTCAGACTCACCGAAATCCTCGGCGCCCCGGCCGTGGGCATCGCCATCTTCTTGGAGAACGTCTTCCCGCCGATCCCCTCGGAGGTGGTGCTGCCCTTGGCGGGCTTCACGGTCTCGCAGGGCGATCTGAACTTCTGGTCGACGCTTATCTGGGCGACCATCGGTTCGGTCGCCGGCGCGTGGCTGCTCTATGCCATCGGCGCGTTGGTCGGCGCCGAGAGGCTGCGCCGCGTCGCGGACTGGATGTGGCTGGTGGAGGTCTCAGACGTCGATAAGTCGCTGAAGTGGTTCGACCGCTACGGCGGCGCCTCGGTGTTTATCGGGCGTTTCATCCCCGGGGTGCGTTCGCTCATTTCGATTCCCGCCGGCATCGACCGGATGAATCTTCTCACGTTCACGCTCTGGACCACGGCCGGCTCGGCGGGGTGGAACGCCCTGCTCATCGGCGCCGGCATGTGGCTGGGTGAGTCTTATGATGTGGTCGAGAAGTATGTCGGACAGTACTCGACCGTCGTCTACAGCATCTTGGCGCTCATTGCCGTCGGCGTGCTGATCTATCTCATCCGCCGCTCGCGGAAAAAGAAGAAGGCGCCGGCTGACAGTGAGGACACCACCAAATAACGCGCTCCGTTCCGCTCGAGCCGAGAAAAGACTGCTCGATGAGCGTGCCACAGCGCCGGCACGGACGATGGTTGCGGCCGAAGACGTAGGAGTTTTCGCCGGCGCGGCGCACACCCGTCGTCACGCGAATCGGCGAGTTCCTATTCGCCGTAATCAGCCTATGCGACAGCTCCACCACCGCGCGGGCGTCGACCTCGCGCATGGGCACCGCCGGATGCACCCCGGCCAGAAAGCAGATCTCGGCGCGGTATTCGTTACCGAGACCGGCGATCACGCGTTGATCCAGAAGCGCCAGCCCCACCGGCCTTAAGGGGTCGGCGGCAAGTCGTCGGGCGCCGTCGTCGATATCAAACGCCGGGTCGAGGATGTCGGGGCCTAAGTAGGCGATGCGCTCGGCGTACTCGCTGACCGGGTAGACCTCCACGAGACCGAGCTCATGGCCGACGATCTCGATGGGCCTAGGCTTCGGTGCGCCCTCGAAGCGCAGCACCACCCGGGCGGTGTGGCCGGGTTTGCGCCACTTATCGCCGGCGAGGTGCATCGACCAGGTGCCCTCCATCTTGAGGTGCGTATGCAGAATCTGCGTACCGAACTGCATATGCAAATGCTTGCCATAAGGCCAGATGCGCTCGCAGGTACTGCCGTCGAAACGCGTGGTGGCATAGCGCGGCACTCGCAGCGAGGTGGAGAGCACCTCGCGGCCGACTAAAAACTGCAGTCGGCGCGAGAGCTGATAGACGGAATCTCCTTCGGGCATGTCGGCGAGGTTACGCCCCGGCGGCGATGAGGGCAGCGAGGGCGTCGATAAGCGGGCGCGCCGCGGGATCCGGCGAGCTCAAACGCACCCGCGCTTCCCCCGGCACCCCCAGGCCCATGACAGCGAGCGCGCTGGTCGCATCGACGGTGGCCGAGCCGTAGCTCAGCTGCACGGGCAGCCCGGAGGCCGCGGCAGTATCGGCGAGCAGCCCGGCGGCGCGCGCCTGCAGCCCATCGCCGGCGGGCACGGTTACCTCGCGGCTCAGCGCGGTCTCGCTTCGCGACGGCCCCGCCACCTCCACAATCCGCGCCACGTGCAAGGTGAGGTAGGTGATTTCATCCTCGGTGAGTTCGGCGCCCATCCGGATCTCGATGAGCGTGGCCAGATCCCGGGCACACCGGTAGGCCTCGGGGTGGGTGGTGCGAATCGCGTGGGCGATCGTGCTCGGCTCGGAGTCGAGCTGGGCATGCTGGTGGATGCGCACGAACAGATAGCGCAGGTGGGTAATAAAGCGCCCGACGTTGACCGTCGAGGTCTCCAAGTCGATGCCGAAGCTTTTGCCCACCGCGTCGATGAGCTGCTGGAGCACCCCGGTCATGGTGTAGGTAAACGACAGATCCCCGGTGGAAAAACCCGCGTTGACCAGGTGCAGGGTGATCGCGACGGCCTCGTCTTCCGGAAGCTCACGCTGCCCGCGGCGGCCGATCACGTCGTTGACATAGGCCACGATCGTTCGCGCCTGGGCGTATTCGCGGGCGTAGAGGTGTTGTACCTCGCTCAGCAGCGGGTAGGCGATGGTGGTGCGCGTCTGCGCGCGCTCGAGCGCGAAGTGGAGGTGATCGGCCAGGCCCATGAGCAGCGTCGGGCTGGTCAGGCTCGCCTCCGGCAGGTCGGTGGCGCGCAACGCATCGGCGGCCAGCGTGAGCAGCTCGATGGGGATCTCGGCGAGCAGCTGGCCTAAATGATCGGGGTCGCGGCCATCGGCGGGGATGAAGAGGCGGTGGATTTTGGCGTCGTCAAGCACGTCTCCGGCACGGGCGCCGAAGCCGAGGCCCCGCCCGGTGGCGATGACCTCGCCGCGGGCGCCCGTGGCCAGCACGACATTGTTGTTGAATACGCGCAGGATCTTCATCCGCTTCGCTGAACCGCCTTAGGTGCTAGGCGTTGGCCTCGGCCGCCTCCTCGGCTTTGGCGACGGTGATGACCGGGTCCCCGGCGGCGACCTGTGCGTCGGTGATCGGGGTGACCGTGCCCAGCTTCTTGCTGTTGGTGACGGTCACGATCGTAATCGGGCTGTAGCCGGCGCGGGCAATCGCGGCCAGATCCACCGTCGCGAGCTTCTCGCCGGCGGCCACCTGCTGCTTCTTCTCGACGGCCACCGCAAAGCCCTCCCCGTCCATCTTGACGGTATCGACGCCCACGTGCACCAGGATCTCGATCCCGTCGTCGGTGCGCAGGCCAAAAGCGTGCCCAGTCTTCACGACCGTCATCAGCGTGCCCGCCGCCGGCGCCACAATATCGACCGTGCCTTGAGACTCCGGCACGATACCGACGCCTTCGCCCAGCGCGCGGGAGGCGAAGACCTTATCGCCGGTCTCCTCCAGCGTGACGACGTTGCCGTCCAGCGGTGCGGCCACCACGGCATCGGTGGCGGTGGTGTCGGTGTCGGCGTCGGCAGCGGCCTGCGCCTCGCGGGCTTCGCGGGCGTCGCGGGCAGCACGGAACTCAGCGCGCTCCTCGGGGGTGCGGTAGTCGGTAAGCACGATCGCGAACATGGCGACGAAGAAAGCGACGGCGATGGCGATGGCGTAGGTGGCCATCGGGTTAAAGACCGGGATGGTCAGAAGCGAGGTGAAGGCAAAGACGTCGGTCTGCACGCCGTTGCTCGGCAGCCCCAGGACCGCGATGGTGAGACCACCGGCGAAGCAGCCAAGCAGCATGCGCGGATAGATACGCTTAAACCGCAGGTGAATGCCATAGAGCGAGGGTTCGGAGATGCCGCCGAACAGGCCGGCGCCCAGGGCGCCGAAGGAGGTCTGGCGCATCTGGAAGTCCCGCTCGCGCAGGGAGATGAACAGCACGCCGGCGGTGGCGCCGAAGCAAGCAAAGTTCCACGCGCCCATCGGGCCCTGGATGAAGTCATAGCCCAGGGTCTGGAGGTTGATGAGCATCAGCGCGTTCAGCGGCCAGTGCAGGCCCAGCGGCACGAGGAACGGGTAGAGCATCGGGATGAGGATCGCGAAGACAAAAGGCGCGTTGGTGTTCATCCACGACAGGCCCACGCCCAGGCCGTTGCCGAGCCAGATGCCCAGCGGGCCGATGAGGAACGCGGTGACCGGGATCATGATCGCCATGGAGATAAAAGGCACGAAGACGAGGTGCACCATCTCCGGGATGATCCTCTTCAGCCCCCGGTAGAGCAGCGCGAGGATCGCGACCATGATCAACGGCACGAAGACCTGGCCGGAGTAGTCGTTGAGCTGCATCGGCAGACCGAAGATGTCGGCGACGCACTGCTCGGTGCCCAGTTGCTCGTTGAGGGTGCAGACGGTGCCGGCGGCGTCGCTAAGATCCGCGAAGTTCGGCGTCATCACCGCCGCCATGATCACCCCGCCCAGCCAGGGGTCGACCTTGAGTTTCGAGGCCGCGTTATACGCCACCAGGATCGGCAGGAAGTGGAAGACGCTGGACCACATGGCGTCGACGAACACCCAGCCGGCGGCCTTGTCGTCGGCGCGGAAGTCGATCGCGCCGAGGGCGTCCAGGAAGGAGGCGAACGCGATGATCAGCGAGGCTCCGAGGAGCACGCCGATGATCGGGCGGAAGGAATCGGCGAGGTATTCGAAGAAGTTATCCAGCCAAGCGCTCTTCCCCTTCGCCTTGGCGCGCTGCTCGGCTTTGATGTCAGCGTCCGACTTTTCCTGCGCGCCCTTCATCTCCGGGAGGTTGCGGATGGCGGCGTAGGTCGATTCGACCGCCCCGCCCATCACGATCTGGAGGCGGTTACCACCCTGGTCGAGCACGCCGAGGACCTCGGGGATCTCGTCGAGCGCACTCGTATCCACCTCCCCGGCATCCACCAGCTGCAGGCGCAACCGGGTGGCGCAATGCGTAAAACTGCTGATGTTCCCGGGCCCGCCCAGCTTCTCGACGATCTCCCGGGCCGTATCAGTCCTCGTGGCCATGACCGTGTCTTTCTTGTTCTTGCAGAAATCGTTTTCCCCAGAGACGACAAAAGACCCGGAGCGAGGCACGTGTGTGTTTCACCCCAGGTCTTGCCTTCCCTGAAAGGGAAGTAACAACCCTGCTTTAATTGGTGTCAACGCACAGTATAACTGGTCAGTACCTGTGAAACAAGTGCGTGCGAGCCCAACACCGGCTCCTAATCGTCGAAGCTCAAGCCCCGCGAAGCCTCCGCATCCGCCAGCTTTTCGATAGTCTCCGAGACGCTTCGCCCGCGCCGGCTTACCCGCGGAGCCGCGGACTTCGCGGAGATCCGCACCCCGCGCGGGGTGATGGTGGCGCCGGCGCGGCGCATGACGTCGAGCTTCGCGGACTGCAGCACCGCCTCACCGTCGATCTTCTCGATGACCAGCGCCGACAACGCATTCTTCGCCACCGCCGCCTGCAGGGCGGCGATCACCATCGCCAGCAGCCCGTCGCGCTCAACGGGGAGGCCGTCCGGCAGACCGTCGAAGAATGTGCGCAGTGTCTTGCCGCCGCGGGTGAGGTGGGCGGCGAGGAGTCCGTCGATAAGCACGACCAGCGCGCCGGCCGCCCGGCTCGGCCCCTTCTCCGGCCAGGCCAGGCTGGCGCCATAGGGGTTGGCGGGGTCGGTGGCGGCGAGGACGTAGACGGCCGGGTCCTGGCTTCCCGACGGCCACCCGCTCACCTCCGGGCTGTCGGAGTAGCTGCGCAGCCTGTCGATGATGGCGGGGGTCGAAAACTGCGCTGCGCCCAGACCGTCGATCAGGTAGCCGCGCAGGGCCTTGCCGGCGGCCTCGAATTCGCTGAGCACCTTGTAGGCGAGGGCGAAGCCGCCGGGGACGTTCTCGGCGACGACGGAGCCGCGGGTGACCACGCCGTAGCGCTCGAGCCAGCTTTCGCCGCGGGTGAGGGAGCGCTCGGTGGCGTCGTCGGCAGGCGTATCGACCAGCGAGAACCTGCCCACCATATCCGGCGGGATCTGCTGGCGCGGGATCCCGGCGCGGCCCATGCGCACCCGCGAGCGCGCCGGCCGGCGCCGCGCCCGATGCGCCGTGCGCCCACCGCTAGAACTCCCGCCCGCGAGCCGGGCGCGCACCGGGGCGAAGCTGTCGAGGGCGACGAGGCCGGCGTCGATAAGCCCCCAAAGCGCTTCGCGCACCTCGTCGGTGGTGGCGGCGAGATCGCGGCTTAAGTCCGGGAAGGGAAACGCCCCTCCCCCGCTGAGGCGCTCGAGGATGGCGTGCTGGGTCATCGACAGCGTCGGTTCTTCGGGGGTATCCAGCAGGAAAGGCGCCATGTCGGCGGGCAGCAGCATAATCCAGGGGTCGCGGCTGCCGGCCTGGCCGGCACCGACGACGAGGACTTCGCCGGAGGCGGTGAGTTCGTCGAGATGCGCGGGCGAGTAATTGCCCACGCGCGCCGGCAGGATCAGCGTCTCCCACGCGCTGGCCGGCAGGCGCAGCCCGGCGAGTTGTTCGATGGCTTGGAAGGTGCCGTCGGCGCCGGCGAGTTCGGCACGCGTATCGACGGCCGCCACCTGCTGCCACCCTGTGAGGAAACGGGCGAACGCGGACTGGCTCACGGGCCGCGTCTGCGAGCGCGCCGCCGCCAGCGAGCGCGAGCGGATGACCTTGAGCACCTCGCTGGCGAGGTATTCGGGCTCGTCGATGCCCTGGCGGTAGCGGCCTTCGACGATTTTGCCGGCGTCGAGAAGCGGGCGCAGCGCGGTGTGGGCGGCGCCGGCGCCGAGACCGAAGGCGTCGGCGAGCTCGCGCAGCACGAAAGGCCCGCGGGTGCGCGCCCAGCGGCTGATGAGCTGCTCGAGGGCGTCGGTGATCGTGGCGGTCTGCGCCGGCACGCCCGGCGGGACGGGCACGCCGAGGCCGTCGCGCAGAAGCGGCGCGTCGGGAACCTGGGCGAGGTGGTCACGCCCGCCAATGCGCACGCTCATGATGCGGCCGTCGAGGATCTTAAGGAGCTCTGCGGCCGTGGTCTCGAAGGCGGTGTGTTCGCCAATCCTCGCGGCCTCGACGGGGCCGACGATACGCAAAAGGTCCGCGACCTCCTCCGGGTTGCGCGCTCGGTGGCGCCACTGCAGCTGGTCGTGGACTTCGGCGATGATGCCGGGATCGAGCAGGTCGCGCAGTTCCACGGTGCCGAGCAGCTTCGCGAGCAACGCCGGATCCAGCGCCAGCGCCGCGGCACGCTTCTCCGCGGCGGGGGTATCGCCTTCGTACATGAACGCGCCGGTGTAGTTGAACAGCAGCGACGAGGCGAAAGGGCTCGGGGTGTCGGTGGTGACCTCGGCGACGCGGATGCGCCGCAGGCTGAGTTCCTGCATGACCTCGGTCAGCGCCGGCAGGTCGTAGACATCGCGCAGGCACTCGCGAACGGTTTCTAAGATGATCGGGAAGCTGGGGTAGTGCTTGGCGACGTCGAGTAGCTGCTCCGCCCGCTGGCGCTGCTGCCACAGCGGGGCACGTTTGCCGGGATTGCGCCGGGGCAACAGCAGCGCGCGGGCCGCGCACTCCCGGAAACGGGAGGCGAACAGCGCAGATCCGCCGACTTGCTCGGTGACGATCTGCTCGATGTCGTCGGCGTCGAACACAAAAAGCGAGGCATCCGGCTCCCGGTCGGCCTCGGGGAGGCGGATGACGATGCCGTCATCGCCGGCGACGGCCTGGGCGTCCATGCCGGTGGTCTCGTTGACGCGGTGGCCGACGGCGAGCGCCCACGCTGCGTTGACACCTTTGCCGAACGGGGTGTGCAACACGACGCGCCAGTCGCCGAGCTCGTCGCGGAAGCGCTCAAGCACGAGGGTCTTCTCGTCCGGCAGCACCCCGGTCGCCTCAGCTTGCTCATCCAAGAACTGCCTAAGGTTGGTGCGGGCCTTCTCGTCGAGATCGTTGGTGTTGGCGGTGCCGGCGTGGGCGGCTCGTCGAAAAGCGCCGAGCTCCTTGCCGAGCTCATAGGGCCTGCCCGGGCCGTCGCCGCTCCAAAACGGCAGGCGGCCGGTGTGACCGGGGGCGGGGGTGACCTGGACCTGGTCGCGGGTGATGTGCTCGATGCGCCAGCTGGATGCGCCCAGGGTGAACACGTCGCCGACTCGGGATTCATAGACCATCTCCTCGTCGAGCTCGCCCACCCGGCGCGGTGAGCCGGACCCAGCGCCCTCCTCCGTCGAGCCGACGAGGAAGACGCCGAACATGCCGCGATCGGGAATCGTGCCGGCGTTAGTCACCGCGACGCGCTGCGCACCGGGCCGAGCGCTGAGCAACCCCGTGGTGCGGTCGTAGACGACGCGGGGTTTCAGATCGGAGAAGTCCGTCGAGGGGTAGACACCGCTGGCTAAGTCGATCACGGAGTCGAAGACCTCGCGCGGCAGGTCGCGATAGGCGTAGGCGCGGCGGGCGAGATCAAAAAGGTCGTCAGCGGTGATATCTCCGGCCGCCACCGTGGCGACGACCTGCTGCACCAACACGTCGAGCGGGTTCTGCGGGACCTTGAGCTCCTCGATCGCGCCGGCGCGCATGCGCTCGACGACGACCGCCGACTGCACCAGATCCGAGCGGTGCTTCGGGTACATGATCCCGTGCGATACGGCGCCGACCTCGTGCCCGGCGCGCCCGACGCGCTGCAGTCCGGAGGCCACCGACGGCGGCGCCTCGACCTGGACCACCAGATCGATCGCGCCCATGTCGATGCCGAGTTCCAGCGAGCTCGTGGCCACCACGGCCTTCAGCGCGCCCTCTTTGAGCAGGCGCTCGGTCTCGGCGCGCTCATCCTTCGACACCGACCCGTGATGCGCCCGGGCGATGACCGCGTCGGCCTTGCCGGCGACATCGATGGACTTCATCAGCTGCGCCGGGTCGCGACGCAGCGGCGCCGACAGCGCCTCCGGATCGTTCTGCTGCGCCCAAATCTCGTTGAGCCGGCTGGTCAGGCGCTCGGCGGTGCGCCGGGAGTTGACGAAGATGAGCGTCGAGCTGTGCGCCATGACGTCGTCGTAGAGGTCGGCCTCGATAAACGGCCAGATCGACGACTGCTGTGGCAGCGCGGACTCGGCGGTATCGGTTCTGCTGGGCCCTTCGGCAGGGTCCTGCTCGAGTGGCTCGGCGAGGCCGAGCGGGTCGCCGATGACCGCCTCGCCGATCGTCGAGCCCTGCTCGGGTACCGGCAAATCCGCCATGTCCTCGACCGGCACGCGCACCGCGAGGTCCCAGCGCTTCTGCGCCGGCGGGGCGATGATCTCGACGGGCCGGTCCCCGCCTAAGAACTTCGCCACGGTATCCAGCGGGCGCACGGTGGCCGAGAGCCCGATGCGCTGGAACTCGCCGGCGACCTTCGCCAGGCGCTCCAGCGTCAAAGACAGATGCACCCCGCGCTTCGTGCCGGCTAGGGCATGGATCTCGTCGACGATCACGGTATCGACGTCCTCTAAGATGCCGGCCGCCTTCGAGGTGAGAATCAGGTAGGCCGACTCCGGGGTGGTGATGAGGATATCCGGCGGGCGGCGCAGCTGGCGGGCGCGTTCCGACGCCGACGTATCCCCCGAACGCACCGCCACCGTCACATCCGGCAGATCCAGGCCGAGCCGCTGCGCGGTGCGCGCGATTCCGGTCAAGGGGGCGCGCAGGTTGTTTTCGACGTCGACACCCAAAGCCTTCAACGGCGAGATGTAGAGCACCTTGACCCCACCTCCACTGCGACCGGGGCCCGAGCCGTCGCTCGGGCTGCCTACCGGCAGCGCCTGCTGGCCGGCGCGTTCGACCAGCGAGTTCAGCGACCACAAAAACGCCGCGAGCGTTTTGCCCGAGCCGGTCGGCGCGACCACCAGAGCGTTCTCGCCATTCGAGATCGCCTGCCAAGAACGGGCCTGCACCTCGGTGGGTTGGGTGAAGACGTCCCGGAACCAGCCGGCCACCTGCGGGCGGAAGCGGTCCAGGATCTGTTCGGTCATGCTGCCCAACTTAATAGGTGTGGCTAGACTGTTTTTCATGACCGCCCAGTACTCCGATTCCAGGCTGACCGACCTGCTCGCACAGGGCACCGGCGAGATTCTTAAGGGTGTCCGCGGGGTGGGCTTGCTCCGCGGCCGTGACCTCGGCGAGGCCGGCGATGACCTCGCCCAGAACTGGATCGCCCGCGTGCTCGCCCAGCACCGTCCCGACGATGGCTTCTTGTCCGAAGAGGCCGCCGATAACCCGGAGCGTTTGTCCAAGGACCGGGTCTGGATCATCGACCCGCTCGACGGCACGAAGGAGTTCGCCACCGGCCGCCAGGACTGGGCGGTGCACATCGCGCTCGTCGAAAACGGCCGGCCCACCCACGCCGCGGTGGGGCTGCCGGATCTAGGTGTGGTGTTCTCCTCCTCGGACGCCCGCCACGTCGAGGGGCCCTTCGCCCGCAAGATCATCGCCTCGCGTAACCGCCCGCCGAAGGTGGCCAACCACATCGCCGAGAAACTGGGCTTTACCTCCGAAGGTTTCGGCTCCGCGGGCGCGAAGGCCATGCACGTACTCTTGGGCGATCATGACGCCTACATCCACGCCGGCGGCCAGTACGAGTGGGACCAGGCGGCGCCGGTGGGCGTGGCGCTGGCCTCGGGCCTGCACGCCTCCCGCCTCAACGGCGAGGAGCTGCGCTACAACAACCGCGACACCTACATCCCGGACCTGCTCATCTGCCGCCCCGAACTCGCCGACGACATCCTCTCCCTCGCCTCCGACTACTTGGATGAGCACGGGTCGTTTCTGAAGTAGGCAGTCTTACCTGCGCTAGCAGTCTTGAATAAGGTGTAGAGTCATGAGCGATACCCTTTCCCCCTACGAGGACCTGCTGCGTGACGTCTACACCAACGGCGCACAGAAGGGCGACCGCACCGGCACTGGCACCCGCAGCGTCTTCGGCCGCCAGATCCGCTACGACCTCTCCTCGGCCTTTCCCCTGCTGACCACGAAGAAGGTCTACTTCCACGCTGTGGTCGGCGAGCTTTTGTGGTTTTTATCCGGCTCGTCGAACGTACAGTGGCTGCAGGACAACCGCATCCGCATCTGGAACGAGTGGGCTGATGACGATGGTGAGCTCGGCCCCATCTACGGCGTGCAGTGGCGTTCCTGGCCGACCCCGGATGGCGAGCACATTGACCAGATCACCCGCGCGGTGGAGACTTTGAAGACGAACCCGGATTCGCGTCGGAACCTGGTCTCGGCGTGGAACGTCTCGGAACTCGACGAGATGGCGCTTTTGCCCTGCCACCTGCTGTTCCAGCTCTACGTCGTCGACGGCCGTCTCAGCCTGCAGGTCTATCAGCGCTCGGCGGACATGTTCTTG
This sequence comes from Corynebacterium yudongzhengii, assembly GCF_003065405.1. NCBI lineage: Bacteria > Bacillati > Actinomycetota > Actinomycetes > Mycobacteriales > Corynebacteriaceae > Corynebacterium > Corynebacterium yudongzhengii. The sequence continues at coordinate 1,757,097 of NZ_CP026947.1, forward strand.
GGCGTGCCTTTCAACATCGCCTCCTATGCGCTTCTGACGCACATGTTCGCCCAGCAGGCCGACCTCGAGGTCGGTGAGCTGATCTGGACCGGCGGTGACTGCCACATCTACGACAACCACCTCGAGCAGGTCCGCGAGCAGCTTTCCCGCGAGGTGCGCCCGTATCCGCAGCTGAAGCTCAACAAGGCGGCCTCGATTCTGGATTACACCTTCGACGACATTTCGGTCGAAGGCTATGACCCGCACCCGACGATCAAGGCGCAGGTGTCGGTCTAGTGCTGGGGGCTATCTGGGTGCAGTCCGCCGACGGGGTGATTGGCGACGGCACCGGGATGCCCTGGCACATCCCGGAAGATCTCGCGCATTTCAAAACGACCACCCTCGATCATCCCGTGATCATGGGGCGCCACACCTGGTTTTCTCTATCGGAGCGCTTCCGTCCGCTGCCCGGCCGGCAAAATCTCATTGTGAGTTCACGCGCTCCCGGCGAGTGGTCCGCGGGTGCCGAAGTGATCAGCCTGTCCGAGGTCGCCGACTACTCCGGTTGGATCATGGGCGGCGGCCAGCTCTACGCGGCGACGCTGGATCTGGTGGATCGCCTGGAGGTCACCGTCATCGAAGCTGAGTTGGCGGGGCTTATCGACGATCCCGTCTACGCCCCAGCCATCCCCGCAGAATTTGAGCGCACCGAGGTGGCGGGACCGCTGAGCTCCGCGAAAGGTAGTGTGGAAGGGATCGCCGGAGAAGTAACGTATCGCTTCGAGACCTACCTAAGGAAGGACGATTAAGTCATGTCCCACGTGACCATTTACGCCACCAGCTGGTGCCCGCACTGCGCGAACCTGAAGAAGCGCCTCGACCGCACCGAGCACGCCTACGACGTCATCGACGTCGAGGAAAACCCCGAGGCCGCCGAGTGGGTCGAGTCGGTCAACGACGGCAACCGCGTGGTGCCCACCGTCAAGTACTCCGACGGCACCTACGCCACGAACCCGGCAGCCTCCGCGGTGCGCCGCAAGATCGCCGAGCTCGAAGAGGCTTAAAGGGCGCTTAGACGGCTCTTAGACGGCGTAATCGTCGGGATCCTCACCGAACAGCGCCACCATGTCGGCCGGCGACAGCGTGGCGTTGACGCCCGCGAGCTCCTGGGCGTAAATCTCGTTGAGGAAGTTGTCCAGCTTCGTGATCATCTGCTGCGCATCAACCTTGTTGAGCAGCAGGAGGCGCTTCGAGGAACCGCCGGGCAGGCGCTTCTCGACGGCCAAAGCCGGCACCCCATCCTTCGTGATGATCTCGGTAAAGATCTCGCGGCGCTGGACATCGGTGAAGGTCGGCTGAGAGCTCATGGGGAGGGTTCCTTTCACTTCCCTAAGTAACTGACCTTTCCAGACTAGTGGTTTTTCGCTCACGCGCATCCGTCGGGTACCCTGAGCGAGCACGGCCCCAGTAGCTCAGGGGATAGAGCACCGCTCTCCTAAAGCGGGTGTCGCAGGTTCGAATCCTGCCTGGGGCGCTTTGCGATCAGTCGGGATATTGTTGACACTATCCGTCGCGACATGGTTGACAGTTAGCCCACCGGCCGGCACGTGGTCCGGCCCCATGAATACGGCGAATAATCTACGTGGGTTCGGATGCTTTTCGACGTGATCCTGCCCGGGCCCTCGCGCAGCTCTTGGAAGTATTATCTGTGCTCGATAATCTCCGATCCCGCGCACCACGGGGCGCGCCCGTTTCTCGGAGGAAAGAATTTCTCCGGTGAGGCAGAGAAGGATTGCCGGCGCAATGGGACGCCCGGATTACGGGCACCCGGGCGAAGACAACGGTTGCCCGTCAAACACGGATCGAGCCGGAGGCATCCTCGAATTCGGTCGACTCCTCGGCGCTCGTCCTTTTGCGATTAAGTTTCGACGTGTAGCTGCCCCGGTTCCCGCCCACTTGCGGGAAAGCACCCGCATACATCCTTCAGAGCGGACACTGAGGTCGGGTAACGGCGGGTGTGCCGTTCGTGTTCTTGTGCAACGACGAAGCACGTCTTGCTTAAGTCGCGACGCCGAACACACGGCGCATGTCAGCATCGAATTTCCGTTACCCCGCCGTTTGCTCCGGTAAGTAGCGTTTGGCTAATCGGCCCGGCACTCAATATTTACCCCCAAAAGTAGTTACCGCGTAACCGGCAACTACAGAGGTAGCAGGCCCTACCCCCGGGCCGAAAACGCGGAAACGACTGTTCATGCAGCCACGATGCCCATCCACTCACCCTTAGAAAATATGGCCGTGTACTGGAATTCCCGAGACGCCACCGCGTTTCGCGCGCGCAACCCTTTTACCTACATAAGTATCTTCCATTTTTCCACACTAATTTTTAGTCCAAAATATCTGAGGGTCGCCCGTAACCCCCCCCTTACATAATTCTTCGATGTATTTAGTGTTGGACAAGGTGCCACTCACAAGGAGTGCGCCAGATCATTCTCATACGTCTGCAAGGAAGAGCACATGAAGCACATCTGAAAAGTCGCCATCGCCACACTGACCTCGGGCGCACTCGCACTCGCAGTTGCACCGGCAGCAGGAGCCCACACTGAACCGGCGGTTTCGGTTGACAGCGCCGTCGTCGAGCAGTTCGGCACCACCGCTCAAAACAACCAGGGCAACCAGGACAACCAGGGCAACGAAGGCAACTCCGGCAAGGACAAGAACAAGGACCGCGAAGGCAAGGGCGACAAGGACAAGGACAAGAAGGAGCCGAAGGGTTCCTCCGGTCTTGGCCTCCTGCTCCCGGGTCTGCTCATCCTCGGTTCCAGCTACTGGTTCCTGAACCAGGACGGCTCGACCTACGTCTCCTCCGAGGACCGCGTCCACGAGACCCCGACCAAGGAAGAGAAGAAAGTCTCCGACAAGCTCCTCGAGAAACACGCTGACGAGGTCGTCAAGCAGGCCAAAGAAGCCCCGGCTAAGCAGGCCAAGGAGGTCTCGGCCAAGGAGGCTCCGGTTCACGCCAAGAAGATCGTCGACACCCCGGCTACCAAGGCCGTCCACGAGTACGCCGACGAGCAGGACCACGCTGACGAGGTTGCCGCCACCACCGACCGCGGTATCGGCGCCAACACCGGCAACGGCTCCATCTCCCTCGATGTCACCGCGCTGGCTCTCGCAGGCCTGATCGGCTCCGCCGCTTTCGCAGCTCGCCGCCTCTTCGCCTAAGAAGATCCGGCGGCGCTAACCGGCGCTAACTAAACGCCACCTCCCCATTCCCTCGGGGCGGTGGCGTTTTCACTTTCCTCGCACTGGACCCGCCCCAACGAGTTCACGGACCGCCAGAGCTTCTCGACGCAGCCCCGCCCGCGATCTCGAGCACGCCGAAAACGGCGATCACCGCCCAAGGCCTACCGAACTCACACAGCACGGGCACGCGGTTCTCCCGGTGGACAGATTGGACATCAGCCAGCCGGAGGAGACTGCTCTGCCGAGCGCTCTTACCGGTGTTGGGAACCATTTTGGGCACCATCACACGTGGATTCAGCAGAGAACCTACGCAAGCACAGTGGGGTTCCACCCACTGGCTAGTACCCATTTTCCGAATCCACGCCCCTGCCACCCCACCGACGGCTGCCGCTTGCCGACGTACACAGCCGCCAACTTCACCTCGGCCGTGCGCAGATAAACCTCGAACAACGTGTGCGGCCCCCTTGCCGATCGGCGTGGCGCCACTAACCCGGCCTGGCTGCGATTGTTTCGGCACCGCGTCCAGCAACCGTCTATACGACGGACTTCCCCGACGCTATCCGCCCCGACTCTCTCCTACCCACGCCCTTCAAGATCGGCAGTCAGCACGAACTCCCTCGAAGAGACAACCAATGCCCCTTCACGAGAGGTGCTCAAATCAACAAACTAGTTTCTGCCTTTAAGCACTTTTCAAGGAAAATTATCCCGAACCTCTATTGAAAATATGACCTTTCAATTCAGAAGAACACGGTATTGCGTGGAATAAAACAATACAAAACAGCCCCCAGAGCGGCGCCGCCGAGAGCGCAGGGAACCACTGGACACCAGCCCGCCATAAACCAGAAGCCACCAGACCACGCCACACCCGATCGCACCCCCGGCCGCCACCACCGACACCCTCCGCAGGCGGGTTTTGTTTTCAATAAAGCCATCTGGAAGGCGTTCACAGACTCCTCTGCTACGCTTTGGCACCTACTCACCACCCCGCCCACCGCGGATCAGGACCCTAGCTCGAGAGGACAAAACCGCGAGAAATGAACACTAATTCGCAACCAGTCGACGATGCCGATCTCGACGACGACACCACGCAGCCCCGACGTCCGATGCTGTGGATTGTTGCGACGATCGCTGTGATCGCCGCAGTGGGCGCGGCGTTTGCCCTCTTCCAGCAGTCCAGCACACCGACTGAAGAGGCCGCCGAACAACCTCCCGCCACCCCGGAAAACGTCGCGGAAGAACCGGAGGTCGGGCCCGCCGGCGGCTACGTGGACACCTCCGCACCTGTGGAGATGTACATACCCAGCCTCGACATGCACGCCGGCTTCGAGTCGGGTCCCTGTCGGGTAAAAGACGGGCTGATCGATCCAGTGACCATGGACCTAGCCTGCGCATACACCTCCGACGACAAGCCGTACTCTCTTCCGGGTAGCGACGCCGAGGATATCGTGGTCCTCGCAGGCCATACCGGCGCAGGAGTTCCCGGTGTCTTCGACGATCTTTACGACGGTGACGCCGACGAGCACACCGTCGAAATCGGCGACGAATTGCTCGTTCGCACAGTTACCTCCGGCGATCAATGGCTGTCTTACCGCGCCACCGATTTGCACACACCTCAGAAAGAAGTGCTCGCACAATCAACCGAAATATGGGGTAGTGAACCCACACCCGGTCGCTTGCTGACGATTAGCTGTGTGCAGCCGCTGAACCCGTTCGCCCCGTCTCTCGAAAATGCCGTCGTGGGCTGGGAATATGCCGGTCTCGTCGACGTGGCCGCGTGACAGACGTTTCCTCCATATAAGCAACCTGTTATCTGTTTGGAATTATCTTCACTCAAAATATTTGAGAACCGCTCGTAACTTCCTTGCACTCTTCATCGATGTGTATAGTGTTAGACGCGTTGCTACTCACAAGGAGTACGCCAGACCATTTTTACCCTCTTGGAAGGAAGAGTACATGAAGCACATCGGCAAGGTAGCCACCGCCGCGCTGACCTCTGGCGCACTCGCCCTTGCAGTCGCACCGGCAGCAGGCACCCAGGTTGCAGGCCAGAAGCACACGCTGTCCCTTCCCCCCAGCTGCTTTCCGGATAGAATCGTACATCACCAAGACCGAACTGGATTTCTCCTGCACGAACTGGACGAACTGGACCATATTTACGAATCAGACGGTCGAGTCCAACTGTCTAACATCGACATCGAAGCCGAAGGCGACCGGGGGCCTTGGGATGTAACCTTCACCATTCCTAAAGGTACTGAAGCAGGAGAATACACCTTTGGAATCTACAACCCTGCGTACCAGGCCGTGACCTTTGAATGCGACGAGGCCACCGTCATAATTGACGAGCCGGACAACGACCACGACGAGAACCACCACCACGACGAGAACCACCACCACGACGAGAACCACCACCACGCCGAGAACCACCACCACGCCGAGAACCACCACCACGCCGAGAACCACCACCACGCCGAGAACCACCACCACGCCGAGAACCACCACCACGCCGAGAACCACCACCACGCCGAGAACCACCACCACGCCGAGAACCACCACCACGCCGAGAACCACCACCACGCCGAGAAGCACGACCACGCTGACGAAGTTGCCGCCACCACCGACCGTGGTATCGGCGCCAACACCGGTAACAACTCCGTTGCAGTCGGTGTCGCCGCGCTGGCTCTCGCCGGCCTGATCGGCTCCGCCGCTTTCGCAGCGCGCCGCTTCTTCGCCTAAAAAGATCCGGCGGCGCTAACCGGCGCTAACTAAACGCCACCTCCCCACGCTCGGGGCGGTGGCGTTTTCGCGTTTCACCTCCTGATTTCCCGGCGCAAAGAGCTTACCCGCGTGGACTTGCCCCAGTGTGAAGAGTGTCGACGGCAGACCCTCGCTAGTTCCGTTCAAAGTAAATCGGGCTCGAAAAATCTCTGCCACACAGTCGTCATTTCAGCTCCAGAATCCACCAGGATTACAGCTGTCGAGCCCCGACCGGCACACATTGTTCGGCGAACCTGTGAGCGCTAGCCAGACATGACAGCGAGCATTTCAACCGTGGGACCCCAAATTCAAACCCGTAGTTCCCCGAAACCGCTCCCCTTTGATCCCCGCACCGAAGGGTCAAACACTTGAACGATGCCGCTACCCCGCCGATCCCCCCACAGCAAGTCCCATCGTTACCTCCACCTCGAATGACAGCCTCTGTGATAAAGCCTTTAAGAGACAGAGAAACAGTTCAGAAAACCTTGTGCGACACGCGCGATAAGAAACAACCAATGTTTCCTATGTGACTAATGCGACTACTGGTGTTTACCGCAAGGAGTACGCCAGACCATTCTCATACTCTTGGAAGGAAGAGCACATGAAGCACATCGGCAAGGTAACCACTGCCGCGCTGACCTCTGGCGCACTCGCACTCGCAGTTGCACCGGCAGCAGGCGCACTGACCGACGAATACACGGCAACTTTTCGCATTTCCTGCGACAGCCACTACGTCGGCGATTTCGGAAAATCTTGGGTCACCATCGACGAAACCGGTAGAACAACCCCGCTAGACGGACAGTTGACGCGTGATCAGCGCAGGGCGAGCCTAACCTTCACCCCGCCGAGCGAATCCGGCGACTACAGAATCGAAGTACGTGACGGCAGCGGCGAGCTAGCAGCCGACTACTACTGGGAAACGATCACGGTGAACGACGACGGTAGCGTCGAACGCACTGGCCCCGAGCGCGAACCAATCGATAAGGACGGCCCGTACGAGTTCGGAAACAACTGGAGCGACTTTTCCCGCACCCCACTACCGCCACCCGGGATGGCCTTGTCACCCTGCCAGAAAACTGCTACCCGGAGGAGGGGCAAACCGTCACGCTGTTCGACCCCGAAGATGAAGAGTACGAGAACACCTACTTCATCAGCGACGCCTTCGGAGCGGTCGAAGGTGACACCCTCAACTTCAACAAAGAGATCAAGCCTGGCACCTACGTGCTCAGCTACTTCCATCCAGGACCCTGGAGCGGCGCCTACGCCGAATGTGCAATGGTGACCGTCCCTGGAGAGGAAATCAACGACAACGATGACGAAGGCAACGGCGAGACCGGCACCGACCGCTCCTCCGCCGGTCTCCTGCTGCCGGCGCTGCTCCTGATCGGTTCCAGCTACTGGTTCCTGAACCAGGACGGCTCGACCTACGTCTCCTCCGAGGACCGCATCCACAAGACCCCGACCGAGGAAGAAAAGACCGTCTCCGACAAGCTGCTCGAAGACAACGCCGACGAGGTCATCAAGCAGGCCGAAGCAACCCCGGACGAGCACACCGCCGAGCACGCCAAGCCCGTCGCCGACACCCCGGCCGGCAAGGACGGACACGACGCAGCCGTTCACGCCGACCACGACGATGCCGCCCACGACGACGAGCGCGGCATCAGCGCCAACACCGGCAGCAACGCCTTCGCCGTCGGCCTGGCGTCCCTCGCTTTCGCCGGACTGATCGGCGCCGCAGCCTTCGCCGCGCGCCGCTTCCTCGCCTAAACCGAGAAAGCCCCTCTGTGACACCAGTTGCCACCGACGAGCGCCTCCCGCCCAACCAGGGGCGGAGGCGCTTTTCGCGTCTCCGGCCAGCGCGGCGGCGGGCGGCAACATCGCTTCGGCGATTCGCCGCGCATCGCTGCCGGCAGATTCCTTCCCCCCTCACCTAGCCAGCTGTTGTCAGTGAGACTCGAGTAAGCAGTTGTTTAGATTGGGATACATGTGTTCTACCTGCATCTCCAGCACTGACAGGAGTCCACAGGCCCGTGACCGACGATAAGCACATCCTTTCCCGCCGTTCCATCTTGAAAGCCGCCGGCATCGCGCTCGCCGCCGGCGCCGTCGGCAGCAGCGCCCTCCCCCGCGCCCACGCGCAAAACCGCGTTCTGGGCACCGTGATCAACTACGCCGCCGGCGTCCCCAGTGCCGCGTCCGTGAAAGCGGTCGGACACGTGGGCGCCGTCCGCTACGTCTCCCAGCCGCGGCCGGGCACCGAAAGCTGGATGACCGGCAAGCCCGTGAAGCTGAACGAAACCCGCGACTTCGCGGCCCAAGGGCTCTACACCGCCAGCGTGTACCAGTACGGCAAAGGGACACCGCCGACTGGTTGCGCGGTGCCGCCGGAGCGACCGTCCACGCGCCGCAGGCCATCGCCCTGCACGCCGCCGCCGGCGGTCCGACCGGAGTGCCCATCTACGTCGCCGTCGACGACAACCCCACGCGCACTCAGTACACCAACCAGATCAAGCCGTACCTCGCCGCCTTCGAAACAGCCCTCGCGGCCGCGGGCTACAGCATGGGGATCTACGGCAACTACAGCACCATCGACTGGGCGATCGCCGACGGCCTCGGCGACTTCTACTGGCAGCACAACTGGGGCTCGGGCGGCCGCATCCACCCGCAGATCCACCTGCACCAGGTCCGCATCGACAAAGACACCGTCGGCGGCGTGCGCGTGGGCATCAACAACGTCTACCAGGCCAACTGGGGCCAATGGCAGCCCGGCGCGGCAGCCCATCCCGCGCCGCCCCGGCAGGAAAACAACCGGCCGGCGCCGACACCGGCGACCGGCACCCGGTCGGGCGCGGACGGTTCCAGCATCCCGGACATCAACATCAACGGCTCGTCCGTCTCCGGCGAACAAATCAAGCAGGGCGCCGACATCGCCGCGCAGCTCGCGCAGCACCTACGCTAGCCGAGGGGGGCATAACGCTCGGCAGCCAGCTTGCGGCCGAGAACCGCTAGTCCATCTTGCCGGCGAGCTGCGCGTCGACGAACTCCGTCAGCTCGTCTGCGGTGCCGTTGACGGCCGCGGCGGCCACCCATCCGTCGCCGTAACTGACGGAGGCGTGCAGGTCGCGGGCGTCCGACCACGCCCATTTCGAGCCGATCTCGCCGTCGAGTTCCACCGTGCCGAAGTCCTGCGCGTAACCGTCGGCCGCCACTGAGTCGGCCGTCGCCATCGCCAACAAGATGGGATGCGCCGGATTGTCCTGGCGCAGCGCCGCGATGAACATCGCCACGTCGTACGTCGAGGTCCGCGACACTCCCCACCGGTCTCCCGATTTGGTCGACGACAACCCGTATTCCTCGGCGACGTGGTCGATGGCGTCGGGGTACTTGCGGAACAACTTCTCGGCGGTGCGGTCGCTGGAGTCTCTGACCATCTCCAGCGCGCTCGTCGCCTCCTGCGGCTTTCCGTGGTCGAGGACGTAGTTAGCCAGGTAGAGCTTAATCAGGCTCAGCGCCGGGCGGGCGAAACGCTGCGTCGCGGTTCCGGTGATCTCGCCCGTCTCCAAGTTGATGAACGTCGCCTGGGCGCCGTCCCAATTTTCCTCGTAGTCCACCTCGGTGGGCTCCAGCTCGGGCAGATCGCCGCCAAACTCGTCGGGTTCGCGGACATCCGGCTTCGGGGCGGGCACGGGTTCCTCCTCGTCGGCCGCCGGCGCGGTTACGATGGTCGCGGACAACGGGCGTTCTTCGTCCTCGCTACTGGCGGTCGCGCCCTGCGCCCACACAATCGGGATCGCGGCCGTCGCCACGGTTAGGATCAGCGCAAGGCTGACCCCCAGGGCGGGAAAACGGCGGCGCGCACGCCTCGGATACTTAGGGCGTGTCTGACAATTGAGGGAAAGCACGGCATGGGATCCTGGCTCCCGTGTCGCGTTTCCAATTGTTGACTGATGCCCAGTGGGAGATGGTCGCCGACCTCCTACCTCGTCGTACGGGCAGAAAAGTCCGACCCTTCTCCGATCCCCGGCAGATGCTCGAAGGCATCCTCTACCGCCTGCGGGTGGGCATCCCCTGGCGGGATCTGCCGGACTGTTTCGGTTCCTGGCAGACGGTCTACACCTGGCACAACCGGATGGCCAGAGACGGCACCTGGAATGTCATCCTCGAGCGTATGATCGCCCAGGCTGACGCCGAAGGCCTAATCGACTGGTCGGTGTCGGTGGATTCCACGATCAACCGGGCGCACCAGCACGCCACCAACATCACGCGGGTCACAGGGGGCTTCGTCGAATTACAACAACCCCCTGGCCGAGCCGCCTGATCACGCGGTCGGCCGATCCCGGGGTGGGTTGTCCACCAAGATCCACGCCCTGGTCGACGGTCACGGGCTACCCCTGACCATCATCCTGACCGCAGGTCAGCGCGGTGACTGCCCGGTATTGATCCCATTGCTGGAACGCCTGCGGGTGCCCAGGACAGTGGGCCGCCCGCGCACCCAGCCCGATGAACTCCGGGCGGATAAGGCCTACTCGTCGCGGGCTGTACGCAGATACCTGCGCGAACACAGAATCACGGCAACCATCCCGGAGAAGAAGAACGTCATCGCGGCCCGCAGGCGGAAAGGCTCGAAGGGTGGGCGGCCGCCCTCCTTCGACGCCGAGTCCTACAAGGGCCGTAACGTGGTGGAACGGTTCTTCGGCAACCTCAAACAGTGGCGAGGCCTGGCCGCCAGGTTCGACAAACTCGCACTCGTCTACCGGGCGGGCGTGATGGCCGTCGCGGTCATGATGTGGCTGCGGAAATTGTCAGACACGCTCTAGGGCGATGCACCATGTGACGCCACCACGTCGATGAGTGGATTTCAGCGACGAGACCGCCATCAAGCTCTTGGTCCGCGATCTCTTGATCGGTCTGCTCTCGTCCACGGGCGTCGAGGACCTCATTCCACCATTTTTGCCGGGCGGTCGCTACGTCGTCATCAGTCCGTTGAGACCATAAAATTTGCCGCTTCCCTTTGCTGGCCTGTTCCCATTCGAGCCAGATACGCCAGTGGGCGGGGATGCTCACCGTGTTCACCTCACCGTTTTCCATGTCAGCGACGGCGAGGCCATCATCTTCGAGCCACGCATCCCAAGTGCGCGGATTCTTCCAAAACCAGCGCGGGACGTTGTCACTCTCCACTAGGTCGTTGAGGTACTCGAAGGGAGTGATGTTTCTCCCCCGCGCTTCTTTAGTGTTCACACCTCCAGCGACTTCCGCGCCAATCTTCGCGGCCACGTCCATCGTCGCCTTCTGCAGATAGCTACCGATAAAATCAGCTCCCCCGTCGTCAACGGGACGTAGATCAAAACCGGATGAACCGGGGGTCGGCATCCCGGCCTTGACGACCCCCTTGGTCCAGCGATAAAACCAGCTATAACCGAGGTATCCACCCGCCACAAACTGACGATGAACGTCAGTGACGTCGTCGACGTCAATGTCCAGAAGGTCGGCAACGACACGGCAGGTCACGGCCTCAGAGATCGGGCGATAAGAACAGATCACCGTGTGAATGTGGACGTGCCAACCACTGCCGCCTTCTTTCGGATCACCCCATGTAACTTCCACAGCACGGATGGTTCCACCGATACCAAGCCGGTCCCGGTCCCCCTGTTTCTCCGGGTACTCGTACAACTTGCCCTTCACGCGCTTCGTACGCGCTTTAGTTCCCGTCCAGGCGTGCGTGCCCACCACTTCTCGCCAGCCTGCCGAAACAGCCTCCCAGACTTGGTCCAGGCTGTGGCTGGCGTGATGGCGGACCGTAAGTGTAGCCATCCATGCCTGTCCCCCGGTTCGTCGCACTTGGTCCAGCGCCGCGCCAATCTCCAACGAACGCCTCATGGCAATCACCGCGGAACATCGTGGGCAGGCCCAGACGCTACCGCAGTGCAGAAGTCCCGAGTAGCCTGCCCCAGTCTGGCCACGCCGGATACCGACCCGGTCCGCAGCGGGCGCACCACTGTCAGGGTCCAGGCGTAACATCCGTCCGCACTGTCGCACTCCACGCATTGTGCTCGCTCCCCAAAGCGCGGCACGAGCGACATAACGAACTCGACGGCGTCGGTGAATGTCCGAAATACTGCTTTTCGTTTCCGCTGGTCCAGCGGTTTCCACGCAGTAACTCCTATTACTATCAAGCTTGCCAGCACCGGTGCCTTTCTCCCCCTTCGGGGGAACGCCCACTGCGCTGATCGCTCTGCTTCCGTCGCTCCCGTTGCTTGCGCCGCGTGCGTCGCTGCCGGTCGGGGTCGTTGCACTTGCGGCTTGCGCTGCGGCCTGACGGCCGTTCGCGCCGCACCCTCCGTCGGCGGTCGCTCCTTCGCGGCGCTGCGCGTTGGTCGCTGTGGTCGCGTCGCTGCTTGTGGGCGGCGCGGGGATAAACTTGTCGGCGGCGTGGTCGACGCCGGCGTTGGTGACGCGGACGCGGTCGTAAGAATGGTTTGCGGATGACATGAGATGTCCGTTCCTCTCATGCCTGGCGTGGTCCCGTGGTGGTCCCGGCGGGGCCGGTCCCCGTGGTCAGGATGGCCTGTCATGGCCCACGTGATCTAGGTGACCTGCGGTTTTCCGATAGTCAGTGAGGTGACCCCGATTCTCCTAAAGCGGGTGTCGCAGGTTCGAATCCTGCCTGGGGCGCTTATAAGATAGCCCGCCTACAGTGCGCTTCCTGTATGAATGCCTGCCCTGCCGGATCTCGTGGACATCTCTTAGGGTGCGGGTGGATTGTCGGTAGAATCTCCCATCCTTTCCTGAATACTCGCAAAGGCCGGATAGACGAGAAAGAGGGCAAGGAATAGGCCCGCCCACTTAGCGAACGTCATGATCTTCATGACCCTGCTCGCTTGCCTGCTTAGCGTGCCGGGTTGGATCACATGGCCCCTCCTCGCAGTTACCGGGATGACCTGATTCACCGAGCCGGCAAATCGACCCCCGTGAACACGCGGGCGGAAAAGAATTACAGGACCGCCGACTAGGGGTGCTGAGCTAGGAAACCCACCTACGCGGCTATGCCGCCGCATAGTACGGACCGGATTTTACGCACGTGCGTAAAAACCTCCGTCGGTTACCCCTTGCGAGCGTCCCCGTTGCCGATTTTTCAGTGCGGCGAGCACCGATGCCACCACGCTCGGACCCTGCGGGCGGAAAGCCTGCTGCGCCGCCAGGGCCTAGAGCTTAGTAAACAGGGCCGGATGGCTGCTACCACTTACCCGGAAACCAGGGCTACCGCCTTCCCGGAGAAGCGCCACCAACAAACCGCGTCCGACACACTCGAACACAGATGCTTAAAGGAAGAACCTTGAGGGACGGAAATTCGGGACATTTTCCGTGCACAAATTCTTAAAGGACGCCCCCTTCAAGCTTCTTCCTACAAGCATTTACGAACTCCTTTTCGAATAAGACCCAGCACACATGCCACCAGACAATCCCCAAGCATCGCCTCTCCCCTAGCATCGCCCACCGCGTGGGACTATTGTTACGAGATGTCATCAGTGGGGAGTATGTGACAAGACGGCACTCCCCTGCCATGCAGCAAAGGAGTCAGCCCGCCGTGAGCATCGATAAGCAGTTTCTCTCCCGCCGGCGCCTGTTGAAAGCCGCCGCGATTGCGGTCGCCGCAGGTGCTGTGACCACCCGCGTGCAGCCTCAGGCTTATGCGCAAAACCGGGCGTTGGGGACCGTGATCGATTACGCGGCGGGCGTGCCCTCGGCGGCCGCAGTGAAGCGGGCCGGGCATATGGGCGCGGTGCGCTACGTTTCTCGGCCGCGGCCGGGGGCGGAGTCGTGGATGCTCGGCAAGCCGGTCACCTTAAAGGAAACGCGCGACTTCGCCGAGCACGGCCTGTCGGTCGCCAGCGTCTACCAGTACGGCAAGGCCGATAGCGCCGACTGGCATGGCGGCGCGGCGGCAGCGGCCACCCACGCCCCGCAGGCGATTTCCCTGCACGAAGCCGCTGGCGGGCCGAAGGGCGTGCCGATCTACGTCGCCATCGACGACAACCCCACCCGCGCACAGTACGACCAGCAGATCCGCCCCTACCTGCAGGCCTTCCGCGAGCGGCTCGCCGCGGCCGATCTCCGCCTCGGCATCTACGGCAACTACAGCACCATCAACTGGGCGATCCAGGACGGTATCGGCGCGTACTACTGGCAGCACAACTGGGGCTCCAACGGGCGCCTGCACCCGCAGGTACACCTCCACCAGGAGCGCATCGACAAAGACCAGGTGGACGGCGTGGGCGTCGATATCAACCGCGTCTACCAGGCCGATTGGGGACAGTGGCAGCCCGGCAAGCGCACGAATACTCAGCCGGCAGCACCCGCCCCAAGCCAGCCGAACGCCCCAAGCCAGCCGAACACGCCAAGCCAGCCCAGCAACCCGAGCAACTCTAGTTCGATTCCGAGTGTGACGATTAACGGCTCGTCGATAAGCAGCGAGCAGATCCAGCGTGGCCTGGACATCGCCAGCCAGCTGTCCAGCCGGCTGAACTAGTCGTCGGAGGCTGCTTCCTCGATCTGGGCCTCGACGAACTCGGTGAGATCCTCCGCGGAGCCGGTCACGGCGGCGGCCGCCACCCAGCCCTCGCCGAAGCTCACCGAGGAGTGCAGGCTGCGGTCATCCGACCAGGCCCACTTGGTGCCGATCACTCCGGGCAGGACCGTGGTGCCGAAGTTTTGGTCGTAGCCGTCGGCGGCGACTTCGTCGGCAAGGGTCATCGCCACCAGGATCGGGTGCGAGGGGTCCTTCTCCAGCAGCGCGGCGATGAACTGCACGACATCATAGGTGGAGGTCGTCGACTCGCCCCAGCGCTTAGCACCCCGGGTGGAGATCAGGTTGTATTCGTCCGCGACATGGTCGATGGACTCCGGGTATTTATCGTAGAGCTCCTCGGCGGTGCGGTCGTTGGAGTCGCTGATCATCTTGATGGCGTCGTAGCGATCCTCCTTGTCGCCGTGCTCGAGGACGTATTCGGCCATGTACAGCTTGATGAGGCTCAACGCTGGGCGGGCGAAGCGCTCCGTCGCGGTACCGATGTGCTCGCCGTCGGAGAGCCGCACGAAGGTCGCCTGGGAACCGGTGGCGTTCTCGACGAAATCGACAACGCTGTCGTCCGCGCCACCAGCACCGGATTCCTCTGAACCTTCAGAGTAAGACTTCTTTGACGCGGTCTTCGTCACCTCGGAGGTCACGGTCGACGTCGTGGTGCTCACCGGGCGCTCGGTGAAGGGTTCCGCCTCCGCGTTCTGGCTGCCCTGCACCCAAGCGACGGGGATGAGCGCCAGCGCGACGATCAACAGCACGCTCAACAGCACCGTGGGGGCGGTGCTGCGGAAACGGCGATTACTGGACACGGGTACACATCGTAATAGCCGCCGGCCCAGTCTGCTGGAACCGACGGCTATTCGTTCATAGCTAGATCGCGCTTAGTGGTCGACGGGCGCCTCCACGCCGACGCCGGTCATGGAGCGAACCTCCATCTCGGCCTGCAGGGCGCGCAGGTTGTCGGGCTTGCCCAGGTAGGTGCCGACGATACCAGCCAAGAAGCCCAGCGGGATCGAGACGATGCCCGGGCTGGTCATCGGGAACCACGCCCAGTCGGCATCCGGGATCATGGCGGTCGGCGAACCGGAGACCGACGGGGAGAAGAAGATCAGCACCAGCGCCGAGATCAGGCCCGTGTACATGGAGGCCACCGCACCGGTGGTGTTGAAGCGCTTCCAGTACAGGGAGTACAGGATCGTCGGGACGTTGGCACTCGCGGCGATGGCGAAGGCCAGCGACACCAGGAAGGCGACGTTCTGCTCCATCGCGAGGATGCCCAGGATGATGGCTGCCACACCGATGACCACGACCGTGATGCGCGAGACGCGGACCTGCTCGGCCTCGGTGGACTCGCCGTTGCGGATCACAGCGTGGTAGATGTCGTGTGCCACAGAGGCGGAGGCCGCGATGGCCAGGCCAGCGACGACGGCGAGCACGGTGGCGAACGCGACGGCGGCGATCACGGCCATGAAGATCGGGCCGGCGAGCTCGAGGGCCAGCAGCGGCGCCGCCGCGTTGGCGCCGCCCGGCGCGTCCTGGATGGCATCCGGCCCGACGAGGGCGGCGGCGCCGTAGCCGAGGACCAGGGTCATCAGGTAGAAGGAACCGATCAGGATAATCGCCCAGGTCACGGACTTACGGGCGGCTTGGGCGGTCGGCACGGTGTAGAAGCGCATGAGCACGTGCGGAAGGCCACACACGCCCAACACCAGGGACATGCCGAGGGAGATGAAAGCGAGGTCGTCGACAAGCGTGCCGCCGTACTGCAGGCCCGGCTCCAGCAGCTCGCCCGCCGCGTAGCCCTGCTCGCTGAGGTACTCGGAGTCGGCGTGCATGCCGACGGCGCGTTCCAGCAGCTCGCCCATGCCGCCACGCACGGCGACGAACACGAGCGCGGTCATGACGACGATGCCGGCGACGAGCAGGACGGCCTTGATCATCTGGACATAGGTGGTGCCCTTCATACCGCCGATGATGACGTAGAGCACCATGATGATGCCGACCACGCCGACGACGAGGGCCTGCCAGAAGAAGTCGTGAATATCCAGCAGGACGGAGACCAGCGAACCGGCGCCGGCCATCTGGGCGATGAGGTAGAACAGGGAGACGAACAGCGTGGTAATCGACGCCGCCACGCGCACCGGCTTCTGCTTCAGGCGGAAAGACAGCACGTCCGCCATGGTGAAGCGGCCGACGTTACGCATCGGCTCGGCGACCAGCAACAGGGCGGCCAGCCAGGCGACGAAGAAGCCGATCGAGTACAAGAAGCCGTCATAACCGTTCAGCGCGATCGCGCCGACGATACCCAGAAACGAGGCCGCCGAGAGGTAGTCACCGGCGATGGCCAGACCATTTTGGGTACCGGAGAACTGACCACCACCGGTGTAGAAGTCACCGGCCTCCTTCGTCGTCTTGCCCGCGCGGGTGACGAAGTACATCGTCACCACGATGAAGGCAATGAAGACGGAAATGTTCAGGATGGGGTTACCCGCATCCAGGCTCTGCGCGAGGATCATCGGATCATTCATGGGATCTAGCCCTCCATCTGTTCACGAATCGCAGCCTGGCGGGGCTCGAGATTCTTGTTGGCGTAGACGATGTATACCCACGTAATCGCGAACGTGGTGACGAACTGGGCCACGCCCAGCCACAGGCCGATGTTCATGCCCCAGAGCGGCTGGGCCATGAAGTCCTGCATCCACAATGCGGCCATCATGTAGAAGAGGAACCAGATCATCGCGGCGATGAACACGGGGAAGGTAAATCCCCGGAAGGTTTTACGCAGATCTTGAAACTGCGAGCTCTCCTGCATCTCGATAAATTCATCTTGCGTGGGCTGGCGCCGACGCCCAGGGACTGCCGCGGCTTTCTCTGCCATGGCGGTCCTCCTTTCTCGGTGAAGCCTTGGTCGCATGCTCAACACGAATGTGACAGCACACACTCAATTTGTGCAGTTGTAAAAGTAACCTACGCCACATTGCAAGGTCCACCGGGCTAGTTGCAAACAGAAAATTAGCTAGGTTCACCACCCCCTGAACCTCTATATCCAGCATAAATAAGACCGCACCGCATACCCCCACCTTCAACAAAAGCCCTGATTCGCAATGTTTGCGAATCAGGGCTTCACAGCTCTGCGTGGGATTGTAAACGCTATCCCGGATAGGTCCGCGGGTCGTTCGAGAGCCTTCCGTACTCCGCGCGACCCTCCAGCGCATCGAGGACGTCGAGATCCTTACGGTCCAGCTCCACCCCCGCGGCACCGAGGTTGTTCACCACCCGCTGCGCATCAGCGGACTTCGGAATCACCGAGACCCCGAGATGTAGCAGGTAGCTCAGCACGACCTGAGCGGAGCTGGCGTCATGACGCGCGCCGATCGCCTTGATGTCCGGATCATTCAGCGGCACCCCGCGGCCGAGCGGCGCCCAGGCCTGGCTGACGATGCCGAGCTTGTCGTGCAGCGCGCGCAGTTTCGGCTGGGTGAAACCGACATGCATCTCCACCTGGTTGACGGCGGGGGTGACGCCGGTCTTTGATACGAGATCCTCGAGCACCTCTTCGTAGAAGTTGCACACGCCAATCGACTGGACATCACCCAGGCCCTGGATGCGGGCTATCGCCTCGAAGCTCTCGTTGTACGTCCCGTTTTGCGGCCACGGCCAGTGCAGCAGGTAGAGATCGAGATAGTCGAGGCCCAAGCGCTTCAGCGATCGGCGAAACGCCTGCGGGATCTCCTCCGCTCCCTGTTCGTCGTTCCACGCCTTGGTGGCGATAAACAGCTCCTCGCGCTCGACGTCGCCGGCGGCGATAGCATCGTTGACCGCCGCCCCGAGATCTTCCTCGTTGCCATAGAAGGAGGCGGTGTCGATGTGGCGGTAGCCCGCCTCGAGGGCGGCACGCACGGCGGCCTTCAGCTCTTCGCCGTGCAGCTTGTAGGTGCCCATGCCCACGAGGGGCATCTCGGTGCCGTCGTTGAGTTCCACGGTGGGGATCTGCGCGTTGGTCATATCCCCATTGTGCCCCAGATGGGTACTAGTTCGCGTCCAAAAGGTCGATAATGAACACGAGAGTCAGCCCGGCCAGCGGGTGTCCCCCGCCGGCGGGGCCGTAGGCGAGCTCCGGCGGGATGGTCAGGCGACGTCGGCCTCCCACGTGCATGCCGGGGATGCCTTCCTGCCAGCCGGCGATGAGGCCGTTGAGGGGGAACTCGATGGACTGGCCCCGATCCCAGGAAGAGTCGAACTCCTTGCCGGTGTCATAGTCCACGCCGACGTAGTGGACCTCGACCATGCCCCCGACGCGGGCCTCGGCGCCATCACCGACCACCAGGTCCTCGATCACCAGTTCTGCCGGAGCGGGGGTATCCGGGATCTCGACGGTCGGCTTCTCCATGGGGAAGAACTCCTTATAAGTGCGCAGGAATGGTTAACGGTGCCATGATAGGCAAAAAGCCGGGATCTTAGCGAACCAGAAGGGTGATTCGCGAAGATCCCGGCGTTGAGGCGGCGCTTATGCCGTGTTCATACCGCCTGCGTTAGCGCTGGTCGCGCGGGACGAACTCGCGCTTGGTAGCGCCGGTGTAGATCTGGCGCGGGCGGTTGATCTTGGTGTTGAGCTCAAGCTGCTCGCGGTAGTGAGCGATCCAGCCCGGCAGGCGGCCGATGGCGAACAGGACGGTGAAGAAGTCCGTGTTGAAGCCCATGGCGCGGTAGATCAGGCCGGTGTAGAAGTCGACGTTCGGGTAGAGCTTGCGCTCGATGAAGTAGTCGTCCTTGAGGGCGATCTCCTCCAGCTCCATGGCGAGATCCAGCATGGAGTCGCCGCCGAGGTGGTCGAGGATCTCGTGGGCGGTGTCCTTCACGATGGCGGCGCGCGGGTCGTAGTTCTTGTAGACGCGGTGGCCGAAGCCCATCAGGCGGACGCCGTCTTCCTTGTTCTTCACGCGGTTCATGAAGTCGGTGGCATCGCCGCCGTGGTTGTTCTGGATGTCCTCGAGCATCTCGAGGACGGCCTGGTTGGCACCACCGTGCAGCGGGCCGGACAGGGCGTTGATGCCGCCGGCGATGGAGACGAACATGTTGGCCTGCGCCGAGCCGATCATGCGCACGGTCGAGGTGGAGCAGTTCTGCTCGTGGTCGGCGTGCAGGATGAGCAGCTTGTCCAGGGCCTTGACGACGACCGGGTCGATCTCATAAGGCTCGGTCGGGTAACCGAACATCATGCGCAGGAAGTTCTCGCGGGCGTTCAGCGAGTTGTCCGGGTACATGTACGGGGTGCCCTTGGACGCACGGTAGGCGTATGCCGCCAGCATCGGGACCTTCGCCATGAGGCGGACGGTCGCCTTGTGCATGTGCTCCTCGTTGAGCGGGTTGAGCTGGTCCTGGTAGTAGGTCGACAGAATGTTGACCGAGGAAGCCAGCACGCTCATCGGGTGGGCGTTGCGCGGGAAGACGTTGAACTGGGACTTGAAGTCCTCGTCCAGCAGGGTGTGGCGACGGATCTCATTGTTGAACTTCGCCAGCTCGTCCTGGGTCGGCAGCTCGCCGTTGATCAGGAGGTAGGACACCTCGTTGAAGGTGGCGTTGTTGGCGAGATCAGCAATGTCGTAGCCGCGGTAACGAAGGATGCCCTCTTCACCATCGATGTAGGTGATCTTCGACTCGGTGGAGCCAGTGGAGACATAACCGGGGTCGAAGGTGACCAGGCCGGTCTCGTTGAGCATCTTGCCCAGGGCGAAACCGGAGTTGCCCTCGGTGGCGCGGACGATGTCCATCTCATACTCGCCACCGGGGTAGTGAAGTACTGCCTTGCCCTTGTTGTCGCTTACCACGTTAAAACCTTTCGAACGTTGGGGCCGGTCTTCGGCCCGTGATGTACAGGCGTCGATCTCAAGAGCGACGCTAGTCGCTCCAGGGTCGATTTCGCACCGGATAACTTTCACTAAGCCTATCCTGGACCTCCATGCGACGGGCACTGTCGCCCGACAGTAACCGTCGCACTGGTCGACCACTCCACAGCCTAGCAAATGTTGCGATAGTCACTCCAGAGGAATTTTCCCGCCCGCGACATCGCCGCCTTACCCCCGTTTGGGCCCAAAAACCAGATTTATCTGACGCAAAAATGTCCGAACGCATTAAAGTCCCAGTCAGTTCATCATCGTCCAACCAGGAGATCTAGTCGACCATGACTGCTGCCACCCCCACCCTGCCCGCTGAACTCATCCCCGCCGATGGGCGTTTCGGCTGCGGCCCGTCGAAGGTGCGCCCCGCCCAGATCGACGCCATTGTCGACGGCGCGACCACGGTCATCGGCACCTCGCACCGCAAGCCGGCGGTCAAGGACTTAGTCGGCTCGGTGCGCGAGGGCCTCGCCCAGCTTTTCCAGCTGCCGGAGGACTACGAGATCATCCTGTCGCTGGGAGGTGCCACCGCGTTCTGGGATGCCGCGACCTTCGGTCTCATCGAGAAGCGCTCCGCGCACTTGAGCTACGGCGAGTTCTCCTCGAAGTTCGCCAAGACTGCAAAGCTCGCCCCGTGGCTCGAGGACCCGGAGATCATCGAGGCTGCCCCCGGCAGCGCCCCGGCCACCTCGGCGCTCGACGGCGTGGATGCCGACGTCGTCGCCTGGGCCCACAACGAGACCTCCACCGGCGCCATGGTGCCGGTCAAGCGCCCGAATACTGACGCCCTCGTCGTCATCGACGCCACCTCGGGTGCCGGAGGGCTGCCGGTCGATCTCCGCGAGGTCGACATCTACTACTTCTCCCCGCAGAAGTGCTTCGCCTCCGACGGCGGGCTGTGGATAGCCGCGATGTCCCCGGCGGCAATCGAGCGCATCGCGAAGATCAAAGAGTCCGGCCGTTTCATCCCGGCGTTTTTGGATCTGCAGACGGCCGTCGATAATTCGCGCAAGAACCAGACCTACAACACCCCCGCCGTAGCCACCCTGCTCATGCTGGACGCACAGGTGCGCTGGATGAACGACAACGGCGGGCTCGACGGCATGGTCGAGCGCACCCGCGCCAACGCTCAGGCACTCTACGACTGGGCCGCGCAGCGCCCGGAGGCGAGCACCTATGTGCAGGACGACACCACCCGTTCGTTGGTCGTCGGCACCATTGATTTCGACGAGTCCATCGACGCCGCCGAGCTCGCCAAGGCCCTGCGCGCCAACGGCATCCTCGATGTGGAGCCCTACCGCAAGCTGGGCCGCAACCAGCTGCGTATCGGTATGTTCCCGGCGATCGAGACGGCGGATGTCGAAAAGCTGACCCAGGCGATCGATTACTTGCTCGACGAGGGCGTGGGCGCGAAGCGCTAAACCTGAAGTGCTAAACCCGAACTACTAAACCGAACCAAACATATGCGCCGAGCCTCACGGGCCCGGCGCATATGTGCGTTAAGGTGTGGTAATAGCCACCTGCCGGCAAGGAAAGGGACACGCATGCGAGAGCTGACACTCGTCCGGGATGGATCGACGCCTACCTCCCTGGTACTCGAGGCCGACTCCGGTGAGCAGTTCGTCCTGCCCGTGACGGATACGCTCCGCGAGATGCTCGGCGCGCGTGAAACAAGCACAGGCACCGACGCCGAGCCCCAGGACTCCGCCGTCACCGTGGTCAGCGAGTCCAAGCCCACCGCGGAGCCCGTCGACGGCTCCACCCCCAGGCGGGTGAGCGGCCAGCCGGATCCGAACGCGGATCCGGCCACGCCCCGCCAGCTGCCGGAGCCGGACCCACTGCAGTCCACGCCGCTGTCGATGCGCCCGCGCGAGATCCAGATGCGCATTCGCGCCGGCGCGAGCGTGGAGGAGCTCGCCGCCGACATGGGTGTGGCCGCCTCCCGCGTGGAGCCTTATGCCCACCCGGTGCTGCTCGAGCGCGCCCAGATCACGGAGCTGGCCCGCAGCTCGCACCCGGTGCGCGAGGACGGGCCGGCGAAGCTGACCCTGGCGGAGGTCTTGGCCGCCGCCTTCGGCGCGCGCGGGCACAGCCTCTCGGAGGCCACCTGGGATGCCTTCAAGGAGCCTGACGGCGAGTGGGTCATCCGCGTGCGCTGGCAGGCCGGCCTCAGCGAGAACGAGGCCGAGTGGACCTTCCACCGCCACTCCACCTCCAGCTCGACGGCTGAGCCCCGCAACGCCGTCGCCGCCGACCTCACCGACCCCGACTTCGTCCAGCCTGTCCGCTCGCTGACCTCGGTCAGTCGAGGGACGCGCTACGAGGAGCCGCTGCCGTCGACAAGCACCTCCGACGATGAGCCCTTCGACCAGGAGCTGGAGTACGACGGGGAGCTCGACGGCGCCGACGCGGACGACAACGACGACCGCGACACCGAAGAATTCCCGCAGCACCCCGGCGAGGAGGAGCGCCCGGCGAAGGCTTCGCGACGCCGCCGTAAAGCCGTCACCCCGCACTGGGAGGATGTGCTGCTGGGAGTACGTACCAACACCAAGCGGCCCAGGAAGTAGATGATGGAAGAACCGAGCACACAGCAGACACCGGCAGTACTGACGTACTGGTTCGTCACCGCGCTGGAGCCGGGCAAGGTGTTGCGCTCCGAGCCGCGCGCCGATCGAGGTTTCGGCCGCAAGTATCTCGCGCAGCTCAATCCGGCGTGGCCGATCACCCCGATCGGTTCTTTCCCCTTAAACCGCTCCTCGGAGGTCTCGGCGGGCGAGTTTTATATCGCGGGCTACCCCGGCGTGACGGTGGTGCAGACCTGGGTGGAAGATGTCGGCCTGCTCAGCGAGCTCGACGAGAAGATGCTCTCGTCTCGCCCCGCACCCGATGTCTATGTCATCGCGATCGGCGACGGCAACGACTTCGGCGGCTTCGTCCACTACTCCGGCGGCGTGGTCAAGCGGGCGCTCAGTGGGGATCGCAACCAGCTGCAGGAAGACATCGGCCTGCCCGAGCCCTTCGAGCTGCCTTACTGGGCCGGCGAGACCACTGAGAAGCTCGGCGGGCCGGCGCTGCCGTTTTGGCCGCAGGACATCGCCCGCGCCGCCGAGCGCCACTGGGTGGGCGTCGACGTCTCCCCCGACGGCCCGGACATCCAGGTGGTGGGCTACGCGGTCGACGGGCGCCCCGAGCCGAAGCTCGACGAGCACAAGCCCGCCCCGCCGGAGGAGTCCGGGGTGGAGATCCTCACCTACGACGACTACGAGATCGCCCCGGCGCGCGGTGACGGCGACGAGTTCGTCCGCCTCGCCGAGGCGGCAGGTGCCGCTTTGCGACGCGTCGGTCGCGGCGTCAAAAGGCGCGGGGTCAAGCTCGGCCGGGCGCTCAACGAGCGGTTGCGGCACACGGATCGGCCTTAGGGTTTAGGCGTACGGGTGGCTGCTCCGCAGCCGCTCATAAAACGCCACGGCCGCGCTGGTCGCGATGTTGAGCGAGTCCGTCCCCTCGGCCATCGGGATCGCGGCGCGGTGGTCGGTGGCCTTCATGGCGTGTTCGGTCAGCCCGGGCCCCTCGGCCCCGAAGAGGAGTGCGACCTTGTCGGCGCCGGCGAGGGCGTCGGCAAGTGTTTCATCACCGGCCGGCGTCAACGAGATGAGGCGGAAGCCGCGGTCTTTGAGCAGATCCAGCGAGCGCTGCCACGTGGTGTAGGTGCCGGGCAGCGTGGCGAAGGGAGTACGCAGGACGTGGCCCATCGAGACGCGTACGCTGCGACGAAACAGCGGGTCGGCGCAGCCGTTGCCGAAGAGCACGGCGTCGACTCCTAATCCCGCGGCGTTGCGGAAGAGCGCGCCGATGTTTTCGTGATCGCCCACGCCCTCGAGGACGCAGACGGTGCGGGCGTTATCGAGCACGTCTTCGGGACTGCGGGCGGGGGCGCGGTCGGCGGCGGCGACGAGGCCGCGGTGCATGTCGAAGCCGGCGACCTCGGCGAGGGTGGGGCGCTCGAGCTCGTAGATGGGGACGTCGCCCGGCAGGCCGTAGGCCTCGTCGTAGGCGTCGAGTTTGTTGCGAAAGCCCGCGATGAGGCGCAGCGGGAAGCGGGATTCCACGAGCCGGGAGACCACCAGCGGACCTTCGGCGATGACGAGGCCTTTGCCTCCGGGCAGGTCGGGGCGGCGGTCGGAGCGGTTGAGGTCGCGGATGTCGTCGAGACGTTCATCCGCGGCGTGCTCGATGAAGGCGTAGCGCTCAGTCATGTCGGAAGCCCCTTTTTAGCGCAGGGCGTCGAGGATCGGGTCGGCGCCGAAGAAGATGAGGAACAACGCGGAGACCAGCCACATGATCCAGTGGATCTCCTTGGCCTTGCCGGCGGCGACGAACATGATGGTGAACGCGATGAAGCCGACGCCGATGCCGTTGGCGATGGAGTAGGTAAAAGGCATGACCACGATGGTGAGAAACGCCGGCAGCGCGACGTAGAACTTCGACCAGTCGATGTCACGCACGCCCGCCATCATCATGGCGCCGACGATCACGAGCACCGGGCTGGCGGCCTCGAGCGGCACGATCTCATAGAGCGGGGTGAAGAACATGGCGAGCAGGAACAGCAGGCCCGTGACGACGTTCGCCAGGCCCGTGCGCGCGCCGTCGCCGACACCAGCGGCGGAATCGGCGAACACGGTATTCGAGGAGGCCGAGGCGGCACCGCCGACCACGGCGCCGGTGCCCTCGACGATGAGGGCGCGCTTCATGCCGGGTAGGTTGCCATTCTCGTCGTCGAGCCCCGCCTGGCGGCCGAGGCCGGTCATGGTGCCCATGGCGTCGAAGAAGTTGGCAAACAGCAGGGTGAACACCAGAAGCGTCGTCGCGAGCACGCCAATGTTGACGAAGGAGCCGAAGAGATCGACGTTGCCGAGCAGCGAGAGATCCGGGATCGTGCCGAGCCCGTCCGGGGCGGTGGGCACGGCCATGCCCCAGCCGCCTTCGTTGTAGTTGCCGGCGTCGTCGTTGACGGGGCCGACCTTAAAGATGGCCTCTAGCACGATCGCGAGGATTGTGGTGACCACGATGCCGATGAACAACCCGCCCGGCACGTTGCGCACGGCGAGGATGCCGCAGAGGATGAGGCCGAAGACGAACACGAGCGTCGGGATCGTAGAGATCGAGCCGCCGATGCCCAGGCTGACCGGCACCGTGGTGTTCGCCGCATCCGGCACGCGGGTGACGAACCCGCCGCCGACAAACCCGATGATCGAGATGAACGCTCCGATGCCGACGCTCATCGCGGCCTTCATCGACTGTGGGATCGCTTCGAAGACAAGCTGGCGGAACCCGGTCACGGCGAGGATGACGATGATGATGCCCTCGATGACGATGAGGCCCATCGCCTGCGCCCAGGTCAGCCCCTCCCCCGCCACGGCCGTGACCGCGACCAGGGTGTTGAGCCCCAGGCCCGCGGCGATACCGAAGGGATACTTGGCGAAGATGCCGAAGGCGATCGTCATCACGCCGGCAGCGAAGGCGGTGACCGCGGCGACCCGGCTCACCCCGAGCACGGTGCCCTCGGAGTCCGCACCGGTACCCAAGATCAGGGGGTTCAGCAGGATGATGTAGGCCATCGCGAAGAACGTGACGACACCGGCACGTACTTCCGTCGAGATGGTGGAGCCACGCTCCGAGATGTGGAAGTAACGGTCGAGAAAACCGGTTTGTTCCGCTTTCTCAGTCTGCGTCGAGGTGCTCATGAGTGATTCTTAAGTCTTTCCTTAAACTCAGGCCACCTACGCGGCCGTGGATGATAGGTGGTTGAACAACGCCTTAGACTTTCCCACTTGCGCTCAGCTTCCACAAAACGGAGCACCAGGTAGGGTGAGAGATTATGAGCGCCGCGGACGAACTCCTTCTCACCTTCGCGCTTCGCGACGGCCGCGCCATCGGCCTCAACCGCTACCTCGAAGCGATCCGCACCTGCGCTGGGGTGGGTGACGAGGAGGCGGCCAGTGTCGTCGAGAAGCTCGCCGCGATGTGCCCCGGCCCGGTGCGCCCGGTGATCAGGGCGCATGCCGGCACGATGTCGGTCTCGCGCCGCCCGCTGCCGGCGTCGATGCCCGAGGTCCAGGTCCTCGCCGAGGCCGTACCCGACGCACGCGTGCGCCCCGCCGTGCCCGGCGCGGATCTGGGCTGGCTGAATCAGCAGCTCAACCGGGTGATCAGCCGGGGTGCCGACGACGCCCTCCTCCGCATCACCCCCGGCCTGAGCAGCCAGACGCTCTCGGCGGCGCTGGTGTGCTTCGCCGAGGAGCAGGCGTTCGTCTCCACCCACCCCTCGACCAGCCCGTCGGTGCTGGTGGACATGCTTCTCGACGAACTCGCCCACGCCGGCATCCCCATCCGCCACCGGGCGGAAGGCTTATCGAGAGCCCTCATGACATCCAACGAAACCTGGACCGTCTCCGCCGTGCACGGGATCCGGCGGGTGCGCGGGTGGCTCGAATACGGATCGGCGCTGCCCGCGGCACAGCTGCCTGCGGGGACGAACGTTCCCTCCGCCGTCGAAATGGACGCGCGGATGTGGGAGCTCGCGCAGCCGGTGGCGGACTTTCTGTAGGTTTCGGCGGGGGTTTATGGCAGGCAGGGGCTTCAGGGGGTGAGAACTTCCGGTCGGGTGATGTTGCGCTTGCGTTTGTAGCGCCGTGTGTCATGTTGCGCTAGCGCTGGTCGAAATCACCCTCATAGAAAGGAGTCTCACGCGGTCGAAACCAGCACTCCTTTAGGGGTTCCTCCTTTCGACCAGCGATAACGCAACACGCACACCCGCCCGACAACGCACTCAAAACCGCAGCTCAGCGACCCCAAGAACAGAACCCCAAGAACCGAACTAAACCAGACCCTAAAAAATCGGCCGCTCGTCGTCGAAGGCGGCGGCGCGCTCGTCGTTATCCTCGTCGACCACGGTGTCCGCATGGGCGCCGCATCCGTAGGTCGCGTGCACGACGGTGCCGTCGGCGGAATATTCGTTGGCGCACACCCCGAAGTTCTCCCCCACGGGTTCGCCGAGCGGCAGGTAGAACGCGCAGGTCCGGCACCGCAGCGCCGCTTTCTCGGCGAATTCGCTGTTGGGCCCGAAGTCGCCGGTCCGCCACCGCGTGGTCGCCTGCTCGAGCCCGGCGCGGGTGAGGTGGTGTTTGCGTCGCTTATCGACGACCACCGCCCGAGCATCCTCCGCATCCTCGACAAGTCGCTCGTCGTCGGGCGCGGGCGGCATGAGATCGCCGGGCCCGAGATCGCCGGGGCGCAGCCGGTCGGTGTAGGGCACCCAGTCGGGGGCGGTGAGCGCGTCGCCTTCCGGGGTCGGCACGAGGGCGACTTCGTTGACGGTGACGTAGTCCGAGCCGGTGGCGCAGGCGAGCACGGCGTTCCATTCCCAGCCGGAGTAGCCGGGGACGTCGGCGGCGAAGCGGTGGGTGGCGACGTTTTTGCACACGCCCGCGACGCCGAGGTGGCCGCCGATCGGCCCGTCGTCGAGTTCGCTTAAGGCCTCACGGGCCGTAGCGATGGCGCGCTCTCCCAGCAGTGGATGGTGTCGCTGGCGGTTGCGTCGGTTACGGGAGGATCGTTTCGGATGGGACACGTCTTTCATTATGGATCATCTGACGCATAATAAGGGACATGACCCTGCGCATGTTCTCCTCGCTTGCCCTCTCGGGATTGCTGGCCACCTCGCTGAGCGCCTGCCAGGCCAGCGATGACGTCGGCGTCGAAAAGCCGGGCGTCGAGAAGCTTGGCGTCGAGATCGTCGAGCGCCACCCCTTCGACGAGACGTCTTTCACCCAGGGCCTCGAGGTGGATGAAAACGGCTCGATTCTCGTCGGCACGGGCCGTACCGGCGAGTCGCGGATCTATCGCACCACCACCGCCGATGAGCAGAGCCACTCTCACGATCTGGATGAAGAGCTTTTCGGCGAGGGCATTACCCGCCACGGCGATACCGTCTGGCAGCTGACGTGGCAGGCCGGCACCGTCATCGAGCGCGATGCCACCACCCTCACAGAAAAAGGGCGCGCGAGCTATCCCGGCGAGGGCTGGGGACTGTGCGCCCAGCAGGATCGGCTGATCCTTTCCGACGGTACCGACGAGCTGCGCTACCTCGCCCCGGAGGATTTCTCCGAGATCGGCCGCGTGCCGATCACCTTAGAGGGCGAGCCGCTGGCGGGCATCAACGAGTTAGAGTGCGTCGGCGACGAGGTCTACGCGAACATCTTCATGAGCACCGACATCGTGCGCATCGACCCAGACTCCGGCGAGGTCACGGCGCTTATCGACGCCTCTCGCCTCCCGAATAACGGCCCCGACCACCCGGACGCGGTCCTCAATGGCATCGCGCATCTGCCGGGCACGGATCGCTTCTACCTCACCGGCAAGTGGTGGCCGGACCTGTACGAGGTCCGCTTCGTGCCCAGCGGGTAGACTTACCCGCCATGGCCACCCGGAAAGAAGCAAAGAGGAAGTCCCTGCTGCAGGTCCTGACCTTGCTGGTGATTGCCGCGGTCGTGGTGGCCGTGGTGGTGCTCGCGCAGTCGTGGCTGCGCAACCAGCCGGACCCGGAGCCGGAGGACACGGCGATCGAGGTGAGCGTGGGCGAGCAGACCAAGGAGGTCTACCCGTACATGATCGCCGAGCCCGGGGTGGAGCCGGCCGAAAACGAGGTGCCCACGATCGAGGTGGCCGACGAGGACAACGTCCTCATCTCCCTTCCGGAGCATGTCTACGACCACGATTGGACGGCCGTCATCATCTACGACGAGCCGGGCGCGAACGATCAGATCCTCCACGGCCCCTACGAGGCCGAGGAGATCACCGTCCCAGTCACCGCGGAGCCGGTCGAGGAAGACGGCGAGACCCCACGCCTGATGGTGGTGGAGATCCAGTCGGTGATGATCGGCACCAATGACGCTGGCGAGCAGACGCCCTATACGACGGTGTGGTCCGTCGCCACGCAGCATGCTTAAAAACGCTTAAAAACGCTTAGGCGTCCAGCTCCCGGGCCACGGCCCGCAGGATCTCCGCGACCTGGCGGCCTTCCTTGCGCTCGGGGTAGCGCCCGGCCTCCAGCGGGGGCTGGATGCGGGTCTCAATGACGGTGAGCACGTCAGAGAGCATGCTGGCGAGTTCGGCCGGCTTCCGACGGTTCACCGGACGGCGCTTCGGGGTGTCTTTAATATTCACGCGCAGCGCCTGCGGGCCCCGGCGGCCGGCGGCGAAGTCGAATTCGATACGCTGCCCTTGGACGAGTTCGTCGACCCCTTCGGGCAGGACGGACTTGTTGACATAGACGTCCTCGTCTCCCGGGTTGGTGACGAAGCCGAATCCCTTATCGGGGTCGTACCATTTCACCTTTCCGACGGGCACGTCGATCACCACTTTCTTCCAGCGGGCGGGCTTCATGCCGCGCCCCCACTCGTTTTGTCTTAACAGATAGTCTCGCCAGTGTAGCAGCACCACCCCTATTCCCCTAAGGGCCCAAAACGTGGCCACCGTTTCCCGCCACGACGGAAAATGTGATGAACGTCATACTTCTCATTTTCCCAGCGTACAGCGCCCGCCCCAGTGACGCCTGTTGCTCGTGTGACTTCTGTTGTGATCACTCCGTGTCGCTAGCGTGACACTTTCGTTACAAACCGTTACCGTTGCGTCCAAGCACTTCAGATGCGGACGACGAGGTCTTCGCTCACCGACACAACAGTGACCCGCCCGATCAGGGCGAGGACCGGTAGCCGGCGTCCGCGGCCACACGTTCAAGTGCACGTAGCTACTTCAAAAGATCACGACACTAAAGAACAGCACGGCGTCGCGCTTTTCGGATCGGCAGGGCGGGTCAGCGCGTCGCTTATGAAAGGAATTCACTTCCATGGCCCGTCACGCCCGCACCACCGCCTCCAAGCGCACGGCCTTCGCCGCTTCGGCCGCTGCCGTCGGCGTCGCCGCGTCGCTCTTGTCCGCCCCGATCGCCACCGCCGCCCCGGATCACGCCTGGGACCGCCTGGCACAGTGCGAGTCCGGCGGTGACTGGTCCATCAACACCGGCAACGGCTACCACGGCGGCCTGCAGTTCTCCCAGAGCACCTGGAACGCGTTCGGTGGCGGCGAGTTCGCCCCGCGCGCCGATCTGGCTTCCCGTGAAGAGCAGATCTACGTCGCCGAGAAGACCCTCGCCGCCCAGGGCTGGGGCGCCTGGCCTGCCTGCTCCGCCTCCCTCGGCCTGAGCTACGCGCCGAGCGAGCGCCCGCACCCGCACTCCGGCGGCACCGCCACCCCGGCCGCCTCCGTGGTCAACGAGGTCCGCACCGCCCACGAGGGCAACGACGCCCTCGCCGTCGACGAGCTCTACAACCTTGTCAAGGACGCCCTGGCCCGCTTCGGCGTCACCGTCCCGGCTTCGATCGACAAGCTCTACCACCAGCACCGCGACAACCTGGACGCCTTCTACCAGGCCGCTCGCCCCCAGATCGACCCGATCCTGAGCTCGGTGCTCAACTAAGCACCCCCATAACAAAGGCGGTGCCGGCTCCTTTCTAAGAGGTAGCCGGCACCGCCTTTTTCAGTACCAGTCGGCGAGTCTTATCGGTTGACGCGGGTATAGGGGTGGACGTAGTTCAGCTTCTCCGGCGGGATGGGCAGTTCCAGATCATCGCCGTAGGGGCTGTGCGCTCCGGGGGTGGTGGATACGACTTCGGACACGGCGTGGAAGCCGTCCGGGACATCTGCGGGCCAGGCCGGGTTATCGGGGCGGCCATGCTTCTCTACGTTAGCCATATCCCCATTCAACCAAACCTGTCGCGGAAACGTAACTGTAACCGCAGTAGAATTTCTCACCACGATGACTTCCTCGCCGAGCGATTCCTATCTCAGCTGGTTGCGCGGGCTCGGTGCCGAGCAACTCGCCACGTTGCTCCGCCACCGCCCGGATGTGGTCCTACCCCCGCCGCCGGGCCCGCGCCCGCTGGCTAAGCGTTTGCAGCTGCGCAGTTCGGTCGCGCGCGCTCTACGCAGCGCGACGGCCCTCGAGCTGGCCACCATCGAGGTCGCCGCCGACCTCGGCGCGGAGCTTTCCGCGATCAGCCCCGAGGCACTGACTAACACCATTGTCCAACGAGCGCAGGCGCGCGACGATACGCTTGCCGACGATGAGGTGACCGCCTCCGTCGCCAAGCTCACCCAGCTCGGCCTCCTCTACCCCACCGAGACCGGCTGGCGTCTGGTCACCGAGGCGATGTCGGCGCTGCCCTGGTCCTTCGGCCTCCTGCCGGCCACCCCGGCAACGCAGATCCAGTCCCGCCTCAACGACCTGGAGCCCGCCCAGCTGCACCTGCTGCAGTCCTTGGCGCGTTCCGGCGGCATCGGACACAGCCGCAGCGCCGGCGTGGATGCCGAACCCGCCCACCCCATTCCCCAGCTGATCAACGCCGGGCTGCTCGAACGGCTCGACGCCAGCCACGTGCGCCTGCCGCGCACCATCGCCCGCGTGCTCACCGGCACCCCGACTCATCACCTGCCGCTCGTGCGCCCCCTGCCCCACCCCGCGCCGGCCAGCGACGCCGCACAGAAAGCGATCGACCGCGTCGACACCGCCGGCATCGCCCAGGGCCTCGAGATCACCCGGCAGGTGGTGGAGCTTATCGACGCCCTCGGCACCCAACCGATCGCCCTCAACAAGGATTCCTCCGTCCCGGCGCGGGCCACCGGCCAGCTGGCGCGCCGGCTCGGCTACTCACCAGAAGAGATCAAGCTGCTCGTCGCGATCGCGCAGTCTGCCGGACTCCTCGGCACGGGACTGACCGGCCAGGTGCCCGAGCCCCTCGACCCAGAGGCGAACTACCTCGCGCCCACCCGAGATGTCGACGACTGGCTGGCCGGCGACCTGCCCGCCCGCTACGCGCGGCTTTTAACCGGCTGGCTGCGCAGCCCGCACGCGCACTTCCACGGCGGGCGCCTGCTGGATAACGACGAGGTGCGCGAGGCCCTGCCCGAACTGCGCCGCGTCGCCTTGGCGCTCTATACTCACCTGCCGGCGGATCGCCCGCTTGCAGCCGAAGATATCGCCTCCCACCTCGGGTTCTACGCCCCTCTGGTGGCCACCGGCGCGGCACACCACGATGTCGGCGCGCTTATCGACGAAGCCCATACCCTCGGCGCCCTCGCACACGGTGCGGCGACCACGGTCGTACGCGAGCTGATCTCCGGCGCCGATCCCGTCGCCACCGTCGCCGCGCACACCCGGCGGAGGTCGAGCAGTTCATCGTCCAGGCGGATATGACGATCATGGTGCCCGGCCCCTTGCCCTTCGAGCTGCACCGCCGGCTGGCGCTGATCGCGGAGCTGGAAACCCCGGGCCTGGCCGCGATGTTTCGCATCACCGACGCCTCCGTGCGCCGCGGCCTCGACGCCGGCCTCAGCGAGCGCGAGATCACCGAGTTTTTGGAAGTACATTCACTCGGCGAGCTCCCGCCTACCGTCACCTATCTCATCAGCGACGTCGCCCGCCGCCACGGCGGCCTGCGGGGAGGTGCGGCGCTGAGCTATCTGCGTAGCGACGATGACACACTGCTCGCCGAGGTCATGGCCTCCCCGGCGGCTGAGGCGGCGGAGCTGACCCGGCTGGCACCCACCGTCGCGATCTCCTCGCTGCCGCTGGCCAAGGTCCTACACCACCTGCGCGAGCACGGTTTTAGCCCGGTAGCCGAAAACGCCGAGGGCGCGACCGTCGACGTGCGCCCCGAGCCGGCGCGCGTCTTCGGCCGCCCGCAGACCCCAGAGGTACCGCGCTCTGGGATCAGCGAGGCGAAGATCGACGCGGCGGTCTCCGCGGTGCTCGGCGCATCGGCCGCGCAATCGGCCACGGAGCCTGCCACCGATACGCCCGAGAGCCCGGAGAGCCCGACCACGACGCTGCAGCTGGCGGCGCGCTCGCGCAGGCAGGTGCGGATCGTGGCCGTCGATAAGCATGGCCAGCGCCTGGAGATGACCGTGCTGCCGCTGTCGGTCAGCGGCGGGCAGGTCGACGGGCTCGACGAGGCCAGCGGACAGGTGCGCCGGCTGCTCATTCACCGGATCACCGAGGTCACCTTCGCCTAAGCGCTCAAGCCCACGCTTCAGCACGACACCAGTTAAACCTTATGCGATACTCGGGGTCATGCTATTGAACAGCTCTATGGCGAGCGCTCAACCCGCGAAGGGGGCCTAAACGGACGTGCCCGACCTACATATCGAGAATCTGAACAAGTCCTACGGCGATCACCACGTCCTCGACAACATGACGTTTAGCGTGCGCGAGGGAGAAATTTATGGCTTCGTCGGCTCGAATGGCGCCGGCAAGTCGACCACGATGCGTATCGCGCTCGGCGTGCTCTCGGCCGATAGCGGGAAGGTGAGCTTCGGCGAGCACCCGCTCGACGACGACATCCGCCGTCGCATCGGCTACATGCCCGAAGAACGCGGCCTTTACGGGAAGGAAAAGATCGGCGATCAGCTCACCTTCCTCGGCCGCCTGCACGGCATGTCGGCTGAGGCGGCGCGCACCAACGCCGAGAACCTCCTCGAGCGCCTCGGCCTCGGCGAGCGTATCGGCGACAAGCTGGATGGTCTCTCCCTCGGCAACCAGCAGCGCGTGCAGCTGGCGGCCTCGCTCGTCCACGACCCCGACCTGCTCATTTTGGATGAACCCTTCTCGGGCCTGGACCCGGTGGCGGTCGAGGTTATGAGCCAGATGCTCACCGAGCGCGCCCGCGCCGGCGTACCCGTGATTTTCAGCTCCCACCAGCTGGATCTGGTGCAGCGCCTCTGCGACCGGGTGGGCATCATCGCCAAAGGCCGCATGGTCGCCGAGGGCAGCGTCGACGAGCTGCGCCAAAACGGCCCGATCCGCTACTCCGTCGAGACCGCGAACCCCTTCCAGCTTCCGGAGAGCACCCGCATCGTCAGTCAGGAGCCCGGGCGCATCGTCGTCGAGGCCGATTCCACCGAACGGGACCAGGAGATCCTGCACGCCGCCCTGGCCGCCGGCCCGGTGCACTCTTTTACCCGCCTGGTCCCGCACCTGACTGATCTGTTCCGAGAGGTGGTCTCGTCATGAGTTATTCGTCTGGATACGCCATCACGACCGTCGCCAAGCGGGAGATCCAGGTCGGTGTGAAAAACCGCGGCATCATGATCTCGATGGCGCTCACGCTCATCTTGGTGCTCGGCGGCATCTTCGCCGCCGCCTACTTCGTCGACCGCGACGAGGAGGCCGCCGGCGAGCCCCCGGCCGTCGCCACCACCGAGCCGGCCGTACTCGAGGGCATGGACTACGAGGTCATCGAGGTCGCTGACCGCGGTGCCGGCACGCAGGCTGTCGCCGAAGGCGATGCCGAGGCCGCACTCATCGGCGGCGATAGCGGGTGGGAGTTGTTTTCCGACGGCTCCCCGTCCACCAGCATCGTTGAGGCCATCGGCGCGGCCGTGCAGAGTTTCGAAACCCAACGCGCGCTCGGCGCTTTAGGTATCGATCCCGCGCAATACGCCGCCGAGGTCGGCGATACCACCGTCACCCCGGTCGACGTCTCCGGCGACGAAGACGAGGAGATGAACCCCTCGACCTTCTTTACGCTGCTCGTCAGTCTGGCCGGCATCTTCGTCATGCTCTTCGCGATCATCTTGTTCGCCGCGAACATCGGCTCCCGCGTCACGGAGGAAAAATCCTCCCGCGTGGTGGAGCTCATCCTGGCCTCCGTGCGTCCGATGGACTTCCTCACCGGCAAGATCCTCGGCAACGTCATCTTCGGTTTGGTCTGGACTCTCATCATCGTGTTCTTGGCGGTGGGCGCGCTGATGATCTCCGGGCTTCTCGAAGGCTTCGAATTCGACTGGACCGTCCTACCGCTGATGCTACTCGGCTTCCTCATCGGCCTGATCTTCTTCGGCTCCCTCTACGCGGCGGCCGGCGCGATGGTCCAGCGCACCGAGGATCTGCAGTCGACCCAGGGCCCGATCATGATCCTGGTGTTCACCACCATGTACGTGCCGCTGTTCGGCTGGTCGCAGCTGGATGCCACGTGGATGCAGGTCATGGGCTGGGTGCCGCCGATTTCCACGATGACCGCCCCGCTGCAGTACGCCGCCGGCAACATGAGCCTGTGGGAGGTCTTAGGCTCCTTCGCGATCATGGTGGTGGTCACCCTCGCCGCGATCTGGCTGGTCGCCCGCATCTACCGGGCCGCGATCCTCAACAACGGCCAGAAGATGAGCTGGCTGAAGGCAGTGCGCGCCACCCCGGCCTAAGGGTATAGGCTGGTCGTCTATGACACTTGGCGACGGCCCCCTGATCGTCCAGTCCGACAAAACCGTGCTCCTCGAAGTCGGCCACCCCCAGGCCGCCGAGGCCCGGGCCGCGCTCGCTCCCTTCGCGGAGCTGGAGCGCGCCCCCGAGCACATCCACACCTACCGCGTGACCCCGTTGGCACTGTGGAACGCACGCGCCGCCGGCCACGACGCGGAGCAGGCCGTCGACGTCTTAGAGACCTACTCGAAGTTCCCGGTGCCGCAGTCGCTGCTCATCGACGTCGCCGAGACCATGAGCCGCTACGGCCGGGTCCGCATCCAGAAACACCCCGCCCACGGGCTCATCCTGGAGGCCGACGAGAAGCCGATCCTCGAGGAACTCATCCGCCACAAAAAGATCCGGCCGATGTTAGGAGAGCGTATCGACGACACCACCATCGTCGTCTACCCCTCCGAGCGGGGCCGCCTGAAACAGGAGCTGACCAAGGTCTCCTGGCCGGCCGAGGATCTCGCCGGCTACGTCGACGGCGAGTCCCACCCGATCGCCTTATCCACCGAACACGTCGACTGGCAGCTGCGTGACTACCAGGAATATGCCACCGAGTCCTTCTTCTCGGGCGGCTCCGGCATCGTGGTGCTTCCCTGCGGGGCGGGGAAAACGATCGTCGGCGCCGCCTCCATGGCCCGGGCCCAGGCCACCACCTTGATCCTGGTGACCAACACCGTCGCCGGGCGCCAGTGGCGCGACGAGCTGTTGCGCCGCACCACCTTGACCCCCGACGAGATCGGCGAATACTCCGGCGAGAAGAAGGAGATCAAGCCGGTCACCATCGCCACCTACCAGGTGGTCACCCGCAAGACGAAGGGCGAATACCGGGCCCTCGAGCTTTTCGACTCCCGCGACTGGGGCCTCATCATCTACGACGAGGTCCACCTCTTGCCCGCCCCCGTCTTCCGCATGACCTCCGACTTACAGTCGCGCCGCCGCCTCGGCTTGACCGCCACACTCGTGCGCGAGGACGGGCGCGAAGACGACGTCTTCTCCCTGATCGGCCCGAAGCGTTACGACGCCCCGTGGAAGGAACTCGAGCTCGCCGGCTTCATCGCCACCGCCGAGTGCACCGAGATCCGCACCACCATGACAGATGCCGAGCGCATGGTCTACGCCACCGCCGAAACCCGCGACCGGTACCGCGTCGCGGCGACGTCGACGGCGAAGCTGCGGGTCGTCGATAAGCTCCTGGAGCAGCACCGCGGCCAGCCGACGCTGATCATCGGCGCCTATATCGAGCAGCTGGAGGCCATCGCCGAGCGTATCGACGCCCCGCTCATCGACGGCCACACCACGAATGCCAAACGCGAAGAGGCGTTCGCGGCCTTCCGGGCCGGGGAGGTCTCGGTGCTGGTGGTCTCCAAGGTGGCGAACTTCTCCATCGACCTGCCCGCGGCGGCCGTCGCCATCCAGGTCTCCGGCACGTTCGGCTCCCGGCAGGAGGAGGCCCAGCGGCTGGGGCGACTGCTCCGACCGAAGTCCTCCGGGGCGGAGGCGCACTTCTACACCGTGGTCAGCCGGGACTCGCTCGATGCCGAATACGCCCTCAACCGGCAGCGCTTCCTCGCCGAACAGGGGTATGCTTACCGGATTGTCGATTCGGTATCGTTGGACGGGTGAAGGTCTTCAAGTTCGAGGTCGACGAACCGTTCGCACGCAAGCACAACGAGATGATCCGCGACACCCGCCGGGTACGCGCCGGCGGCATCCTGCTCGGGGCCATCGTGATCATCCTGGCGCTGCTGTTCTACTTCTTTATTGCCGATCAGGCGGTGTGGGCGTTGATGATCCTCATCGTCGCGATCGCGATGGGCATCGTGTTCGCGATCGTCGGCATCACCGTGGCGCGCAAGTACAACAAGATCCAGCCCCTATACGACCGCTACCCACTCGTGCCCTCGGTGATCGCGGAGGTCAACGAGCGTGACTTCGTGCTCATGGCACTGGTGAACACGAACGTCGATCCTTCCCTGCCGCCGCGCTGGGGTCTCGCGCTGCGCACGGTCACGGCCGTACCTGGGATCAAGACGCCGAAGATCGGCATGAAGATCCCTTCTGCCGCGGTCCTCGGCCGGCGCACCACCCACGATCGCGACCACTGGCAGCAAATCACCCCCATGCCGATTGCATGGGGCACGCCCGATCAGGACATCGTGAAGGAAGCCCGCCGCTCCATCCCGCAGGAGCAGTGGAACCGGCTGGATCGCAACCGCGACAAACTCAACGACGTCAAGGCCACCTCACAGGATCTTTTGGTGCTCTAACGCTGGGTTTCTGTTAGCGTCGGGAAACATACCGAGGGGTGCCCCAAGCCAAGGGGCTGAGATACCGCTAGTGCCTCAAGGCAGATGTGGTGACCCTTAGAACCTGATCCGGATCACGCCGGCGAAGGGACTGGTCTCATCGAGCTCACTCTTTTCGCTGGCCTTTCCCAGCAAGGAGCATTGTGAGTACTGAGAGCACTAAAAGCACAGCACTTTCCGACCAGATCGTCCTCGTCACCGGCGGCGCCCGCGGCTTAGGCCGCTCAATCACCGAGGCTTTTTTGAAAGAGGGCGCCCGCGTGGTGATCAACTATTTCACCAGCGCCGAGGCCGCCAAGGACATTGCCGCCTCACACGGCGAGCGCGCCTGCGCGGTACGTGCCGACGTACGCGAACGCCAAGAAATCGAAGAACTCTTCGCAACCGCCGAGTCAGTCTTCGGGGCACCCATAACCACCGTGGTGAACAACGCCCTGACGGACTTCTCCTTCAACGGCGACGCCCGCCCCAAGGCGGAAGACATCAGCTACGAGAACTTCCAGGCGCAGTTCGCCAGCGCCGTGCAGGGCGCGCTGAATACCACGCAGGCGGCACTACCGGGCTTCGAGCGAGCCGAGTGGGGGCGCGTGATCAACGTGGGCACGAACCTGTTCCAAAACCCAGTGGTCCCCTACCACGACTACACCGCCGCGAAGGCGGCTCTGCTGTCTCTGACCCGCACCTTCGCCGCCGACCTGGGCCCCAAGGGCATCACCGTGAACATGGTCAGCGGCGGGCTCTTGCGCACCACGGACGCTAGCGCCGCGACGCCGGAGGCGGTCTTCGACGCGATCGCGGAGACCACCCCACTACAGTCGGTGACCACCCCGGAAGAATTCGCTGACGCTATCTTGTTCTTCGCCTCCCCGTGGGCGCGGGCGGTCACCGGCCAAAACTTAGTTGTCGACGGCGGGTTGGTGAAGGATTAGGCGGCCTAGAGGATGGTGGGTTTTGGCCGCCTTTCACGCCCCTTGCTGGATTAACTAGCCAAGAACGCCGCCACTTCCGAGACGTTTCCAGCATAGCTCCCCATGTGCTTCGCAGCCCCATACAAACCGGGGAGCAAACGCGTGGCGACAAATCCCATATCTTGCGGCGATGCGGGGTGAGGGCCAGTGAAAAGAGACGACGCGACAAGCGAAGATACGTGGTCCCTCAAGCCAGGAATCGAGTCCGAGTCGCACACGAGGTCGCCCGCATTACACACGTCCATGACTCGATCCCCAACAGCCCCATAGGAGGCCATCGATCCAAGAACACCAATGTCTCGTGGTGCCGCCCCCGCTTTAACTCCTGAGGCCGGGCCGGCATGAGGATTAGAAATCAGGCCCACAGCGCGCAGCTTCTCCGCTGTTATCGGCCCATGGCCGTGCCCAATCGACGCTGCTACCTAGCCAGCAATATCCGCGCCCAAGGGGTACCCAGTCAACGTGATATCCGAGGCGGGGCACTCACGAGCCACGCGGGACAGCGTGGCGTTAAGATTGTCAACGCCCTGCTGCTGTGCCGCCAGGTAAGGGATTCCCACGAACGGAATAGAGGAGTAGTGGGACCTCACGGTGGAAATCCCCCGAGCACTAAGCTCCCGCGCTACCTGCGAGGTGTACGACGGCGAGGGTA
The DNA here is from genome assembly GCF_003065405.1 of Corynebacterium yudongzhengii. Taxonomy (NCBI): domain Bacteria; kingdom Bacillati; phylum Actinomycetota; class Actinomycetes; order Mycobacteriales; family Corynebacteriaceae; genus Corynebacterium; species Corynebacterium yudongzhengii. Next base: position 1,796,841 of record NZ_CP026947.1, read on the forward strand.
TTTCCGGGTTATTTCCTAACACGTTCAAGGACTGACCCCCGCCGGGAACAGCCACATTCACAACGGGAGTACAGCGAATCCCTAGGTCAGGAAGGGACGACTGGGCGTGTGCCGCACCGACGCCCCCCAAGGAGGCCTACAGCCACGGCGAGACCAGCAAAAATTCGACGAAACATTATGAAACCTCTTGTCTTACGCCATTACAGATGTTCGGCGACGCGCTGAGCGATGTGCTCGGAACCAGCGCGGGAGGGGTGCAGGCCCATGTTCCGGCCCGGGGTGGTCGTATCAATCGCACCCGCTACGTAGCGTTCCTGGTCGCTGGCACAGGTGTCGTGGTACTTGGAGGATTCCATGATGTCGATGAACGTAGCCCCCGCGCCCTGAGCCGCCCAGTACTGGTTGTGGCGGTTTTGCTCCTCCACAAAATGCACAGTGTTGCCCGGAAGGCCCGCCGGCTGGTTCGGAATGACGTTGATGGGGCAGATAGCGTGTGGGAAGTTCGCGGTCGAAATCGACAGCTGCCCCGGAATGATGATCTTTGCGTTCGGGGCAATGGCACGGACCTTATCCGCAATGGTCCGGATGTTGTCCTTCAGATTGTAGTGAATTCCGTTGAGATCGAAAGGAATGTTCCCGTCCAGAATTCCGAACGGCCCGAAATCGTTCATGCCCACAGCCGCAACCACAGCGCGGGTACCGGGGTGAATGTCACCAGCCTTGATGGCCTGGTCGATACGGTTTACGGCACCAAGCGAGGTTTGGGCGGTGCACGACCAGTCCGACACCGGCACGCCCGTGTTCTGGCTCAACAGACGCGGCCAGTTGTCCGGCGCCTGCAGGCACCCGCCGTTTTGCGGGTAGTTGTTGATCCATGCGTTCGTCACACTACTGGATTGGACCAGCGCCGATCCGCGAACAGCGTTACGCACCTCGTCGGGGTTGGCGGTGAAGGAATCACCGACAACGACGACGTTTCCGTTCTCTGCCGCCTCAGCGGTGGTGGACATACCAACACCGGTGAAGGCAGCTGTCAATGCCGTGGCCATCGCGGCAATCTTCGTCTTGAGGGGCACAGTAGTCAGGCCTCTTTCCATGCTTGAAGGTTAATATATTGGGCACTTTATACTAGGAAAGAATTAATCCAAAGGTCAAGTCCACGCGAGTGGTGTATCTGCCTTTCGATAAAACAAGCAGCATGACGATCTCAGGGACCGGCACGAGCCCGATGGTGCGACTGGCTCATGCAACCTCCTGAACAATGTCGCCGGCATCGATGTGGTGGGCAGCCATCATGGTCTTCGTCTGCTCCAGGCTCGTCAACGACATGTAGCGCTTCTGCTGGATCCTTCTCATCATGCTGCTTTGCCAACACGGCACCAACCAGGCGGATCACCGCGTCGCGGTTGGGGAAGATCCCCACCACATCGGTGCGCCGGCAGATCTCCCGGTTCAGCCGCTCGGTGGGGTTGTTCGACCACACCTTCGTCCACACCGTCCTCGGCGTGTTCGTAAACGCCAGCAGCTCGTCGAGCGCTTCTTCGAGGTGAGTGCGCGACATGAGGGAACTTCTGCTCACAGAAAGTCACTACGTCCCGGGCCTGATCCCATACAGCCTGGGCATCGGGTTGCTGGAAGATCGTGTGGAACATCGCCGACAAGGTCGGCCATTGGCTTTTGGGCACCACTCCGGAGAGGTTCTTCGCGCAATGCGTGCGACACCGTTGCCAGGACGCGTTCGGCAGCACCTCGCCGATGGCGTGCTGGATACCCAGGTGTGCGTCGCTGGTGACCAGGTACACCTCGTTTAAGCCGCGGGCCTTGAGATCGCGAAAGAAAGCCGGTCCACGAGGCCACAGACTCGGATGTGGCGACCTGCATGCCCAACAACTCCCGATACCCTTCGGCATGGACGCCGGTGGCCAGCAGCACGGAAGTCTTGACCACCCGTCCGCCTTCACGGACCTTCATCGTCAACGCGTCACAGGAAACATACAGGTAGGGGACGGTATCCAGGGGTCGGGTGCGGAAGTCCTCCACCATCTGATCAAGATCTTTGGCCATCTCTTAAGACCTGAGACTTCGACAGGTTGTTGATCTCCAGGCTGGCGACCAGGTCGTTCATCCTGCGGGTGGAGATACCCTTGAGGTAGCAGGTGGCGATCACGGTGGTCAAGGCCCGTTCGGTGCGGGTGCGCCGTTTAAGCAGCCAGTCCGGGAAGAACGAGCCGGTTCTGAGTTTGGGCACGACGACGTCGACGGTGCCGACTCTGGTGTCGAGGTCGCGGTGGCGGTAGCCGTTTCGGACGTTGGTGCGGTTGTCACTGACGGTGGCGTCCTCGGCGCCGCAGACTTAGTCGGCCTGGGTCGAAAAGGATCTGGTTGATAAACCTTGGAGCATCTCGCGCATTAGGTCCGGGGAGGCTTGGGCCAGTAGTTCGTCGAGGTAGGTAGTCGGGTCGATAGAATGGAAGCCAGCGGCCATCGTGGTGTCCCTTTCGAGGAAGTGTGGTTACGGATTCGAAAGGTACTGCGGTGGCCGCCCACATCTTCCATGGGGTCCTCACCGGCAGTTACAGATACACCACGCTAACGGACGCAACCGTAACTGGTTGCGTCCGTTAGCGTGGTGTATCTGTAGCCCGCGGTAAGTCTTGTGCCGGTGTGCATGAAGGCGACCATCGCGGGTACCTTTCGAATCAACTTCTACCTATCCTCGAAAGGAAGTACCCTGCGATGGCCGCTGACCCTCATCATATCGATCCGACCGCGTATCTCGAAGAGCTACTGACTCAAGCGTCCCCAGATTTGATGCGCCAAATGCTCTCGGACTTCATCAACCAAATCCTCTCGGCTCAGGCCGACAGCGTCTGCGGTGCTGACTACGCCACTGTTTCTCCGCAGCGCACCAACACCCGCAATGGCTACCGTCACCGCCAACTCGACACCCGTGTCGGCTCCATTGACGTCGCTATCCCAAAACTACGCACCGGGAGCTTCTTTCCTGATTGGCTTGTGGAACGACGCAGCAGAACCGAACGGGCCCTGACCACAGTGATCGCCACCTGCTACTTAAAGGGTGTCTCCACCCGCAGGATGAACGACCTGGTCGCAACACTGGGGATCACCAACCTGTCGAAGTCCCAGGTCTCTGACATGGCCAAAGAACTCGACATCATGGTCGAGGAGTTTCGAACCCGCCCGCTTGATCAGGGCCCGTACTACTACCTGTCCTGTGATGCGGTGACCATGAAAGTTCGTGAAGGCGGACGGGTAGTCACGACCAGCGTGCTTATTGCCACCGGTGTCAATAACGACGGCTACCGGGAGCTTTTGGGCATGCAAGTAGCAACATCAGAGTCCGTGGAATCTTGGACCGGGTTCTTCCAGGACTTAAAAGCCCGCGGACTTGGTGAAGTCTACCTCGTCACTAGTGATGCCCACCTGGGTATCCAGGCCGCTGTCGGCCAAGTTCTTCCTACTGCCGGTTGGCAGCGGTGCCGAACGCATTTTGCCAAGAACCTTTCCTCGAAAGTTTCCAAGCGCGGGTGGACGACGTTGTCGGGGATGTTTCATTCCATTTTTCAGCAAGCCGACGCCAGGTCCACGTGGGACCAAGCCCGGGAAGTAGTAGAGTTCTGTCACCAGCGTTTCCCAGAAGTAGCCGGATACGTGGAAGAGTCGTTGGATGAGATCTTAGCGTTCACGAACACGCCGAAAGCTGTGTGGACGAAGGTGTGGTCGAATAACCCGACGGAACGACTCAACCGGGAAATCCGCCGGCGTACTGACGTTGTCGGCATCTTCCCCAATCGGGCCGCGGTAGTACGACTCGTCGGGGCAGTGCTCGCCGAGCAGCATGATGATTGGATTCAACAAAAGCGCTACATGTCACTGGCAAGCCTGGAACAAACCCGAAAGCTTATCGTCGCCAACACCGTCGACGCGAGCAACACCGTCACGACCGAGGGAGCGGCCTAATGCACAGCAACCCAGCCCGCGCCGGTCCCCGACACCCCCTCCACTAGATTCCAATGATTCAGGAAGGACAGATACACCACTCCCGCGGACTTGACCGCCCCGACCCCAAAACACACTTACTGCTGCCACTCAGGCCGGTTCTCATCCACGAACCGGTAATACTCGACGTTCTTCAATCCCGAAGCGGCCGCTTCGTCCACCACGATGGTCGCCCGCCGATGCAACTGCACCAGAGAGGCCGGAACCGACGCACTGAGCGGACCTTCGAGCGCGGCGGCGATCGCGTCGGCCTTGGCCTGACCCGTCGCCAGCAGCAAGAGATGCCCAGCGCGCCGGATCGTGCCGAGCCCTTGGGTGAGCACGTGCACTGGCACGTCGTCGGGCGAGTCGAAGAAGCGGGCGTTGTCGCGCACCGTGGCCGGATGCAGGGTCTTGAGCCGGGTCAGCGAGTCGAAGGAGCTTCCGGGCTCGTTGAACCCGATGTGCCCGTTGCCGCCGATGCCGAGCAGCTGGATGTCGATCCCGCCGGCGTCCTCGATCGCGGCTTCATAATCGCGGCAGGCCTGCTGCAGGTTATCGGCGGCGGCGTCGGGAACGTGCACGTTTGCGGGATCGATGTCGAGCTGGTCAGTAAGTTCTCGGTGGATGACCGCGTGGTAGCTCTCCGGGTGCGAGTAGTCGAGGCCGACGTATTCGTCGAGCGCAAACATGCGGCAGCCGGCGAAGCTGAGTTCGCCGGCCTGGTGGCGGCGGATGAGTTCGCGGTAGGTGGCCAGCGGGGTGGATCCGGTCGCCACGCCGATGGTGGCGTGTGCACGCGCGTAGCGGGCGAGGATGTCGGCCGCGGTGGTGGCTACGGCGGAGGCGTCGGTCCTGACGAGGATGTCCATGAGAACTCTTTTCTGGTTCTGATGCCAAGGTGCTGGCGGGGGCAGCGGGCGGTGATGATGCTTTCGTACCGGCATGATAGGTCGTATGATGTCTTACGACTATTTGTGTTCCCAACGGGCCTGAAAGCCTGAGAGGATGGCCGGCATGTCCGCACCTATCAGCGGGGTGGTTCCTCCGCTCGTCACCCCTTTCACCGAAGACTTCCAGATCGATACCGACGCCCTACACCGCCAGGCCACCCGGCTTATCGACGCCGGCGTCCACGGCCTCTTCGTCCTGGGTTCCTCCGCCGAGGCCGCGTTTTTGACCCGGGAACAGCGCCAGGTCGTGGTGCACACCGTCGCTCAAGCGGTGCGCGATCGCCAAGCTGACCTGCCCGTGATCGCGGGCGTCATCGATATGACCACCCCGCGCGTTCTCCAGCACGTCGACGACGCCCTCACAAACGGCGCCACCGCGCTCGTGGCCACCGCGCCTTTCTACGTGCGCACCCATCCTAACGAGATCGCTCGCCACTTCCGCCTCCTGCACGAGGCCGCCCCACAGGTGCCGCTGATCGCCTACAACATCCCGGTCTCCGTCCACGTCACGCTGGATATTCCGCTGCTGATCCAGCTGGCCCAAGAAGGCGTTCTCGCCGGCATCAAGGACTCCGGCGGGTCGGATTCCTACACCCGCTCGGTCATCCTGGCGCGCCGCCACGCTGGCCTGACCCCGGAGCAGTTCGCGATTTTCACCGGCTCGGAAACGACCGTCGATTTCGCCTACCTTGCCGGCGCGGATGGCGTGGTCCCGGGCTTGGGCAACGTCGATCCGCTCTCCTACGTCCAGCTGCATCACCTGCTGCACGAGGGCCGCTACCACGAGGCCGCACAGCTCCAGGAGCACATCATCGACCTCTTCGAGATCGTCGCCGTCGGTGACCCGGCGCGCATGGGTGGATCTTCCGCGGGTCTCGGCGCGTTCAAGGAGGCGCTGGCGCATCTGGGGATCTTCCCGTCGGCACGCATGGCCGCCCCGCACGAACCGCTCAACGACGCCGAGCGTGCCCGCATCCACGCGATCGTCGACGCCGCCGACATCCAGGAGCCGCGCTCATGAGCACGCGTGAGGTCACCCTCGGCATTGACGTCGGCGGCACCAAGATCGCCTATGGCCTTGTCGATCCCGCCTCGCCCCGCGAGGTGATCGCCTGGGATCAGCTTCCCTCGCGCGGCGGTGACGGCAACGCCGCGCAGCAGGTCGCCCACAACTTGAAAGAAGCCTTAGAACGCGCGCACGCGCTCGCCAGCGACAACTCCGTCACCATCGCCCGGATCGGCGTGGGCTCCCCGGGGGGTGGTCGATCCCGCCAGCGGCACCATCGTCGATGCCAGCCCCACGATCCCCGGGTGGGCGGGCACCGACCTCGGCGCGCTCATGCGCGAGGTCGCCCCGGGTACACCCGTCGCGATCCACAACGATGTGCGCACCTGGGCCTACGGCGAGCACCACCTGATTTTTGGCGAGAAGCTTGCCGACGAGCGCGTCCTCTACGTCGCCCTCGGCACTGGCGCGGGCGGCGCCATCATCGACCAGGGCCAGCTTCTGCGCAGCCCGCGTCTGCGCGCCGGCGAGATCGCCGAGCTCATGGCCTGCGACTTCCGCGGGATCGCCGATCGCGCCGAGAACATCGCCAGCGGGGAGTCGCTGGCCCGCTACTACAACGAGCTGCACCTTAACCCGGAGCTCAGCGGCCCGATTGGCTGGCGGGAGCGTCGTGAAGGAGACGTCGATCTCGCCGAGGTGCTGCGCCGCAGCGAGGCGGGCGACGAGCTCGCCTCGGAGATCATCGCCGGCAACCTGCGCGGCTTCGGTGCCGCGCTGGCCGGTCTGGCCCACGCCGCCGACATCGGCGCGATTGTTTTCGGCGGCGGGGTGACGGGGATCGGCCCCGTCGTCACGCGAGCCCTGCGTGCGGGCCTCGAGGAATGGCTGCATGCGACGAAGGCGCGCGTCGATTGCTACTTCACGAGCCTGCCGCACCCCGCCCCCATCCTGGCGGCGGCCCTGTACGCTGTCCACCACGCCGAGTAAGGACGACCACCATGCCTTTCCGTTTTTCTTCCTCCTCGCCCGATGCCCAACGCGCGGAGCTCTTCGAGCTCACCCGCGGCAAGCTCATAGTCTCCGCGCAGGCGCCCACCGGCCATGCCATGCGCGATACCCAGACGCTGACGCATGTAGCCTTAGCCTGCGCCCAGGCCGGTAGCCCCGCGATTCGCTGCGGCGGTTATAGCGGGATCGCCGACATCTCGTCGATCGCCTCCGCCGTCGATGTGCCCGTGTTCGGCTTGACCAAAGAAGGCGACACCGGCGCCTACATCACCCCCACCGTGGATTCGGTACGCCAGGTGGCGACGGCCGGCGCCGCCGTGGTCTGCGCCGATGCCACGGGCCGGCCGCGCCCGGACGGCTCGACGCTGGAAGATCTCGTCGCCGCCGCCCACGACGAAGGCGCACTGCTCATGGCCGATTGCGCCACCCCGGAGGATGTGGCCCGCGCGCACACCGCCGGTGTCGATCTCATGTCCACCACCCTGGCCGGCTACACCGAAGCGCGCGCCGCGACGGAGGGACCTGATCTCGAGTGCATCCGCGAGGCCCGTCAGGCGATCGGAGAGTCAGCATTCCTCATCGGCGAAGGGCGGTTCCACTCCCCGGAGGCGGTCGCGGCGGGTTTCGACGCTGGTGCCGACGCCATCATCGCCGGCACCGCCATTACGGATCCGGGCTGGATTACGCGTCGTTTTCAGTCTGGTCAGCCTGCTCAGCCTTAACGAGCATACTCCTTAGCGGGAGGTAGTGCCGGCGCACGGCGTCACGGTAGGCGTTTTCGTCGCCGTCGGCGATGGCATCGAGGATGTCGGCGTGCGCGGCGACGGTGTCCTCGATGTCGTCGGCCGTGGCCACCGAGAGGTTGAGCTCGGGGATGACCTGCATATGCACGTGCCATAAAGCGCCGATGAGCTCGGAGATCAAAGGGTTGCTCGTCAGCCCGACGAGCATGCGGTGGAATTCGCGATCCTCCGATAAGAAGCTCTCGCCGCGCTGGCTAACCTCGTACATGGCGTCCACCAGCTCCCTTAAGGGCGCGAGCGCCTCGGCGTCGCCGGCAGCACATAGCTCAGCGCCTAGGGACATATCGAGGGCTTCGCGGGTATCGACCACGTGCAATAGCCGCTCGTGGGACTGCGTGGCCTCGCTAATCGTGCGAAACACCAGCCCGTCGAGCATGGGCTGCAGCGACATCTGGCCGATACGGGTGCCATAACCGTGGCGCACCTCCACGATGTCGAGGGTGCCCAGGATGCGGATCGCCTCGCGGATGGTGGAACGCGAAAAACCTAATTCATCGACGAGGGTGGCCTCCGTCGGCAGCGCATCGCCGGGGCCGAGCTGGTGGACGCGGATGTAGTCCTTAATCTCTTCGACGGCCTGTTCCGTTTGCGAGCCCTTCTTCCGGGTGCTCCTGCCCTGAATCACTGGCTTTGTCATGTGTCACTCCTTTTGGCTTAAGACTACCTTGAAAAGCTTATCCTGCGCCACAATTGTCCAATGTAAGACATCAGATGTAATATCAGTGGCGAAAGGAGCGACACATACTATCAATTAACGTTCCTTACATCACTTCAGCGAATCTTAAAAAAGCCACGGCCATTCAGCATCATGGATTTGGCGTCTTAACTGGGTAGTTCTCGTGGTGTACCTACTCGCCATGCTGGGTGTCGGCATATACTTCGCCCGACGCGCAGGCACTAGCCAGGACGACTACTTCAAAGCCGGCGGGCGCATCCCCGCGTGGGCGGCGGGCTTCAGCATCTACGCCACCGCCCTGTCCGCCATCACCTACATGTCGACCCCGGAGAAGGCCTTCCTCACGGACTGGGCTTATGCGGCCGGTAACCTGGTGATCTTCGCCATCGTGCCCATCCTGACCGCCTACTATGTCCCCTTCTTCCGCAAACTCAACGTGGCCACCGCGTATGAGTACCTCGAGGAACGCTTCGGCGTCGCCCTCCGCGTGGTCGGGTCCTTACTCTTCGTGCTCTATCACTTCGGGCGCATCGCCATCGTGGCCTACCTGCCCACCCTCGCGATCACCTCGGTGGTGGATATCAACCCAGTGCTCGTGGCCGCCTGCGTCGGCATCTTGTGCATCATCTACACCTTCCTCGGATGATTTTTCATTCACGCACAACACCACGGCCTTTTCCGGCGGGTTAAGATACAACCCCACGATATCGACGAGCTTCTTGCTAAACTGCGGGTCATTGGACAGTTTAAAAGTATCCGTGCGCTGGGGTGTGATATCGAGGGCTTTCCAGATTTTCGCCACCGTTGACTTACCCATCCCACAGGCCTTAGCCATGGTGCGCACGCTCCAGCGGGCATCACCATTCGGTGAGGTGGAGTTAAACACCATCTCCAGCATGGAGATGTAATCGTCATTGCTATAGGTGGGTTTACGGCCCCTGCCTGGGGCTATGTTCCCGAAACCGGCAAGGCCTTGCTTACTAAAGCGTTGATGCCACGCCCTGACGGTAACCGCCGAGACTTCACGCCGACGCGCAATCTCCAGGTTGGCAATACCATCGCAAGTATCTAATAAGGCTTTGGCGCGCACCACATCCCGGTAGGGGCGTGAGGGGGATGACGCGATCTCTTCTAATCCCCGGCGTTGTTCATCAGTAACCTGCAACGCGGCAGCAGCATGAGAAATGTACTAAACATACCACACCACAAAGCTATTTATAGGACACTACACTAGCAGGAGAGAGGTAACCTCACCTCACGGGGCAGAAGAACTACTCAGTAAGGTTCAAACGGGACGCAGTGTCCTGTATGGACACTGCGATATCCTCAAGAAGAAACTCGCCGAAGATCTCGGAATCAACCGCAACCCCTATTGCGGATTCGGAGTATGAGCGGGCACGGTCTGGCGACAGAGGGGCCAGCTGGAGCGTCTTGACCACAGTGCGACACCAAGAAGAATCAGCGTGGTCAGGAAATAAACCCCACCGATGTAGTAGAACGTGGAAAGTGAAATGAATCCAAACAGATGCAAAATGCCCGTTACTGCGATAAATAGCAGGGGAATTAGAGTCCTGGAAAATGGAAGGTTTTCTACTTGTTTCCACGACGCCTCCAGCCCAGCCGCCCGCCGATCCTGACACGAGTTGAACGCCTACAGTCTAAACGGGTAGCCTTATCCTATCAATAGAAAATAGAAATGACGCCACTATAAGGGTTAGGTACATTTATCTATTCAATCACCATACTCGGCAGTTCAAGATCAATTCCTTGCTGGTAGTTGATTTCTCCTACGCAGTCCGCTGGGTTTGGGGACCGTAATGCTGTGAGATGCGGTTTGTTGGTAGCTGTATCACCGGCAAAACGGAAGCAACGGTTTCCAGGTAGTTGGTAAAAGCCATCCGCCCCGGCTGCCACGTCCCAGCCTCTGCGCGGCGCACTAGACTCACCAATCCTCAGCAAACCCCGCGTGCGGCGGTACCAGAGTCGCCGCACGGCACAGATGGCAGTGTGTCCCGCGTACCTATGAGTTCCCCTGGATCCATTGGATCCGGATCACGCCCGTGCGTAAAAACTCGCTCCGCACTATGCGGCGGCATAGTACCCCTGGGGCTGTCACCGCTCGCAGGATCGCTGCGGTGGGCCTGTTATGAACAAAGGCCTCAGGTAACAATCCTTCCCGCGCACCTATGAATTCCCCGGGTTTCACCCCTTCCCGATTACGCACGCGCGTAAAAACCAAGGCCTCACGTGACAGTGTGTCTCGTACACCTATAAGTTCTCCGCGATTGTTGATTTGTAATTACGAACGTGCGTAAAAACCAGAGAGCGACTCCACACCTCCACCAGAGAAATCCCGTACACCTATGCGGTCCCCGCAACCCATAGAATCCGGCTTACACACGCACCTAAAAACCCCAAACACCCCCACACACAAACAAAAAAGAGTGTGGTGACCCACCCAACCCCCAACAAGAGGTACACAGGCAGACCACCACACACACATTTACTTATCCATACCACAATTGTGGCCGGCGGCAACCTACTCTCCCACACCCTCCCAGGTGCAGTACCATCAGCGCGCACAGACTTAGCTACCGGGTTCGAAATGGGACCGGGCGTGACCCTGACGCTATCAACCACCGACACAACCACAAGACAACACAAACCCCACACCACAAGGCAGGCGGTGTCATGCCAGACACTGCACAGCAGACACAAACAACAACAATCTCACTAGTATTTCTTGCTCACTTAGCGGCGTACACACCACGTGTGTGTTATTCGGTTAATTAGTACCAGTCGCCTCAACACCTCACAATGCTTACAACCCTGGCCTATCAACCCCATCATCTACAGGGAACCTCACACAAGACCTCATCTCGAAACAGGCTTCCCGCTTAGATGCTTTCAGCGGTTATCCCTCCCGCACGTAGCCAACCAGCCATGCCCAAGGCAGAACAACTGGCACACCAGAGGTACGTCCATCCCGGTCCTCTCGTACTAGGGACAGCCTTCCACAAGTCTTGAACGCGCGCGGCGGATAGAGACCGAACTGTCTCACGACGTTCTGAACCCAGCTCGCGTGCCGCTTTAATGGGCGAACAGCCCAACCCTTGGGACCTACTCCAGCCCCAGGATGCGACGAGCCGACATCGAGGTGCCAAACCATCCCGTCGATATGAACTCTTGGGGAAGATCAGCCTGTTATCCCCGGGGTACCTTTTATCCGTTGAGCGACACCACAACCACAAGTAGATGCCGGATCACTAGTCCCGACTTTCGTCCCTGCTCGAGAAGTCCCTCTCACAGTCAAGCTTCCTTGTGCACTTACACTCACCACCTGATTACCAACCAAGCTGAGGAAACCTTTGGGCGCCTCCGTTACCATTTAGGAGGCAACCGCCCCAGTTAAACTACCCACCAGGCACTGTCCCCAACCCAGATCATGGGCCAAGGTTTAGACATCCAACACAATCAGAGTGGTATTTCACCAACGACTCCACAACCACTAGCGTGGCTACATCAACGTCTCCCACCTATCCTACACAAACCATGCCGAACACCAATACCAAGCTATAGTGAAGGTCCCGGGGTCTTTTCGTCCTGCCGCGCGAAACGAGCATCTTTACTCGTACTGCAATTTCACCGGGCCTGTGGTTGAGACAGCAAGGGAGTCGTTACGCCATTCGTGCAGGTCGGAACTTACCCGACAAGGAATTTCGCTACCTTAGGATGGTTATAGTTACCACCGCCGTTTACTGGGGCTTAAATTCTCAGCCTCGCACACCAAAGCATGCTAACTGGTCCTCTTAACCTTCCAGCACCGGGCAGGCGTCAGTCCGTATACATCAACTTCAACGTCTTCGCACAGACCTGTGTTTTTGATAAACAGTCGCTCCCTCCTATTCACTGCGACCACCAGAAGCCAACCCACCGCAACGAGTGAGCAACCACCAGTGGCACCCCTTCTCCCGAAGTTACGGGGCCAATTTGCCGAGTTCCTTAACCACAGTTCACCCGACCGCCTTAGTATTTTCTACCTGACCACCTGTGTCGGTTTCGGGTACGGGCCGTACATGTACATCGCTAGAGGCTTTTCTCGACAGCATAGGATCACCACCATCACCCACAAAAGGGCTACGCATCACGCCTCACACTTTAAAGGTGTACGGATTTACCAACACACCGTGCTACACGCTTGCACCACAATCCAAATAAGTGGCGTAGCTACCCCACTGCGTCACCCCATCACTTGACTACTACCAGATCAGGCCCCACCACACACCACCAACACCAAACATTAAAAATGCTTAGCTAAAAGGCAGCATGCGGTGGTTAGTATCACCGATTCATCAGGGTCGCACACACACGGGTACGGGAATATCAACCCGTTAACCATCGACTACGCCTGTCGGCCTCGCCTTAGGCCCCGACTCACCCTGGGAAGACGAACTTGACCCAGGAACCCTTAGTCATCCAGCGGTAAGGATTCTCACCTCACACTCGTTACTCATGCCTGCATTCTCACTCGCACACAATCCACCCCACCTCACAGTAAAGCTTCACCTCATGCACGACGCTCCCCTACCCAACAACACAACTGTTGCTGCCGTGGCTTCGGCGGTGTACTTGAGCCCCACTACATTGTCGGCGCACGACCACTCGACCAGTGAGCTATTACGCACTCTTTCAAGGATGGCTGCTTCTAAGCCAACCTCCTGGCTGTCTTCGCGATCACACATCCTTTTCCACTTAGTACACCCTTAGGGGCCTTAGCCGACGATCTGGGCTGTTTCCCTCTCGACTATGAAGCTTATCCCCCACAGTCTCACTGCCATGCTAAAACTTCACCGGCATTCGGAGTTTGGCTGGTATTGCTAAGATGATCGTCCCGCTCAACCAACCAGTCGCTCTACCTCCGGCAAGCACACACAACGCTGCACCTAAATGCATTTCGGGGAGAACCAGCTATCACGGAGTTTGATTAGCCTTTCACCCCTACCCACAACTCATCCCCTCAGTTTTCAACCTAAGTGGGTTCGCGCCTCCACAAAGTCTTACCCTTGCTTCACACTGGCCATGGGTAGATCACCCCGCTTCGGGTCCAGAACATGCCACTTAAAAACACACAAAAAGTATTCGCTTTCGCTACGACTACCCCACACGGGTTAACCTCGCGACATGCCGCTGACTCGCAGGCTCATTCTTCAAAAGGCACGCCATCACCCCAACAAAAAAGGGCTCTGACGGATTGTCAACACACGGTTTCAGGAACTCTTTCACTCCCCTCCCGGGGTACTTTTCACCATTCCCTCACGGTACTCAATCCGCTATCGGTCACACTGAGTATTCAGGCTTACCGGGTGGTCCCGGCAGATTCACAACAGATTCCACGAGCCCGTTGCTACTCGGGCACACAACCAATGCCACTGATCATGGTCTTCATGTACAGGACTCTCACCTACTCCGGTCACCCATCCCAAGGCAGTTCCACTAACCACACCAGCAACACCACACAATGACAGTCGCATGAACAGTCATGGCCCACAACCCCGCATACGCAACCCCTGCCAGGTATCACACGCACACGGTTTAGCCTCATCCACGTTCGCTCGCCGCTACTAACAGAATCATTATTATTTTCTCTTCCTACGGGTACTGAGATGTTTCACTTCCCCGCGTCACCCCCAACACACTATGCATTCACATGTTGGTGACACCCCACAACGAGTGCCGGGTTACCCCATTCGGACATCCTCGGATCAACGCTTTGTTGGCAACTCCCCGAGGCATAACGCAGCCTCACACGTCCTTCATCAGCTCAGCATGCCCAGGCATCCACCATGCGCCTAAAACAAACACACACAAGATACGCCAGAACAAAAAACACTAAGAACAACACACCCACCCACCAAAGCAAGCGAGTGTGCCTTAATAGAAGAAAATCATTATTGCTCGCGTCCACTATACAGTTCTCACACAACACCACCACCAACAACCAACCACCCACAACAAGGCAATCAATCATCAATGATGCACAACAGGGAACAATGTTGCCCCAGACACCCAACAGCATGCCAACAGTCACTTAAAAAACCCTTTGCTGCCCCCACACATGACATGACACCCCACCAGCACGCAACAAACGCACCCAGGTGTGTTTCACACGCCGAAAAACAATAACGTGGCAGCAACACACACGGTCACTCAACCACACACCCACAAAAGCCTGTGGGCACACAAAAACTCCTTAGAAAGGAGGTGATCCAGCCGCACCTTCCGGTACGGCTACCTTGTTACGACTTCGTCCCAATTGCCGATCCCACCTTCGACCACTCCCCACCAAAAAGGTTTAGGCCGTGGGCTTCGGGTGTTACCAACTTTCATGACGTGACGGGCGGTGTGTACAAGGCCCGGGAACGTATTCACCGCAGCATTGCTGATCTACGATTACTAGCGACTCCGACTTCATGGGCTCGAGTTGCAGACCCCAATCCGAACTAAGGCCGACTTTAAAGGATTAGCTCAACCTCACGGCATCGCCACCCGTTGTACCGACCATTGTAGCATGTGTGAAGCCCTGGACATAAGGGGCATGATGATTTGACGTCATCCCCACCTTCCTCCGAGTTAACCCCGGCAGTCTCTCATGAGTCCCCAACCAAATGCTGGCAACATAAGACAAGGGTTGCGCTCGTTGCGGGACTTAACCCAACATCTCACGACACGAGCTGACGACAACCATGCACCACCTGTACACCGACTCCAAAGAGAAACTACATCTCTGCAGCGATCCAGTGCATGTCAAGCCCAGGTAAGGTTCTTCGCGTTGCATCGAATTAATCCACATGCTCCGCCGCTTGTGCGGGCCCCCGTCAATTCCTTTGAGTTTTAGCCTTGCGGCCGTACTCCCCAGGCGGGGCGCTTAATGCGTTAGCTACGGCACGAGAAACGTGAAAGCCCCTCACACCTAGCGCCCACCGTTTACGGCATGGACTACCAGGGTATCTAATCCTGTTCGCTACCCATGCTTTCGCTCCTCAGCGTCAGTCACTGCCCAGAGACCTGCCTTCGCCATCGGTGTTCCTCCTGATATCTGCGCATTTCACCGCTACACCAGGAATTCCAGTCTCCCCTACAGCACTCAAGTATTGCCCGTATCGCCTGCACATCCGAAGTTAAGCCCCGGAATTCCACAGACGACGCGACAAACCACCTACGAGCCCTTTACGCCCAGTAATTCCGGACAACGCTCGCACCCTACGTATTACCGCGGCTGCTGGCACGTAGTTAGCCGGTGCTTCTTCTCCACCTACCGTCACCCCAAAAGGGCTTCGTCAGCGGCAAAAGGAGTTTACAACCCGAAGGCCGTCATCCCCCACGCGGCGTCGCTGCATCAGGCTTGCGCCCATTGTGCAATATTCCCCACTGCTGCCTCCCGTAGGAGTCTGGGCCGTATCTCAGTCCCAATGTGGCCGTACACCCTCTCAGGCCGGCTACCCGTCGCCGCCTTGGTAGGCCATTACCCCACCAACAAGCTGATAGGCCGCAGGCTCATCTCATACCGCAAAAGCTTTCCACCACACCCCTACAGTGCAGTCCTATCCAGTATTAGACCCAGTTTCCCAGGCTTATCCCAGAGTACAAGGCAGATCACCCACGTGTTACTCACCCGTTCGCCACTCGAGTACCAGTGCAAGCACTAGCCTTTCCGTTCGACTTGCATGTGTTAAGCACGCCGCCAGCGTTCATCCTGAGCCAGGATCAAACTCTCCACAAAAACAAAAGGCTCGTGAAAAGCCCAAACCTGACAAACACACACCACACAACAAAACAGTCACACAGTGTGTGTAAATCCAAAAATTACATGAACAAACACGCATGATCATGCCATCGACGAGACAAACACAACCACACGCTAAAAATCCCCACCCACAAAAAGTGAGCAGACACAACATCCATGCGCCAAAAACAAAAAGCCAACCAACCCCCAGGCAACGAGAGCACACCACACACGAAACAAACGCATGCAGCATCACAGTGGTTGACCCCGGCACACACCCCAAAAAAGGGCAAGATGCCACACCACACACAAAGGCGGGGACAACAAAAACTATTGGCACACTATCGAGTTCTCACACAACATTCGCACACCCCGAACACGAACCCTAACCAGGTCCGGCCGAAAGCGGCTTGAAAGAAGCTACACACCAAACCAACCGAAGTCAAGCCCGGCGTATGAAATTCTTCCCTGTCACCGCCTCGTAACCTCCCGGCTACCTCCTCGCGGCGACTCGATCAACTATAGGATGCGCTCGCGTCGATAAGCAAATCGCCACCTGTAAAGAAACATATCTCCAGCTCAACGCCTATAAATCGCGAACTAGTGGTAGCAGGCCAACAGCCCGTCAGGACCATCAATCACCTTTACTCCGGTGTTGAAGATGTCGGTGAGGAGATCGTCTTTCATGATCTCCTGCGGGGAGCCGAACGCGACCATCTGGCCGTCCTTGACCGCGCAGATGTAGTCGGCGTAGCGCGCGGCGAAGTTGATGTCGTGCAGTACCACGATGATGGTGCGGCCGAACTCGCGCGCGGCGTCCTGCAAATGGCGCATCATCTGTACCGAGTGGGCGATGTCGAGGTTGTTCAGCGGCTCGTCGAGAAGCACGTAGTCAGTCTCTTGGCACAGGACCATCGCCACATACGCGCGCTGACGCTGACCACCAGAGAGCTGATCCAGGTAGCGGTTTTCCAGCTCGGTGAGGTGAAGGAAGTCGATGTAGCGGGAGATGATCTTTTCGTCTTCCTTGCTCAGCCGCCCCTTGGAGTACGGGAAGCGGCCGAAGCCGACCAGCTGGCGCACGGTCAGCTTGGTAATGAAGTGGTTCTCCTGGCGCAGGATCGAGATGATCTTCGCCAGGTCCTTGGACTTGGTCTTCGAGATGTCGTACTGGGCGACGGTGATGTCGCCGGAGTCCATGCTCAGCAGGCGTCCGATCATCGTGAGCAGCGTCGACTTGCCGGCGCCGTTCGGGCCGACCAGTGCAGTGATGCCACCGGCCGGGATCTCCAGGTTGACGGGGCCGATCGCCACCTCACTGCTGTATTCCTTGCAGACGTTGGTTAGCGTAATCACAGGCGTCCCTTTCTCAGGATGACGAACAAGAAGACGGTTCCGCCGACCAGCTCGATGATGATCGAGACCACGCCCTGGGCGTAGAAGATGTGGTTCATCACGAAGTAGGAGCCGGCGAGTACCAAAAAGGCGGTGACCGCGGCCATCGGGAAGAGATAGCGGTGGTCGTAGGTGTCGGCGAACTGGTAGGCCAGCGTGGCCACCAAGAAGCCCAGGAAGGTCATGGGGCCGACCAGCGCGGTGGACACCGCCATGAGCACGCTGATGAGAATGAGCGTGCTGATCGAGTGAAACCGGTAGTTTAAGCCCAGGTTGGTCGCGGTCGCCCGGCCCAGGCTGAGCAGGTTGAGCCGACGCGAGTTGAGATACAGCAGCGCGGTCGCGCCGACAACCAGCGGAATCGCGATCGGGTAGTAATCGGAATCGGCGTTGTTGACCGAGCCGAACAGGCGGGCGGTGAGCACGTCGAACTCACTCGGGGTGAGCATGCGCTGCATGAACGTCGAGACCGAGCCCAGCCCGCCGCCGATGATGATGCCCACCAGCAGCATCGCGTGCATGTTGGCGTGTCGGCCGGTGAGCAGCCAGGAGTAGAGCACCAGGGACATGCCGACCATGAGAATGACTTGGCCGATGAAGGTAACCGTGGTGCGGGCCTCGATGATGCCGGCGACGCCGAAGAAGTACACCGTCGAGGTGTGAATCACCATGTAGAGCGATTCGAAGCCCATGATCGACGGGGTGATGATGCGGTTGTTGGTCACCGTGTGGAAGGCGACGGTCGCCACCGCCTGGCACACGGCGACGATGAGCATCGCCAGCACGGAGTTGAAGCGCCGTTCCGCGATGAGCCAGAACTGCTCGGTGCCATAAGGCATCGGGTTGTCGTAGGCGAGCAGGCCGAAACCAGCGGCTCCGCCGACTATGATCATGGCGATCAGGATGATCCAGTACTTCCGGGCGGCCTGCGGGTTCTGGAAGGCGCCGGCGCTGCGGTGCTCGGGAGCGGGGGCGGTGGCACGGTCGGGCCACTCGGATTCTTCCCTCTCGGCGAGAGCGGCGTCGTCGGTCTGGGGCTGGACGTAGTTTTCGATGCCGGTCGCGGTGGTTTCGCTGACCATGTCATCGACGTATTTGCGGCTGACGGGTTTATCCACGGCGGGCCTGCCTCACGATCAGAGCGACGAAGACCACGGCACCGACGATGCCCAGGATGACGGAGACCGGCATCTCGAAGGGGGCGATCACCAGGCGTCCGAGCAGGTCACAGATGACGACGATGCCGATACCCACCAGGCATACCCAGGGCAGGTTCGAGCGGAGGTCGTCGCCACGGATCATCGAGACGATGTTCGGCACGATGAGACCCAAAAACGGCAGGGTGCCGACGACGACCGTCACGATGCCCGTCGCCACCGCGATCAATCCGGTGCCGATGAGGACGATGAGCGAGTAGTTCACGCCCACGTTGGTGGCGATGTCTTCGCCCAAGCCGGCGACGGTGAGCCGGTCGGCGAAGAAGAACACGGCCACGACCACGAGCAACACTGCCCAGAGCACTTCGTACTGGCCGCGGATGATGTCGGTAAACGATCCGGCGAACCAGACGCCGAGCTGCTGCAGCATGTCGGCCTGCAGGGCGAAGAATGTCGACACCGAGCTGACCACCGCACCGAGCATGATGCCGATGATCGGCACGATGAGCGACGAGCGCAGAGAGACTCGGCGCAGGAAGAGGAAGAAGATCATCGTGCCGATGAACGCGAACACGACCGCGCCGACCATGCGCTGCAGGATGGTCGCCGCCGGCACGAAGTACATGACGAACAGCAGGCCTAGGCCGGCCCACTCGGTCGTGCCGGTGGTGGTCGGTTCGACGAAGCGGTTCTGGGTGAGCATCTGCATGACCAGTCCCGACATCGCCATGGCCGCGCCCGCGAGCACGAGTGCTACGGAGCGGGGAACGCGGGTGGTGAAGAACATCTCCCGGCCGTCGGGTTGGCTGAGGTCATACTGTCCGAGGAGAAGTGAGATGACGAGCAGCACCAGCACGATGGCTAGTGCCAGCACGAATTTCCAGTCCAGAAGCGAGCCCCTCGTGCGGCCGGGCCGGTTGTCCGGCACGGTGGCTGCGGCTGTTGTCATGTGTTCGACATCCCACTCGTCGCGTTGGTTTGTGACGTATTTACTGCAGAACTCACAGTATCGCCCCACGTCTCAAGGACGTGAGGCGACCCTATGTTAAGTACCCCTAAGGGCTACTGTGCCTGCTCCATCTGCTCGGCGATGCCGTTGAGGATCTCGGTGTAAGTGATGATCGACTCGTTGGTGTAGGTGTCCTCCGGGGCGTAGTAGACCTGGTCCTCGGAGATCGCGGTGGTGTTCTGCAGCGCCTCGCTCTCGCCGATCACGGTCTGGGCGCCGACGAAGCCTTCCTCGTTGCGGGAGTTGGTGCCCGCGTCGCGGTCAAGGACGAGGACCCAGTCCGGGTTGGACTGAGCGATGGCCTCGACGGAGATGTCATCGCCCTGGTGGTCGTCAGAGGCGTTTTCAACCTCGAGGGCCGGGTTCAGCTCGAGCAGGTCGAAGATCGGCCCGAAGGTGCGGCCGAGGCCCGGGGCGATGTAGCCGATAGTGCCGCCGGAGACGTTGACGGCCATGACGGTGTCTTCGCCGTTGTAGGCCTCGCGGGCGCGCTCGATAGCGGCGTCAAAGTCCTCGATCAGCTGCTGGGCTTCCTCCTCGTGGCCGAAGGCCTTGCCGAGGGCCTCGGTGTGGCGGCGCAGCTCCTCGTCGAGCGGCTCACCGTCGCGCGGCTCGAACTCGATGATGGTGGCATCGGGGTTGAGCTCGCTGATCTCGTCGTAGTACTGGGTGAAGCGCTGGCCGTTGACGATGAGGTCCGGCTGGACGGCGGTCAGTGCCTCGAGGTCCGGCTCGCGGTGGTTTCCGATGTCGACGATGTCTTCGCTGGTCTTGTAGTCCTCGACCGTGAAGGGCACGAGCGGCTGCGGGGCGGCGGCGAGTTCGATGCCCCACTCGGAGAGCACCTCGAAGGCGCGGTTGTCGGTGGCGACGACGGTCTCCGGGTTGGCCGGGACCTCCTTGGTGCCGTGGTTGTCTTCGAGGGTGATGGTCTCACCGTCGGAGGCGGCGGAAGCCTCGGTGCTGCCGGAATCCGAGCCGTTCTCGGCGGAGTTGGCAGTATCGTTGGGCTGCTCCTCAAAATCTTCGCCGGTGGCGCAGGCGCTGAGGGCGAGCGCGGAGGCCGCGAGGACTGCCACGGCGGTGTGTCGAATCTTCACGTTCGAATCCCTTTCCTTCTAGATTAGCTTAGCCGAGCCTTACTTTGGGCACGCTAAGGCAAAATCGTAGCTTGCCACACAGTTCCCTTACAACCCCATGTGAGATATCACTTTCAACTATTTACCCCCGCCGCTGGTCCAGACATGCAAAAAGCCCGCCTATCCTGCACGGATAGCGGGCCTTGCTCCTCCCCTAGCGGGGGCAGAACACTCTAGGAGTTCTTCTTCGCCTTCTTCGCCTTCTTGGCCTTCTTGTTCTTCTTCTTGCCGCCGAACAGGCCGCCAACGAGCAGACCCAAGCCGATGGCCAGCAGGAAGGAGTCCTTCGCCAGGGACAGGCCCTGCTCGGACGGGCGGATGCCGTCCTCTTCGGTGTTGTCGTCATCAGCGAAGTAGAGCGACAGCAGGCCGACGGAGAACGCGGTCAGGCCGGCGCCGGCCGCGGCGTTCGGGACGAACGGCGCGAGCAGGGCGCCACCCAGGGCGGTCTCGGACCAGCCGAGGACGGTGCCGAACTGGTCGCTCGGGATCTCCTTGACGGCCGGAACGCCGGTGGCGGCGAAGTCCTGGATTCCCTTGGAGGCATCGGCCGGCATGCCGATCTTGCCGATGCCGGAGTTGAGGATAAAGGCACCCGGAATGACCCGGAGTGCGGCGCTGGTCAGAAAGTTCATGAATGCTCCTCAGATTTAGGTGACGTGTCTACGATTCCAGTCTAACCGACCGACACACATCCTACGCAACTAATGCATTCGCAGCTGCCACGCCGGCTGTTCGAGATCCACTACCCACGGACGCTTCTCGACGCCCACCTGCATCTCGGCACGCCACCCCACGGACGCGCCCTCTTCTAAGTCAACACCCTTGATGACGTAGGCGGCGACGTCGCTAAGCACCACATAAGCCTCAGCGACCTCGACGTCCGCGTCCACCAGTTGCACCTCCGGGTGCCCGAAAGCCGCCAGTCCGTAGGTGTAGGCGGTGATGCCGTGATCACCCGACCAGACCCACGCCGGTGCCCAGAGATCGATCGGCGCGCTGTGCTCATCGGCCAGTTCGCGCCGCAGCGCCGCCGGCCCGAAGGTGGTGCCGTCGATGGCATAGCCGACCACCTCCTCCAGCCCGGACAACGCCTTTAAGGCCCGGGCATGCAATTGGTGCAGGTGCCGACGCACCTTCCGCGTCCCTTCCGCCTCGAAGTTCACCGCCACCACGACCAGGTGCGCCGCGTGGTTGCCGAGGGCGGGGATCTCGTCTTCCTCGGTAAAAAGCGGGTGGATGTTATTCATCACATCCTCGCCGGTCAGTGCGCGCGGCACGGCGGTGACGAAGAGCGTGCCGTCGTCGGTATCCACGGTCACCGTATCGCCGCCGAGGCCTTCAGTCTCCCGCGCCGGCAGGTCGGCGGCGCGCAGGCGGCGCTCAATCTCCGAGGTCTTTAACCTCGCGGAGAGCAATACCATGCCTAAAGCTTTATGTTGTCTCGTCATTCCGCCAGAATAACTCCTTGAAAGATGTAATACTGAGCACACGTGACGCCAACCTTTTGCTAGGACTGATGTGCCCAATGCGTATAGAGAGTGACTTTCGAGAGTACGGCGGATTACAGATCGCCGTCGATACCGGCGGAACCTTCACCGACGTCGCCGTGCGCCGCCCCGACGGCACGATGTCGGTGTGGAAGGTGCCCTCCACCCCTAACGCTCCGGATGAAGCGGTGATCAATGGTGTGGCCGAGGCCGTCGAGCGCGAGGAAGCCACCCCGTCCGAGATCACTCGCCTGGTGCATGGCACGACCGTCGCGACGAACACCGTGCTCACCCGCGACGGCGCCCGCGTGGGCCTTTTGACCACCCGCGGCTTCCGCGACATCCTCGCCATCGCCGGTCAGGACCGCCCGAACCTCTACGACGCCCACGAGCACCGGGTCGAGCCGCTGATCGCTGCGGCCGACATCGTGGAGATCGACGAGCGTATCGACGCCGACGGCGAGACCATCACCGCCCTTTCCGACGAAGCCTTGGACGAGGCGGCCGTGGCCGTCGAGAAGCTGAACCTCGACGTGCTGGTCGTCTCCTTCCTCAACGCCTATGCCAACCCCGCGCACGAGCGCCGCGCGGCGGAGTATCTCGCCGAACGAAACGCCGCGCCGAGCGTGGTCGCCGCCACGAGTATTACCGCGGAAATGCGGGAGTATGACCGGACCTCGACGGCCGCGATCAACGCGTATGTCAGCCCGCAGGTCTCGTCGTATATGACGCGGCTGATCGCGGGGTTGAAGGATTTGGGGGTCGACACAAATATGCGGGTCATGCAGTCCAACGGCGGGCTGCTCGCCCCGCAGATCGCCGCCGAGCACTCCGCGCGCACCGTGGTATCCGGCCTGGCCGGCGGGGTGGTCGGCGCGGCGAATTGGTCGCGGCAGCTAGGCCTCGGCCAGGTGGTCAGCTTCGATATCGGCGGCACCTCCACCGACATCGCCCTGATTCGCGACAGCGAGCCGGACGAGACCACCGCCACCACCATCGGCTCACTGCCGCTACGCCTGCCGAGCGTCGACGTGCACACCATCGGCGCCGGCGGCGGCTCGATCGCCTGGCTGGATTCGGGCGGGAGCCTGCGCGTCGGCCCGCACAGCGCGGGCGCGGTCCCCGGCCCGATCGCCTATCAGCGCGGCGGTAACAACCTCACGGTGACCGACGCGCACGTGGTCTTAGGGCACCTGTCCGGCAGCCTGCTCGGCGGGCGTTTCGAGCTCGACCACGAGGCGGCCTATGCCAAGATGCAAGAATTGGGCGATGAGCTGGGTTTGAGCCCGGAGGACTGCGCCGAGGGCATCATCCAGGTCATCACGGCGACGATGGGCCGCGGGATCCGCAAGGTCAGCGTCGAGCGCGGCATCGACGTGCGCGCCTGCGAGCTCATGGCCTTCGGCGGCGCCGGCCCGCTGCACGGTGCCGATCTCATCCACGAGCTGGGCATGAACTCCGCCGTGATCCCGCCGGCGCCGGGGATCGCGTCGGCCGTCGGCATGCTGGATGCGCCGGTGCGCCTCGACTTCGCCGCCCCGACCCAGGTGCTCGACGCGGCCGGCTTCGAGCGGTTGGGGGCGGAGTTCGATTCGCTTGTCGACGACGCCCGCACCGCCTTAGGAACCGATGAGTTCGAGCGCAGCTTTCTGGCGGATTGCCGCTACGTCGGCCAGAGCTACGAGCTGACGATCCCGCTCGCCGAGAACTGGCAGCGCCAGCGCGCCGCCTTCGATGACGCCCACGAGCAGCGCTACGGCTTCGGCGATGAGGACGCTTCCATGGAGATCATCACCGTGAGGCTTTCTGCCACCATCGCCCAGCCGCCGGCGGCGACCGAGAAGCTGCGCGAGGTCTCCGCGGGCGACATCACCCCCATCGATCACCGCGAGGTCTATATCAGCGGGAAGTGGCAGACCGTCCCGATCTTCGAGCGCCGCGACATCCCCACCGAACACGTTTTATATGGCCCGGCGATTATCAACCAGTTCGACTCCACCACCTATATCCGTCCTGACCAGCAGTGCCGATGCGACGAGTTCGGCTTTTTGCATCTCACCCGCACCGAGGAGGCGTAGAGACATGGCTACCGAAGAGCTCAACGCGATCGAGATTGAGATCGCCCGCAACCGACTGTCCTCCATCGCCGAGGAGGTCGGTTCCGCCCTCATCCGCACCGCCTACTCCCCCAACATCAAAGACCGCCGCGACTGCTCCGCCGGCCTCTACGCCCCGGATGGCACGCTGATCTCCCAGGCGGAGCACATCCCGTTGCACTTGGGGCTCATGCCGACGATGATCGCCAACGCGATCGCCGAATACGGCGCCGAGAACATCCGCGAAGGCGACGTGCTGATGACCAACAACCCCTATATCGGCGGCTCGCATTTGCCCGATGTCTGCGTGATCAGCCCACTGTTCTACGACGGCGAGCTCATCGCGCTGGTGGCCACGATGGCGCACCACGTCGACGTCGGCGGCATCGCGCCCGGTTCCATGGCCACCCACGCCACCGAGATCTTCCAGGAAGGTATCCGCATCCCCACGATGCGGCTCTTCGCCGCCGGGCAGATCCAGTCCGAGGTGCTGGCGCTGTTGATGATGAACATCCGCACCGCCGAGAAAACCCGCGGCGACCTCATCGCCCAGGTCTCGGCGAACCGTTTGGGTTTGAGGCGCATCCACGAGCTTGTCGACGACTGGGGCGTGGACGGCTTCCACCGCGCCTGTGACTCCCTGTTGTCCTACTCCGAGCGGCGCACGCGCGCGGCGATCACCAAGCTTCCCGACGGCACCGGAACCTTCACCGACTACCTCGAGCACAACGGCCTTTACGCCGCAGAGATCCCCATCACCGCGACGGTCACGGTGGCAGGCGATCAGGTCACGGTCGATCTCTCCGAGACCGCCGACCAGGTCGACGGCGCCGTGAACTGCTCCTATGCCGTCGCCCGCTCGTGCGCGGCCTATGTGCTGAAGGTGCTGGCGGATCCCACGCTGCCGTCGAACGCTGGGCTGACCCGCCCGATCGAGGTGATCACCCGCCCGGGTTCACTCGTGCACGCGGAGTTCCCGGCGCCGGTCGCGCATGGGAATACGCAGACGTCGCAGCGGGTCGTCGATACCATCTTCGGCGCGTTCAACGAGTTCACCGAGCACCTCGTGCCGGCGGCGTCTTCAGGCAGCATGTCGATCGTGACCATCGGCGGTATAGATCCGAAAAACGGCACCTATTACTCGTATGTGGAAACCTACGGCGGCGGCCAAGGTGCCAACCCCGATGGACCCGGCGCGTCGGCGACGCACACCCACATGTCGAACACGAAGAACACCCCGTGCGAGGTCATCGAGCGCGAATACCCCTTACGCGTCGAGCGCTACGAGATCGTCCGCAACTCCGGCGGCTCGGGCTTATACCGCGGGGGCGAGGGCCTGCGCCGCTCGCTGACGCTGACCCGCGGCAAGGCCACCGTCGTCGCCGGCACCTCCCGCGTAGCCACGCGGCCGTGGGGCTTAAACGGCGGCGGCGACGGCGGCCCGGCGCGCGTCGAGGCGCGCACCAACGGTGAGGTGCGCGAACTCGAATCCATGGGCTCGCTGCAGGTGGGTGTAGACGGCACCGTCACCATCCAGACCGCCGGGGGCGGCGGCTACGGCGAACCCGAGGCCGGCAGGTGAGGGCGCTGAGCGTGCGGCGGGTGGTGGCGCCCGTCGTCACCTGTGTCTTAACCGCCGCCAGCCTCGTGGCCTGCGGCGGGCGCGGCGCGCAGGATACCTATCAGCTGCACTACACCACGTATTCCAGCGGCGATTCC
Organism: Corynebacterium yudongzhengii; assembly: GCF_003065405.1. Classification (NCBI taxonomy): domain Bacteria; kingdom Bacillati; phylum Actinomycetota; class Actinomycetes; order Mycobacteriales; family Corynebacteriaceae; genus Corynebacterium; species Corynebacterium yudongzhengii. The sequence goes on from NZ_CP026947.1 coordinate 1,823,077, forward strand.
GATCAGACGCGCACGGTGCAGGCGTTCGCCGAGGAGGTCGAAAAGCTTAGCGACGGCGCCGTGACCTTCCGCATCCACCACTCGGGCAGCCTTCTCGACGGCGACGAGACCGCCATGGCCGTCACCGACGGGCGCGCCGATCTGGGCCAGGTCGCCTCCATCTACGCGACCTCGGATCTCCCGCTGTTTACCCTCAGCGAGCTGCCCTTCGAGGTGCACAACCCCGAAGCGCACATGCGCTCGCTGCAAAGGCTGTACGAAGAGAACGAGGAATACCGCGAGAGCTTCGAATCCCGGGGCCTGCGCATGCTCTTCCCGCTGCCTCTGGGCAACGCGATGCTGGGGCTGGCCTCCGCGGCCGCAGCCCCAGGTGAGCTCGCCGGGCGCAGCATCCGCGCCTCCGGGCTGGCCGCCGAGGTGCTTCTCGACGCCGGCGTGGACCCCGTCGCGCTCGGCGCGGGAGAGATCTACGAGTCCTTATCGCGCGGGGTGGTCGAAGGCTATATCCTCTCGATCGCGAACCTGCCGACCTACGGGCTCATGGATGCCACACCCCAGGTGGTGGATCCGGGCATGGGCGCGTGGGCGTCGTCGATCGTGGTGATCAACGAAGACCTCTACCAATCCATGCCGACCGAATACCAGGACGCCATCCAGCAGGCGGCGGCGAACACCATCGACTTCGGCCTCAACGAGCTCGACTCTTTAAGCGACGAGGCCTGTAGCGCCCTGGCGGAGACCGGTTCCGAGTTCCGCGCGTTTTCGCCGGAGTCGGTCTCCGCTTGGCGGGACTCCGCCGGCGCCGCCGAGGACTGGGTCGCCGAAAACGAGCAGAAAGGCTTCGACGCGGCCGGCGTCCTCGCGCACTACCGCGAGATCGCCGCGGCGGAAACCGCTGCCAGCGATTATGTCGCACCTCTTCAGCGTTGCATCGAGGAGCACTCATGAGCACTGACTTTCCGAGGTGGCTGAACAGCCTCACCCGCCTACTCAACCTCCTGGCCGCGCTGTTGTTGCTCGGGCTGATGCTTTTGACTGTCGCCGACGTCATCGGACGCAACTGGCTCGGCGGCTCGATCCTCGGCAGCGTGGATATCTCCACTCTGTTGCTCGTGGGCATCGCCTTTCTGGGGCTGGCCACCGCGGAGATCACCGGCAAGCACGTCTCGGTCACGCTTGTAGACGACAACGTCGGCCCCCGCACCCGCACCGTGTTTTCTATCGTGCGCCTGATAGCGCTCGCGGTGCTCGGCGTGCTGATGGTCTACGGCCTCGCCGAGTCGGCGTATAGCGCCTACGAGCGCCAGGAGACGACGAATGCGATTCTGCTGCTGCCGACGTGGCAGACGAAGGTCGTGCTGTGTGTCTCCTTCTTGTTGTTCTTCGTCGCGGCTCTGATTCGGGAAGCCGGCGAGCTGCGCGGGTGGTTGCGAGAGGAGCCGGCGTGATCGTTCCGACCTGGGTGATCGTCACCGTCGTCCTGGCGCTCTTCCTCGGCCTGCTCGCCGTGCGTCTGCACGTCGGCCTGGCGCTCGCGCTGACCGGCGGCGTGGGTGTGGTGCTCATCCGCGGCATGGACGCCTCGACGAGCGCGATCGCGAACCAGCCCTACTCGGTCTCTGCGGATTTCTCGCTCACGGTCATCCCGCTGTTCATCTTGATGGGTGTCTTCGCGATCCGCTCCGGGCTGGCGGACGCCGGTTTCTGCCTCGCCTCTGCCCTACTCAGGCGCCTGCCGGGCGGCCCGGCGCTGGCCTCTTTGGCCGGCTCGGGCCTGTTCGCGGCGGTCACGGGCTCCAGCGTGGCGACGGTCGCCACCATGGCCAAGGTCTCCACCAACGCTATCCGACGCGCCGGCTTAAACATCCGCTTGGCCGCCGGTGTGGTCGGCGCGGGCGGTACGCTCGGGGTTCTCATTCCGCCGTCGATCATTCTGGTGCTCTACGGTGTTGTGACTGGTGAGAGCATCGGTGAGCTGCTGTTGGCCGGCATCGGGCCGGGCTTGCTCACTCTCCTGGCCTACGCCGTCACCGCGATCATCCTGGTGGTGTTCTCGCGCAGGAGGCGAGGTGTCACAGAACAGGAGGATCTTTGCCCTGGTGAGGGCGGGTCGACGAAGGCCGTGGCCGAGGACGACGCGAATCCTTATTCGGCACGCACTCTCATCGGGGTGGGCTATTTGGCGGTGATCTTCGGCGTCTCGATCGGCACAATCTACGCCGGCCTGGCCACCCCGACCGAGGCGGCCTCGCTCGGCGCGATGGCCGCGCTCATCGTGTTGCTTCTGCGCATACGGCCCCCGAAGTGGGCGCGTGCGGTGAAAGACTCTCTCACCGAGGCGATCGGCCTGACGTCGATGACCTTCCTGCTCATGTTCGGCGCCGGCGTCTTCACCTACTTCCTGGCGCTCTCGGGGATCACCTCGTCGATTGTGGAAGGCGTGCTCGGCGCGGAGATGAACCCCTATCTCGTGCTGATCATCTGCCTGCTGTTGCTGCTCCCACTGGGGATGTTTCTCGACGGCATCTCGATGATCCTCATCGCCACCCCACTACTGCACCCGATTTTGACCGGCTATGGGTTCGAAGGCATCTGGATCGGCATTTTGATTGTCAAGGTCGCCGAGATGGCGCTGATCACCCCGCCGGTGGGCATGAACGCGTTCGTCTACGCCGGCTCCGTGCCGCAGGCGCAGCTAAGTACGGTCTTCCGCGGGCTGGTGCCGTTCATCCTGGCCGACATTGTGGTCGTGGCGATCCTGATTATGGCACCCGACATCGTTACCTTCCTGCCCGAGATGTCGAGTGCCGCGGAGGCGCAGTAGGTGGAGGTTGACCGGGCCTGGCTCTCACACCTTCACTGGCAGCGTGGCGTACAGATTGTCACAGCGATCAATGAACGCTTGCGTATCCGGGGCTGTGATCGTGGCTAATACGCACCAATTGGACGGGTTGTCATGCCGACACGCCTTCCCCGGGATAGCCGAGATAGTCACGTCGACGACTCCGGCGGCTAAGTACTCCGCTGCACTCGGAACTGTACGAATCTCGCCGTCTTCATGCGGGGAGATGTGGAGCCAACCAGCCAATTGATACTTCGCTGGGTCGCTGTTAAGGCCCGGCTCCAGCCGGAACTCCACTCGCATCCACGCCTCAATAATGTCTACACCAAAGGCAGCATGGATTGCCCGAGGTACACCTCCACCAGCAAAACGAGTAGCGACTTCGGAGATATACGCCTGCCCAGTAGCGTCCACGAAGAACTCTGCGTGGGTGACACCGGAGCTCAACTGCATGGCCTCGCCAAACTTCTTCATCATGTCCTCGAAGGTGGCGTACAGGCCGGCATCTTCGACAGGCGAGAGAATGATTGAGCCGTTCCGCGCTGGGTCTTTCAGGGCGAGCAGCCTGGGCACCAGGTAGCGGAGTAATGCCCCTTAAGGTGGTGTAACTCGGTGGCCGAGATCGTCTGCAGATTCGTGTTGTGCACGGATGTAGAGCGGCCACCGTGTGATCCTTCGAGTCAACCGTCTAAAGAATCCTCGAATGGAGTCATCACGATGACCGCACCTCATATTGTCGACCCTGCCGGCCTTCTTGGCCAAGCCCTCGCCGAGGCGTCGCCGGATCTGATGCGCGAGCTGCTGCAGACCATGATCAACGCCTTGCTGTCCGCCGATGCCGACGCCGTCTGCGGGGCGGAGTGGAACGCCCGCTCTGCCGAGCGCACCAACTACCGAAACGGCTACCGCCACCGCCCGCTCGATACGCGGGTTGGCACCGTCGACGTGGCGGTGCCCAAGCTGCGGTCGGGGTCCTACTTTCCCGAGTGGCTGCTCGAGCGCCGCAAGCGTGCTGAGTCCGCGCTGATCACCGTCGTGGCGGATTGCTATCTGGCCGGAGTGTCCACCCGCCGCATGGACAAGCTGGTCAAGACCCTGGGCATTGACTCACTGTCGAAGTCGCAGGTCTCCCGCATGGCCGCCGACCTGGATGAGCAGGTCGCCGCGTTCCGGCACCGGCGCCTGGATGAGGCAGGGCCGTTGACTTTCGTCACCGCCGATGCGTTGACGATCAAGGTTCGGGAAAACAAGCAGGTCGTCAAGGCCTCGGTGCTGCTGGCCACCGGGGTCAACGGCGACGGGCACCGCGAGGTGCTGGGCATGCAAGTGGCGACCAGTGAGACCAAGGCCTCGTGGAACACCTTCTTCGCCGACCTGGTCGCCCGCGGCCTGGGCGGCATGCGGCTGGTGACCTCTGATGCGCACGCCGGCCTCGTGGATGCGATCTCGGCGAATCTGCCCGGAGCCGCCTGGCAGCGCTGCCGCACCCACTACGCGGCGAACCTCATGGCGGTGTGCCCGAAGTCCATGTGGCCGGCCGTGAAGGCCATGCTGCACAGCGTCTATGACCAGCCCACCGCAGACGCCGTCAACGCCCAGTTCGACCGACTATTGGACTACACCGAGCACCGGCTGCCCGAGGTCGCCGACCACCTCGGTGACGCTCGAGAGGACCTGCTCGCCTTCACCACGTTCCCCGACGACGTGTGGCGGAAGATCTGGTCCAACAACCCCACCGAGCGGCTCAACCGCGAGATCCGCCGCCGCACCGACGTTGTAGGGATCTTCTCCAACCGGGATGCCATCGTCCGCCTCATCGGCGCCGTCCTGGCCGAGCAGACCGACGAATGGGCCGAAGGACGTCGCTGCCTCGGCCTCGAAGTCCTGAGCCGATGCCGACTCGCCCTGACCACCGACACCAGCTCGCAGACGGAGGTAAACACCGACCCACTGATGCAACTACCCGCCTGAGCACCAACGAAGGATCAAAAACCAGTTACACCACTACCAGGGGCTTGACCCTGAGCTGGTCATTCTCACGTAACCGATTCATTAAATTGTGAACGCCGGACGTAAAATTATGAGGGTTTTCTTTACACCCACCGCCCATCCGAGCTCCTTAGATGAAGGGACATGCCTCATGAGCACCGCAGTGTCTCCTGACGTTGCAGAAAAGAAAAAGGAAATAAGTCACTTCAAACCGGCATATCTCGGATTGGCTTTCGCCGTCCTGATCGGTATCTTGCTTCTGCCGTTACAAGGCACCGGTGAAACTCCGCTCACGCAGCAAGGTCACATAGCCCTAGCGTTATTGGGCTTTGCGGTTATTTTGTGGGTCACGGAGTCGGTCTCCTACCCTATTAGCGCTATCATCCTGACTGCTCTGATAGCTATCCTTATTGGGTTCACGCCCAGCGAGGAAGATCCAAGCACCGTCACAGGCACGTCCAAAGCTCTTGGGACAGCCCTAGATGGTTTTTCAAGCTCCTCCGTGGCGCTGGTCGCCTCGGCCTTGATGCTTGCGGTCGCAATGCAAGTCACCGGTCTTCACCACCGCATAGCACTAGGCATTCTCAGGATCGCCGGGGAGAAGACATCCCATGTGCTTGTTGGCACGATCATGATCTCTATTGTGCTGGCCTTCTTTGTTCCTTCCGCTACTGCCCGCGGTGGCGCTATCTTGCCTATTTTGCTCGGCATGATCGCGGCTTTCGGCGCAGCGAAGACCTCAAACTTGGCTGCCCTCTTGGTCATTTGTGCGGTTCAGTCTATTTCTATTTGGAACGTGGGCATCAAGACGGCTGCTGCGCAGAACCTTGTAGCTATCGGTTTTATTGAGGAGAGCTTGGGTGTTCAAGTGACGTGGGGCCAATGGTTCCTGTGGGCAGCCCCGTGGTCCATCCTGATGTCTATAGCGCTGTACTTCATCATGCGCATGAGCATTAAGCCTGAAACTGACCGCCTCGCCGGTGGCCGCGATACTATCAGGCAGCAGCTTGCTGAACTCGGCCGAATCAAGCGGGAAGAAATCGTCCTGATTGTGGTTTCTGTTCTGCTGCTGTTGTTCTGGGCAACGGAAGGAATTCTCCAGCCTATTGACTCAGCCACCATCACCGTCTTGGCTATCGGTGTCTTGTTGATTCCACGAGTTGGTGTGTTCAACTCGTGGAAGGATCTAGAGCAGAAAGTGGACTGGGGTACTCTTCTCGTTTTCGCTATCGGCATTTCACTCGGTTCACTACTTCTCAAGACGGGTGCCGCTCAGTGGCTATCTAACTCCCTCTTTAGTGCCTTGGGGATCGAGAACTTCCCTCTCCTTGCCACCATCGCACTGGTTACGGCGTTTACCATTGTCATCCACTTGGGCTTTGCTTCTGCTACCTCGCTGGCTTCGGCCTTGATCCCAATCTATATTGCCCTTGCCGCAACCCTGCCGGTCCCTGACCAGGGGCTGGGGTTCATCATCATCCAGCAGTTTGTCATTTCCTTCGGATTCCTTCTGCCTGTCTCCGCGCCGCAGAACATGCTGGCCTATGGAACGGGTACGTTCACCACGAAACAGTTCCTTAAAGTGGGCATCCCATTGACCCTGGTGGGCTACGTATTGGTACTCATCTTCTCAGTCACGTACTGGAACTGGCTGGGCCTAGTGTAGAAAGCATATGTTTAGTCCCCAAGCGCCGCGAGACCTCATACTCGCGGCGTTTGTGCTTTGAGGAAGCAAAACGTGCGTGAAAAGTGAGCCCTGTCTGAAGTCTGTTTCCAGCCCTGAGCCCTACGCCGAGTACTGCATAAGGTGGGGCAAACCACTTGTAGTCCCCGTTTCCTTTGCAGGTCCTCAACGCACCTTCACATCGCCCAGGTGAGTGAGGTTGTTTGCACGCGGTGTCTTATTCTGCCCCTGCAACTCGGCGATAGATGAGGTCTGCTCAGGTAATGTTCGGGCTAACTGCTTGTCATCCGCGATGGGAACGGGAAACTCCTACGAAGCGCTGATCACAAGAACGGCAACAGTTGCACTATCGCCGTGCACCCTAGTAGTGGTGTTTTACTTGATGAGGGTACTTAGTACGTGACGGGCATCCTCGATACTTACATTCGGGTGGTTTCCCGAAGTCTTTTAATCGCGCTAACCTCGCCATTTTTAAGAAATTCTTGGTGCAGAGCCGATTTCTCTTCTGGGCCGATTTCCAACGGCTGATCTCGATTGAGGGTGTCAACGCACCACCCACCGCACCCAACCAGCGGGCACCTATTCGCCCAGAAACCGCCTCTGACAAGCCAAAACCTCGCTCGGAAGGCAAAACAAAAGAACGCTCACTTTGTATCAAAATGAGCGTCCTAGTGGTGGAGCTGCCGGGAATTGAACCCGGGTCCTCCAGCACGTCGCCAGGGCTTCTCCGTGCGCAGTCCGAAGATGATCTCTGCTCGGCCCTCCGGCGTGGTCGGACTCCGTTCCGGATGATGGGCCCAGTCAGCGGTATGAGGTCCCCACCGGCCCCGCTGACGCGGCCGGAAGGCAAGTCACTTTAGTCGATGCCAGGGTCCGGGCCAGTGACGAGCCCGGTCTGACAGACACGCGGTCGCTGCAAGTTAGGCAGCGAGGGCGTAGTCACGCTGAGAGTTCTTCTCGGCGCTTATCAAGTTGCTGCGACGCTTACGGTGGTCTCCAGCCTGCACCGGCACGCTTCCCCTGGCTTCATGTCCGGAGTCGAAACCTAAATCAGCCCCTCGTCCGTCTGCTGTGGCGGGGATCGTGCGATCGCACCATCAGCAGGAGAACTAACTATACCTCTTGACACTCTCAGATACAACAGGCAGGCTTTCCGACGTTCGGTTCCCGCAAGATGGGGGTGTACTTCCACAGGAGCCCACCCACCCATATAACATGTAGTGCACTTCACAGTCGACGATTGGATGTCCGATGAGCGACCGCCGGGGCTCCACGCCCGCTTCCCACATCGACACGGAATCCGCGCAGGGCTCCGGAGAGCAAGAAGCACAACAGCCGAAGCCGAAAGGCTTCCTCGGGTTCGTCGAGCAGGTTGGTAACAAGCTGCCTCACCCGTTCTGGCTGTTCGTCATCCTCGCCGGAATCACGGCACTCGCCTCCTGGATCGGATCCCAGGTGGGCATGAGTGCTACCCAGCCGGATACGGGTGACACCGTCGAGGTCGTCAACCTACTCACCGCCGAGGGCCTGCAGCAGATGGTCTCCGGCGCCGTCGAGAACTTCGTGACGTTCCCGCCGCTGGGCGTCATCCTCATCGCGATGCTGGGTGTTGCCGTCGCCGAGCACTCCGGCCTTCTGTCTGCCGCGGTGCGCGCGATGGTCACCAAGACCGGCCCGAAGACCCTGACCTTCATGGTTGCCCTGGCCGGTGTGACCGGCTCGGTGGCCTCGGATGCGGTGTACGTCATCGTCATCCCGCTGGGTGCGATGTCCTTCTACGCGCTGGGCCGCTCCCCCATCGTTGGTGCGATGGTGGCGTTCGCGGCGTCGTCGGCAGGCTTCAACGCCTCGCTGGTCTTGAACATCACCGACCTGCTGCTGGCCGGTATCTCGACCTCCGCCGCGCAGCTGGTCGATCCGGAGTACTCGGTCTCCGGCCTGGCGAACATCTTCTTCGTCATCCCCTCCGCTATCGTTCTGGCACTGATCATCACCGCGGTCACGGAGTTCTTCGTCGATCGTCGTGCCAGCCAGATGATCGATCATTCCCAGATCAACGAGGACGAGGTCTCCTTCGGCGACAAGACCCCACAGAGCAAGCAAGAGCGCATCGAGCAGCTGAAGCTGGAGCCGCACGAGAAGCGCGCCCTGGGGATCACCGGCATCGCCCTGGCGATCATGCTCGCGGTCTACTTCGCCCTGCTGTTCATCCCGGGCTCGCCGATGGTCAACAACGGTGAGGTCATGGAGTCGCCGCTGATCAACGACATCGCGGTGCCGATCACCCTGTTCTTCCTGCTCTCGGGCATTGTTTATGGCCTGGTCGCGAAGTCGATTACGTCTCCGGGCGATATCCCGGAGATGATGGTCAAGGGACTGAAGACCATGCTGCCGATGATCGTGCTCTTCTTCGCGGTCTCGCAGTTCCTCGCCTGGTTCGAGTGGTCGAACCTCGGCCAGTGGACCTCGATCCGCGGCGCAGAGCTGCTCGAGGCCATGAACCTGCCGACCTGGGCACTCTTCGGCGCCTTCGTCCTGCTGGTCGCCGCGCTCAACCTGTTCATCACCTCCGGCTCGGCGCAGTGGGCGCTGATGGCCCCAATCGTCGTGCCGATCATGATGTACCTCGGCCACTCCCCGGAGGTCGCGCAGATGCTGTTCCGTATCGGTGACTCCCCGACCAACATCATCACCCCGATGTCGCCGTACTTCGCCCTGGCGCTGACCTTCCTGCAGCGCTACTACAACAAGGCGGGCGTCGGCACCCTGATGTCGCTGGCGCTGCCCTATGCGGTAGCGATGATGGCGGGTTGGTTCGTCTTCTTCCTCATCTGGTACTTCCTGGGCATCCCGCTCGGGCCGGGCTCGCCGATGGAGTACCCGGCGGCTTAGCCTGGCGGGCTGCCTATCCCCCATAGTGCGCCCACGCTTCACCTAAAGGAAGAGCACAGAAACGAGTCACGCGCGGTCGAAAGCAGGACTCCTTTCTGTGAGGGTCCTTTCGACTAGGGCACACGCACCCAGACGCGGACCAGCGAAAACCTACGCCAACCCGCTCGGGTTCACGCGAATCTCCGGCACGGTGGCGTCCTCACCCAGGTCGAGTACCGTGCGCACCGTGTCGGCGATGGAGGCGGGCTGCGCCCACTGCGAGCCGTCGTAGTCTTCGTCGGCGTGGCCTTCGGCGCGTCGCAAAGCTTGTTGCATTTCGGTGTTCACGCGGCCGGGGTGCACGGAGGTCACCCGGATGTGGCCGGCTTCTTCGGCGCGCAGGGCGTCGGTAAACGCGCGCAGCGCGTACTTGGTGCCGGAGTACAGCGCTTGGTTGGGCCCGGAGTGGAAGCCGGAGCCGGAGTTGATAGTCACCACGGTTCCGCGGGCCTCACGCAGCTTCGGCAGCAGATGCTTGGTCAGTCCGGCCACCGCGAAGAGGTTGAGGCCGAAAGAGTCCTGCCACTGCTTCCAGGTCACCTCGGCGATGGGGGCGAGCTCCAGCATGCCGGCGGAGTGCACCACGGCGTCGACGCGGTCGAGCTTGGCCACCGCGGCTTCGACGGCGTCCGGGTCGGTGAGATCCACCACGAAGGGCTCGGCGCTGGGCAGCGTCTTAACGACGGCATCCGCGCCCTCTGGGGTGGTCGAGCCGACGAGGATGTGGCTGTCGCGGCCCAGGTTTTCGGCAATCGCGCGGCCGATGCCGCGGGAAGCTCCGGTGATCAAGACTGTGCGCATAGAAAGCTCTCCTTTCGCGGAAGCGATGTCTATGCGCCAGGCTACGCGTTCATGGCTTAAGCGTTAATGCCCTTGATCTTCCGGCCCATCTCGCGGACGATCTCGCGTTCTTCGGTGCGCTTCTTAATCGCCTGCCGCTTGTCGTGCGCCTGCTTACCCTCGGCGAGGCCGAGCTCGACTTTCACGCGCCCGTCTTTGAGGTAGAGGCTCAGCGGCACGAGGGTGCGGTTACCGTCGCGCACCTTGCCGGCCAGCGAGTCGATCTCGCGGCGGTGCAGCAGAAGCTTGCGGTGCCGGCGCGGCGAGTGGTTGGTCCAGGACCCCATGGAGTATTCGGGGATGTGCAGGTTACGCAGCCAGACTTCGCCGTCGTCGATTGTCGCGAAGGCCTCGACGAGGGAGGCCTTGCCTTCGCGCAAGGATTTGATCTCGGTGCCGACCAGCGCGATGCCCGCCTCGTAGGTATCGAGGATGTGATAGTCGTGGCGGGCCTTGCGGTTGGTGGCGATGGTGCCGGGTGCCTGCTTCTTGTTCTTTTTCTTGCCCATAGTTGCCGCTCAGTGTACCCGCGGGCTATTTGCGCACGTAAAGACGCAGGGTGACCGCGGCGACGACCCCGGCGAGCACTAGGCCACCTAACCCCACGAAAGGCATGTACAGCAGTATGTCGCCGGCTGTGATGCGGGCGAGGAGGCGGGCGTCGTAAAGCCCGCGCAAAGCCGGGGCGACCACGACGCTGTTGCCGATGAGCATGCCCACGGTGCCCGCGACCGCGCCGATCGCCGTGGCGACGACGGCCTCGAGGACGAAGGGCCCGTTCGTCATCATCCGCGAGGCGCCGACGACGCGCATGATCGCCGTCTCCTCGCGGCGGTGGTGGGCGGACAGCGTCACCATGTTCGCGATCAAAAACGCCGCCGCGACCAGCTGCACCAGCGCCAGGATCAAAGTGGCGTTGCGGATCGAGTCCAAATGCTGGGTCGCGCCGCGCACGTCTTCGGTCTGGTCGACGACGCGCTCGACGCCGGGGCGCTCGCCCACGCCGTCGAGCGGGCTGATGTCGGTGGGATCGCTCAGGCGCACGTGCAGCGCCGCCGGCAGGGCCTCAGGCGTGGTCTCTTCGACGAGCACCGGGTCGGATTCCGCGAAGAGCTCGACGAAGCGCTGGTAGGACTCCTCGCGGGAGCGGAATTCGACGGATTCGACGCCGTCGGTGCCTTCGAGCTCAGTCCGTAGCTCGGAGCATTCGGGCGACGAACACTCGCCGTCCGTCGCCGAGATGTTCTCGTCGAACTGCACCAGCACCTGGACCTGCTCGAGGTAGATGTCCTTGGTATCCGAAGTCATCTTGCCCACCAGCAGCCCGGTGCCGAGCAGCGCCAGCGAGAGCGCCGTGGTGATGATCAGGGCGATGGTCATGGTCAGGTTGCGCCGGAGACCACGAAATCCTTCGCGCAGAATGAAAGGCATCAGTCCTCCTCCGCCTGGTGGTAGGTGCCGTAGTCGTCGCGCACGATTTTGCCGTCGCGCATGGCGAGGATGCGATGCGGCAGCTTATCGACGGCACGTTCGTTGTGCGTCGACATCAACACCGTCGCGCCGTCGGCGTGCAGCCGGTTGATCAGCTCCATGATCTCGTCGGCCGTGTCGGGATCGAGGTTGCCGGTGGGCTCGTCGGCGAGCAGGAGCTGCGGTTTGTTGACGAACGCCCGGGCGATCGCCGCGCGCTGCTGCTCGCCGCCGGACAGCTCCCGCGGGAAGCGCCCGGCTTTGTCGGCGAGGCCGACGGTGGCCAGCGCGTCGTCGACACGCGCGTCGATCTCCGCGCGCGGGGTGTCGATGACCTCGAGGGCGAAGGCGATGTTGTCGCGCACGCTCATGCGGTTGAGCAGGCGGAAGTTCTGGAAGACATACCCGATGCGCCGGCGGTGCCGCGCGATCTGCTCGCCGCGCAGCGTATCCACGCGCGTGCCATCGAATTCTATTTCGCCTTCGGTGGGGTCTTCTTCGCACATCAAGAGGTTGAACAGCGTCGATTTGCCGGAGCCGGACGGCCCGATGAGGAAGCAGAACTCACCCTGGTCGATTTCGAGATCGAGGTGGTCGAGGGCAGGGCGCTGTGAATGGGGGTAGGTTCTGCTGACCTGACGGAAGGTGATCATGGCGGAAAACTCCTTCTGCTCTATTTTTGATGCTCGGCCATGCGCCAGCGGATGCCGGCTTCGAGCAGGCCGTCGATGTCGCCGTCCAGAACCTTCTGCGGGTCGCCGACCTCATAGCCGGTGCGTAGGTCCTTGACCATCTGATACGGGTGCAAGACATACGAGCGCATCTGGTTGCCCCACGAGGCATTGCCGCCGGCGCCGAGGGCGTCCATCTCGGCCTGTTCCTCTTGGCGTTTGCGCTCCAAAAGCTTGGCCTGCAGGACGTTCATCGCGGAGGCGCGGTTTTGGATCTGGGATTTCTCGTTCTGACAGGTCACCACGATACCCGTCGGGATATGCGTGATGCGCACGGCGGAGTCGGTGGTGTTCACCGACTGCCCGCCGGGTCCGGAGGAGCGGTAGACGTCGACACGAATGTCGGTATCGGGGATCTCGATGTGGTCGGTCTTTTCGACGACCGGCAGCACCTCCACCTCCGCGAAAGAGGTCTGGCGGCGGGCCTGGTTGTCGAAGGGCGAGATGCGCACGAGCCGGTGTGCGCCCTGCTCGACGGAGAGCTGGCCGTACATGTACTCGCCGTGCACGACGAAGGTGGCCGACTTGATGCCGGCCTCTTCGGCGTAGGAGACGTCGTAGACGTCGACCTTGTGGCCGTTGTGCTCGGCCCAGCGGGTGTACATGCGCATGAGCATCTCGGCCCAGTCGGCGGCGTCGACTCCCCCGGCGCCGGAGCGGATGTTGATGACGGCCTCGCGCTCGTCATAATCACCGGAGAGCATGGTGGTGATCTCGAGTTTTTCGATGCCTTCGGCAAGCTGGGCGAGCTCGTCGTCGGCCAGCGAGGTGTCGCCTTCTTCTTCGGCGAGCTCAAACATGACCGGCAGATCGTCGAGACGCTGGCGCAGATCTCGCACGCGCCGCAGCTTCGCCTGCACCCCGGAGAGTTCGGTGGTGATCTGCTGAGCGTGGTCGGGATCGTCCCACAGGCTGGGATCGGCGGCCTGCTGCTCGAGCTCGCGGGCGCGCGAGTCGAGTTCATCGATGTCCATCACCTGCTCGATGGTGCGCAGGGTGGTCTCCAGGTCATCGATTTGGGAGGTGATCTCTGGTCGCATGGTTTGTCATGCTACTAGGCGCCCATAATGGGAGTCATGACGACGCTTATCGACGACTTCATCTCCCAGCATTCCTCCTCCGACGACGCCACCCTCGCCCGCGCTCTGGTCACCGAGGCCGGGCGCCTGGCCAGCCGCATGCGCGCTTCCGGCCTATCGACGGACTACAAGACCTCGATCTCGGACGTCGTGACCGAAGCCGACCGCGCGGCCGAGAAGTTCGTCGCCGGCGTGCTCGAGGGACTGCGTGGCGACGACGGCGTGCTCGGCGAGGAGGGCGCGGCGAGGACGTCGCGCACCGGGCGCACCTGGGTGATCGACCCGGTCGACGGCACCTACAACTTCACTTCCGGGTTCAGTTACTACTGCTCGGCGCTCGCGTTGGTCGAAGGCCCGGCCGCTCACCCGGATCGGCTGCTTTTGGGCGCGGTGCACCGCCCCGAGCCGGGGGTGACGTATCTCGGCGGGCCGGAGCGGCCCACCACGGTCGATGGCGAGCCGGTCGCCCCGCTTGCCGAAAAGCAGGCCGCCGAGATCAGCGTCGCCAGCTACCTGCACCCGACGGTCATGCTCGACGAGGCCATCCGCGACGCCTGGGTCGCCGCTATCTCCCGCTTTGCGACGGTACGCATGCTCGGCGCCGGCTCCGTCGACTTAGCGCTGGTGGCCTCGGGCAAGGTGGGGGCGTGGGTGCAGCACTCGGTGGCCGACTGGGATTGGCTGCCCGGCAAGGCCCTGGTCACCGGCGCCGGCGGTGCGGGACGCAAGGTGGAAGCCGGCGGCGTCGAGTGGTGTGTGGCCGGCAACCGCGCCGTCGTTGACGAGATCTGCTCGCAGTTGGCCGAAAACGCCTAGACTTTGGGCCATGACTTCCTATGCCGACGACCTCGCCCTCGCCATCGAGCTTGCCGACGCCGCCGATTCCCTCACCACCGAACACTTCGAATCCGCGGATCTTCAAGTCGACACCAAGCCGGACATGACCCCCGTCTCCGAGGCAGACGTCGCCGTCGAGGAAGCACTACGCGAAAAACTCACCGAGGCCCGCCCCTCCGACGCCCTGTTGGGCGAAGAGTTCGGCGGCGACGTCACCTTCAGCGGCCGCCAGTGGGTCATCGACCCCATCGACGGCACCAAGAACTACGTACGCGGCGTGCCGGTGTGGGCCACGCTCATCGCACTTCTCGACGACGGCGAGCCCGTCGTCGGCGTCATCTCCGCCCCAGCCCTGAACCGCCGGTGGTGGGCGTCGAAGGACTCCGGCGCGTGGCGCATCGTCGACGGCGGGTCCCCGCGCCGCCTGGGAGTCTCCGGTGTCTCCTCACTCGCCGACGCCTCCGTCTCCTTCAGCTCCCTCTCCGGCTGGGCGGCCCGCGGCCTGCGCGATAACTTCCTCGCCCTGACCGAAAAGACCTGGCGACTGCGCGGCTACGGCGACTTCTACTCCTACTGCCTCGTCGCCGAAGGCACCGTCGACATCGCCTGCGAACCCGAAGTCTCCCTCTGGGACCTCGCCGCGCTCTCCGTGCTGGTCACCGAGGCCGGCGGACGCTTTAGCGCGCTCTCCGGCGAGCCCGGACCGCACGGCGGCGACGCCTTGGCGACCAACGGCAAGCTGCACGAAGACACCCTGAGCGTGCTGGGGGCGTAGCGGGGCTGCGGGGAGTCGAAAGCAGTCGTTTCGGAGAGGGTGCTTTCGACCAGGCGTCTGGTTAAACGGCGTTTAAGTTTCCGCTGTGGCGGATGGGGCTGGCGTGTGGATTGTGATGACGCTCCTGGTCGCCTGCAGGCTTTCGGTAAGCCCGCGTGCGTGTTGCGCTAGCGCTGGTCGAAAGCAACCGGTCGAAACGAAGCGCCCTTTCGACCGCGCGGGACTCCTTTCTATGAGGGTGCTTTCGACCAGGCGTCTAGTTAAACGGCGTTTAAGTTTCTGCTGTGGCGGATGGGGCTGGCGTGTGGATTGTGATGACACCCCTGAGCACCTACTGACCTTCGGTAAACCCGCACCCATGATGCGCTAGCGCTGGTCGAAACCAACCGGTCGGAACGAAGCGCCCTTTCGACCACGCGGGAGTCCTTTCTGTGCGCCTCCTTTCGACCAGCGTTATCGCACCATAGGTTCTGCGAGACCGCGAAGCCCACACCACGTCCAGAACCACGTTCAGAACCACCCCAGACACCCACAACGCATGCAGCGTTACCGCTGGCCGAAACCAACAGGTGGAAAAGACCCGTCAACCGCGCGAGATCCACTTCTACCCCGCCCCTTTCCAAACAGCGCAAGCGCATCATGCAGCTCTGAACACAACCCCCAACGCTCACCCCATAAGCCAGCAGATCTCCTAGTAAGATTCTGTTTATGGCCGATAAGCAGGTAAAAGTCGATAAGAGGCCCGCTTCCCGCGGGCGGCGCTCGCAGCAGTTGCCGCCCGTCCTGCGTTCCCGGATGCCGGATATGAGCCCGAAGCAGTTGATCGGGCTCCTACTCGGCATCGTGTTGTTTTTGGTGCCGTTCTTCGTCACCATCCCGGAGCTGTCACAGCCCGGGCACCGGATGCTGTCGATTTTCCTGCTCGCCATCATCTTCTGGGTCCTCGAACCGGTCCCCCTCACCGCTACGGCGGTGTTGGTCATCCTGCTCGAGGTCGTGCTCGTGTCCGAGGACGCGCTCATCGACCCCACCGGCGGCGATCCCGCCCTCGCGGAGAATGCGCTGGCCCCAGCGGAGTACTTCGCGGCCCTCGCGAATCCGGTGATCATCCTTTTCCTCGGTGGGTTCATCATCGCCTACGGCGCGGAGAAGTTCGGCTTAGATCGCAACCTCGCGGCGATCATGTTGCGTCCTTTCCCCAGCCAGGCCCGCCTGACGGTGCTGGGGTTGATGCTCATCACCGCGCTGTTGAGCATGTTCATGTCGAACACGGCCACCACCGCCACGATGTTTGCCGTGGTCATCCCCATCTTGAAGACTCTGCCCGCCGGGAAGGTTCGCGCCGGCGTGGCGTTGTCGATTCCGCTGTCGGCGAATGTCGGCGGCATCGGCACGCCGGTGGGCACCCCGCCGAATGCGATCGCCATCGGCGCGCTCGCCGAGCAGGGCATCCGGATCAGTTTCATCGACTGGATGCTCATGGCGGTGCCTTTCATGTTGGTGGTCCTCGCCATCGCGTGGGTGTTCCTCTGCGTGGTGTTCATCCCCTCGGATACGCGGATTTCCATCGACATGACCTCGAAGTGGAACACCACGAGCAACGCGTGGATCTTCTACGTCGTCGCCGGGCTGACCATTCTGCTCTGGATGACGGAGCCGGTGCACGGGGTCTCGTCGAACACGGTGGGCTTCTTCCCCGTCGTCGCGCTGTTGTGCCTGCAGGTGATGAAGGGCAAAGACATCCAGGCCCTCGACTGGCCGGTGCTGTGGCTGGTCGCCGGCGGTATCGCGCTGGGTACCGGCGTCGGCGCCACGGGTCTCGACGAGTGGCTCGTCGGCTCCGTCGACTGGACCTCGCTGGGCGGACTGGCAATCATCGGCCTGCTGGGGGCGATCGGCTTCGCGATGGCCAACGTCATCTCCCACTCCGCCGCCGCCAACCTGCTCGTGCCCTTGGCTGTCTCCTTGGCGGTGTCGCTGGACAACATCGACCCGATCGTGGTCGCGGCGGTCGTCGCTATCGCCTGCTCGCTGGGTATGTCGCTACCGATCTCCACGCCGCCGAACGCGATTGCTTATGCCACCAACGAGATCAAGATTCCGCAGATGGCGATGGTCGGTGTGGTCGTCGGCTCCCTGGGCACCCTCCTGTTGATCCTGGCGCTGCCGTGGTTGTGGAACATCTTCGGGCTGGTGGGCTAGATGCTGCCGCGTTCGACACTGGCGATCGTCGGTAAGTCCGAGGCCACCCGAGCGATCCAGTGCCTGGTGCAGGAACGTTTGGGCCAGGACCACGAGGTGCTCGCCGTCGAGTCCGTCGAGGCCTTGCCGCAGATGCTTGACGACGACAGCGAGCTCGCCCTCGTCACCGTCACCGTGCACGAGGACGGGCTGCACCGCGATCACCCGCTCGTCGATTTCCTCAGCAACAAGCGCTTCCGGCACACCCGCATCATGGTGTTGACCACCGCACCGACGATCTCGGGTCTGGATATGCTCACGGATCTCGGGCGGCTCGACATGCTGGTCTATACCCCGGAGATCAAAGAGGACGCGCTCGCGCTCAACATCCGCCAGCAGCTGACCCGCTACTGGCACGAGCGCACCCGGCGCGACCCGGAGCTCGCGGGGCGCTATGACCAGCCGGAAAGCTCGGCTCTCGACGTCGACCTCACCGACCAGCAGATCATCCGCCGCATCATCGACGCCGCCGACCGCCATCTGGGTTACCAGCCGCGCCTGACGTTTCCTCCCGGAGTGTATCTGACGAAGGAGGGCCACGTCGTCGAGGAGATCATCCTCGCGCTCTCCGGTCGGGTGCTGCTGCAGCGCTTCACCGACGCTGGCGACATCACGATGCACCATGCCTCCACCGGCCAGGTCATCGGGCTGTTGGCGCTGGCGCGCAGCCGCATCGGCTTCTTCACCGCGCGCACGACCACCGAGGTCGTCGCCGTACAGCTACCCACCGAGCAGCTCAACTACCTGCTGGAACTCGAACCCGACCTCACCCGCCTGCTCGCCGTGCTGTTCGTGCGTTCCTACGACCGCCGCCTGCGCCGCGCCGAGGACATCCAGGTCGAGCAGCACGAGCTGACCGCCCAGCTCGAAGAGGAACGCGCACACCTCACCACGGCGCTGCGCAACCTGGAGGCCGCCCGTCGAGAATTGATGAGCCAGGCCCGCTTCGCCTCCCTCGGCGAGCTGGCCGCCGGTGTTGCCCACGAGCTCAACAACCCCATGTCGGCGATCGGGCGCACCGCCGAGCACTTGGTCGACGACGTCGAGGCCCTCCTCGCCTCCGCCCCCGACAAGAAGTGGCGCCGCGGCACGCTCAACGCCCTCAAGGCCGCGCGCACCTCGCATGCGGTGTCCACCAAGGAGGCGCGCCGGCTGCATCGCGAACTCACTGAGATCACCGGCGACCGGGCGCTCGCCCAGCGCTGGGTGCTGGCGGGCCTGCATGATCCTGATTTCGCCCGGCAGGTGGGCAAGTCGCGGCAATTGGATTATGAGACGGTGGAGCACGCGGCGTCGATAGGCACGGGCTTGCGTAACTTATCGACGGCGGCCACGCGGATTACGGAGTTGGTGGCGTCGTTACGCTCCTATGCCCGCCCCGACGGCGACCCGATCACCGACGTCGACGTCCACCAAGGTATCGACGACACCCTGCATTTGATCTCCCACAAGCTGCGCGACATCGATATTCGCCGCGAGTTCGCCGAGCTGCCGGCGATCACCTGCACCCCCGGCCAGCTGTCGCAGGTGTGGACGAACTTGATCACCAACGCCGCCGAAGCCATCGAGGAATCCGGCAAGGGCTCCACGATCACGGTGCGCACCTCCCTAGCCCACCCGGAGCGGATCCGGGTGGAGGTCATCGACGACGGCCCCGGCATTCCCGAAAACCGCCTGGAGAACCTCTTCGAGCCGCGGTTTACCACCCGCAATGGGCAGGTGCGATTCGGTATGGGCATCGGGTTGAGTGTCTGCCGCAGTATCGTCAGCAAGCATCACGGAAGCATCCATTTGGAATCATCACCGGCAGGCACCGCCGCCATCGTGGAGTTGCCTGTCGACGGCCCGCACCAGCACAACGAAGGACAGCCATCATGAACCTAGCCATTTTGATTCTCGAGGACGAAGCCGAAGTTCGTGCCGCCTTAGAGCGTGACCTTCTGCCTTTCGCCGAGACCGTCCGCCTAGAAGTGGCCTCCGATGTGGAGGAGGCGTGGGACGTCGTCACGGAAATCAACGACGACGGCGACGTCTTAGCCCTCGCCCTGTGTGACCACCGCCTACCGGGTACGACGGGCGTGGAGTTCCTCGTGCAGATGATGAGCGACGACCGCACCGCCGCCACCCGCAAAGTCCTGGTCACCGGGCAAGCGCAGCTGGCGGATACCGTCCGCGCGGTCAACGAGGCGGACCTGGATCATTACATCGCGAAGCCGTGGGACGTCGAGGAGTTACACCAAGTGGTGCGCACCATGCTCACCGACTACGTCGAAGACCTGGAGCTTAACCCGCTTCCCTTCTACGACGCCCTCGATGCCCAGCGCGCTATTGAGCTTTCCCGCAACATTCGGCGATAATGGCTTACCCTAGGTAAGCCTCGGGAGGTAGTGTGCCGAAACGTCTGCAGTTGCTGTGCATCTACCTCGGCGGGTTCTTAGGGCCCTTCCTCGGCCAGTCGCTTGTGGCGATTCTTCCCGACGTCGCCGCGAGCTTCGACATCACGGTGCAGGCCGCTGCGTTCGGCATCACCGCGTTTTTGCTGCCGTTTTCCATCACGATGCTGTTTTCCTCCCGCCTCGTCCACGGCAGAAGGCTCGATCGCATCGTGCTCTTGGCCTACGTGGTCATGGCCACCGGAGCGATCGTGCTGGCTGTCAGCGACAGCTGGCCGACGTTCGTCATCGTCTATGCCGCCATGGGCATCGCCAACGCGTTTACACTTCCGCTGCTGCAGACGATCCTCAAATCAGTCACGCCGCCGGATGAGCTGGCAACGGCGATCAGCACGTATGCGGCGATGCAGTCTCTGGGGCTGCTCTCCGCGCCGTTGGTCTCGGGCGTGCTGGCGGATGTGACGAACTGGCAGTACGTCTACTTTCTCGTCGCCGCGGTGCTGCTGGTCATCCTAATCATTCGGCTACCACAGGCGCATCCTAGGGGCGGTGCACCGGCGGAGGCGGGCCAGACTCCCTTTGTGGCTCTGGCGGTGTACTGCCTGTGCTGCTTCGCGATCGGCTTCGGCGTCATCGGTGTGGGAACGCTCGTGGCCCTACGCGCGAACACCCAGATGGGCCTAAGCGCGACGGGCGCGGGCCTGGTGGTGGCCTGCGGGGGCACGGCGGCGTTTTTGTTCGTGCGCTTCGTGGGCCGCTTCGCCGATCACCATGGGGTAAAAAGGTGCTCATCTACTCGCTGATCGTCTCTTCCGTCGGCGTGTTTTTGCTGGCGGTGGCCCCGGGGCCGGTGATGCTGGCGGCCTGCTGGGTGACGGCGACGCTGGCGTGCCAAGGGGTGCAGACCTGCGTGAACGTACTCGTGCTCAACAACCCTCGTGGTTCGGCGTTCCTCTCTACCGTGCAGGCTTTCCGCTTCTTCGGCATCTCCGCCACGCCCGCAGTCCTCATCCCGGTATTCGGCTACTCGGTGGCCGGGGCTTTTCTCCTGCCGGCGGTGGTCGTGCTGGTGACGCTGGGGATCTATGGTGCAGCGAAGGCGCGGGGGACGGTGTAGGGCGGCGCCCGCATGAGCTAGTGTAGTGTCCTATAAATAGCTTTGTGGTGTGGTATGTTTAGTACATTTCTCATGCTGCTGCCGCGTTGCAGGTTACTGATGAACAACGCCGGGGATTAGAAGAGATCGCGTCATCCCCCTCACGCCCCTACCGGGATGTGGTGCGCGCCAAAGCCTTATTAGATACTTGCGATGGTATTGCCAACCTGGAGATTGCGCGTCGGCGTGAAGTCTCGGCGGTTACCGTCAGGGCGTGGCATCAACGCTTTAGTAAGCAAGGCCTTGCCGGTTTCGGGAACATAGCCCCAGGCAGGGGCCGTAAACCCACCTATAGCAATGACGATTACATCTCCATGCTGGAGATGGTGTTTAACTCCACCTCACCGAATGGTGATGCCCGCTGGAGCGTGCGCACCATGGCTAAGGCCTGTGGGATGGGTAAGTCAACGGTGGCGAAAATCTGGAAAGCCCTCGATATCACACCCCAGCGCACGGATACTTTTAAACTGTCCAATGACCCGCAGTTTAGCAAGAAGCTCGTCGATATCGTGGGGTTGTATCTTAACCCGCCGGAAAAGGCCGTGGTGTTGTGCGTGAATGAAAAATCATCCATCCAAGCACTCGATCGCACCCAGCCTTCACTTCCCTTGAAACCTGGTAGGGCGGGGACGATGACCCATGATTATAAACGTCATGGCACCTCTGCGTTGTTTGCGGCTCTTGATACGGCTACCGGGAAAGTTATTGCCCAGACCACGAAGCGTCATCGTAACCAGGAGTTTCTAAGCTTTTTACGTCGTATTGATCACAGTGTGCCGAAAGAGTTAGGCGTGCATATCGTGCTTGATAACTACGCCACCCACAAGCATTCGAATATCAAAGCCTGGCTTGATAAACACCCACGTTTTCACTTCCATTTCACCCCGACTTCGTCATCGTGGTTGAACCAAGTCGAGCGATTCTTTGGGATCCTGACCGATAAAATCATCCGCAATCAAACATTCCACTCAGCGGCTGACTTGGAGGAAAAGATCATGGACTGGATCACGAGGCATAACACGAATCCCACTCCTTTTACCTGGGTCAAAGTTACCTGGGTCAAAGACGCAGAAACAATCCTTGCCAAGATAAACCGAGCACGCACAACCCTCGATACCATCACCGACCGGATACCTAATTAGAGGACACTACACTAGCACTGGGGATGCGTGTCTTGGCTTTCCGGTAACCGCGGGAAGTGATGAAACCACGATCTGTCTGTGAAAGAACGCGGCAGATGGCCTCGACCCCAAGCTGCCCCTTGTAAGCGTCGATGTAGGAGATCATCTGGTCGTGGGTCGGTCGAGTTCCGCCGCGAAAAAAGCCGATGCGGCCTTAAGAATCCCGTTGGCTCGTTGAGCTCGCGGTTTTCCCGACGCAGCCGCTTGAGCTCTTCTTCCATGGATTCGCCACCAGACGGTTCGCCATTGTCGCGCGCTGTTGCGCTTTCGCGGTACCAGGCCCGCAACGTGTGGTGGGATACACCAAGGAGTTCGCCGACTTCCTCGTAGGCGCGTTGCAGTGAACAGGACTCCAGGCGGACCATTTCAACGATCTGATGGACCGCCTTCTCCTTGAACTCGACAGAATACTTCTTGGGCATAGTGTTCAATCCTTCCTTAGTTCCGCTTCTTTTACGGCCCTGTGTTGATGGGCTCGGTGAGATAGTACTCGGTTTCTATTTCCTGTGGGGTAGCGTAGTCCAATGCTTCGTGAAATCGCTTAGTGTTCCACCAATGCACCCACCGCAAGGTGGCCAGTTCGACTTCTCCGACCGACGTCCACGGGCCCTGGGCATGAATCAGTTCAGCCCTGTAGAGACCGTTGACTGTTTCGGCTAGTGCATTGTCGTAAGAATCGCCGACTGTTCCCACACTCGGGCGGATTCCTGACTCAGCTAGCGCAGTGGAATACTTCAGTGACACATACTGGCTGCCCCGATCGCTGTGGTGAATTAGCTGGTTTCCATGGATTCGCCCTGCAGTCGTTAACGCATGCTCCAAAGCCTCCATCGGCAGCGCGTCGGTGCGCATTGTCGAGCGTGTAGCGACACCAACAATTTTTCGGCTGAATACATCCACGACAAACGCGGTATAGGCGAATCCTGACAGGGTGCGAACGTAGGTAATGTCAGCAACCCAAAGCCTGCCTGGTGCCTGCGCACGGAAGTTTCGGCGCACAAGGTCCGGGCGATGATCCGGTGTCTTCGGGCTGATCGTTGTTAGTGGGCTTCGCCCACGTC
This sequence comes from Corynebacterium yudongzhengii, assembly GCF_003065405.1. Lineage (NCBI taxonomy): Bacteria > Bacillati > Actinomycetota > Actinomycetes > Mycobacteriales > Corynebacteriaceae > Corynebacterium > Corynebacterium yudongzhengii. The sequence continues at coordinate 1,846,287 of NZ_CP026947.1, forward strand.
TGCGGCCAGAAACGCCAGCGAGTTTCATCAGACGTGCGGTCTTGTCGCGGCCGATATGAAAGCCTTCACGGTTCATCGCGTGCCACATTTTGCGGATGCCGTAGACCGAGAAATTCTCCGCATGCACACGCTGTATCTCTGGGATGAGCAGGCTATCGCTTAAGGCCCTTGCGCTGGGAACACGAGTGGTCGCCTTGCGGTAGCCACGAGAGGTGATGAATCCACGATCTGCCTGTTTTAGAACTCTGCAGATGGCCTCGACCCCACATTGATCTTCGTACGCGTCGATGTAGGAGATCATTTGGTCGTGGGTCGGTCGAGTTCCGCTGCGAAAAAAGCCGAGGCTGTCTTAAGAATCCCGTTTGCTCGTTTCAGTTCGCGGTTTTCTCGACGCAGACGCCTGAGTTCTTCTTCCATTTCTTCGCCGCCTGAAGCGTCAGAATTATCGCGTACGCAGGCGCTGTCACGGTACCAAGCCCGCAACGTGTGGTGGGATACTCCAAGCAGCTCACCGACCTGCGTGTAGGCGCGTTGCAGTGAGCAAGACTCCAGGCGGACCATTTCGATGATCTGATGGACTGCCTTCTCCTTGAACTCGACGGAATACTTTCTAGGCATAGTTCAATCCTTCCTTAGCTGAGGTAGGAACTAAACCCAGGACGCTTCAAACGCGCTGCCAAACGCGCGAAGCAAGCCAAGCGCGCCGTTGAGTGCAACGGGTATGTTCAAGCAGCGAAGGCCAATGGCTGGAAACAAGCCATCAACCAACTAGCTGTGGCATACCCAGACCGATTCGCGGACTACCTGTAAACCACCCCCGCACACAAACTATCGGACGCTCTCAGCCAACCCGATTACTGCTATTACTATGACAACCAGTACAAGTAAGGGGCTGAGCCATATCATCACAGAGACAGTTCCAAGCAATAGCGCCGCATTGAGAAAAATCTCAATGGGGCCGTTATTAATAGCTGCGCGCAGTTTCTCTGTATCGTTTGTTAAGCGAGAACTCAAATCACCCGGGGAGACTTTTTGATACCAACCAATGGGCTGCCTAAAAGCTCTTTGAACGAGCCTTGTTCGTAGACCAAAAACAGTTTCTTCCGCTATTAGCCCTAACGAGTAATCCCCGACAGTCATTAGTATCGCGGAAACAACCATAAGAACCGCGAGAAAAGCAAGATACGTCACAGATTCACCACTCGAGGTGGGCCCCCAAAGGCTATCGATGAAACGGCCCATCACTACCGGCAACGCCAGATCTAATAAGCCACCTAGTAACCCCACGAGAGAAAATCCAATAAACGACTTCCACCGTCGGAAAAACAAATAATACCAAAAGGATCCCGTGAGGTTCTGGCTTCCTTTTTCTCTTTTACAACATGCTTAACAAGCCTCATAATATGCTCTCACCGTTTTGTTTACCCCATCGACCTCTATTGTCCCTCCGTAGGGAATTACGTATTGGGGGCGTAGATGGCCTATGGGAACACCCAGAACCCTAGGCAGCTCATCGTTGTACTTTCCTATTTCACTAGAAACGGCACTAAGAAGCTTGGTCGCTGCACTTGGATTAGGTACGGCTAATTGCGCGGTCTCTTGACTAATTGAATGCGGCGGAAGACCGAAAAGGACGGCTCCTACCGCATTAAAGTATCCCGCTTCTCCGAAAGCTCTCACAAGTTTGAGGACGTTGCCATCTCCTAAATGCTCATCAGAAAGCTCAAGGAAAAGGATTGCGCCGCGCAATTGTAGCGGGGTCGGAAGTTCATTCATTACTGCTAGCTGAAGGAGTGTTTGCACGCACCCTCCCCATGAGCGACCCTTAGTAATCTTGGGTTCACCTGCCCAAAGGTATTCGGGGTAAGGAGATCGGAGCCCGCCCTCTGTTAAAGCGAGAGGAGAATGCCAGTCTATTCCTCTTACCTCGTAGTGGCTAGGTTTTAGAAGCTCAAGATAGCCCTTCCCCTCCAGCACCTTTTTAATCGAACCTGATTGAATAGGATCTATAGAGGGGCCCGGTCCGAGTTGAATTTGCGTTGAACCCCCGTAGTAGCTGGTTCTGCCTATCTTCCATAAAAAATTGTGGATTGCTGTATTATCGGAATATCCCACGAATGGCGTTCTGCTGGTGGCTAGGACATTCCGATCGAGGTACTTCAGTAATGTGATTGAGTCGTTCCCGCCGGCTACAGCGAAAATAGCCTTACAATTTCGCTGTTTACTTGCGCTATTAATGTCGTTTGCTCTTTGTTGTGCGGAAAGTGGCTCTCTGACTGATTGATACTCGACGGGCGGAAACCCAAATTCGGAACCAATTCTCCGCATAGCTTGTTTGTGTACCGCCGGCCCGATGAGTGCAGCTTGCAAGGAAGGGGCAACCACAGCGATGTGCCTACGGATTATGTCGGGTCTCGTCATTTCATTCAGCTTTTCGGTCAGAACAATCTGGGCAGCCTTCATCCTTTAGGTATTGAATCGACCTGAATTTTTGAGAGTGGCGTATTACGCGGCGTGAAGGCCTGCGTAGTTTTCTCGTTGGTAGTTGGTGTAGTGCTCGATCGGCGGGATATGCCCGAGCGAGGAATGCAACCGCTGGTGATTATACCAGTGGACCCATCCGGCTGTGGCGCGTTCCACCTCACCCCAGTTCGTCCACGTCCCTGCCTCGAAATCAATGAGCTCAGACTTGTACAGCCCGATCGTTGACTCCATCGGACCGTTGTCGTAGGCGTCGCCGACTGTGCCGATAGACCCGTCCATCTGGTGGACGGCCAGCAGCCGGCGGAGATCTGTGGAGGTGTACTGTGAGCCTGCATCCGAGTGATGGATCACCCCGGCCGATTCAAAGTACGGGTCCTGGCGCTGGCGTAGCGCCAGTGCCTGTCGCAGCGCCCGGTTGACCAAAGATTTCGTGGCTCGGGTGTCTACGACATACGCCAGGATCTCACGGGTGAACACGTCGGTGACAAAAGCCACGTAGCTGAAACCGCAGCTGGTGTGCACATACGTGAAATCCGCGACCCACCACTGATCGGGGCGCTGAGCCTGCGACCAGGCCCGTTGAATACGATCCGGGAAACGCTCGGCGGTGGGATCAGCAACGGTGGTGCGTGTGGTCTTGCGTCGGAGTACACCCGCGATTCCAAGGATATTCATCAGACGTTGCACCTGGTCACGGCCGATGTTCCAGCCTGCCCGGTGGGCGGGGTTCCATAGTTTTCGTCGCCCGTAGACCCGCCGATTGGCCCGCCACAGCTCAAAGAGCCGGTGCGCGGTGTAAGCCTCGTCCAGCTCGGCAGGGGTGGGCCCGAAACCACGGGCCTGGAAGCGGTAGAACGTTGCTGGTGAAATAGCGTATTCATGCCCGCCCGAGCACGCGGCACATCCGCCAGGTGGAATACAGGTGCCGGTGAGTGCGGGTCAAGTCCACGATCACTTCAGTTTGCGGTCGAGCTTAAGCCTGGGCGAAAAAAGCTGAGGCCAGCTTCAAAATCTCGTTGGCTTCTTTGAGCCGGGCATTTTCTTTGCGCAGGGCCGCAAGTTCCGCGTCTTTCTCGGTGTCGGATTGCTCGACGGTGAGGTCCACCTTTTTCTCTTCTGCGCGTACCCAGTTGCGGATAGTGGATGTTTTGATGCCGATGACAGCTTCGACAGCGCGTAGTGCGGCTGCCTTGGATGAAGCGCCGTCAGCGAGCTCCTCGAAGTACAGGCGCACCGCCCGCTGGCGGGTCTCCTGGTCGTAGAGGCTGATAGCCATGATGTTCCTCCTGCGTTACATCATGCCCTCTCACCAACCCAGGCCGGTTTAGTATCTTTCCATCTTGATGTAGATGTCGGTAAGAGAAATATACGCGCGGGCATTCATTAACTTAGATTCCTCAGTTAGCAGAAATCTAATTGCTTCATTAGCTGCGATTGAGGAGACCATAAGATTTAATGGGCCAAAGCTTGGCGCCTGGTAGCGGGTTGTAAGTACTTCAAAGTGTTCGATTCCGGCTGCTGAGTTATACATATCGTCGTCAAGGTTATGAAAAACATTTCGCTGGGCACAAGTCAAACAGGCGCTATTTTCATTAGATGGGATAAAACATGGCCCAACTACGCCAACGGTGTCTTGATAACCGGCTGGTAAGAAAGATTTTACGTTTCAACTGCCGCCACATTTGGGGCCCGTTCGGCCCGGGTGCGCCGTTTAAGCAGCCAGTCCGGGAAGAACGAGCCGGTTCTGAGTTTGGGCACGACGACGTCGACGGTGCCGACTCTGGTGTCGAGGTCGCGGTGGCGGTAGCCGTTTCGGACGTTGGTGCGGTTGTCACTGACGGTGGCGTCCTCGGCGCCGCAGACTTAGTCGGCCTGGGTCGAAAAGGATCTGGTTGATAAACCTTGGAGCATCTCGCGCATTAGGTCCGGGGAGGCTTGGGCCAGTAGTTCGTCGAGGTAGGTAGTCGGGTCGATAGAATGGAAGCCAGCGGCCATCGTGGTGTCCCTTTCGAGGAAGTGTGGTTACGGATTCGAAAGGCACTGCGGTGGCCGCCCACATCGTTCATGGGGTCCTCACCGGCAGCTACAGATACACCACGCTAACGGACGCAACCCTTGACACCGCCCACCACGGTTCCGGCGAACCAGCCGATCACCTCGTTTACCCGGAACTTCCGGGCGAGGTTGCCGTCGATGCCGTCGACAATAAGCGTCACGCCCAGCCAGAACCACATCCACTGGGGCTTGCCATCCAGATGGGCGGTGACCGCCAGCGTGGCCCACACCCGGCCGCTGAGCGTGAAGGCGTGGACGGCCCAGGCGCGCGCCTTCTGCGCGTCGGTAGGGTGATGCTGAAGAGCGGGAATAGTGGAAGGGGGCACGAGAATACTTTCCGTAGAGGCTGGGCGTTACATCACCTGCCGCAGGGGCAGGCGATCACGCCGGTGCGGAAAGTATAGCGGGGCGCTCCTAGTCCTCCGGGTGGAGCACGATGCGGATCGGGTCACCCACCTTGTTTTCCAAGTGATCGACCGCGGTCTGCGCCTCCGCCAGAGGAAGCACCTCAGTCACCGAATCGTCGAAATTCACTTTTCCCTCTTCGAGCATCTTAACGACGTCTTCGATGCTGCCAGGGCGCGACCCGTAGTGTCCGACCAGGCTTTGGTTGTTCATGGAGAAGTCGAGATCGTTGGGGATCACAACCTCCTTGCCGGTAATTCCCACGAGCACGAGCTTGCCACCAACACCAAGCACCGATAACGCCTGCTTACGCACAGGAGCAACCCCAGCGAAATCAAACGCCACATCTAACCCCTCCCCACCGGTCACTTCGCGCACCCGATCCACGCAATCATCCGCACCCGAATCCAGCACATAATCCGCCCCGTACTCCCTGGCACGATCACGCGCCTTCTCCGCAATATCCAACGCAATAACCGGGCTCGCCCCCAACGCCCGCAAAATCTTCACCGCGTGCGCACCCAACCCCCCCAAGACCCCACACACCAACAGACTGACCCGGCTCCACCTTCGCCGTATAACTAATCGCCGACCACGGGGTCGACACAGCATCCGGAATAATAGCCGCCACCTCAAACGGCACAGACTCCGGCAACGCCACAAGCGTCGACTCCTTCGTCACCACATACTCAGCCCACCCACCATCAAAATCGATGCCGTGGCCAAAGACGTCACCGTTCTCGTCGCGGTAACCGCTGCGCAGCACCACGCGGTCACCCTCGTGGTAGCCGGTGACGCCCTCGCCGACCTTGTCGATGATGCCGGCGGTTTCATGGCCGAGCGTCACCACGTCGTTCTTCAGATGGGGCGGAGTCAGGTCGCCGCTGAGCAGATGAACATCGGACAAGCACACCCCCGCCGCCTTCACCTTCACCAAAACCTCACCCTTATCCGGTTCGGGTACCGGAACCTCATCAATCGATAGGGTGCGATTGCCGTCCCCCAGGTGCATGCGGGCGGCTTTCATAGTACGTTCAGACACGGTAATTGTTACCTTTCTTCGCTGGTGGTGTACGTCTCCACACGAGTGTACCCCGGCGAACCCGAAGGTGGTCTTATAGCGTCGAAGCAACACTCCCGGTTGGCGGGGGTCTGATCGGTGGAGTGTGCGGATGTCGCCAGTGGGGTTATCTTTCAGTGACAGGTCGGAGATCTCGACTGCGTTGAAGGCGGGATGGTCCGTGCGGAAAATAGCTCGTCACCTGGGGCGCTGCCCGTCAGTGACCTCCCGGAAACTCTCCCGATGCCCAGGGCCGCACCGTGTCCGCTGAGGCGATCTACCAGCACATCTACGCGATGCCCCGCGGGGAGCTCGCACGGCGGGGGATCTTCCTGCAGTCCAAGCGCACCAAGCGCCGGCCCCGCACCACCGGTCGGTACCGGGGCGGTGTGATCGTGGGGATGGTGCCCCTGAGTGAACGGGGCCAGGACGCCGCCGAGCGCCGGGTGCCGGGTCACTGGGAGGGGGACCTGACCATCGGGAAGAATGGTGCCTCGTGCGCGGCGACGCTGGTGGAGCGGATGAGCGGCTTCACCGGACTGCTGGCCCTGCCCTCCAAACAGGCCGAGCCCACCGCGGACGCGGTCATCGAGTACTTCAACGAGCTGACCCAGATGATGAAGGCGTCACTGGCGTGGGACCAGGGCAGCGAGATGGCCCAGCACGCGAAGGTCTCCCTGGCCACGAGCATGCCGGTCTACTTCGCCGACCCCCACTCGCCCTGGCAGCGTCCTAGCAACGAGAACACCAACCGGCTCTACCGGGAGTACCTGCCCAAGGGCACCGTGATCCCGGATCATCAGCCCTACCTCACCACCATCGCCGAGGAGATCAACAACCGGCCCCGCCGGCGGCTCGGCTACCTCACCCCCGACCAAGCCCGGCTACTCGCCGACTACGACAAACTCCTGGCCCAGATCAGCGATCTGGAAAACCGGCAAGCCGCCTACCGCCACTACCGAAAAGAACTCGACAAACTCGACATCGACCGCATCGAGTTCACCCCCATACCTATGGCACACCCTCGTCGACCACGCCGAAGTCAGCGTCGACGCCACCATCATATTCACGTTCAGGGACGGTAGCTCCCGTCAGCAGATGATCGGCAAGTGCGGAGTCACGACTCAGCCGTTGAGCTGTCCAAACGGCGATGAAGCAAGCTGGCGAGCGCCACGTATTCCAGCGCCTCCTGGGCATCTTGCTCGACAACGAGTTCATGTGCTCCGGGGTTACAAATGCCAAGCATCGCGCCCCTGAAGATGGCGTGAAAACCGGTCTGCTCATCCTGTCCTGAGCGACCCTCATGACCCGGAATGTTCAATCGCGGTGCTTTGCCGCCGAAGGCTTCATCCATCAACTTGGTGCCTGAAGTCTCTGAACCTAGGAGGTCACGAACCCGAACCTCGATTAATTTGAAAGCTTCGTTCACAGCCCGACTGAAGTGGCCGTCAGCGAACAAGTCCGCGCTTGCCTCTGCCACCGCAGGATGCAGCCCCTCAAAACTGAGTCGTCTTACTGGAGCTGTGCGTGGCGGCAACTCGATGATGCCTCCTTCGTAGACAGGAGTTTTTTCGCTACGTAGGCCTTGTCGATCCCTTGGTCGTTCAGGATCGAGGCTTCTACTTAGGAGCGTTGCTCAGATGGAACCGGCTCACGGATCAGGGTGACCATTCGAGTCCCTGAGCGGCTAATGATGTCTGGCAAGGGCATGAGCCAACGACCTCCTATTTGAACCACTCACGCCGCAAGCGCGACTGTGCCGCCGTTTTGTATCCAAGTCGGGCTGAAAGCTTCGTAGATGGTGATTGTGTCGCGCCCCTGGATGTGTGCTGCAACGATGCGGCTCATCACCTCAGAGACTTCGTGCGGGGTGTAGAACTCACCCGCCTTTTTGCCGGAGTTCGCTGCAAACTTCGAGATCAAGTACTCGTAGATGAACCCAAGCACGTCGTAGCCAGGAGAGCCGTCGGTGGGAATGTCATTAATAAGGTCGAGCAGATCCTTAATCGCCTTAGTCTGCGAGGTCGCGCTACTGCCCAGCTTCGACAGACCCGTTTCCAACGCGCGGAAGATGTCTTTGAACACATGGGCACGGCTCGGCAGGAGAAGACGGTCAAATGCCGCAAGCGCATCACGGACATTAGCGACGTTGAAGTCACTGCCTGCAGCACGCCACGTCGAGTAGAGGTTGTTATACGCGATGAAGTAGCCCAGACGGTACTGCACGAACTCCACTGTTTCAGGATCATCTCCGACAAGCACCTCAGCAAGCTCATCGGGTTCTACGTCGCTGGCGCACATCAGCCGCTCAACCCAATCAGAGAGGAACTTATAGAAGATGAAGCCGAGAATGTAGTCCTTGTATTCCTGCGCCTCGATTTTGGAGCGCATGGTGTTCGCAGATCCCCAAATGCGCGATGCGAGTTGTCGTTTATCCATGGTGAAGTACCTGTTATCTTCTAGGGCGTGTCTGACAATTTCTTCAGCCAGGTCATGACGGCGATAGCCATCACGCCGACCCGGTAGACAACCGCGAGCTTGTCGTACCGGGTTGCCACACCCCGCCACTGCTTGAGGTTGCCGAAAACCGTTCCACCACGTTGCAGCCCTTGTAGGACTGCGCATCGAACGTCGGTAGACGCCCACCCATCGAGCCTTTCCGCTTCCGGACGGCGATCACGTCCTTCTTCTCCGGGAACGTCGCCGTGATCTTGCGCTCGCGCAGATACCTGCGCACAGCCTTCGATGCATACGCCCTATCCGCGCGCAGTTCATCGGGCCGGGTGCGCGGTCGGCCCACCATCCCGGGCACCCGCAGGCGTTTCAACAACGGGATCAGCACCGGGCAGTCACCGCGGTGGCCCGCAGTAACGATCATGGTCAGGGGCATGCCATGGCCGTCGACCAGGGCGTGGACCTTGGTAGACAGACCACCCCGTGATCGGCCGACCGCGTGATCAGGCGGCTCGGCCAGCAGGTTGTTGTAATTCGACAAAGCCCCCTGTGACCCGCGTGATGTTCGTGACGTGCTGATGGGCCCGGGCGATCGTCAAAGTCCACCGACACCGACCAGTCGATCAGGTCTTCCGTATCGGCCTGTCTAAGAAGTCGCTGAAAGATCACGTCCCAGGTGTCCGTCCTTGGCCATCCGGTTGTGCCAGGTGTAGACCGTCTGCCAGGACCCGAAGCAGGCGGGCAGGTCACACCGCGCGATCCCTGCCCGAAGGCAGTAGAGGATGGCCTCGAGCATCTGCCGGGGATCGGAGAACGGTCGGCCTTTTCTCCCCGTGCGACGGGGCAGAAGCTCTTCGACCATCTCCCACTGGGCATCACTCAACATGTGAAAACGCGACACGGGAGCCAGGGTCCCATGCCACGCTTCCCTCAATTGTCAGACACGCCCTAGGACGCTGGGCTTCTGGTCGCGGCGCTGAGGGCGTGGCCTGCCCGGATGGCAAGCTTCCGAAACCTCCCCGCTGGCTCTGAGTAGTCAATGGCTAAACCCCGCGCCGTTGGGTGTGGGGTTGAGTTGCGCTCCTGGCAGCAAATGAGACATCAGTTATTTTTGTGGTGGACTCTGGTGGTTTCCCGAGCCACCAGCCCGGTTTTTCAGCCTGGGATGCGGGTTGGTGGCCTGTGAAAACCCGTACCCCGAGGCCTCCCACTTCTCGGCGCCCCTTCCCTACCTCACCCACGTACCCGCCGTCCCCACGAATTCAGGCGGCCGCGCGGCGCTGCAGGTTTAGGGCGGCGAGCTCAGCGAACCACTCGTCCCGGTTCTTGACTGCAGGAACGGGAATACGGGATGGCCGGGCGGTGGGGCCCATGCCCAAAGAATGCAATGGCACCTCGGTTTTGGAGTTTCGGGTGTCGCTGATCGCGGGGATCATTTTGAGCATGTCCGCGTTGCTCAACCCCAGGTAGAACGGGAAGTGAGCGGGGAAGGCTTTGCGGCCCAGGTAGGTTGAGAACACAGGGGCCGAGACCGCCTTGTCTATCTCTTCGGTATGTCCTTCGCAGGTGATACGCACGATAAACTCCGCGTCGGCCAGGTAGGTGCGCTTCGCGATCACCGTCGCTCCCACACCGGGTTTGAATGCCAGCTGTTTGGCGGAGGAGGCTTTGAGCCCCTGCATGATTGCTAATCGACGTCTGAACTCGTATTCGTCCTCCCTGGACCCGATGGTGTGGAAGTCATCAACAAGCGTGGGATCGCTGTCGACACGAACTTCGAAGCCGGCGGCCTGGATCCACTCCGGCCAGTGGTTTCGCTGGTAGCCGAGTCCGCCGGCTATGAGCCCGCGCAGAGCGCTAGCGGTGGGGATCTCGTTGGTGTGGACATAATTGCCGGTGATAGCCGGTTTCGCCCAGCTTTGCAGGGGGCCAGCGAGGCGTATGAAGACCGAATCAGTCATGGTAGATCCAATCGACGATTTCCCGAATGACGTCATCAAGCTGCTGTTTGTGCAGGTCACCGAATTTTCCGTCCAGTTCTGGGTATGTGCCGGCGAGGGCCTCCACCGGGCCGAAGTTGCCGGCGTCGAAATCACGGGCCCGCTGGTACTGCTTCGCCAGCTCGTCGACGGTTCCTGCCAGATAACCGCCCTGGCCTTCGGCTGCAACCGGGGTCTCGAAGTCGTAGGCCGTACGGTAGCGCTGTTCCTCGACGAGAACGACGGCAGGAAGTGTATAGGGGGCGGTGCTGTGTTCCTTGCCGCGCGCGGAGCCGTAGATCACGGCGCGAATGAGCTGCTCCAGGTTCTGTCGGGAATCTTCATCGTTAAAGGCGGACCAACTCTTGCGAAGCTGTTTCTTGTCAATGCTTACTGAACGGTAGAACACGCCGTTGGTGTACTGGCTGACACCCAGGAAAGTAGCGCCTGTTTCGTTGCGCTCTTCCCGAAGGTCGTCGACCGTGGAGAAGTAGTCGGTGTCGATGCTCGTGGCGTGGGTGGTTACCGCGGGCGACACGCTCAGCGCGGCTTCGGTGTTATTCTGAGGCGCGTTGGCAAACATGCGCCCGAACGCCGCGATGGCGAGGGAACCGGTCTTAGTACCGTCTATGAAGGCTTCGATCTCGGCCTTCTCTTCCGCAGAATCCGGGGAAAGGATGTTTGCGACGGTCTGCGCGGCGGTGTTGATTTCCTCCTGCGAAAGCCAGATTGAACGTGCAGACTCCCCTTCCGTCTCCGAGCCCTTGGTCAGCTTGTTGATGATCTTTTTGGCTTCTTTCAGCGCTTTGTTTCCGTCAGTCTCCGGGACGAGTTCAACTGCTCGTTGTGCGATTGCTTCGGAGAGCTCTCCCGAACGCACGGACGCCTTTTGGGAGGCATCCTCATAGCGTTTGCGGATGCCTCGTTTGATGGATTGGGAAGACAGAAGCGCACGCATGACGCCTCCCTGGTTGATGCGTTTCGGAGTTCCGGTGTCATCACGGTTCAGGTTGCTGAAGGGGATGGCAGAAACGATGTTGATGGTCAGATGGTGAGACATGGTGGCGTCCTTTCGGTTTAATCGTTGGTTGATTCAGTTTTCGGGGTGGAGAAGGCAGAGAAGTAATCCCTCAGTATTCTCCGTCTGACCTGCTGAGATGCGGGCGTGAAGCCCTTTCCCCAGTAGAGGAAGGTTCTGAACAGTTCGTAGAAGTCGATGGCAGGTACCGGCCCGGGCAGGCCGGAGGCCAACTGCATGATGCGGCTGACATTGGCCAGGGCTTCTTCACCGTCGAGGGAGTGAAGGAATTGCAGCCGCTGCCCCACTGCGTCGAGTTCATCGGGATTCGGGGTAAAGCTTTCATTCTTGGCTTTCGCCAAGGCGGAGGAGACATGGAAAGCCCACTGTCCGAATGAGCGGTGTCGGCTCGGTTCTGTAGCCCGGTATTGTGTGATGCCATCAAACTCGGCGACGAGAGCAAAAAGCCTGATGAGAATAGTTTTCTGCTCATCCGAGAAGGTCGGATCAGCGTAGGGCAGGACTTCTGGATAGGCCCAGTGCTCTGTGTGCGGAGAGTTCCCCTTGCGCAGGGCAGCCCGGGTTTTTCGCCACGGGGCGGGGTTAGTGTGCGCTTTATCCCGTTGAGCCAGAATGTAGCCGAGGCGGGATTCCCACAGAGGGCGCGAGGAATCAGTCATTAGTAGCTCTCTTCTTTAGCGGTGTTGCTGTTGGTGATTTTTCGCAGTCGGCGCTCCAATACTCCGCGGACGAAGGCGATGTTGGCGGGTTCCTGCAGCGAGTGCGGGTTAACCACTTCGTCGAATGCTGCCAGAGACGCAGCAACGCATTGATCTTTGAGAGAGTCCGGGAGCTCATAGCCAATGGATTCGTCACGGGAGTGACGCTGCCGGATGTCTGCAAGCATAGATCGGTAGACCTGTGAGATTTTTCGCCAGAAGGCGCTGGAGGCATCCGACCGTCGATCCACCAGGTCGTCCAGCACGGCTGGAGGGTATTTACTATTCGAAGGCTTACGCCTGAATGGATTGCAGACAGCGTCATGGAGTTGGCGGATCATGCCGGCCTCCATTCGGATCTCTGTGAGAAGATCCTCGTCGAGGTCGAAGGCCCACTCGTCTGGCGAGGGCGAGAAAACCTCGCTTGCCCGGATGTTCGGAGAACTCGCGCTACCACCAATCTGATGCCGGATGAAAACGACGCCGGCCTCATCGTCAGGCTGCTCGACACAGCGGTGGATAAGAGCATTTATCATTTGCTCCATTTTGTTTTCCGACGCCCATTCGACTGCCAGTTCCGTGCCGTCACGACCCATATCCAGCCGTTGTACTTTCAATTCTCCAGAATCGTTGCGGATGTACAGGTAAAAGGGGTCTAGGGTATTACGGACATCCCACCAGTCCTTACGCGACTGTTTAGTGGTGCCCATTTCAGAGTTCAAATACCATGCTTCTGGGATGCCGCCCGTGCGAACGCCGACGAGCCGATTTTCATCCCAGCAGCATGCAGGGGCATTAGAGCTCCAGGTTGCCGCCCAGAGGGGGTGTGCCTGTGGCACGCCGTCGATTTCCGTGATGGAGTGCTCCGCTGTTCTGTCTGCCCATGCTGGCAATCCCTCGCCCTCGATCCATGACTGGGAGATGGCGTAGAGGAATGTGTCCATCATGGTGGGGCCATGGAAGAACATCTCCGTAGCGGTGAGATCAACGCCCACGAAACGCATCGCGGGCGAGCCCATCTGGCATTTATCACCATCGTATGCGTTGTTCCCAGCCATGGACATGTGATGGAAAACTACGAGCGATAAGAGCGCATCGGGGAGGCTCAAAGAGGTACTGTCCTCCGCCAAGAGGTTCCAGTAGCTTTCGCCTTGGTCGGGGAGCATGGATGGACTGAGCTTCTTGACGGGCTGCTGGCCGGGCCCCAGTTGCCGCGCGGTGTCCTTGGGTCCACCAGGTTTGAGCGCTGGCCGCTGCATGAAGGGTATCGTGGCCGAAAAAGGATCGCATCCGGGGGCGAGGTCATCAATTGCAGCATCGAGTGCACCTTCCTCGAAGCCTTCCGTCCGCAGCTCCTCCGGGGTTCTTGACGAGTGTCGCATCGCTACGGCTGCGACGGCGCTAAGCAGCCTGATCTGCGCAGATACCGTATACCCGGGTTCCTTCATATCTAGCTGCGTGCCCTGTAAATGGCTATCACGCAGAAAGCCTCGAACGTCTGATCTACCGTCCGTAGTTTTAAGGAACGCAATGTCCGTCAAAGCGTTTAGTGTCATGGGCGACTCACTTCCATGGGGTTGCGGTCTTGAATATAGCGGCTTGTTCGGATAGAGTCAACTGCAGAAGGCAAGTATGAAATAATTAAATCAGGCAGTTCGCCCGGTGCCTCCGCAAGAGCGGAGAAGGGTAGCAAACTGCAGATGGCAATGAAATACCTCCGCTGCTGCGGAGAACAACCCGTACCGTACCGATGATCTCTTACAGAAGGAACACGATGCAAACCTTGTACCTAACAAAGGTCCCGGTCCATTCGCTTTTGAACCGTCAAGTCAGCAACGGAAATAAAACCTGGGACATCAATTCGCCACGGTTCCGGCATCGTGCAGTGATGGGGTTATTCGGCGAGCTCGGACAGTCGCCTCGACAGAGCAACAGTATTCTTTTCCGCCTTGATCGGGTTCCGGGGCAGACGCCCTTCTTTCTTGTGCAATCCGATATCCAACCCACAAATATCGCCGATGTGGATGGCGTGGAAACCCGGGAGCTCGGGCAGGTTCCCGGTGCCGGTCAGACGGTTGTCTTTCGCATCGCTGTGAACGCAATTCGAAGAAAGACGATCGAGGAAGCCGGCAGGAAAAAAACCCGAACCTCAAGCGTTCCCTACGATCATGATGAAGGGGCAAGAGCGAGGGGTGAAACTGCGTTAACCCCGTGGCTGGAGAACAAGCTGGCCGGTGCGTTGACGCAGATGCAGGTGACCAACCACGTTCGTGATGTTTTGCGCGAATCCAAGAAGGGCATGGCGCTGCAGGTAGACACGATCGATGGTGTTGGCGTTGTAGACGATCCTGAAACGCTCGCCCACCTTATCCATGCGGGCGTGGGACGTGAAAAGTCTTATGGCTGCGGCCTGCTGAGCGTGAGGCCGGTCTAGTGCGCACACACGAAGAGCTCTGGGCAAAGAAAGACGGCTTGGATCACACGTACCCGCTGCTTGCCCATCTCCTGGATTCTGCTGCTATGGGCGCGTTTCTCTACCAGCATTGGCTGAGGCCAGGCCTCCGCAATCTCATCGAAAAAGAGCTGGGCACTGACACTGAAAAAATCGTGTCATGGGTTATCGGTACCCATGACATCGGTAAAGCCAACCCGATCTTCCAATTTCAGCCCACTCAGAGCGATGACTCCTGGGCGGAGATCAGGAATGGGATCCGCAACAGCGGTTTCTATGAGCCGGTTCAGTCTAAGCAGCTGGACCGGTGGCTTCGGCTATCACGGGAGCTGAAACGACACGAAAAGATCTCGGCGTTAGACCTCTCTGGAGGCAATCTCGCGGCCATCAATCTCGGCGAGGCCTGGAGGCTCGTGCCTCCCATGGCACACCACGGGTATTTCTCCGTTCCGCTGCAGGCAGCTCGAAAACCGCAAAAGCAAGCGGCTAGGCAGCTCATGGAATCACCCGGCTGGGCAGAGGCCCGCCGGGATCTTAAGGATGCACTTTCTACCGCCATTGGCGTCAGAATTGACGATGCCCCTAAGAAGGTCTCCCCCACTGTGACCATCTTGATCAGCGGGCTGACTGTTCTGGCGGATCGGCTTGCCTCCAACCAGGCATGGATAGCGGAAACGCTCGCCAGAGACTTAAGCCTGAGCGATCCTGAAACCTGGTATCAGGTGCAACGAGAAGCAGCTAAACCTTATGTCGCCCGGGAATTAGGCCTGTACCAGGGATGGGAATCCCAGGAAGAAGCAGAACACGATATCCTGCGCGGCCGAAGTCCCCGGGAGGTCCAGGAGAAGGTACGGGACGCAGGCGATGGCCTCGTCGCCGTCATGGCCCCCACTGGGTGCGGTAAGACAGAAGCTGCCCTTCTGCGGCATGCGCAAAAAGATGAACGCCTGCTGTTTCTGCTTCCCACCCAGGCGACCACCAATGCTCTCATGCGCCGTGTTCAGCGGGCCTATGCGAACACACCAAACGTTGCGTCGCTGGCGCACGGGCTCGCCAGCGTGGAAGACTTCTACACCACTCCTGTCGTTCCCTTTTCCGATGACAACCATGAGCACGACGAATGCGCCCATGAGCAGGGTGGACTCTTCCCGGGTTCATTCGTGAGGGCTGGCATGTCCAGGATGCTCGCATCTGTATCTGTGGCAACCGTGGACCAGGCGCTCAAAGCAAGCCTCAAAATCAAGTGGGTGCATCTTCTTCTGCTCTCATTCGCCAACGCCCATGTGGTGATCGACGAGGTGCACACCTTGGACCACTATCAAACGGTTCTGGCGGAAACACTTCTGGCATGGTTGGGAGCTACGGGAAGCCGGGTTACCCTTCTAACAGCTACGTTCCCCAGCTGGCAGTTCAACAGATTGTTGGGCGCATATAGCGGTGAGAAGCAGACAATGGGGGCGTCCTTCCCCGCAATAGCGCGATCGACCGCTAAAGAAGCAGAATCCTTCCCCGCAGATCCGCGACAATTGCACATAGAGTTGGACAAGCTCCACCATCCGGATAACGTGCGCAGCCATATTGAGTGGGCTGAGGCGGCCAGAGCGCGGTACCCGCAGGCCCGCATAGGAATCATCTGTAACCAGGTAGCCTGGGCGCAACGCGTCGCGCACCAGCTCCGGGATAAAGGACACACAGTAGTCGTGCTGCATTCCGCGATGACCTCACAGCACCGCCGCGACAACGCCGAATACCTGGAGAAAGAGCTGGGGCCGGAGGGAAGCGCCGAAGGGATTACGGTCGTTGGCACCCAGGCGATTGAAGCGTCCCTGGACATCGATCTAGATATTCTTTCCACCGATCTGTGCCCCTCCGCGTCGCTCATTCAAAGAGCCGGCCGCGTGTGGAGGCGTATTGACGCCACACGCGCGCACCGCGTCCCCGGCATGGACCAGGCCACCATCCGGGTGGTTGACGCCCTGGATACCAACGACGGCTTCCGTTTCCCCTACCGAGAGGCTGAACTGCAACGTACAAGCGCCTGGTTGAGCGCCCGCGAGGGACTGCGCATGCCGGAGGAATGCCAGGAATTCGTCGATGCTTCGTCAGTGACATTCGGCGACCTCGACAATGAAGATGCCACGGATGCGGACACCGATATGTTTGCCGAGGACGCCCGAAAGACGCAAAAAGGACGCAGTGTCTCTTATTCCATGAAAGATTTCCTGGATCCGGATACATCGCTGACTACCATCGGCAGGACTTTCGGCGGACTGGGCAACATGATCAGCCCGGATGCGAGCGAGGTGAAAACCCGGGACATCGAGGAAGAATCGGTGCGGGTTATCCTCGGGGACTCCACCGGCACTATCCCCGGGGCCTGGGACGGGACCCTCGAGGAACTCCAATCTGTAAAAGGATTCCAACAAGATCAGGTCCGGCGCGCCCTCGCCGGCTCCATGCCCATGCGCAGGAGGAAGTTCGACCAGGTTTCAGATAAAGCAGTATCGCTTGAGCAGTCACGCTCAGTGATCAGTCAGTTCTGGTACGTCGAGGCGAAAGATCTTTACGATCCCTTTGTGGGCTACCTCGGAGCGTCGATAAGCGATACAAACGAAGTGAAATAAGTCAATGGCGTACTCCGAAGACGCGGTGGTGTTCGCACAGATCCCCGCCGAAAGCCAGGTACGGTTTGAGGATCGCGTAAGCTTCCTTTACCTGGAACGATGCACCATCAAGCAGGACAAGACGGGCGTGGTCGCGTACTCGGCCGTCGATGGCGAGTCGTATGTGCAGCGGATTCAGATCCCCGTATCCGGGATCGTGGTCATACAGTTGGGGCCGGGAACGAGCATCACCGCAGCGGCAATGACGTCCTGCACGCGGGCGGGGGCCACGGTGATGTTCACAGGTGGCGGCGGAGTGCCGGCGTACTCGCATGCCGTGCCGCTGACCAATTCCTCGCGGTGGGCCATTGCGCAGGCACGGCTCGTGGCATCTGAGCGCAACCAGCGCAAGGCGGCGATCAAGCTATACAAGAAACAGCTCGGGGTAGAACTGGAAGCGGACGAGACGAGCATCGCCGTGATGCGGGGCATTGAAGGACGCATGATGAAGGGGGTCTACCGAGAGCAGGCGAAGAAGTATAGCGTGAAGAATTTCCGGCGCGATACTAAGGCTGAGGACCCCGTAAACCTGGCGCTGAATCTGGCTAATTCCATTCTTTATGGCTGCGCGGCCTCCGCCTGCCACGCCATCGGTGTGAATCCCGCGCTGGGTGTGATTCACCGTGGGAATACTCGCGCCCTGCTGTTTGACCTTGCCGATACGTATAAACCGACGGTATCCATACCGCTCGCTTTCAAGAGCTCGGCGGACACGGATCCCATGGCGGCGTTAAGGCGTTCCCTTCGTGACGAAATATATCGGCGAGACATTCTCAAGGGAATGCTGGCTACGCTGATGGAGATCCTGGAGCCTCATCTGCCCGAGCGAGACGACGACCGGCTCATTGCTGGGCGCGGCGACGAGGTCGATGGGCACACCCAGTACGGCAAGAAATAGGAGTGCATCATGTTTCTCGTGATTACGGCGACGAGGATTCCGGATCATCTCCACGGGTATGTGAGCCGTTTCCTCACTGAGGTGGACACGGGGGTGTTCGTGGGGAACGTGTCGCGGCGTGTGCGTGACAATCTGTGGAAGCGATGTACTCAGGCAATGCAGGACGGCCGGCTGACAATGATCAACAACGACCCCACCCGGGAACAGGGCTTCGCAGTCAACACGTTGGGCCCAAACCGGCGCAAAATTGTGGACTTCGATGGGCTGCTCTTGCCGGTGAGCTTATCGGCCGTAAAACATGAAAACGATCGTATCGTCGATTAAACTCGCTGGTGCCGCACTCTCTTCTCCGCGCACGCGGAGGTATTTCCGACGAACCGCGGCGCAATCAACACACGGACCGCTCTTCTCCGCGCACGCGGAGGTATTTCCGAATAGGAGAAAAAATGACTTCACCTACACGCCTCTTCTCCGCGCACGCGGAGGTATTTCCATAGCGGCGGGTTGCTTTGTGCTCGGCGGTGACTCTTCTCCGCGCACGCGGAGGTATTTCCTATGGCATTTCCTACTACGAGGGGGGCGGAACCTCTTCTCCGCGCACGCGGAGGTATTTCCTTTGAGGCAGGCCCTGTGGATGACCTGCGTGTCTCTTCTCCGCGCACGCGGAGGTATTTCCGACACCCGCGCCATAGTGCCGCCTTTGCCTTCCTCTTCTCCGCGCACGCGGAGGTATTTCCAGCTCCAGCACCCCGCCCGTGGGAGACACAAACTCTTTTCCGCGCACGCGGAGGTATTTCCGTCGATTAGTGATTCGTTTAATGCGGCGGCGGCTCTTCTCCGCGCACGCGGAGGTATTTCCATCACGCCCCGGGGTGTAGCCCGGCATGACACCTCTTCTCCGCGCACGCGGAGGTATTTCCAACGTGTCATTCACTGAGGAAGACCGCGAGATCTCTTCTCCGCGCACGCGGAGGTATTTCCGTAGGGGGCGGTAACGGGAACACCCGTAGCGACTCTTCTCCGCGCACGCGGAGGTATTTCCCGCGGGGGCGGACAGCTCAGCAAGGGCGCGATCTCTTCTCCGCGCACGCGGAGGTATTTCCATACAAACGAGGTGTAAAACGCTCTAAAGGGCCTCTTCTCCGCGCACGCGGAGGTATTTCCCAGGGTGTCGTTGAGTGCTTCTCGGAAAGTTTCTCTTCTCCGCGCACGCGGAGGTATTTCCAGACCTCTCCTCCAAGGTGATGTCAGTGGTACCTCTTCTCCGCGCACGCGGAGGTATTTCCCCTGCGGAGGTTACAGAGGGTTTACAATCTCCCTCTTCTCCGCGCACGCGGAGGTATTTCCTGGATCTTGATGATGTGGTGGAGCTGGTGCGCCTCTTCTCCGCGCACGCGGAGGTCAAGCCCCTGGTAGTGGTGTAACTGGTTTTTGATCCTTCGTTGGTGCTCAGGCGGGTAGTTGCATCAGTGGGTCGGTGTTTACCTCCGTCTGCGAGCTGGTGTCGGTGGTCAGGGCGAGTCGGCATCGGCTCAGGACTTCGAGGCCGAGGCAGCGACGTCCTTCGGCCCATTCGTCGGTCTGCTCGGCCAGGACGGCGCCGATGAGGCGGACGATGGCATCCCGGTTGGAGAAGATCCCTACAACGTCGGTGCGGCGGCGGATCTCGCGGTTGAGCCGCTCGGTGGGGTTGTTGGACCAGATCTTCCGCCACACGTCGTCGGGGAACGTGGTGAAGGCGAGCAGGTCCTCTCGAGCGTCACCGAGGTGGTCGGCGACCTCGGGCAGCCGGTGCTCGGTGTAGTCCAATAGTCGGTCGAACTGGGCGTTGACGGCGTCTGCGGTGGGCTGGTCATAGACGCTGTGCAGCATGGCCTTCACGGCCGGCCACATGGACTTCGGGCACACCGCCATGAGGTTCGCCGCGTAGTGGGTGCGGCAGCGCTGCCAGGCGGCTCCGGGCAGATTCGCCGAGATCGCATCCACGAGGCCGGCGTGCGCATCAGAGGTCACCAGCCGCATGCCGCCCAGGCCGCGGGCGACCAGGTCGGCGAAGAAGGTGTTCCACGAGGCCTTGGTCTCACTGGTCGCCACTTGCATGCCCAGCACCTCGCGGTGCCCGTCGCCGTTGACCCCGGTGGCCAGCAGCACCGAGGCCTTGACGACCTGCTTGTTTTCCCGAACCTTGATCGTCAACGCATCGGCGGTGACGAAAGTCAACGGCCCTGCCTCATCCAGGCGCCGGTGCCGGAACGCGGCGACCTGCTCATCCAGGTCGGCGGCCATGCGGGAGACCTGCGACTTCGACAGTGAGTCAATGCCCAGGGTCTTGACCAGCTTGTCCATGCGGCGGGTGGACACTCCGGCCAGATAGCAATCCGCCACGACGGTGATCAGCGCGGACTCAGCACGCTTGCGGCGCTCGAGCAGCCACTCGGGAAAGTAGGACCCCGACCGCAGCTTGGGCACCGCCACGTCGACGGTGCCAACCCGCGTATCGAGCGGGCGGTGGCGGTAGCCGTTTCGGTAGTTGGTGCGCTCGGCAGAGCGGGCGTTCCACTCCGCCCCGCAGACGGCGTCGGCATCGGCGGACAGCAAGGCGTTGATCATGGTCTGCAGCAGCTCGCGCATCAGATCCGGCGACGCCTCGGCGAGGGCTTGGCCAAGAAGGCCGGCAGGGTCGACAATATGAGGTGCGGTCATCGTGATGACTCCATTCGAGGATTCTTTAGACGGTTGACTCGAAGGATCACACGGTGGCCGCTCTACATCCGTGCACAACACGAATCTGCAGACGATCTCGGCCACCGAGTTACACCACTCTATGGGGCACTACTGCTGCGAGGAGAGCAGCCACTGTGAGCAATGGTTTTGGTGTGAAACGTGATCGTGAGTGCATATGACCCAAGTTACCTAGAGGTAGTGGCTACCGCTCGGCGAACGCCCGCCAGTAGTCCCCGGAGTCATAGGCGCGTGGGTACGCGAACCCCGTGACTAACTATGCGGCCGCATAGTGCCCACAGGGGCGTAGCAGACCGCGGCGGGTTTTATGCCATGGCATAATTCGCGCCACTGCTGGAGAGCGCTGCGCAGAGCCACTCGCGAAGTCGAAATCAGGTGCACCGAAACGAGTCCCGCGAGGTCGAGTTCAGTGCTCGTTTCGACCGGCTGCTTTCGACCGGAAGAGCCAGTTAAACGGCGTTAAGTTTCAGCTGTGGCAGGTGAGGCAGAAGTGCGGATTCGAACTCGCCTCGAAGAGCGCCGGCGGAGCAGACGCAGGCACCGCCTCGCCTTGGTCGACGCTCCCCGACACCGAAGTCGAAAGGAGCCGCCCCCGAACTAAAACAACCCAATCAACCAGGCGACGAGAACGAGTCCCAGGAGCAGCCAGAGCGCCTGCGTCACCCGGGATTGCGGGTACTTGCGACGCCGGCGGGGCAGCTCCTGGTCCTGCTTGCGAAGTTGTTCGGGGTTGGCCATGGCTACGAGTCTAGCGGTTGGTCGTCGGCACGAGATCCCCGGAGGCGTCGGTAGAGGGCGAGACCGTGGTTGGTGAGGGTGTCGAGGAGCCAGAGCAGCCCCGCGGCCCCTACCCCGGCGAGGGGGACGAGCACCAAGAGCGCGATGGCCATTTGGGCCCAGAGCGGGGCGTCGATGAGCCAGTTCATGAGGCGCTGTCCGTCTGCGTGCCGTAGAGTCCGCGCCGCTTGAGCAGGGCGGTGACGTCGCGGTCGTGGCCGGTGAAGGCTCGGAAGGCGGAGGCGAAGTCGCGGCCCGCGCCCTGCGAGAGGATGTGGGTGCGGAAGTGCTCGCCGGCGGCGCGGAGGTCATCGCGGCCGCGGAACCACTCGAAGCCGTCGGCGTCGAGAGCCTCGGCCCACAGGTAGGAGTAGTAGCCGGCCGAGTAGCCGCCGGCGAAGATGTGGTTGAAGTAGGTGGAGCGGTAGCGGGGGTGGAGGTCGTCGACGTCGAGGCCGGCGTCGAAAAGTGCGCGCTGTTCGAAGGCGTCGATGTCGTCGAGGGTGTGGATCTCGGCGGCCTCCTTCGGGCTCAACGAGTGCCACGCGAGGTCGATGATGGCGGCGGCGAGGTATTCGGCCGTCGCGAAGCCTTGGCCGAGTTTCTGCTGCTCGCGCACGGCCTCGAGGTAAGCCTCCGGGATGACCTCGCCGGTGTCGACGTGGCGGGCGTAGTGGCGCACGACGGCGTCGTCGAAAGCCCAATTCTCGTTGATCTGGGAGGGAAACTCTACCCAGTCGCGCGGGACGTTGGTGCCGCTAATCGACGGGTACCGCACGTCCGACAGCAGCCCGTGCAGCGCGTGGCCGAACTCGTGGAACAAGGTGGTGACTTCGTCGATGGTCAACAGGGGCTGCGAGCCGTCGGTGGGCATGCTGATGCTCAAGACGTTGACCACGACGGGATAGGAGTCGGTGAGGTGGGCTTGGTCGCTAAACGACGACATCCAGGCCCCACCGCGCTTCGAGTCGCGGGCGGAGTAGTCGGTGAGCAGCAGGCCGAGGCCGCGGCCGTCGTGGTCGGTGACCTCCCAGATGTCGACGTCGTCGCGGTAGGCCTCGAGGTCCTCACGCAGGGTGACGGTGATGCCGTAGAGGAGCTGCGCGGCGTAGAAGACGCCGTCGACGAGTACCTGGCGCAGCGGGAAGTAGGCGCGGACGTCGTCGTCGGTGACACCCTGCTGTTCCTCGCGCAGGCGGGCGGCGTGGTAGGGCCAGTCGGCGGCGGTGATCTCCCCGCCGGCGCGCTCGGCGGCGAACTTGTGCTCGGCGGCGGCGTTGGCGCTGGCCGCGGGGGCGAGATCGGTGAGCAGGGCGCGGGCGGCGTCGGCATCTGGGGCGGTCTCTTCGGCGATGACCAGATCCGCGTGGGTGTCGTAGCCGAGCAGGCGGGCCTTCTCAGCGCGCAGGCGCACGGTCTCCAGCAGCACCTCGACGTTGGATCCCCGCCCGCGGGCCAGGGAGGCATCCAGCACCCGGGCGCGGGCGGAGGCGTCGCGCAGCTCGGACAGCGCGGACTGGACTGTCGGCAACTCGACGGGCAAAACCCACTGCTCGGTCTCCGGGTCGTAGAGGGCGTCGATGCGCGCCGGGCTGAGGCCGGCGAGTTCTTCGGCGGAGTCGAAACGCACGGCGAGCTCGTTGGTATCGCGTAAAAGGTTGCGCCCGAAGGTTTCGGAAAGCTCGGCCAGCCGGGCGTTGATCTGCGCGAGGCGGGCGTTGATCTGCGCGAGGCGGGCGTTGATCTGCGCGAGGCGGGCACGGTCCTTATCGTCCAATCCCGCCCCGCGCTGGCGGAAACGGGTGCACAGCAGCTCGTGGAGGCGGCGGGATTGCTCGTCGTCGGGAACGTCGATATCGCGCACGCGCTGGTAGAGCTCTGGGTCAGCGAAGATCTCGTCGGTGTGCCGGGACAGCTGCGGGATGATGTCTGCGGCGACCTCGTCGAAGGCTTCCGTGTGGTCGGTGCCCTGCAGATTGAAAAACCAGCTGAGGGCGCGCTGAAGCACCTGCCCGGAGGCCTCGAGTGCTTCGACGGTGTTTGCCCAGGTGGGCGTTCCTTGGGCCCGGATCTCCTCGACCTCGCGGCGCTGCTCTGCGATGCCGGTGCGCACGGCGGGGGTGACGTCGGCAAGCGTGATCGACGCGAACTCCGGCAGGCCGTACGGCAGCTGGGATGGGTGGGTGAAGGGGTTCTTATTAACCATGACCCGCCATCGTAACCACTTGCCTAGTATGGGCGTGCATGAGCGCCACCACGATCGTCACCTGCCCCGCCGGCACGATCACCGGGATCACCCCCGGCGATGGCACCCGCCGCTTCCACTCGATCCCCTACTCCGAGCTCGAAAGCCCCTATGCCGACCCTCGCCCGCGCCGCGGCGGCGAGGAGATCGATGCGACCGTCGCCCGCCCCGAGGCCATCGCTCTCAGCGTGACCTGCCCGGATACCGCCACCCGCGATAAGCCGGTCGTCGTTTATATCCACGGCGGGCGCTTCGAGGAGGGCACCCACGAGGACCCGCGTGTCGACGGCGCCCTGTACTCCTCCGACGTCATCGTCGTCCAGATCGGCTACCGGGTGATGCTGGAGGGTCTGGCCCGCTTCCACGACGACGAACCAAATCGCTACCGCGCCATCGACGACTGCCTCATCGGGCTGGAGTGGGTGCAGAAGAACATCGAGTCTTTCGGCGGCGATCCCACCAACGTCACGCTCGTGGGCCAGTCGGCGGGCGCGAGTATCGCGGCGTGGATGTGCCGGCGTGATCACTACCGCGGCGCTTTTCGACGCGTCCTCGCCGCCTCCGCCTCCTTCCCGCGCCGCGGATGGCACGACCGAAAGAAGCTGCTGCGCGGCATGCTCGGCAAGCCGCTGACCCGCGCGGCGTTGACGAAAGTCAACGATCGAAAGACCGCCAAGGCCTACGGGCGCTTCCGCACCCTGGCGGGCACCGACATCGCGCTCGGCCCGTGGCCGCTGGAGACGGCCGCGATGGCGGACGTCGATATCGTGGTGACCACCACGCGCGACGAGCTCTACCACGAACCGTCGGTGCGCTGGCTCGACGAACACGGCCTGGGCCCTGCCATGGCGCGCCTCTCCGCGCGGGCCCTGGGCCTTTCAGGCACCACCGCCACCTACCTCGAGGCCGCCCGCGCGATCGACCCCGACCGCCTCGGCGGCCGGCTCATCGGTGATGCGGTGATCAGGCGCTGGTCGCAATACCTCGCCGACGGCGCCCCGGGGCGGGTCTGGATGGCGGAGTTTAGGGGCGTCGATAAGCCTGCTCTACACTGCGCCGAGCTGGCGCCGCTGTTCGCCTCCGGCGGTTGTTCCGCCGAGCACCCGCTGCACCGCTGGCTCGTCGAGTTCGCGCGCACGGGCGAGCCCGGCTGGCAGCCCTATCACGAAGACACCGGCCGCCAGGCGATGGATATTTCGCTTGTCGACGGCCAGTTCACCCCCACCCGCGACCCCCTGCGGTATGTGCGCCTGGCGTTTCCGGATGCTTATTCGGCTAAGGCTTTGCGCAAGCGATGATCGGCCAGCTCCTCGACCAGCCACGGGGAAAACGCGCCCGGCGCGGCATCGACGGCGTCCATGAGCCGGGCCGGGGTGATCTCGAAGTGGGAGTCGACCTCCTCGGGGTTCGGGGTAACCGTGGCGCCGGGTCGCAGCCTCACGGTGTAGACGGGGCAGATCTCCCACTCGACGATGCCGGAGGAATCCGTGGCACGGTAGCGGAAATCGCCCAGCACCTCGGTGATCTCGGCGATGGCTTCCTCAGCGATGCCGAGTTCGAACCCGGCGCGGCGGATCACGGCATCGCGGGTGGATTCTGCGGGCAGCGGGTGTCCGCAAAAGCTGTTGGTCCACACCCCCGGCCAGGTGATTTTGCTCAGCGCGCGGCGGGTCAGAACAGTGGTGCCCTCATGGGTGAGCAGGTAGGCCGAAAAGGCGAAGTGCAGAGGGGTATCAGCAGTGTGCACCTCGCTTTTGACGGCGGTGCCGGCGGGCCGTCCGTGCTCATCGGCAAGGACAACTAGTTCCGGGGCAGGCTGCGGGGAATTCACATATCTCCGATCAGGATGCTTCTAGATAACGAGGTTACCGTCCCAGATCACGTTGCCGATTTCGAATTCGGCGTCGTAGAGGTTCGGGCGGCTGACCTCGAAGGTGAAGTGCAGGTTCGTCGTCGCCCCGACACCTAGCGGGCGGTCGAGCGGCACTTGCAGCGGCGGGGCGCCTTCGGGGAGTTCGGTCTCAAAGAGCGGGGCTTCCTCCTGGTCGCCGCCGAGGGCGTAGCGCAGGCTGGGCTCGCCGATCGCTTCCGGGTCCAGCGGTTCTTCGTTCTCGTTGGTCACCGCGACGGTGACGACGGTGCCGCCGTAGTTACCCGCGCGGGTTCCCTGGAAATGCCAGGTCACGCCCAAACCGGGGTCCTCGACGGGGCCGGTGATCTCCTCTGGGCGCACCGGGTCGATGTCCTCGGCCGCGGCGGTGGGGGTCTCGGAGGTGGTCACGCTCAGCTCGCCGCCCGGGGACACCTGGTCGACGGTATCGCCGTCGGCGCAGGCGACCAGCAGGCTCGTTGCCGTCAGTGCGCCGACGAGGGCGGCGGTTCTACGGGTGCGGACGTGCACTGTCATATGACCTTCCCGGGCGGAACTGGTTATGGGGGCTCGACTATCGTGCAAAGTCTAGCCTGCCCACACTGCCTAGTCATCAACGCCCAGTGGAACCGTCCACCGGCTTCAGCGGAGGATCATGAGTTCTCTCGTTTCCATCCTGCGCAGCGCCTCGGCGCTGTGGCCTTATTACCTCGGCATCTTCCTGTCCGCGGCGCTCGTCGCCGGTCTCGGTATGGTCTCGCCGTTCATCGTGCGCGAGGCCACCGACACCATCGTCGCAGCGGTCTCCGGCCAGGTGGCCACCGAGGCGGTCGTGCAGACAATCATCTGGCTGGCGATCGGGCTCTTGGTCGCGGACCTGCTGCACACGCTGGTACAAAACCTCGGCGGCTACATTGGCGATGTGATGGGTGCGCGGCTGCGCCAGATCCTGTCGACGCGCTACTACGCCCAGCTGTTGTCCGTGCCGCAGAAGTACTTCGACAACCAGGTCACGGGCACGATCATCGCCCGGCTGGACCGTTCGATCACCTCGGTCACCCAGTTTCTGCAGTCCTCGGCGAACACGTTTGTGCCGATGATCCTGCAGGTGGTGGCGATTCTCATCGTCACCACCTTCTACTACTGGCCGCTGACGCTGCTGTTGTGCCTGCTCTTTCCCGTCTACCTGTGGCTCACCGCGAAGACGTCCACGCGCTGGCAGGCGCACGAGGCGGAGAAGAATCGCCAGATCGATCTCGCCAACGGCCGTTTTTCGGAGACCGTCAGCCAGGCGAAGGTGGTCAAGTCCTTCGTCGCCGAGGCCCGCGAGCTCACCGACTTCGGCGAGCGTTATGCGCGCACAGTTCAGATCACCCGGCCGCAGTCCTCGTGGTGGCACCGGATGGATTCCGCCCGCGGCGCCGCGATGGCGATCATCTTCTTCGGCATCTACCTGGTGATCTTCTCGCGCACCCTGCAGGGGCATTTCACCATCGGCGATATGGTGATGCTCATCCAGCTGGTCCAGATGGCCAAGCAGCCGGTGTTCATGATGAGCTTCATGGTCGACGCCGCCCAGCGCGCCATCGCCGGCTCGCGGGATTACTTCCGCGTCATGGCGGAAGAGGCCGAAAAGACCGCGAACCCGGAGATCGTCGCCGCCACCGAAGCCTCCCAGGCCCCGCGCATCGAGCACGCTCACCCGCAGGCGCTGCGCCCGCTGCCGCAGAAGCCGGTCATCGAGCTCGATGACGTCACGTTCGCCTACGAAAAAGGCCACCCGGTGCTGCGCGAGGTGTCTTTTTCCGCCTCCGAGGGCGAGAAGATCGCGCTGGTCGGCGAGTCGGGTGGCGGCAAATCGACGATCGTGAACCTGCTGCTCGGGCTCTACCCGCTGTCCGAGGGCACCCTGCGACTGTGCGGGCGCGATGTCAGCGAGGTCGACGCGGCCACGCTGCGCGCCTCCGTCGGGGTGGTCTTCCAGGAGCCTTATCTCTTTTCGGGCACCGTGCGCGAGAACATCGCCTACGGGCGGCCCCAGGCCAGCGAGGAGGAGATCGTCGACGTCGCGAAGCGAGCCAACGCGCACCAGTTCATCATGGAGTTTCCCGCAGGCTATGACACCGTCATCGGCGAGCGGGGCCTGCGGTTATCCGGCGGGCAGAAGCAGCGCGTCTCGGTGGCTCGGGCGATGCTCAAGGACGCCCCGGTGCTGGTGCTCGACGAGGCGACCTCCGCGCTGGATACCAAGGCCGAGCGCGCGGTGCAGGCGGGCCTCGACGAGCTGATGAAGAATCGCACCACCTTGATCATCGCGCATCGCTTGTCGACGATCGCCGGCGTCGACACCATCGTGACCTTGCAGGGCGGGCGTGTCGACGAGATCGGCAGCCCGGATCAGCTCGCCGCGGCCGGCGGCATCTACGCCGAACTGCTGGCGCTGACGGCGTCGAGCTCCTCGGCGGATCGCGCCCGGCTGAAGCGCTTCGGTTTTCTCGCCGACGGGGAGGAACCGGAGCGCGGGTAGGGTGTGGGACATGGATTTCCCGACACTGAATCAGCTTAAGGAACGCTCCACCCGCAAGTGGACCACCTACGACGAGGACGTGATCCCGCTGTGGATCGCCGAGAGCGACTTCGCCACCGCCCCGCATGTGCTGGCCACGATCAAGGAGCGGGTCGAGAAGGAGTCCTTCGGCTACACCCCGTCGAACTCCCAGCTGCCGCAGGCGCTGTCGGACTTCTACGACCGGCGCTACGGCTACCGCCCGGATCCGGCGATGGTCGTGCCGATCCCCGATGTGGTCCGCGGCATGCTGCTGGCCATCCAGCACCTGACGCGCGAGGATTCGGCCGTGGTCGTGCCGGTGCCGATCTACCCGCCGTTTCTGCAGCTGCCGAAGGCAGCCGGGAGGCAGAAGATCGAGGTGGATTCCCGGGAGGGCATCGACCTCGCGGCCGTGGAGCGGGCTTTCGCCGACGGCGCCGGCTCCATCTTGCTGGCCAATCCCACCAACCCGCTGGGCGTGGTGTACTCGGAAGACTTCCTGTGCGAGCTCACCGAGCTGGCGGCGCGTTATGACGCGCGCGTCATCGTCGACGAGATCCACGCCCCGCTGGTCTACGAGGGCAGCCACACCGTCGCCGCCTCCGTCAGCGACACCGCCGCCCGGGTGTGCGTGACCGCCACCGCCATCTCCAAGGCCTGGAACGTGGCGGGACTGAAGTGCGGCCAGCTGATCTTTAGCAATGAGAAGGACAAGGAGGTCTGGGACTCGCTGACCGGCGTGACCAAGGACGGCACCGGCACCCTCGGTGTCTTCGCCGCCGAGGCGTGCTACCGCGACGACTCCTCCTTCCTCGACGACCAAGTGGCGTATCTGGCGCAGACGCGGACATGGCTCGTCGAGAAGCTCGAAGAGGCCGTGCCGGGCATTCGCTGCACCGTGCCGCAGGCCACCTACCTCATGTGGCTGGACTTTTCTGACACCGCGATCGGCGCGGAGCAGAAGCCGGCGCAGTGGCTGCGCGAGCACGCGCGGGTGGCGCTCAACGAGGGCGTGACCTTCGGCGCCTACGGGGCGCACCACGCCCGGTTGAACTTCGCCACCTCCCGCGAGATCCTCAGCGAGGCCGTCGACAGGATCGCCGCCGCGGTGCGCGACGCTGAGTAGTTTTCTCTACGCTGGGTGGCTATGAGCGAAGACCTCACCGACGTCAATCAGTCCACCCAGCTCCCGGTCGATCCGGGCAAGGAATCCCCGCGCCCGGTCACCGACGCGGAGGGCCACATCGTCGAGCGCGATGCCGAATCCTATGAGACCGCCGCTCCAGCTCCCGGCGATAATCCCTGGGAGCGCCCGGATCACCAGTGGTACAAGGACGCGGTGTTCTACGAGGTCTTGGTGCGCGCCTTCTACGACGCCGAGGGCTCCGGCTCCGGCTCTTTGAAGGGCGTGACCGAGAAGCTCGACTACCTGCAGTGGCTGGGCATCGACTGCCTCTGGCTGCCGCCTTTTTATGATTCCCCGCTCAAAGACGGCGGCTATGACATCCGCAACTACCGCGAGGTGCTGCCGGAGTTCGGTACGGTCGATGACTTCGTCGAGCTGGTCGACCACGCCCACCGCCGCGGCATCCGCGTGATCACCGATCTGGTGGTCAACCACACCTCCGATCAGCACCCCTGGTTCCAGGAGTCCCGCCACGACCCAGACGGGCCTTATGGCGACTACTACGTCTGGGGCGATGACCCGACCCGCTATTCCGAGGCGCGGATCATCTTCATCGACACCGAGGAGTCGAACTGGACCTTCGACCCGGTGCGCGGCGAGTACTACTGGCACCGGTTCTTCTCCCACCAGCCGGATCTCAACTTCGATAACCCGGCGGTCCAGGAGGACATGCTCGAGGTCATGCGCTTCTGGCTGGAGCTGGGCCTCGACGGTTTCCGCCTCGACGCGGTGCCCTACCTCTACGAGCGCGACGGCACCAACGGCGAGAACCTGCCGGAGACCCACGACTTCCTCAAGCGGATCCGCCAGGTCATCGACGAGGAGTACCCGGGCCGCGTGCTGCTCGCCGAGGCGAACCAGATGCCGAACGAGGTCGTCGACTACTTCGGCGACACCGAGGTCGGCGACGAGTGCCACATGGCCTTCCACTTCCCGGTGATGCCGCGCATCTTCATGGCGGTGCACCAGGGCGTGCGCACGCCGATCTCGGAGATCCTGCACGAGACCCCGAGCATCCCGAAGTCCGCGCAGTGGGGCATCTTTTTGCGCAACCACGACGAGCTGACCCTCGAGATGGTCACCGACGACGAGCGCGACTACATGTACCGCCACTACGCGAAGGACCCGCGGATGAAGGCGAACGTGGGCATCCGGCGCCGGCTGGCCCCGCTTCTCGACGGCGACCGCAACAAGCTCGAACTGCTCACCGGCCTGTTGCTCTCCCTGCCCGGCTCCCCGGTGCTCTACTACGGCGACGAGATCGGCATGGGCGACAACATCTGGCTGTCCGACCGGGACGGCGTGCGCACCCCGATGCAGTGGTCGAGCGACCGCAACGGCGGGTTCTCCAAGGCTGATCCGGAGCAGCTCTACTTGCCGGCGATCCAAAACGACCAGTACGGCTACCAGACCGTGAACGTCGAAAACCAAATGAAGCGGGAGAACACCCTGCTGAAATGGACGCGGGCGCACGTGCATGTGCGCAAGCAGTACCGGGCGTTCGGCCGCGGCAACTACCGCGAGCTCTACTCCAGAAACGACGCCGTGCTCGCCTTCCTGCGCGAGTACAAGGACGAGACGATCCTGTGCGTCAACAACCTCTCCGCCTCCCCGCAGGCGGTGCGCCTGGATCTCAGCGAGTTCGACGGCGTCACCCCGCGCGAGCTCACCGGCGGCCAGGAGTTCCCGACGATCGACGACACCCCGCAGACCTTCACCCTCGCCCCGCACGGCTTCTTCTGGTTCGACCTCAGCGGCATCGAGGAGGACGAGTAATGAGCCTGCAAGAAATGCTCAAAAACGCCCGTTTCTATGGCGCGAAGTCGGAGCCCATCGACGATATCGAGACCGTCGCCTCCGCCCCGGCCGTCGGCGGCACCCTAAAGATCGTCGCTGTCACCCACGGCGGGGTGCGCGATCTCTACCAGGTGCTCGTCGATGAGGACGGCCGCGATGTGCTTGGCGACGACGCCGTCGCCACCGAGTACGGCCAAGCGCTCGCCGCCGGGGTGCCCGCGGGGCTGGGGACCTTGCACGGCGATATCGGGATGATCGAGGACACCGACACCGGCTCGGCGTTGCAGGGCGAGCAGTCGAACACCTCGCTGGTCTTTCGCGACGCTGCCACCGGCGCCGGCACGATCATGGTGAAGGTCTTTCGCCGGCTGGAGCCGGGGCTCTCACCCGATGTGGAGTTGCTCAGCCAGATCCCGGAGTGCGAGAACATCGCCGCCGTGCGCGGCTGGGTGAGCCACCGGATCGGCGAGGAGGAATACACCTTGGCGATGGCGCAGGACTACGTCGCCGGCGGACGCGACGGCTTCGAGCGCGCGTTGAGCTTCGCCGCCGAGGGGCGCTCCTTTGCCGCCGAGGCCCGCCTTTTGGGTGCCGCGATGCGCACCGTGCACGACCACCTCGCCGAAGCCTTCGGCACGCATGCCGTCCCCGGCACCGAGATCACCTCCCGCCTGCGAGATAAGGCCGCAGAGCACCTGGGCCGCGTCGATAAGCTCGCCGACTACCGCGACGCCGTGCTGAGCCGCTATGACGCGCTGGCCGACGACGAGGTCACCGTCCAGCGCATCCACGGCGATCTGCATTTGGGTCAGGTGCTGCGTACGGCAGATCGCTTCGTGCTCATCGACTTCGAGGGCGAGCCGGCGCGACCGCTGGCTGAGCGGCGCCTGCCAGATTCCCCGCTGCGCGATGTCGCCGGAATGCTACGATCGCTGGATTATGCCGCGCACCTCCCCGGTGGCCACGTCGATGCGGCGCAGTGGGTGAAAGAATCCACCGCGGCGCTGCTCGAGGGCTACGGCATCTCCCCGTCCCCGCTGTTGGATGCATACCTGCTGGATAAAGCGCTGTACGAGGTGAATTACGAGCTCAACAACCGCCCGGACTGGGCCGGGATCCCCCTCGATGCGCTCGCCCGCATCATGGGGTGAGAAATAGCGTTTCGCCAGATGGGATGATCCGGGTAGTGTGATGTGAAACGACTCACGATCACTTGGAATGAGGAACTCCCATGGCCAACAACAGTAGGACGACGATCATCGTCGTCACTGCCCTGATGCTGTTTTCCATGTTCTTCGGGGCCGGTAACCTCATCTTCCCGCCCATGCTGGGCATCGGCGCCGGAGAGAACTTCTGGCCCGCCATCTTCGGATTCTTAGGTGCCGGCGTGCTGCTGCCGGTGATCGCGATCATCGCCATCGCCATGTCCGGCAACAGCGTGCGCGACCTAGCGAACCGCGCCGGCTGGATCTTCGGGCTGATCTTCCCGATCCTCGCGTACCTCTCCATCGGCGCGTTCTACGCCCTGCCGCGTACCGGCGCCGTCGCCTTCGAAACCGCCGCGACCCCACTGTTCGGCTGGGACTCGATGCTCGCCTCGGGGCTTTTTAACTTCGCCTTCTTCGGCGTGGCCCTGGCGCTGTCCTGGCGCCCGTCGACGATCTCCTCGACGCTGGGTAAGTTCCTCACCCCGATCCTGGTTCTGCTGCTCGTCCTCTTGATCGCGTTTTCGGTGATGAACTTCGAGACCATCGAGCGCAGCCCCTCGGAGGACTTCGTCGAGGCCCCGATGGCCACCGGCCTGCTCGAGGGTTACCTCACCATGGACGCGATCGCCGCGCTGGCGTTCGGTATCGTCGTCATCTCCTCGCTGCGCTACCAGGGCGTCAAGGAGGGCCGCCCGCTGGTCACCGGCACCATCGCCGCCGGCATCGGTGCCGGTATCCTGCTCGCCCTGATCTACGTGGGCCTGGGTGTTATCGGCCAGCGCCTGCCGGGCGGCGAGCAGTTCGACAACGGCGCCAACGTGCTGTCCGAGGCCGCCAACCAGACCTTGGGCCAGCCCGGCCAGGTGGTCTTCGCCCTCATCGTGTTGCTGGCGTGCCTGACCACCGCCGTCGGCCTGATCACCGCGACCTCCGAGTTCTTCGAGTCCCTGCTGCCCGGTGTGCGCTACCACATCTGGGCGGTGATCTTCGCCCTCATGTCTTTCTCTATGGCCACCATGGGCCTGGATACGGTGCTCGCCGTCGCCGCCCCGGTCATCAGCTTCATCTACCCGCCGGCGATCACCCTGATGTTCATCGCGCTCGTCGAGCCCGCCTTCCGGGGCCGCCCGCACTTCTACTGGACCTACCGTCTGCCGATCTGGGTCGCCGTCATCTGGTCTGCGCTGACCAGCCTGCACTCGCTGGGCTGGGGCGCCAGCATCATCGAGCCGCTGATCTCCTGGGCGCCGATGCAGGCACTCTCGCTGGGCTGGGTCCTGCCGGTGATCGTCACGGTGGTGATCGCGTTCGTGCTGGATGTCGTGCAGAAAGACCGGGCCCCGGCAGAGCGCGCTAGGGTGGAGGCATAAAACCTAAAAACCTTTAAGGAAACCGAAGGAGATACTGTTGACCCGTCGCGTTCCGCTCTCGCTCATCGACTTCTGCACGATCTACCAGGATGAGTCCCCCGGTGAATCCATGCAGCGCTCCGTCGAACTTGCGCGCAAGGCGGAGGGGCTGGGGTTCTCCCGGATCTGGTACGCCGAGCACCACAACATGCGCCATATCGCCTCGTCGGTGCCGGCGGTCCTCATCGCGCACGTCGCCGCGCACACCGAGAAGATTCGCCTCGGCGCCGGTGGCGTGATGCTGCCGAACCACGCGCCGTACACCGTGGCGGAGCAGTTCGGCACCCTCGCCGAGCTGCACCCGGGCCGCATCGACTTAGGCTTGGGCCGTGCCCCGGGCACGGACATGAACACCCTGGGTCGGGCGCTGCGCCGCAGCCCGGATGCCGCCGAGCACTTCCCCGACGACATCGTCGAGCTGCGCGGCTACCTCTCCGGCCACTCGCGTATCCCCGGCGTGCGCGCCGTTCCCGGCGAGGGCACCAACGTCCCGCTCTACGTGCTGGGCTCGTCCATGTACGGCGCCTCCCTGGCCGCCCAGCTGGGTATCCCCTACGCCTTCGCCTCGCACTTCGCGCCGACGCGCCTCAAGCAGGCCACCACGCACTACCGGGAGAACTTCACTCCCTCAGAGATCCTCTCCGAGCCCTATGTCGTCGCCGCGGTCAACGTGGTCGCCGACGAGAGCGAGGAGGCCGCAGCCAAGCAGCGCGAGAAGGTCGAACGCGAGCGCGTGCGCAAGATGATCACCCGCTCTGGGTCCTCGGTGACCGAGGAGCAGCTCGACTCGCTCGTGGCCTCCCCGCAGGGCCGGCAGATGATCGACATGCTGCGCTACACCGCCACCGGCACCGGCGAGCAGGTCGCCGACTACCTCGAGGAGTTCAGCGAGACGGCAAAGGCCGACGAGCTGATGATCTCCCTGCAGGGCCCGACCTACGACCACACCCTCAAGGCGATGGACATCCTCGCCGAGGCGTGGGGCCTGGATCCG
This sequence comes from Corynebacterium yudongzhengii, assembly GCF_003065405.1. Lineage (NCBI taxonomy): Bacteria > Bacillati > Actinomycetota > Actinomycetes > Mycobacteriales > Corynebacteriaceae > Corynebacterium > Corynebacterium yudongzhengii. The sequence goes on from NZ_CP026947.1 coordinate 1,881,250, forward strand.
AACGACACCGCTGGTGCTCCCGGGGACTGGGCGCGTAACCTGTAGGCTCTCAGGCGTTATATTGCCCGAACGCGATATAGCGCCCTGACATCAGGAACAAAAGAATCGGAGTGCCACCTTATGCAGCAAGGCCAGCCTGCGCAGCAACACGAAGTGATCGCTGCCCACCTCCACGGGCAGATCCACGACGGCACGCTCGAACCTGGCTCCCTGCTGCCCTCGGAGGCTGAGCTGTGCCGCCAATTCGACTCCTCCCGCGGCCCGGTACGACAAGCCTTGGCGACGCTGCGCTCCGAAGGGCTCATCACCTCTGGGAGGGGCCGGCGCTCCCGGGTGCTGGACTCGCCGGGCACGGAGTCTTTCGAGTCGATCATCTCGGCGACGACGTGGCTGCGCCAGACGGGGCTGACTCCCGGCGCGCGCACCCAGTACGTCACCGAGCATTCCGCCACCGGCGAGGTCGCCGAACAGCTGGAGCTCGACGACGGCGAGCCCATCGTCACCATCCGCCGCGTACGCACCGCCAACGAGGTGCCCTTCCTCATCGAGCAGCAACACTTCCGCATGGAGGCCGGCCGCCACCTGCTCGATCTCGATACCGACGCCCACTCCGTGCACGAGGAGCTGAAGCGTCAGGGCATTAGCTTCCACACGGTCTCGCGCACGCTGACCGCCCTCACCCCGAGTGAGGAGGAGGCGCGCCTGCTCGAGAGCGATATCAGCGAGCCGCTGTTGCGGCTGAGCATGCGCTGTTTCACCTCCGCGGGCGTGCCCATGGAATATGCCGACTACCGCTACCGCGCCGACAACGTCTCGATGGGCATGAACAGCTCTTCGTGCACGCCTTCTCCCCTGTGGGTCGCGGTCAATGTTTAAGCGCCTAGTTCTCACCGGCGCTATCATGCTGACCGGCCTGCTGACTGCCTGCACCGCCGGGCATACCGCCACCCAGGTGGGTCGCGTCGCCAACGCCGACATCGTCGTCGCCACCACCAACCCCGCGACCTCGCTGGACTTCACCACCACCGGCGGCGCCGGCATCCCGGCAGCTTTGATGTCGAATGTCTACGAAACCCTCGTGGTCATCGACGACGACGGTGAAATCCAGCCGCATCTGGCCACGCACTGGGATATCGACGACGCCGGCACCCGCTACACCTTCTACCTGCGCGACGACGTGCACTTCTCCAACGGCGAGGAGTTCACCGCGCAGACCGCCGCGGCATCGATAGACAACGTGCTGAACAACTGGACGAATGGGTTGGCCTCCCAGATGGAGGTGGTGGACGAGGCGCGGGTGGTCGATAAGCACACCCTCGAGGTGGACCTGCAGCGCCCGTCGCAGCACTGGCTGTGGTCGATGGCCACCCTCACCGGGGCGATGATGACGCCGAGCGCCATGGACTCGCTCGCCGGAAAGGCCATCGGCACCGGCCCCTATACCGTCGAGCGTTTCGTGCCCGGCGAGTCCATCTCTTTTGCCGCCCGCCCGGATTATTGGGGCAAGCCGGCGGATCATGACGCCGCCATCCGCTACTACCCCGACGCGATGAGCTCGGTCAACGCCCTGCGCACCGGCGATACTGACGTGGTCTATGGCATGCAGGCCCCGGAGCTGCTCGACACTCTGGATGAGCGTTATGGCATCGAGGTCGGCACCACGAACGGCGAGGTGTTGCTCTCGCTGAATAACGACGCCGCGCCTTTCGACGACCCGCGGGTGCGCCGCGCCGTGGCGCATGCGATCAACCGTGAGCATGTCTCCGAGGTCGTCTGGGAGGGCCTGGCCGCCGACACCGGCGGGGCTCCGGTCGCCCCGATAGATCCGTGGTTCACGGGCAAGGACTACGCTCCTTATGACCCGGAGCTGGCCCGCGAGCTTCTGCGCGAGGCCGGCTATGACGACGACCATCGCCCGCAGGTGTTGTTCAAGGTGCCCTCGCAGACCTATACCGAAAACCTCTCCGAACTGGTGTACTCCCAGCTCGAGGAGGTGGGCTTTGACGTCGAGTTGGAGTCGATCGAGTTCCCGGCGCTGTGGCTCAACGAGGTCATGGGGGCGGCCGATTATCAGATGTCGGCGATCGCGCACGTCGAACCCCGCGATATTCCCACCTTGTTCGGTGACCCGGAGGCCTACCTGCGCTATGACTCGCCTGAGGTGCGTGAGCTTCTGCGCCGGGCCGATACCGCCGCCGGCCCGGAGGAGCAGGCCGCGCTCATGGAA